>JAUIHI010000013.1 GCA_030432295.1 Anaerolineae bacterium | reverse complement strand
AGAAATTGAGTGCAGTGGGAATCGAATCAAGCAGAGCGCCATTCCAATGTTTTTCCAGAATGCCCCAAAAGCGTTCGACAGGATTGTACTTGCTGTGATAGGGAGGATAATAGGCAAGCTGAATCGAGAGTTGGCAATGGTCAGCCACCTGAACCATACGCTGCATAAACTGTGTGCGTCGGCTATGATTTTCTGGGCCATTATCCTGTAGAATCAGGAGTGTTTGCACTTCAGGAAAGTCCTGATGAATCTGTTGCCAGCAGTCGAGCAGACAATCGGCAATGAAATCACTGGTCACCCGGCTGGTAGTGAAGTAGAGATAGGCCCGGTTGTGGTCGGGCAGGAAAATACAATAGGGTGTCACCTTTGCATCGGGTTTGAAGTCATGATCGGCGGCATGAACCTGGATGCGGCTCTGACCACCACGAGAATAGTCCCCAATCAGCACAGTGGCTTTGGCATCCATGGAGAGACGCAGGACGCTCTTGTCGGCTCGCACTTTCTGGCGAATCTCCTCAAGTTTCACAAAGATGGCATCGGTATCTGCCGTTTTTTTGAGGCCGACTTTTCTGGACAGCCCGCAAGTGATAGCCCATATCATTGAGTTTCGTATTGATTGTGGCCGCACAAGGCAGTTCGTCGTCTGTATACCCCTTTTGCGCCATGAGCTGCCTTCGTACTTCGACTGCACTCATGCGTGTATACAAGCGGTTGGTACGAAATGTAGGGTCCGTTTGGCTCTGGCTATCTACGATCTCTCGGATATCTGACAATAGATTCGGCAGATGCACTTCTGCTTTCTTGCGTCCTCGTTCATAATAGCGGTCGATGTAGCAGAAATCACCATCCCATTCAGCCAATGCTTTGCCCAGTGTCTTGCGATTCCAACCCAATATCTTTTCGGCACGACTTGGCTTTCCAGCAAACACACTTTTCAAGATTCCCGCCATGAAATGACGTCGCTGGTATCCGCTCAGACCCGCTTGTGTTTCGTTCAATGTAGCTTTAACTGCTTGACTCAATTCCATTGCTCTCCCCTTTCTGGAGAGCAGTTTATCACCATCCCTTTGGATACTTTATTCTTTGAATACGCCCAAGCGTTTGACATGCTGTATATGGCTGCTCCTTTGGCATCCACCCCACAGACAACCCCGATTGCCACCCACTACAATAACCATCGATTGTGCCAAAATTCCCAAAGCGGAGCCACGAATGACCCTCGACGACATCAATAATGCCAAATACATCGCCCTGGAAACCTTCCGCAGGAGCGGCCAGGGCGTCATCACCCCTGTCTGGATGGCGTCGGACGGGGGCAAGCTCTATGTGTGGACCGACGGCACAAGTTGGAAAGCCAAGCGCATCCGTGCCAATTCCCAGGTGCGGCTCTGTGCAAGTGATGTGCGGGGAACGCCCACCGGCCCGTGGATGGACGCCCAGGCCCGGGTGCTGGATCAGCCCGCGGATGTGCAGGCCACGGCGAAGCGCATCGCAGCCAAATACGGGCTGATGTTCCACCTCTTTGGGGTGATGGGCAAGTTGAGCGGGCGGGGTAGAAACCGGGTGGCCATCGAGATCAGCCCAGCAGCGGCGTAGCGAATGATCCGAATGGCACGTGCCCTGATTGCTATGTGCTATACTGGCTGCACTTGTTGTCAATTTTCCAAAGGGAGTTATCGCTGATGGAAGCGCTGGTACGTCTGGCCGGGCTGAGCAAATCCTATACCGAAGCGGGGCAAGAGCGGGCGGTGCTCGAAGCCATCGACTGGTCCTTCCCCGCGGGCCAATTCACCGGTCTCTTTGGCCGTTCGGGCAGCGGAAAAAGTACACTGCTCAATCTGATTTCCGGCATCGACAAGCCCAGCGGAGGGCAGGTCTTTGTGCAGGAGCACGGCGAGGATGTGGAGTTGACCGGCCTCTCCGAACACAACCGCACCCTCTTCCGCCGCCGCAACATCGGCATTGTCTTCCAATTCTTCAATCTCATCCCAACCCTGACTGTGTTGGAAAATGTGGCCCTGCCCATCGAACTGGCGGGCGAGGAGCGCAAGGGCCATCGCCGGGCGGAGAGTCTGCTGGAGCGGGTGGGGCTGGGCAACCGGATGGACACCTACCCGGACCGGCTGAGCGGCGGGGAACAGCAGCGGGTGGCGATTGCCCGTGCCCTTGTCCACGACCCGGCGCTGCTCCTGGCCGACGAACCCACGGGCAATTTGGACGAAGGAACCGGGGATGCGGTGCTGAATCTTCTGCTGGAGCTGACCCGGGGCGCGGGCAAAACGCTGATAATGGCGACCCACGACCCGCAGATCGCGCAATACGCGGATCAGGTGCTCTATCTGGAACACGGCAAGCTGATCTCCCACACCCAGGCGGAAAAATAGGCGCGCAACCCAAGGAAACTCCTGCTGTTCTTGCAGGAAAAAAACCGAACGATCCACCCGGCCCTATCTGCTCCCAGCGGATAGGGCCTTCTGCTGGAGAGCGAGAAGTTGGGCGCGGGTGCAATTCAAGTTGGGGGCAGGGGTAGGTTTGCGACGACCGCACCGGGCTAAAGACCCGGAGCTATTGAGCGACGCCGGATAAATCCGGCTTAGAAACGGTTTGTCTGTTCCTCCGAAAGCCCCGTTCAGGGGGCGTAGCTCGGTAGCCCGGTGTCTTTAGCACCGGGCGGCACAGACGATTCCTGTTCGCCCCAAATCTGAATTGCACCCTCGGGCGCTGGTTGTCTGGTGTGCGTGGGGGTGTGGGTGTAGAATAAGAAGAACTGCTACAAAGAGACAACGACATGAAGGAATATCGATGCCCCCTATCCGTATCGCCATGTGGTCTGGCCCGCGCAACATCTCCACCGCGCTAATGCGGGCCTGGGAAAATCGGCCCGATACAGTCGTCCACGACGAACCCTTCTACGCCCACTTTCTGGCGGAAACGGGCATCGACCATCCGGGCCAGGAAGAGATCATCGCCGCGGACGAGACCGACTGGCAACGGGTGGCCGAGAAGATGACCAGCGCTCCCCTGCCCGACGGCAAGACCATCTACTATCAGAAGCAGATGACCCACCACATGCTGGACCACATCGACCTGGCCTGGCTGGGCGCCGTGACCAACTGCTTCCTTCTGCGCACCCCCGCCGAAGTCATCAATTCCTACATCAAAGTCCGGCCCGATGTCACCCTCTTCGACATCGGCTTCGCCCAACAGCTTCGCATCTTCCGGCTGGTGCGGGAAGCCACCGGCCAGATTCCGCCGGTCATCGACAGCCGGGATGTGCTGGAAAATCCCCGGCGCACGCTGACGCTCCTCTGTGATGCGGTGGGCGTCCCCTTTGACGAACGGATGCTGGCCTGGCCTGGCGGTCCCCGCCCCAGCGACGGTGTGTGGGCCAAGTATTGGTACAGTGCGGTGGAGGCATCCACCGGCTTTGCCCCCTACCGGCGCAAGAATTCTGCGGTTCCGGAGCATCTGGCCGATGTGCTGGCCGAGGCGGCAGAGATTTACGCAGAGTTGTATCAATTTCGGCTAGGTTAGTTGATTGGTTGATTAGTTGATTGGGGAGTCACGAGTACCCAATCAACCAGTCCACCAATCAACCAATCACCCCACCCACTTCCTCAGGAGGTTTCTCTTGCTCCAATCCTTCAACCCCGCCAACCGGGACCTGCTCATCAATATCAACGGCAACCTCGTCCACCGGGACCAGGCCGGAATCAGCCCCTTCGACTCGGCTGTGCAGAACGGCGATGCGGTGTGGGAAGGGCTGCGGCTCTACAACGGGCGCATCTTCAAACTCACCGAACATCTGAACCGACTGCAGGCTGGCGCGCGTGCCCTAGCCTACCAAAATGTGCCCTCCAGCGCGGCCATTACCGAAGAAATCCGCCGCACCCTGGCCGCCAACGCAATGACCGACAATGTGCATATCCGGCTGACCCTCAGCCGGGGCGTAAAATATACCAGCGGAATGGACCCCCGGGTGAACCTGGGCCAGCCCACGCTGATTGTCCTGGCCGAGCACAAAGCGCCGGTCTACGACAAAGGGGGCATCCGGCTCATCACCTCCGGCATCCGGCGCATCCCCCCCGACTGTCTGGACCAGAACATCCACTCGTGTAATATGCTCAACTCGATTCTGGCAAAAATGCAGGCCAACGCGGCGGGCGTGGACGACTGTCTGATGCTGGACACCCACGGCTTTGTGGCTGAGACAAACGCCACCCATCTCTTTTTTGTGGAAAATGGCGTCGTAGCTACCCCGCACACCGACTCCTGCCCGGAAGGGATCACCCGTGCCACCGTCCTGGACCTGTGTCGGGCGCACGCCGTTCCCCACGCGGTACGCAACATCTCCCTAAGCGAAGTCTACCGGGCCGAGGAGATTTTCTGCACGGGCACAATGGGCGAGCTGGCCCCGGTGCTGGAGATCGACGGGCGTCGGATTGGCGACGACAGTGCCGGGCCGATGACAGCCCGGCTCAGCGCACTCTACAAAGAATTGACGGCCACGACAGGGACACAGGTGGTGGCATAAGTCGTGGCACAGGTAGTGGCACAGGGGGTGGGATGAAATTCGCAACTGTCCTGCGCGGGCTTGGCCCGGTAGACCTGAAATCGGTCAGCCGGGACTCGATGCTGCTGCTGATTTCCGCGGGATCGCTGGCACTGGCCCTGGCCATGCGCTACGGCGTGCCCTTTGCCACGCCCCATCTGCAACGGCTGCTGGCCGTCGATCTGGCCGACTACACACCCCTGCTGATGAGTTTCGTCCTGCTGATTGCGCCGGGAATGGTAGGGTCGCTGGTGGGCTTTCTGATTCTGGACGAACGGGACGAGGGCACACTGACCGCGCTGCTGGTGACGCCGGTCTCGCTCTCGTCCTATCTGCTCTACCGCATCGGACTGCCTGTGGTCATCGCCTTTCTCGTCACCCTCCTGGCGGTCCCCATCGCCGGGCTGCTCACGATTCCCTTTGGACAATTGGTGCTGGCCGCGGCTTTGGCCAGTCTGAGCGGTGGGATTGTGGCGCTGGCGGTGACAGCCCTGGCCGCCAACAAAGTCGAGGGATTTGGTGTGCTGAAGATGCTACAGGGGCTTCAGGCATTGCCGCTGGTGGCCTGGTTTCTGCCCACGCCCTGGCAATGGCTGGTGGGAATTGTCCCCACCTACTGGCCCGCCGCGGCCTACTGGCGGATGGCTGCGGGGGACAGCTATTGGGGATATTTGGTGGTCGGGGTGGTCATCAATCTGCTCTATTTGGCTGGGTTGACCAGCCATTTCCGTCGCCAACTGGCGCGGAGCTAACCCCGGCCACCGACACAATTTGTCACGAAAACCGGTCAGGCCGTGCCTCCCACAGCCTGATAGACCGGCAGTTCTCCCTCTATCCCGCCGACTTCCTCGCTGATCCTCTCCTCCAATCCCGCTACATCCACACCGCTCTTATCCATCTTTCCCAGAGATTGCCCGTCGATCCATTTGATGAGCAGCGCGCTGTGTTGTTCTATTGCCAGAAGCGGTATCGAAATGGGGATGAATAAGGTCATCAGTTGCCCGAAAAGAGAACCTGTAAAACGTCGGCAGAAAATGCCCCTTTGGCAAAGACTAAATCCACCACCACAAGCCAGAGGAGAGCAACGACCATTCGCTCTCCCAACGACCAAAGGCAGCCAGATGTGCCGTCATACATTGCGTCGTAGGGAGATTTGCTCTCTTTCAGGCTGGGAGCGATTGGATTGCGGGTACTGGCCCATTTCTTGTACTCATCCGCCGCTTTGCGTTGGTAACGGAAAATCAAACCAATGACAAGGAACGCCAAGACAAGGTTCAGTGTGATTGGTATCGGTTGACTATTGAGGGTGAATGTGATGATTGTTTGGTCCATAGCCCGTTAGCCCAGTTGTTAGATTTCTGCTAGGTAAGAATTTGTTTCCGGGAAACTTGCGACAAGAACAAATGTTCTATATACTGAGATATTGGCATCGGGCAGAGTTACCCGTTTTCGACATGAGTCACAATGACTTCGAAGAGGAGGATTGATGAAGATTGAAGATATTTATGACAACATTGCCGGTTCCCTCAATTATCTCGATGTACTCGAAGGACTCATCAGGGGCTTAGCTTATGGCGATTTCGGCTATCAGATGGTCCTGCGCCGCGTCGATAAAGGTGGCTCTCACCGGATGAGCGAAGCCATAGATATTCTCAAAGGCTATGGCGTCGACACTTTCTGGTTCGGCTTTGATTCGCAGAATATGTATTTCCGTGTCAAGAAGCGCCAGGCCCGCTGGGCTGAGTACGTCTTGCTCCACGCGGGGGTTGAGCTGCTCAACCCGGCCTTTGACCACCGCAACGCAAGCTATGCGGCCAAACATCCGCCAGGGTGGATGCCGCGTCCGTGGAGCGCCGGGCCAAAGAAGAGCGCAGCACAGGACGCAAATAGCCAAACGGAACGACAACCAGAACAGGAAAAAGACAAAGGAATTGTGGCCTGGCTGGATTCCCTGCTGTAGAAGGACCAGGCGCAATTGCACGTATACGAGGGCGCTGCGGGGTGCGATGAGGTAGTGGCGATGGGGCAGCCGCCCGACCTGACGCACAGTATACGCGGATTGCTGGGGAAGTGCAATTTCCGTGGCGGGGTGTCCAGAAATCGGAATACAGAAAAGAGAAAAGAGAAAAGAGAAACGTGAGATCAGACGACGATCTCACGTTTCTCTTTTCACGTCATCGTTGTGTCACGGAAAATCAGTGCCATTCAGCACAGATTTTGGCTATTCACTATCCGCGCCAGCCGCCTCCCACAGCGCCCGCACCAGCGGAATCCCCTGGCGGAAACCCGCTTCCCCGGTTTTGCTGCCCTCCTCCACGCTCAGCCAACCGTCGAATCCGTGCTGGCGCAGACTGCGGAAGATAGCGGCCAGAGGCGAGACGCCCGTGCCCACAACCGTCGGCTCGAAGACGCCTTTGCGCGCCATATCCGCGGCGTGGACCACCGCAATGCGGTCGATGACTGCTTCCAGCACGGGCAGGGGGTCCTCGCCGTTGACCAGATTGTTGGCCGTGTCAAAGAGCAATTGCAGACCGCTCCCCTCTGTGTGCTCGACGATTTCCAGGAAGATATCCGAGGGCAGAGAGAAGTCGTATTCGGTCCAGCCATAGCCGATGGTGTGGTTTTCGTAGCAGAGAGTCACACCGGCTGCGGTGGCGTCGGCCACACAGGCGGTCAACCCGGCACTGGCCCAGGCGATGCCCTCTTCCCGCTGCACGCCGGGGTGCTTCTGTCCCGCAGTCACACGCAGATAGCCCACGCCCAGATGGGTTGCGGCTTCGATACAGGAGCGCAGTTCGTCGGTCTGGCGGGCACGTATGGCCGAGTCCGGATGGGTGAAATCGGTGTAGGTCACCATCATCGGGATAACTACACCCGCGTCTTCGGCCTGGCGACGGATGGGGGCGAGGCTGGCCGCGTCCCGTCCCGGCAGGTGGGCGACGGAAATGTCGGCCCCATCCAATCCCAATTCCGCGGCAAAACGAAACCAATCGGCCAGCGTGCGGCGGCCAGCGCTGATGTCGGCGTAGAGGGAAACGGGCAGGCAACTCATTTGCATTGGTCAATGGCTCCGGTCAGTGTCAGCGCTTGCGAACTGGCTGATGGTGGGATTACAGTTGGATGCTACCCACCTATTGTAGAGAGCAAAGGAAGAAAGTGCAAACCTTTTGCCAGGGCTTCTTGCCCATCACCCCTTCCTGCATCCCCGCCGGTTTGGTGGACAATTCTCTGGTAGAAGCCATCTGTCCTCTTCACAAACTGCACACAAACTCCTCATACGATCCTAACCCGGCCCGGATAGACTGTAGCCATCACAGCAAGACAAGAGGCAGCACGAACAGCCCCCAAGAACAACCCGCTGTGACGTACCGGTACAGTACAGACTGTGAATGGTTCTATCCAACCGAAAGAGGAGAAACAGAATGAACACCCGAATGAAGAAATTTGGTATCGTCGTTGGTGCAGCGCTGGTGGGTGTCCTCACCTTTAGCGCCATCAGCTTCGCCCAGACCCCAGACACATCCACCAGCGATGCTCCCATTATGGAGCGCATCCAGCAGGGAGTCCAGAACGCGTTCGAGCGGGGCGGTCCCGGTGGACGGGGCGGCAGTGGCGGCCCCGGCGGCCTTGGCGACGTGCAGGGCATGAAAGGCGGCGACCATCAGGAAGCCCTGGCCGCGGCCCTGGGCATGACGACTGAGGAACTACAGACCGCCATCCAGAGCGGCCAGACGATTGAAGAGATCGCCGCGGAAAAGGGTGTGGACCTGCAAGCATTTGCCCTGACCCAGGCCCAAGAGCAGTTGGCCCAGGCTGTGGCAGACGGCAAACTGACCCAGGAAGAGGCAGACGCCAAACTGGCCGAGATGCAGACCGCCCTTGAGAACGGCGAATTCCCCGGCCAGCGCGGTTTTGGCCCCAGCGACCAAGGAGTCCGTGGCGAACGTGACGGCGGCGTGGCCGAGGCCCTGGGGATGACCCAGGAAGAGTTGCGCACAGCCATCCAGAGCGGCCAGACGATCGAAGAGATCGCAGCCGAGAAGGGCGTAGATTTGGAAGCCCTGCAAGCTGAACAGCAGGCCGAAATGCAGGCCCAGGCCCAAGAGCGACTGGCCCAGGCTGTGGCAGATGGCAAACTGACCCAGGAGCAGGCCGACCAGATTCTGGAGCAGATGCAGAACGGCGAACGCCCGGAATTTGGCGGACGGGGTGGCGAGCAGGACGGTGGACGCCCGAACTTTGACGGACAGCGCGGCCCCCGGGGTGGAGAGAACAACGTTCCCTTCGAAGCCCCGGTCAACCCGAATCTATAAACGAAGCATCACCATTTAGGGATGGTTGAACCCATCCTCATAGCGTAAGAAAAAGTGAGGGGTGGCCCAGAGTGGGCCACCCCTCACATTTTGTGCGACACTGCGCTTCCAGCCAGAAGCCAGATAGAGCGACTGATAGCTTCGGCGTTACACGGCTACGATCATCTGTTTTTCATCAGCACCGTTGGTCCATCATTTCAGAATTGGGGACGCACTGGGCTCATTCTCTGTTTCTGGGCCGGTGCGTACAGGCTCTGCCAGTACATCTGTTTCTTCATCGTGCTGTCCGTTGGCGCTCACGGTTGGCAGGCCGTTGCGGATATGTAGATCGCGCTGTGGGAACGGAATCTCAATCCCATGCTCCTGAAACGCGTCCCAAATCATGAGCCGCAGTTCAGATGCCACCTTGCCCTTGAGTAGTGCATCCTCCACCCAGGCTAAAACCACAAAATCAATACTCGAATCGCCAAAATTGAACAAAGGCGCCACCGGTGCAGGATCGTGTAAAATATCTGGATGGCTAAGCGCTGTCTCAATCAGAATTTCCTGCACCTGTCGTACATCCGAACTGTAACTGACTCCAATTGGCACCCGCGTGCGGCAGCGCCGGCTCGTACGTGTATACGTTGTTACTGTGGTATTGAGCCAATCCTGGTTGGGCACAATCAACTCCACATTGTCAAACGTACTTACAACCGTTGACCGGATGCTGATCTTGTCCACCTCACCTTCTTTGCCGCCGATCTCGACCCAATCCCCCGGCCGCACCGTGCCCTCGAAGAGCAAGATGATTCCGCCCAGGAAGTTCTTCAACACATCCTGTAACGCAAACCCCACACCCACCGACAGTCCGCCCGTAATCGCCGCCACCGTCGTGACATTCAAACCAATAACACGCATGACAATCACTAGACCCACAGCGATCATGACATAACCCCATAAGGCCAGCGAAGCCTGAACCGCACCCGGGTTGCTGTGATTTCCACGCGATAAGAGGGGCTGCAGAAAATCCTTCAACGCATCCAGCAAGACGATCCATAAATAAAAACCGACTGTGGCCGCAAAGAGACCCCCAAGCGTAATAGGTGCATCAAAGATTGGAACCACCGGAATTGCGGCCAACGTCTCAATCTGTACCAATTTATTTAGTATCAGCAACACGGCCACAATCACAGCAATCGGCACCAGCAGCTTGCGCTCGTGCCTTTCTACGATCTCGTCATCAAAGAGCGCATAGAGCGTCCCCACAAAAACCCGGTAGCCCAGATAGAGCCACAACATCGTGACGAAATCTTCCAACAAGCCAAAGAAGAACCAACCCTGAACTCGAAATAGCTGTAGCACCCCGTAGGTAGCAGCCAGACTGAGGAGCGGATGTAACATCTGCACACTCAGATGCCACAGCCAATGCAGCAACCGAACGGCGACAGGACGCTCTTTCGGTTCTTCAACGTATGGACCCCGAACGGCCAGTGGCTCTTCTTCCAAAGGCTCATCACGCTCATCGTCCTCATCTTCAACCTGTTGTCTTTTTAATAATAATGATCGCAGAAAGCGCGCCACAAGACCCGTACTGCCCAAAATGAGCAGGATCGCCAATAATTGCTGCCGAACGACCTCCCGGCCCAGAAACTTGATGACAACTTGAATGAGATCGGTCAGGATTTGGAAATCGCCGCCAGGTTGCATATGCTCTACTCTTTCCCTTCGCTGACAAACCCATTGTCGGCATCAACCCGTTCCACAAAGGCTGCCATCGCGGCATCTACCGCCATGCCCTCAAACAACACATCGCGGTACAATATGTCAGCCTCACGCTCGATCGTCCCAAAGCGGGCATTTTCGGTCACAACAGTCGCTGCCTTTGCCTGTTCGCGAAAACCATTCAGCAAGGGATAATCGCCGAGCCCGATATTGACCAGCGCCGATACGTGCACGCCCGTGTTCAGCAGAATTGTCTGATTGGCTGTGCTAGTCAGGAAACGACCAAATGCCACAGCAACGGCAGCCTGTGCATCCGTGATCTTTCCGTTTACCATGAGACCCCGCACCTGTAATATCGGGCTGCCTGGTCCCTGGCTGCCGGCTGGTAGCGGTGTCACACGGATACGGTCATGGCCTATTTCCTCACGCAGACGTACTAGCGACCAGGGACCACTGACCAAATAGGCCGCGTCCCCATTCGCAAACCGATCCTCAGACATTTTCCACTCCAAATCCAACGCGATCCCTGGCTGACCTTGTTGGGAACGCAACCAGGCCAGCCAGTTGCGTAAGCCTTCGACTTCTAACAGTGCGCCGCTGACAGGATCAAATTCAAAATCGCCAAAGGGCACTATGCCCCAGTACCCATAGAAGAAGCTGGCCGGCATGGCAAATGGACGGTCTCCTGCTGTACGTAGCGGTATTTCCTCCAGATCAAAAAGTGGTTCTGGCGCTAGGTCAAAATTGCGGTAGAGCGCCAGAACTTCCACCGATTCCGGCAGAGCGTACAGGCGTCCGCCAATCCGCATCGCTTCCGCTGAACCCGGTATGAATCTCTGTAGAAAATCCGACTCCACCATATCACTCAGATCCCGGATCAGTTGATCATCGGCCAATTGCGCTGTGATCCGCGTCGATTCCAGCAGCATATCGGGACCTTCGCCCTTCTCAAGCGCTCTCTGGTAGGCCGTAACAACCCTTTCTTGGTTGACTTGCTCGATCTGTATGCGTACGCCAAAACAAAGCTGCTCATACGCGTCGCCGATCTGCTGCATCGCATCCGCTTCGGCACCTTCCAACGTATGCCACAACAGCAACTCTGCTGTACGCACCGCATCTGTCTCGCCTGTATCCGGACAAAATTTCTCATTGCTGCTGCTTCGTACAGGTAGGTTGAATTGGTCCGCCAACAACTGTGTAATCGTCGCTACCGCCGGCTGTGAAGAGATCGTACCGGCCAACGCCTGTGTGTAGATGGCTCGCACCTCCGAAGTCAAATCGGACAGCGTCTTCCACATGTCCATCCGTTGCATGGGGAAAGGGATTGCTGTACGGCTTTGGCGGCCAAGTTGGGTGACAAAGTCTGGCAAATTGCGGCGATAGCGAACCTGATTGTGTACAGGCAGACGACCTGTAGGCTCTACCAACAAACGGCTCTGCTGCTGGGTATTCGTCAGGAAGTTCACCACTGCCAACGCCAATGTGGTCTCTTCCGGGCTGGCGGCGCGACTAAACCCAAAGGCATCCACATGCAGAATAGGCCCTGCCGCGCGTTCGCTTGGACCACTGGGTAACGTAGCAATACCCAATTCTTGTGCACCAATCACTTCTTGCAAACGCAGCATATCCAACGAGGTGCCTACCAGAAAATCAAGTTCGCCAGCCTCAAAACGCGTCCGCAGCGGCTCATAATTCTTGTCCAGTACAACGCCCGGCACGCTCTGCAGGGACTTCAGAAAGTCCACCCAGTTCAGAAAACCGCCCTCATTTAACGCCAGATTTCCCTCCACATCGAACAGGCTGCCACTAAACGCACCTACGCCCCAAAATGCATCCACCAACCCTGTGCTGATTCCAATCGTTTTACCTTTGTCGACTGAATCCAGCAGCGCGTCCAATGTCTGCGGCGCTTGCATCACCCGCGCCCGGTTATAAAAAAGCACCTGGGTGTGGAGTGTAAAAGGCAGACCGTAGAGCAGGGGTCCGTTCTGGACAGTACTCAATGGGCCAGGTAGGAACCGTTCCGTATCCACATCCGAGCGCCCGATCAAGTTGCGCAACAACTTGGCATCCGCCAGTTCATCGATGTTGCCTGCATCAGTCAACACAATGTCTGGACCCAATCCACCTGCCGCAAAATCCTTGACCGAAGCCACCAACTCTTCTGTCGGCATGGCAATACTAATGATCGTGACGCCGGGGTTCACTTCGCGAAATCGATCGATCAACCTTGACAACGTCTGTACACTGTCGCCCTGCCAGTCGTGCCAGAGCAAGAGGCGTCCACTAAGTTGACCGTTGATCGACGTCTGATTTTCCGAACTTTGCAAAGGATTGCAGGCAACAAGGAGCATCATCACAACCGGCAACAATAGCCAGCGGACAAGTGTGCCATGCAATGACACATGGGGATAGTTTCGTATAATTCGTTTCTGCATAAGGCGTGAGTAGTTAGCGTATCTTTTGTGCAAATGGAGGCCGATCAACGGTTGCAACCAGTGTCATCGTCTGAAAAACCTCCACATTGTCATGGATACCGCCAAGATAACATCCCACATCACATAATAGCTGTAACAAAAATCCAGTTCCGGCACATACTCAAATTCGGGGACGTAGACTAAAATGCCAGCGAGATTCGCGGGTAAATATACGGTAGGATTCAAACTGGCGAGAACACTTGTGTCCAGGGTGGGCAGCTTTATCGTTCCACCTCGCGGATTTCCCTGCCTGGACGTATTTCTTTCTCAGAGAGATATTCGCGCCCATAGAACTGCATCCCCTACGCCGGTGCAAACGCAAGCGTTTCACTTAGCGCTTGTACTATTCAAACAGGCTCTAAAGAATAAAAAGCAGCGTCCCGGCCAGAATCGCAACTGTACCCAATGCGGTTTTCCAGGTGATCGCCTCGCCCAGAAAGAGCGCCGATAGGATCAGAATCAGGGCCAGGCTGGACTTGTCGATGGGTGCCACCGATGAGGCATTGCCCATCTGCAACGCCCGAAAATAGGCCAGCCAGGAGAGGCCCGTGGCAATGGCCGAAAGGATCAGCCAGAACCAGACCCGGCCCGGAATCTGATCGATGGCCCGCACCTCGCCGTTGGCAAAGACAATAGCCCAGGCGATCACCAGCACCACAGCCGTGCGGATGGCCGTCGCCAGATTGGAACTGACACCAGCCACCCCCAATTTGGCGAAGAGAGTAGTCAGGGCAGCAAAGAAAGCGGAGAGCAAGGCATAGCCCCACCAGGGCAGAACGAGCGAGTTCATCTGGACCTCCGGCAAACGGAATGGATACGAACGTCCCTCTCATTCTACAGTTCATTGCCATTGGGTGCGAACCGGCTGCAACCGATTCCGTTCCCCTGCGTAGTGTATCCGATGGGCGCGTGCGCCTCTCCACCTTTTGGATGATGCGCCGTTCATCAAAAAGTCCACCGAGGATAGCCGCTGGGATGATCCCAGAAACCGGTTTGTCCGTTATACTGTATTTACAACTTACAATCAGAAACTCCAATGACTTCTGACGCGGAACACAGTACCTGTCCCAGTTCACGCACCACGCACTACGGAGAACTTTCCCATGCCCGATCCAATTATCGACGCCCACAACGTCCACAAGACCTTCCACACCGGCGCCATCGAAGTCCACGCCCTGCGCGGGGTGGACCTGACCATCCAGCCCGGCGAGATGGTGGCGATTATGGGGCCGTCGGGCTGCGGCAAGACGACCCTCCTCAACTGCCTCTCCGGTCTCGACTATTTCGACGAGGGCGAAGTGCTGATCGAAGGCGCGTCCCTCTCCAAAATGAGCGACCGCAAACGCACCACCTGGCGGGCCGAACGGATGGGCTTTGTCTTCCAGACCTTCAATCTGCTGCCTGTGATCACCGCCCAGGAAAATGTGGAGTTACCTCTGCTCGTCAGCAATGTGAGCCAAGCCGATGCCCGCCGCCGGGCCAAAGACGCGCTGGATGCGGTGGGCCTGGGGGATCGGGCCAACCACCGCCCCGCCGAACTCTCCGGCGGCCAGCGCCAACGGGTGACAATCGCCCGCGCGCTGGTCAACAACCCCGCGCTGGTCTGGGCCGACGAACCCACCGGCAATTTGGACGCGACCACCTCCGACGAAATCCTGGCCCTGATGCAGAAGCTGAACAAAGAGCAGGGACGCACATTTGTCATCGTCACCCACGACGAGCAGGTGGGCGCGCTCTGTGATCGGGTGGTGCGCATGCGGGATGGGCAGATTGTCGGGGAGACGGTCAGAGAGCATGTCGAAGCGGCGATGACAAATGAAGCTCAACCGGCATAAGGAAAAGGGATTGCAATGGCACGCCGGATCATAAAAATCATCCGTGTCGTTTGGGTGACTGCCGGATTGTCATTTTTTCTTTGGATGGCCTATTCCACCCAAAGTCGGGGTGTTCCCGATGCCGTTCTACAAAGCGATCCGGTCATTGCTGTGTCAGAAAGCAGCCAAAGCATCGACTTTTCGCCCGTCGAGAATAGGCGCAGTACCGGTGTTGTTTTCTATCCGGGCGCATTGATTGACCCGAAAGCCTATGCACCGATGGCACACCGTTTAGCCGAAGCCGGATTTCCCATCCATATCGTCAAACTGCCGCTCAGGTCTGCCATTTTCCCCGGACAAGAAGCGACTGTACTGGAAAACACCCGCCGGATAATCGAGGCGGACCCTTCGGTTCAACGCTGGGTGCTGGGCGGCCATTCCCGGGGAGCAGCCATCGCATCCCGCTTCGCCCACGACACTGGCGATCTGTTCGCCGGGCTTGTACTCATTGGAACATCTCATCCCAAAGAGGCAGCGTTCGATCTGTCGGACAGCGATCTTCTTGTCATGAAAATCTACGCAACCAAAGACGGGCTGGCAAGCGTGCCAGAGGTCAAAGAAACCAGCAAATTTCTGCCCGCTGACACGCTTTGGGTCGAGATTGCCGGGGGAAATCACGCCCAATTTGGCTATTATGGCACACAACTGGGCGATGGCCAGGCCGACATCAGTCGGGAAAAACAGCAAGAAATGACTGTTTCTGCATTTCTCTCTTTGCTGGATGCGATTGATAAATAACAGCGGCACCCATCGGTGACTGTTCCCATTTGCCACCAATTACGCAACACGAAAGCGTCAATTCATGAATATCCTAAACACCACTGCCATCGCCCTCGCCATCGCTCTGGGACTCATTCTTCTGGGCGTGGGGTTGATTGCCCTGCGCAAACCGATTATCGCCAAACTGGGGCTGCGCAATATCCCCCGCCGACCGGCCCAGTCCGTGCTGATCGTCGTCGGCCTGACTCTCAGCACACTGATTATTGTCAGCGCGCTCAGCTTGGGCGACACCCTCAACACTTCCGTGCAGCGCCACGCGGTCAACGCCTACGGGATGATCGATCAGGTGGTCTCCCCCGCTTTTCTGGGCGATCTGATGGCCCTGGCCGACGACGGCGCGGTGGAAGGCGACAGCGAACAGGCACAGTTGCTCAACGACCTGGCCGCGGGGGACCTGGCGACAGTCCTCGCTCTGCTGGAGGACGGACTGCCCGGCATCGACCAGGCCCGCTACGACACCCTGCGCGACGAACTGGCGAACGAACCGCTGGTGGACGGGGTGGCCGGATCGATTATCTTCCCCACAATTGTGCGCAATGTGAACACCGGCCAGGGCGAACCCCTGGGCTTTATCTTTGCCGTGGACGAGAACTACACCCAGGAAATGGGCCTCCACGACAGCGACGGCGTGCCCGTGCGCATGGGCGATCTGCAACCGGGGGTGGGCAACATTTTCGTCGGTGCAGCCAATCTCTTCGCGGGGACCCAAACCCTCATCGGCGACACCGCGTCCCGCTTTGGCGTGGAAAATGTGGGCGTCGTGGAAGCAGGCGCGGCCATCGCCGCGGTGGGCGCATTGCTCACCACCGACCAGCCCCTCAACACTTCCCTGCGCGACCTCAGACTGGACGTGGCAACCCTGCGTGGCCTGGGCATCGACACATCGCTCCTGGACGAGCAGGGCATCGACACCCTCAGCCTGGAAGGGCTGGGGCTGACCGACGAGCAGCTCGAACGCTTAAACATCGACCCGGACGCACCGGTGACGCTGCCCACACTTGAAACTCTGGGGCTGGACATCACCAGTCCCCTCTCCACAACGACCGCGCTGCTTTCCTCCTTCAATTTGAATACCCTCGGCCAAGACATCGACGCCACACTCAGCCAATACGGGCTGCAACTGCGCCAGGGCGATGTCTATCTCAACGAACTGGGCGCGCAGCAGCTCAACGCTCGGGCCGGCGACCTGCTGGAGATTTTCGTCGGCCCCATCCCCGTGCCCTACCGGGTGCGGGCGATTGTGCAGGAGTCCGGCCCGATGGGCGCACTGACGCCGGTGGTGATGCTGGATGTGAGCGAGGCCCAGAAGCTGCTCTTTATGTCCGGGCGGGTCAACAGCATTCTCGTCTCCAACCGGGGCGACGAAGTGGCAGGGATGGCGCTGACCGACTCGACGAATGAGGTGCTGCGCAGCCTTTCGCTGAACGACGCCAAACTGTCCGCGGCCATCGCTATTCTGCGCAGCGAAGATGTGGCTTCTCTCATCGCCAGCCGGGCCGACAGCGCGCAAAATCCGGTGACAGAGATGGACGATGCGCCCCAATTTTTGACCGATTTCGCGGAACAGATGATGGGCGTCACCGGTTTTCGGGACCAGATGGATGCGCTGAAGACGGCGGTGGACCCGGCCAACCCGGTGGATGTGGACACCTTCCGCATCGCTCTGGGCAGCACAGCCGTGCGCGAGTGGCTGCTCGATCTGCCCCTGCCCGGCAGCAGCAAAGCCGACCTGACCGCGGCCTTCGACAATCTGGACGACTTTGAGGTGCTTTCGCCTCTGAGCAAACAGTTCGTCGTCAACGCCGCCGACATCGCGGGCGTGGCCTTTGGCTCGATGTTTTCTATCTTCGGGGCCTTTTCCATCCTGGCCGGTATCCTTCTGATTTTCCTGATTTATGTGATGATGGCCGCGGAGCGCCGGGCCGAGATGGGTATTGCCCGGGCTGTGGGGATGCAGCGGGGCCATCTGGTGCAGATGTTTGTGACCGAAGGGCTTGTCTACGATCTGGCCGCGGCGCTGCTCGGCCTGGGGTTTGGGCTGCTCGTCTCCTACGCAATGATCGGTTTCATCCGCGGCGTCTTTGGCAGTTTCACCCAGCAGGTGACCAGCAACTCCATTCCCTTCGAGTTTGTCTGGTCGGTTGCGCCCACATCGATGATTATCGCCTACTGTGTGGGCGTCATCCTCACTTTCTTCGTCGTCACCATTGCCTCCTGGCAGGTGAGCCGCCTGAATATCGTGGCCGCCATCCGGGATTTGCCCGACCGGAACGGACTCAACCGTCTCTCCACCCCGGGCAAAATCTGGCGGGCTGCGGTCGGTCCCCTGCTGCTGGGGGTGGGCGGCTATCTGCTCTGGCTGGCCCAGGAAGAGGGGCAGACGCTTACCCTCATCGCCATCACATTCCTGCTCTTTGGCGCGGGGCTGGCCGCGGGCTGGCTGCTGGAACGGACCCGGTTGCGTTCAGCCCTGCGCGAGCGAATTATCTACACAGCCATCGGTCTGGGTCTGCTCGTCCTGTGGGCCGTGCCCTGGACGACGATTACCGGTCTGGAGAGCGCGCTCTTCAGCCAGAACCCGGCCTGGCTGCTGGCCTCCTTCGTCATCAGCGGCCCGATGATTATTGCCGGTGCAATTTTGGTGGTGATGTTCAACGCGGACACGACCGCCGGACTCGTCACCCGGCTCTTCGGCGGCATCGGTGTGCTGGCCCCGGTGCTGAAGACGGCCATCGCCTATCCACTCAGCGCCCGCTTCCGCACGGGTGCGACAATGCTGCTCTTTGCGATGGTGATTACGACAGTGACGATTATGAGCGTTGTCATCAACGCCACCCAGACGATAGCCACCCCCAGCGAAGAGGCCACCGCGGGCTTCGATGTGGAGCTATCCAGCGGTCTGCTCAGCTTCTTCGACCCAGCCACGGACCTGGCGAGTGAAGCCGCCACCCGGCCCGATTTCCCCGCCGATGCGGTGGCGGTGATGGGTTCGGTCTCCCGGCTGAGTGTGGAGGCCCGGCAGACTGTGGAGGCCCGGCAGACTGGCTCCAGCGGTTCGGGTTGGGCACCGATAGGGTTGACAGGCATCGACGCTGGCTATGCCCAACAGGCCGCGACGGTCTATCCCTTTGCCATGCGGGCCGCGGGCTATGCCGACGACGCGGCTGTCTGGCAAGCGCTGGGGGAACGGGATGACGTAGCCGTAATCACCACATCCCGGCTGACGGATCGCCCCCGGAATTTCGATCCCGGCCCGGATGAAGACGAGATGGGTAGCGGTCCCGGAGGACGGCGGGGCTATTTCACTCTGGGGGGTATTGTCTGGGAAGAGGGGGGCGAACTACCCTCTGTTTCGATGGAAGTGCGCTTCGGCGAAGGGGACGCGGCAGTGACCCGCACAGTGCAGGTCATCGGTATACTGGAATCCAGCGACACCCTGGCCGCTGGCAGTGTGCAGATGAACAAAGCCGTGCTGGATAGCCTCAACAGCGAGCCGGTGCGCCCGGAGAGTTTTTATGTGAAGTTGGTGGAGGGGGTGGATCAGGTGGCCGCGGCCCAGGCGTTGGAGAAGTCGATGCTGAGCAGCGGTCTCAATGCCACCCTGCTGGTGGAGCAGTTCGCGGCGGGGCAGGCTGTGCTGCGGGGCATCCTGCAACTCTTCCAGGGCTTTCTGGCGCTGGGATTGCTGGTGGGTATCGCCGGGCTGGGGGTTATCAGCAGCCGGGCCGTCGTCGAGCGTCGCCAGCAGGTGGGGATGCTGCGGGCCATCGGCTACCAGAAGGGAATGGTTTCCCTGGCCTTTATTCTGGAATCGAGCTTTATCGCTCTCTCCGGCATTCTGATCGGCGCGGCCACTGGTCTCTCCCTGGCCGACAAAATGATCGGCCAGTTCTACACACTGGCGACGGATCAGGCCTTCCCCATCCCCTGGCTCTCCATCGGCGGGATGCTGCTGGTCGCCTGGCTCTTCTCGCTGATAACAACGATTCTGCCCGCCTGGCAGGCGTCGAGGGTCTATCCCGCCGAGGCGCTGCGCTATGAGTAGGGGGAGAGATCGCGGAATGAAGAGTGTTCGCTACCCGGCAAACGCCCTGGCATAACTGTCCAGGGCCAGCCGGTTCTCTGGCACAGCCAGCGCCCGCTCGATCACCAGATCGGTCATAGCGTCCACTGCCCAGTTGAAGTGCCACTCGCCCAGGCTGGCAATGTCCAGGTCCGGTGCGCTGTTGGTGAAATCGATGGCATAGGGCACGCCGTTGTGGAAGGCGAACTCGACGGTATTCATATCGTGACCCAGCGCCTGGCAGAGTTTCAGGGCATCGCTGATCACCCGCTCGGTCTCCGCGGCAGAGAGATAGTCGGGCAGATCGCCCTGCTGTTGCAAATAGCGCTCGTTGTGGGGCTTCGTCGGGTCCCAGGCAATGGGCAGCACCTTCTCCCGCCCGATGCAAAGACAGCGCACGTAGCGGTCCCAGTGGATGAACTCCTGGGCCATCATCGACAACTGGTCCGAAGCGTCGTAGGCGGCCAGCATCTCTGGCAGGGAG
Organism: Anaerolineae bacterium; assembly: GCA_030432295.1. Lineage (GTDB taxonomy): Bacteria > Chloroflexota > Anaerolineae > Caldilineales > Caldilineaceae > JACQGT01. The sequence continues at coordinate 144,316 of JAUIHI010000013.1, read as the reverse complement.
TGGACGATACTCACTGACTTCCAGCCGCCGCCCACCGCCGGTTTCATCACAGCGGGCAGGCCGATATAGCGGGCGATCATCTCCCAGTCCAGGGGGTGCATCAGATTGGTCAGGCTCTCGCCGGTGATGTCGGGGATGTAGGCTTTGTTGGGCAGAATAACCGTCTTGGGCACGGCCACGCCGACCTGCTGGGCCAGAAGGTTGGCTGTGAATTTGTCCTCTACAATGCGGGCGAAGGGGTTGTTGATGATCACTGCGCCCTGCAAATGGGCGTGCTTCAGAAAGAGCTGATAGTAGGGCACTTCGTGGCTGATGCGGTCCACAATCACCGCGTAGGGTGTGTGGGAATTGACCGCGGTGCCACCCAGTTTCACCCACTCCGCCTCCACCCCCGCATCCCTGGACGCCACCCGTTCAATCAGAGCGGCGGGAAAGCTCCGTTCACGACCAGCCAGAATGCCTACTTTTTTCATTGGTACACTCCTGTTGCAGGTGGCGTCTCATTCACAACTCGCTATTCACCCCTCACTATTCACTATCGTTCTTCCCATTCTCTACGGAATCGTCACACTCGTCACAAGCGTCCCTTCCGGATTGCGCAGGCGGGCGATTGTGCCCGACGACCAGACCGGTTCGGCCAGCGCCCAGTAGAGGTTGACAGAATTGGCCTCGCCGTTGCCGCTGTGCAGCCGTACACTGCCGCCGGGGAAGATAGGCAGATTGCCAAAAGTGTAGATGGGGCCGCCGTCCCGGCTGAGAGTCCAGCCTTGCAGATTGAAGGCGGCGTCGCTGTCGTTGATCACCTGCACCTGCTCCTGGGCCAGATTGCCCGGCTGCTCCACCCGCAGTTCCAGCCCGTCGGTGGATGGGGTGGGGGCAGCGGCTGGCTCGGAACCACCCGCTGTCGAAGCTGTTCCGCCTGTGCCGGGAATGCTCAACCGTTGACCCACAAAAACAAAATCGGGATTGGTCAGGTTATTGGCCTCCATCAGCGCGTCAATTGTCAGCCCAAAACTGAGCGCGATCCCGAAGAGACTGTCCCCGGCTTCCACCACATAAATTTCCGGCGTGCTGCTGCTTGCAGGTGCGCTGGTGGCAGTGGCCGCGGGTTGCTCCACTATCGCCGTAACCGCGGGCTGGGCTGATGGGGCAGCGGGCGTAGGAGTCACAATCAGCACCACTGGCGGCGCGGGGGTGTAGAGCGCGGCCAGTTCTTCGGCGTCGGGTCGGCGCTGCTCGGCCACCCAGACCACAGCCACAGCAATCGCCAGGCTGATGAACCCATTGAGCAGGACAATAAAGAGCAATTGACGGCGGGGCATACGCGTTGGTTTTCTGGTGGAAGGGTTGTTTCGAGCGGGTTCAGATGTCCGCTGTCTATGATTGTAGCACACAAGAGAGGTAATGTCAGGGCAGGGCAGGAATCCTACAAGTTGTCTATCAATCAAATATCTGGGGAGGATGCCGGTGGAACAGTTTCTCTTCGGCACGAATTGCCAAAATAACCGGTCGATTCATCTGCAGAGCAACGACAGTCCCGCGTCCGATTGGAGTCTGACCAATGATCCGAACGTCCTCCCAGCGAAAGTGTGCTTGCCACACATATTTCCGGGGATTGTAGATGGGGACATTCTCACCGGTTTCGGGGTCTATGCAGCTTTGGCGGGCAGATTTTCGGAGCGAACAGGAGACACAAGCCAGAGCCAGATTGTCTATCGCGGTTGTTCCACCTGCAACCACAGGTATTACGTGATCGATGTGAAACGTAGCTGCCTGGCCAACCTGCGCAAGTCCGCAATATTCACAGCAGTTGCTGGCACGTCCGATGACCCGTCGCCGCAACGCAAGGGGTATCTGGCGCATTAGTTGGGATGAGATGTAGAGAGAGCGCGTAATTGGAGCAGCGAGAGAAAGTCGGACAATTCGACCAGATTCTCGGCTTCCAGCCGTTCTTCGGCTGTCAACTTGGCTCCGGCATCCTGACGGTCAAGGAGGTCGTGCAGCCGAGACTGTAAACCGTGGGGCAAACGCATCGGTTCACTTGCGAGGTCATAGCGCACATCACTGATAAGGCCCACCGCTTGCCACTGGGCCAAGAGGTCATTCTCCAATTCGCGGGGCATTTCCAGAATGAGTGTCATTTTCTTGCTTCTTTCTGCGTGTCTATCACCACCAATTGGCGATAGTATACCACAAAACGAAGTTATGGTAGACAGCAGATTGATCCGCCAGTCTCGATCTGTATTCTACCGGAAATCTCCATTTGCGTCTACGGACATCCACAGGTACTATACGGTCATCCAAAGAAATATGAGCGGAAGGAGCCGTCGAATGCTTGCCAAAATCCAGAGTTGTGCGGTGATAGGGCTGGATGCCGAGCCAGTGCAGGTGGAGGTGGACATCAGCAACGGGCTGGAAAAGCTGACGGTTGTCGGCCTGCCCGATGCGGCTGTGCGGGAGAGCGGCGAACGGGTGCGCTCGGCCATCGGCAACAGCGGCTTCTTCTTCCCCCAGGCCCGGCTGACCGTCAACCTGGCCCCGGCAGACATCCGCAAGGAAGGCCCGGCCTACGATCTGCCCATCGCCCTGGGCGTAATGGCCGCTTCCCGCCAGTTGCTGGCCGATCTGGAAGATGCGCTGGTTGTGGGCGAGTTGGGGCTGGACGGGGATGTGCGCCACGTGGACGGGGTGCTGCCCATGGCGGCGATGGCCCAGGAGAAGGGCATCAAACGGCTTTTCGTCCCTGCGGGCGATGCGCCGGAAGCCGCGTTGGTAGAGGGTGTGACTGTCTACCCCATCGACAGCCTGGCCGGCCTGGTCTACCATCTGAGCGGGCGCAAGCCAATTGCCCCCCACATAAACGAATTTTCGTTTGAAGAGAACGACACCGAGCGCTTTCTCATCGACTTTCGGGATGTCAAAGGCCAGGAGCACGTGAAACGGGCGCTGGAGATCGCGTGCGCCGGCAGCCACAATCTGCTGATGAAAGGGCCACCCGGCGCAGGCAAGACGCTGCTGGCCCGTGCTCTCCCCTCGATTCTGCCCCGGCTGACCATCCCCGAAGCGTTGGAGATCACCCGCATCTATTCTGTGGCCGGGGAATTGGCCAACGAAGCGTTGGGCAACGAAGGACCGCTGATCCGCCGCCGTCCCTTCCGCGCGCCCCACCACACCATCAGCCACGCGGGGCTGGTGGGCGGCGGGCGCTGGCCGCGCCCCGGCGAAGTGAGTATGGCCCACCGGGGCGTTCTCTTTTTGGACGAACTCCCCGAATTTGGCAGTAAAAATCTGGAAACCCTGCGCCAGCCCCTGGAAGATAAAATTGTCACCATCAGCCGGGCCGCGGGTTCGCTTTCGTTTCCAGCCAATTTTATGTTTGTCTCCGCCATGAACCCCTGTCCTTGCGGCTACTTCGGTGACGACCGCAAGGAGTGTACCTGTGGCTTGGGCAATGTCCAGCGCTATCAGAGCCGGATCAGCGGGCCACTGATGGACCGGATTGACATCCACGCTGATGTGATGCGGGTTCCCTTTGAGAAGCTGGCGAGTCTGGACGGAGGCGAGACGTCGGCGGTGATCCGGGCGCGGGTAGAGGCGGCGCGCAAAATTCAGGCCGCCCGTTTTGCGCCGGTCGGCAAGCCCTATGTGCTGGTCAATGGGGATATGGGGCCAGCGGAGGTCCAGCAGTTCTGCGATATCGACGAAGCGGGCAAGAATCTCATGCGTATGGCCGTGCGCCAGATGGACCTGAGCGCACGTTCCTATCACCGGGTGTTGAAGCTGGGCCGCACGATTGCCGACTTGGCCGGGGAGAAGGAGATTGCCGTCGAGCATCTGGCCGAGGCGTTGCAGTATCGGCCCCGGGGATTGATGTGAGTGGCAAGACCGAACAAATATACGAAGGCCCACCGCTGCGTTCTTGAGTGGGCGCGGGAGATGCTTAAGCGGCTTGCCGGGAAACCGGCACGAGCCGTGCAGAGGGAAGGGGGTGGTGTTGCCGCCACCCCCTTCCCCGACTTGTGTGCGCCCGCTGGACCGACTGCACTGTGCACCTTAAGTGCCACCTGCCCTTGCCGTCACGCGTCAGTGGATGCGCTTGGCGTTACTAAGCTGAAGCGGACCGGAAACCCGTCCAGGCTCTGCGTCCTCGTCTGGAAAGCCATCCTCATCCAGATCCGTCGTTGCTTTGTCATACAGCCTGACTGTGGCGGACTCGATCACCTTGCTGTTACAGTTGTCTGGGAACGCCATCGTCCCTTCAACCGTCACAATATAATGGATTTCGCCGCGAGCCTCTGGCTGTGTCTCCACGCCATACGCCATCAATTTGATGTCGTAGCTAGTCTTGCTTGTTCTTATGGCGATTCCGGTCAGATCGGTAAGGACATCAACATCCGTGTTGAATGCGAAGAAGGTTGGATCAGGGTTCGCCCAACTCAGCACCGCGACCAAATTTTGACCGGATGAGTCCGCTCGCGAAAAGGTCTCCTGGAAGATGAGTTTAGGAATGTTGGCGTCAGCCGGACCTGCGTTGATTCCAATCCAGCTCCCTTCAGCCCTACAATACTCGTGGCTTGCCAAGACCTGTCTCGCCAGCAGGTTGGGCCCACCGTTGATGAACAGGAACATACCCAAAGCCAATGCCAAAAGGGTGATAGTGAATAGCCGTCGCATGAGACTCCTCTCTTTCTGTGATGCGAATGGTTTGGATGAACGGCGAACGTGCTGGCAACTATTCGTCGCCGCGCATGAGCACAATGTAATTGATACCGGCAAAGAGACCGCGCTTGATCTCGTCGTGCGGATAGAACTGTTGGTAAAACCGGCTTGTCTTTTCAATGTTCGGCACAGTGACCGAGGCGCCGAATAGCTCTAGTACCTGTGGCATGGTGCGTCTGCTCTGGACAGGATGGGGCTGCATCAGCGTAGTTGACTAGTTCGTTGCCGCCTGGGCAAGACCGTGGGTCACCTGTGTGGGGCCGTTAAGTATGCCATACTCCCGCGACACAAGGTTGGTGAAGTTCGGGTGATTGACAACATTATGGAAGATCTCTGTGTGGGTATACGCCTCCAATGCTTGGGGGTTCTGCCAGGTGTAAATTCCGCCATAGGTGTTGCTGGATGGGTCAGCGAGCCAGATCTTCGAGATCAGGCCCGGAATGTTGGCAAACATTGGCGCCAACTGGTCACAAAGCGTCTGAAACTCCTCATGGCTCATCCCCTGAAGGTTAAAGTTCACAATTTGCAAGTGCATGCATTTTTGCTCCTTTCGGCATCTATCTGAAGCTACGGTGAGAAGGTTGACATCGTGGGGCGAAGCTCTAAACTGTAGTCTTTACGACACGCTCCACTCGGCACTGGAACCAGCATAGCAGAGATTGGGGCCATGCGATGCGGACGGCATCCGAACAGAACTGGAACGGAACTAGGACAGAGGTATTTGCAATGTCTGAGGATCTAGAGCTTTTTGGCAATAGACTACGCCAATTGCGCGAACAGTGGGGCTTCACCCAGGAGGAGCTGGCTCGGCAGTTGCCGGTCAGCACCGATCTCATCTCCCGTTGGGAGCGGGCTTACCAGGGGCAGGGCCGGACTTGGAAGCCAGGGCGGCAGATGTTTCTGCGCCTCCTGGAGATCTTCGCCGAAGCGCTGGAGCTGGATGAAGCACATACATTAAGCGCCAGGCTGGGGTACAAACTAACCCAAGTCGAAGTACAAACATTGTTCCCTACTTCACAATTTTCTGCCCATGACCGCGACCCCAACCGCACATCGAGCGACCCCGGGTATGACACAAGACCAGTAAGCGATAGCCTCGGACTGGCTACGTCCTCAGGTGATCCAGCCCACCTCGCTTTGGATGCGACGCAGGAGATTTTTGTCGGCCGTGAGGCAGAGTTGGCGCAGTTGCAGCGCTATCTGGACGAGACCTTGGCTGGACAGGGGCGGGTAACTTTTGTGCACGGCGCCGCCGGCAGTGGCAAAAGCTCGCTTGTACGCGCCCTTGCGCACGCGGCGCTGGCCGCGCACCCGGAATTGGTGGTGTTAGAGAGCAGTTGTAGTGCGTATGGTGGCTACGGTACGCCTTACATGCCCTTCCGCGCAATGCTCAATGGGCTCCTGGCGGACAAGACAACGCAATGGGCTGCAGGAACCGTTCAGCACAGACAACAAGAGCGGCTGTGGCAATTGGCGCCCTACAGCACCCAACTCCTTGTCGATTCATGCCGCGACCTACTGGAAAGCTTTGTGACCACTGCGGCGCTGCGGCAGCAGATACGGTCTCTGCAGGAGCACGGTGTCATCTCGGCAGACCAAATGCAGGCATACCTCACGGCGATCGCACGCGCGGTGGCGCCACCTACCAACGAGCAACGTCATCTGTTTGAACAGTACACGACACTGCTCCACCAACTCTCACAACGCCAGCCATTGCTCCTCATCATCGATGATTTGCACTGGGCCGATTCGGCCTCGGTCAGCCTGCTGTTCCATTTAGGGCGACACTTGCACGGTCAGCGCATACTCATCACCGGCACGTACCGTACCAGCGATCTTGCCTTTCACCAGCAGGATGGCCCCCATCCCCTTGTGCCTGTCATCCATGAAATGCAGCGCGTATACGGTGCAAATTCAGTGGATCTCGACCAGAGTGTGGGTGAATCCTTTGTGGATGCCTATTTGGACAGTGAACCCAATCGCCTCGATGCGGCCTTTCGCGCACGATTGGTGCAGCACACGCGGGGGCATGCCTTCTTTACAGTCGAGATGCTCCGTGGGATGCAGGCGCGCGGTGAAATTGTCAAGGACGCCGCAGGTTACTGGATCGAAAGGCAGGTTAATTGGCAGCACGTGCCGGAAAGGATTGAGGGGCTGATTGCCGAGTTGCTCGCGCGGCTGCCTGTGCGTCAGCGTGAGTTGCTTGAGGTGGCCAGCGTCCAAGGTGAGACCTTTATTGCGGAGGTGCTGGCTCAGGTGCTCGATCTGGACGAACACCAGATCCTACGCGATCTCACGGCTGACTTGGGGAGAAACCAGCATTTGGTGGTCGAACAGAGCATGCAGCGCATCGGCAATCAGCGTTTTTCGCAGTTCCGTTTTCGCCATGCTCTCTTTCAAACCTATCTTTATCAGGCTTTGGGCGAAGTGGAGCGCACCTATCTCCACGAGAGGGTGGGGTTCAAGCTAGAGGCCTTATGTGGCGGCGATGTCGCGCCATTCACCGAGCAGTTGGCCCATCATTTTCAGATGGCCGATATTTCGGACAAAGCTGCCTTTTATCTTTTGCATACCGGCCAACGCGCCATGCGCTTAACTGCCCATGAGGCCAGCATCCAATATCTCCAAACAGGGCTTGCGCTCCTAGAGCGTGTGCCACCATCGACCACCCGTGACCAGATGGAGCTTGATATGTTGGTTACTCTGGGCACGTCCTTGATTACGACCAAAGGGCATGCCGCCGCTGAAGTCGAGGAAGTTTACCTGCGTGCGCTGACACTCGCGGCGCGGACGCAGGATACTTCGCTACGCGCCGTCACGCTGTTCAATCTGTGGATATTCCACCGCACGCGTGCGAACAACACCACGGCCCATGAGGTGGCGCAACAGCTGCTGGCATTGGCCGAACAAACCCAAGACACAACAATCTACCTCGAAGCCCATCATGCCTTATGGACAAATTCGTTCTATGCCGGCGATTTCGCAACGGCCCATGTCCACGCAGCACAAGGCATTACGCTCTACCACGCGGAAAAACATCATCCTTTGACCTTTCAATATGGCGGCCACGATCCCGGCGTCTGTTGTCACATTTTTGATGCCTATGCCTTGTGGTATCTCGGCTATCCGTCCCAGTCACGGCAGCGCATTCAAGCCGGCATTGTCCTGGCACGCGAACTATCCCATGCCTACAGTTTGGCAATGGTGCTGACCCTTGGCGCCGAGATTTATTTGCTCCGGCGCGAAGGTGACGCGGCCTTGGCCCTGCTCGGAGAAGCCCATCCCCTTGCCGAAATGCACGGTTTTGCCAATTGGCTAGAGCTGTGTACCATCTTTCGCGGCTGGGCATGGGTAGAACTTGGCGAACCTGTCCGTGGGATTGAAAAGATGCACCAAGGGCTAGCCCAGAATCGTGCTGCCGTGGGTACGGGGACAGGCTTGCACTGCTTGGCCCAGCTCGCCCATGCTTACGGCAAGGCTGGCACACCGGAAAAAGGACTTGCCCTCCTTGATGCCGCACTCGCTGAGGAAGATAAAAACACGCTCCGGCACTGGGACCAGTGGCAATCTGAGCTATTTCGTCTCCGCGGCGAACTTCGCTTGATGCAGACGCAAGGAACGAGTACCGAGGGCGACGGTGCACACGCGGCAGCAGACGCGTTCCAACGCGCAATTTCGATTGCGCGCCAACACGCGGCGAAGCTACCAGAACTACGTGCGGTGGTCAGCTTGAGCCGCCTCTGGGTGCAGCAAGGACAAAAGGCACGCGCATACGCCCTCCTGAAGCCGACGTATGCCTGGTTTAGCGAAGGATTTGACACCAAAGACCTACAAGAAGCAGAAGCGCTACTTACCTGGTTTCATCAAGAAGCTGCCAGGGGTGACAGTCGTGCAACTCCACTGTGAATGGTGGCGCGCAAGAATCTGATGCGCATGGCCGTGCGTCAGATGGACCTGAGCGCGCGATCCTATCACCGGGTGTTGAAGCTGAGCCGCACAATTGCCGATTTGGCCGGGGAGAAGGAGATTGCCGTCGAGCATCTGGCCGAGGCGTTGCAGTATCGGCCGCGGGGTATTCAATGAGGATTAGAATCAATGAAATTGCCAGTACAAATATTGGGAGAGCAGAGTCTGGACCAGACAGAGGTCGTCGTAGGTGGGCGGGTTCATATTCATGCCGGTAACCATTGAGTATAAAAACGCAGCCAGTTGCCAAACATGATCTGCTCGATGGCTGACTGGTCATAGCCACGGCGGGTCAGGATATCGGCCAGTCGTTGATAGTCGGCAACTGTATCCACCTCGGCAGGCGCACCCTCAACGCCGCCCTGTCCGTCGGTGTCACCGCCAATCGCCGCATGATCGGCGTTGCCGGCCAACTGACAGACATGGTCAATATGATCGGCGACGTGGGCCAGGGTGACCGCTTGACGCGGGAAGATATCCCGCCGTTCGCTGATGCCTGCTCTGGCCCAATCGATCTGGCCCCCGCTGTAGAGCATCCATGTATCCATCGAGGTGCCGATAACGCCGTCCCGCTCAATGATCGCACGCAGTTGCTCGTCGCTGAACTGGCGTTCCCCCGGCACCAGCGCACGACAATTTTGATGACTGGCGAGTACGGGGCCGTCGAAAAGAGCAAGTGCTTGCCAGAAGCCCTCGTCGGTAATATGGGTCAAATCCAAGATCATTCCCAATCGAGCCATGACGCGTAGGAGCGGTTTAGCCTGGGGTGTCAATCCACCCGCTGTGCCAGTGCCGTGGGCGTAGCTACTTACCCCATAGTGAGTCAGGCTGATCACACGTAACCCATCGGCCCACCAATCCTCCACCTGTTCCGGCCAGAGGATCGGGTCCGCCCCTTCCATACCGAGGACAAAGCCGATGGGCAAGGCCGAGGTGTCGCCGCCGTTGGCATCGATGGCCGCCCATTGCGCAAAGTGCTCTGCGAACGCAGTGCGAGTGCGCAATAAACTCACTTCGCCGCGGCAGGCCAGGATGCGGTAGTAGGCCAAGTGACCCTGCGCTGCGGCATAGGCACCGTCGCCGCTGCTGTACCCCCAGAGCGGACTGTTGGGTCGTTTGATACGTCCCACCACTTTGACCAGCGCACCGGCCACTTTGCCACGCCGCATTTCGGGCAGAGTGCTCATAATGCCGGTATTTGGCCAACGGGTGTCTGTATCTTTATCGGGTAAAGCGCGCGCCTCGCCAATCGGAACAGTCAGATTGCGGTTCAGATCGAGCGCACCGTGCGCCATGGGATAGTCGCCGTCAAAGATCAGCACATCTGTTGCTCTCGTTGATCGCTTTGTTCATCATAAATTAAGCGCTCACTCAAGGAGAGTACGCTCTAAATCCGCCGCATGTGGGGATCCAACGCCTCGCGCAGCCCGTCGCCGACAAAGTTAAAGCCCAGCACGGTGACAAAGATTGCCAGCCCGGGAAAGGCAGTCAACCAGGGTGCAATCGACATATAATTGCGCCCATAGCCTAACATCGAACCCCAAGCCGGCGTCGGCGGTTGCACGCCGAGCCCCAGAAAACTCAACCCCGCCTCGACCAATATAGCGTAGCCAACGCCCAAGGAAAACTGCACTACAATCGGCGACAGACTATTGAGCAGAATCACGCGGCTCATGATTTGGATGTCGCTCAGTCCAACCGCGCGCGCCGATTCCAAATACTCTTTCTCGCGAATGGAAATGGCGCTGGCTCGGACTAGCCGGGCAAAGCTGGGCATATAGACAATGCCGACTGCCAAGATCGCATTCAACAGCGACGGTCCCAACACGGAAATGATGAAAATTGCCAGCAGTACAGCTGGGAAAGCCAGCAGCGCGTCCATGGTACGCATGAGGACAGTGTCGAGCCGGCCGCCATAATAACCAGCCACTAGACCAATGGTGACACCCGATGTCGCGGCGAGGACCATGGAGGCCACGCCGACCAGTAGCGAAACCCGCGTGCCGTAGAGGATGCGGCTAAAGTTGTCGCGGCCAATGATGTCGGTGCCAAAGAGATATTGCAGGGAAGGCGGTTGGCGGGCATCGCTCGAAAACTGGACTTCCGGGGCATAAGGCGCAAGCCAGGGAGCCAGGATCGCTGTCAGGATCAGTAGTCCGACAATCAGCACACCAAGCGCAGCCAGCCGATTACGCAGCGTACTTTTGATGAATTCGACGCCACGCGACTCATCTCGTTGCGATTGTAAGTCTCCCTCCAAAAGAGGTTTCGAAATGTTTGTCAATCGTTTTGACTCCACTATAGGATGCTATTGATAACGAATGCGCGGGTCGATATAGGCATAAGTGAGATCGACCAACAGATTGATGGTCATAAAGATCAGTGAGATAAAAAGCACCACGCCCTGAACAATGCCATAGTCGCGCTGTTGGATCGCCTGCAGCAGCAGTGTGCCAATCCCTGGCCAGTTGAAGACCGATTCTGTGATAATCGAACCGCCCAACAAACTGCCCAGCAAGACGCCGAATATTGTCACTACCGAGAGCATGGCATTCTTGAGCGCATGGCGAAAGATCACCAGCCGGTCGATCAAACCCTTGGCCCGTGCCGTGCGAATGTAATCAGCATTCATTACATCCAACATGCCTGAGCGGATAAAGCGGGTCAGCGGTGCAGCCAGACCAATGCCCAGAGTGACGGAGGGCATGGCCAGAAACTTTAATCCCATCACTGGATCGACCAGCGGCGAAATATAACCTGATGGGGGCAACCAGCGCAGGGATACAGAAAGGGTCAACAGGAGCATCAACCCTAGCCAGAAACTGGGCAGAGCAATCCCAACCAGAGAAAAGAAGGTGGCGAAGTGGGCCAACGCCGAACGAGGGCGCACCCCAGAGACGATGCCCAGTGGAACGCTTAGGAGCAGGCCGATGGTCATAGCGGATAGGGTGAGCCAGATGGTAGCCGGGAAACGCTTCTGGATCAGCGAAATCGCCGTCTGATGTGAGCGCCACGACGTGCCAAAGTCACCCCGCGAGATTTCCCCCAGCCAGATCATATATTGCACATAGATTGGTTTGTCCAGCCCCATCTCGTGGCGCAGTTGATCGTATGCTTCCTGTCCGGCCTCCAAGCCCAATTGTGCCGCCACCGGATCACCCGGCACCAGGCGGAGTACAGTGAAGACTACCGTGGAAAACAAGAAAAGAACAAACGCCATCTGTATCAAGCGGCGCAGAATGTATTGTTGCATACTTTGAAGACCCTATGTCGTTGTGAGGGATAACAGGAGTAGGCTACTGCACACAAATAACGATCCACAAAGCCACACAACGTAGCACGAAGATGAATCCAAAACTTAGTGTCACTTTGTGAGCTTCGTGGATCGTCTTTTTTATCCCGTCATCCCCTCATTGTCTCACAACTACCCCACCCACTTCCAATCATTGAAGTTTGGATACCCCTTGGGCATGAGTGTAAAGCCTTCGACCTTTTTGTTGGCTGCCCACATAATCTCCATGGTCTTGAGTTTGACCAGGGCCGTGTCATCAAGGATAGCGATGTTCATAATTTCTTCGTAGATTTTCTTGCGTTCTTCCCGGTCGGCTGTAGCCTTGCCCTTGTCAAAGAGATCCTCGACCTCCTGATTGAAGTAGCGCATGGGATTGTTGCCTTGATCTTTGCGTAAAACGCTGCTAAATAGCCCATCGGGGTCAATCTCACGGCCGTACCAGGCCAGCGTCATCTCGAAATTGCGCCCAACCCAGGCATCTTCGACGTAGAAGGCCCACTCGAGTGGTTCAATTTCCACATTCAGCCCAATCTCGGTCAGGTTATTCTGGATGACTTCGGCCACTGGTACGCCAAATTGCTGACCGGTGAAGGTACGGAAGGTGATTTTGGTTGCGGTGTCAAAGCCGGACTCGGCCAGCAACCGCCGCGCCTCATCCAGATCCCGCGTCGGGCAATCGAGTTCGCTGTAGGCCCAGTGGTTGGAGGGGATGAGGTTGCACTGGCTCTCGCCGGAACCAAAGAAAACATTTTGCAAAATGGCTTCTTTGTCGATGGCATGGCTAATCGCCTGGCGCAGCAGCTTGTTGTCCTGAAAGGGCGGGCGTTCGTTGCTAAAGATCAGGCAAAGATAGGAGGCGGAGACCTCTTGCCCCAAGAGTTGCAGGTTGGGGTCGCTCGAAATTTGCTCAAAAAACTCAGCCGGAATGCTGGTAGCAATATCTACCTGGCCACTTTGCAGGTTGGCGATGCGGGTCTGCACTTCAGGAATTGGGATGGTTACAATCTCATCCGGCCATTGGGCCAGTTGCTCCTGGTTCCAATAACCAGCGAACTTGCGGTAGACTACGCGCTCGCCGGGCACCCACTCGACAAATTCATAGGGGCCAGAGCCGATGGGATGGGTATCCACCTGGTTAATCGTCTCCTTGTCCACAATCGATGCCGACATTACTGCCAGGTTGGGGAAGAAGGTCACATCCTGCTGCTTCAGGTGGATTACAAACTCGTATGGACCGGTGGCTTCAAAGGTGTCTATAGACAGCATATAGCCAACAAAGCGTCCTTGGGAGCCGATCTCAAAATTGCGCGTAAATGTATAGGCGACATCCTCCGCGGTCACTTCACGTCCACTGTGAAACTTGGCACCCTGGCGCAACTGGAAGGTGTAGGTCAGCCCATCATCGGAGACCGTCCAAGACTCTGCCAGGCCGGGAACAGGGTCCATCATCGTATTGTCATATTCGACTAGGCGGTTGAAAACCAGCGCGGCCGCCGGCCAATCTACGCCAGCCTGCTGAATGCCAGGGTCTAGTTTGATGATGTCAAGATCATAGCCGATGGTCAATGTGCTCGGGACAGCCGCGGCTGGGGCCTCCCCTGCTGCGGCTGGGGCTGAACTTGGCGCGACTGGTTGGCAACCGGCCAAGCTCAGCAGGGTCAGCGCACTCATGCCGCCAACCGTGGCTTTGAGTAGCTGACGGCGGGTGAGGCCCATACTGCTCAATGGGTTGGGGAGATGGTTAGGGTTCGTCATTGGCGAGCTCCTTGAGAGAAAATGGGTTGATATGTACATAGAGTGTATCACCCTATGAACCGATGTCAAATAGCTGAAACTATGCTATCAAACTCAAAACGGTTCAAATGGACAGAGTTTGTACCCCATGTGGTGAAACTTGAGCGTTCCTGTATTTAGGGCTGTGGACGCTGGGTTCGGAGACCACGTAGATCGCGCCTGCCCACGGTTCGTAGACAGCCCGGAAGTGCGCCGCCGACTTGACACTGATGTAGCGCATCTGGCTTGGATCAAGCCCCAGGCTGCGGGTTCGCTGACTTTTCCGACAAACTTTGTGTTCACGAGGCAATCACAAATGGCCCATATTTGCACGGTAGGTAGTCGTGTATATTTTCTGATACCGTCAGCCTATATACAGCCCTGATATGCGGGGCGATCGCCTTCTGAAAACAGGCGGCAGCCGCCTCCGTCTGATCCATCCCTACCAGCCCATATGCCTGTTTTGCGAAGCGTAGCAGCCTTCGTAATTTACCCCCACCAGGTCTCGCCATCCGCTAGGTGCGCTTGAGCTACATCCGGATTCAGGTCCACACCGAAGCCCGGCTTCTCTGTGATTCTCACATACCCGTTTTCGATGTACGACCCGCCGAGAATCAACAAATCGTCCATCCAGTCGCCTTTTCCGGTGATCGTTTCGCACGCGATGAAGTCGCGGATGGAGCCTGCCCACTGGCAGGTGGCCCAGGTGTTGAGCTGACTGCCGGTGTTGTGTGTCGCCATCGGCAGCCCCCACACTTCGGCCATATCAGCGATCCGCTTGTTCTCCAGGAAACCACCGCTGTTGCGCAGGTCCGGGTGCAGGATATCGCATCCCTGATGGACGATAAAGTCTGCGAATTCTTGCCGCCGCCACAGGTTCTCACCCGTGCAGATGGGGACCGACGAGCTAGCGGTCAGCCGTTTCCAACTCTCCGAATAGTTCACGATCATCGCGTCTTCCAGCCACAGTGGCTTGATTGGCGCCACTGCCTCCGCGATCTGAATCGCGGTGCGTACATCGTATTCCCAATGACAGTGAACCATAATGTCGTGGTCCCAGCCGAGCGCCTCTCGGCAGTTGGCAAAGCCCTCTTCGATCTGCCGTAACTCGCGCACGGTCAGTACCCGATTGGCCAGATCGCGTCCGGCATCGGAGTCTGGGGTTGTGTGTGGAAAGCCGAACTTATGGCAGGTGAAGCCAGCCGGGTCTTCCTTGACCTGTTGCGCCCACTCCTCACAGGATGCTCTATCGAGAATATCTCTGGGGCGTGCGTGATTATAGACCCGCACTTTGTCGCGGAACTTCCCGCCCAGCAGCACGGTCGACGAGACGCCCAGAATTTTCCCCGCCAGGTCCCACAGGGCCATTTCGATTCCACTGGCGGCCCGCATTAGGGCGTGGGCCGAACCGTCCGTACGGCTAGCGCCTGCCCAGCCAGTTCCTGGGTTCGGATTTTGACCCATCAATGTGTAGAGCACATCGATCGCCAGCGGATCCCGCCCAATCAGGGAGGGCTTAATCGCTTCGATCTGCTCCTTCATCCCAACGCCCGGGCTGCCGTATGCCTCGCCGATCCCATAGAGGCCGTCTTCGGCGATGACCTTCACCAACGTATAAGTGCGCGGCCCCTGCAGGACCATCACTTTGATGTCACGGATATTCTGACGTCCCTGTTCGGTCTCGCTCAGGATTTGGAATTGCTCGTCCATTATTCTCTCCCTGTGGTTCGGTTGTGTAAGGTGATCTGACTTGCTATGCTGGCCGCTGTGCTAAAGGCGCTTTCCTCCGGCAAATCCATTGTATTCGTCCAGGAACCACTCGGCCTGTTTGGTCATAAATACGCCAATCTCTTCGCCCTTGAAGGCGAAAGATATCCGAAGCCCTCCCAGATAAGCATCGGTGATGTAGATTTCCATATTGAGTGTCTGCTCATCGACCCACGCGGCCGAGGCCATACACTCGTACTCGATGCCGGGGATCGAACCGATCTGTTCGCCAAAATAATTGCGTTGAGGGAACGTACCGGGAAGCACACGCCCGATACCGAAGTGCAGCACATTGTCCCCCTGATCGTTGCTGTACTCCCACGTGCCCCGATCCCCCAGGAAGGAGAGGCGCATGCGCGTGATGCCCATCGGGTTCTCTTCCAGGGCATACCAGACTCCGCTGACTTCCGAAGCCACCCCCGCGTCACTCTTGCCAGGGATGGGCAGGACCGCGAGCCGCTCAATCTTCTCCCTGAGCGCTGTCTGGGCGTGGGGGTCCTCAGGCAGCGGCCCGTCGGACAGGTGAGTATAAAGCTCCTCGCGCATCACATCGGGAATGGTACTGCCTGCCGGTGCGCCCTGGGTGTCGGCGATGCAGGCAAAGAGAAAGTCCCGGTCGGGAAAGCAGAGGGCGTACTGGCTACCCATGCCCCGGAAGGAGAATCCGTTCTCTGGCTCGCGCCAAATCTGATAGCCGTATCCGCTGTTTCCCCGGATTGTGTTGTCGATTTGTTTGGCTGTCGCGGCACGCACATACGCCGCCGGGAGGACTCGCTCATCGCCCCACAGGCCGCCGTTCATACAGGCAAGTGCGACGCTGGCCATATCCCGCAGGGTGCAGATGACCCCAGACCCGCCCCACGAACCACCCTCAGGCGTGCGCACACACCAGGCATCAGGGGAGAAACCGATTCGGTTCAAGAAAGCTGGACGCATATAGTCCAGAAAGGGCAGACCCGCCAGCCGCTCAACTGTGGCCGTGAGTACGACAGTTGCCGCAGTATCGTAGGAAAAAATGGTTCCAGGCGGATGGGATGGGGTGCGGTTGAAGAAGGTCCACACCCAGTCGGGATCGTCCCGTGTGTAGGAGGTGCTCGAATGGGCGGTCGCCATCGTCAGCAGGTCCCGGACGGTCGAGGCGGCCAGCCACGGATGCAGCTTCTCCGGCAGTTTGTCGGGGAAGTAGTCGGCGACCCGATCGTCAAGGGTGAGCCTGCCTTCGTCAATCATCATTCCGACCGCCAACGCGACGAAGCTCTTGCTGACCGAATACATCCGGTGCTTGCGTTCCGCCGACCACGGCGCCCAGTATCCCTCAGCCGCAATTCTGTTGCGGCGCACCAGCAGAAAGCCGTGCATGCCGATGCGCTCGGCGTCGATCCGTTGCAGGAAATTCAAGATCGCTCCAGAAGGAATCCCCAGGCTTTCTGGCGAGGATACCTCTGAAAATACGTTTCCCATATCTGCTCCTCAAGTTAGCGATTTACTCGGCAGAAGAACTATACCTACAATCGCAAAAATAGTCCATAGAGGAGGCTGCAGCAGGCGACACGACCGGTTGACACCGATAACGACGAAAATCAGAACGCAGATTACACAGATTGCGCAGATTTTCGCAGAAGAAATCCGTGTTCCTTTTGATCCGTGTATACAAAGCTATTTTCAGAACAGGCCATACGATCGATTGCGCCCGATCAGCCACAACAAAAAGGGCTTCCCCACATACTGGCGGGAAGCCCCAATAGGACAACAGTCCGTGCATTTACGTGCAAATGGTCAGGATGGCACGGCCTTCCCCAACTCTGCCAATAAGGACTGGGCCTTGGCCGCAAAGACCGCATCCTCCGTGGCTGTGAAGGTGGCCACCGCCTGCTGGCAGAAATCCAGCGCCCGGTCGATATCGCCCAGATCGTGATAGAGGAAGGCCTGCATAATCTGCTGTTCACCCACTAAAGACTGATCGCCCAACTCCTGGGCCAGTTCCAAGGCCCGCTGGGCAGCCTCGGCAGCGGCCTGGGGTTCATCCATATCGGCCAGGACCGCGCCCACACGTCCCTGCAATTGGGCCATCGCCGCTTGCTCCTGCAACTGCTCGGCCAAACGCAAGGCTTGCTTGTAGGCGTCCAGGGCAGCGTCAAGCTCTCCGCTTTCGTAGTAGGCATAGCCCAAATTGGTCAACATACTCAATTGCCACGACCAATCTTCCTGGGCCTGGGCAATCTCCAACCCCCGTTTCAAATAGGGCAGCACCTTACGCATCTGCTCCTGTTCCAGAAGGAAGGAGACCAGCAAATTGATGTTGGCGATTTCTGTATGTTCGTCCCCGATCTCCCGGGCAATCTCCACCACCCGGCCGCCATATACCAGCGCCAGACTGGTCCGTCCCGCCGCAATCTGGGCGCGCAGCAGACCGTTGAGTGCCCGCAATTGGGCCATCGCGTCCTGCTGACCGTCGGCCAGTTCCAGCGCCATCTCATACTGTTGGGCGGCCTCACCATACTCCTTTTCAGAAAGCAACACATCGCCGATGCCAACCTGAAACGCCGACGCCGCCCGATAGTTGCCCATTGCCTCGGCCTGGGTCATGGCCGTGGCGTAATACTCCAATGCCTTGTCTGTCGCTTGCATACCCAGAAAAAGATTCCCCAATTGACCGGCGGCCAGCATCTGCCGGGATTCTTCCCCGGCTTGCATTGCCAGCCCATAGGCCTGTTCCAGGCGAGAAATGGCTTTGGCCTGCTGCCCCGACATAATGTGAAGTTCACCGATATGGATCTGGGTGTCAATGATCAGCGCGGTCTGTTCGGTCTCTTTGGCCAGGTTAAGGCAGCGGAAAAAGGCCCGTTGTGCAAAACTGGCGTTGCCCAATTTGAGCAGGGCCAGCGCCTTAAGACCCCACAAACGTGCCGCCGCTACGGTATCCTCATTCGCTTCGGCCAACTCCAACCCCTCTTCAAACTGGGTGAGGGCCTTGGGTGCGATGCCTGCCTCCAGATAGAGCTGGCCCAGGGCTGTCAACGCACCCAAATGGGCCTGGGGGTCTTGGGCGGCCTGGGCGCGGGTGACTTCCGCCTGGGCTTCCAGATCGTCCAGATGTTTGGCCCACTTTGGGGATGGATCCTGTGTGTTTATTCCAATGGTCATGGCGCACTCCCGATCTATCGATTCAACTTCTTGTTGTTTTTGGAAAGCCCGACGTGGCAAACTGTTGCAACGTTTTTGTGACAAAGAGGGCTTCTACGTTGGGCAACTTGGCGGCCAGAGCCATGCCCTGGGCTGAGCCAAGCACCATAAAGGTTGTACTGAGGGCGTCAGCCTCTGCGGCTGTGGGGGCCATCACCGTCACCGAAGCCAGTTCGGTTGGCGAATGGCCCGTGCGCGGGTCTATGATGTGATGTGCGCTGAAATCCTGCACAAAGTAGTTCATATAGTCCCCAGATGTAGCCAGGGCGCCGTCGGTCAGGTCCAGGGTAGCCAGCAGTTGGCCCGCCGCGGTCGCTGGCCGAGGATTGGCCACGCCTACCCGCCACGGCATCCCCTTATCCCGCTGGCCCAGCCCCATCATATCCCCGCCAGCTTCCACCAGCACCCGGTCAAAGCCAAGCTCTCGCAGGGAGGCTACGGCCTCATCGATCACCCGGCCCTTGGCCAGCCCATCCAATATGACGGCCATACCGGGCTGTTCCAGCCGGATGTGTTCCTCGTCTACGCGCAGACGGCGATAGTCGACAAGCTGATTGGCCTGGGTCATATCCGTCTCGCCCTGGCGGTAGGCATCGAGCAAAGGCTGCACAGTCACATCGAACGCGCCGTCGCTCAGGGCGCTGATAGCCTGGGCCTGGGTGAGCAGGGCAGTGAATTCGGTCGGCGGGTTGGCGAGCTCGCCCTCCCGGTTGAGGATACCCAAAGCGCTGTCGGCCCGGCGATAGTCAAAAAGGCCGATCAGCCGCTCCATAGCGGAAAAGGTGGCTTCAATCGCGGCCTGGCCTTGCCCGTCGTCTGGCGCAACCACAGCCAAATGGATCACCGTGCCCATGAGCAGGCGCTCGTCCCGCACAGTGACAGGCTGGCGGCCACTGCCCAGTTTCGCAAAGCCGCCCACCGCCAGCAGCCCGCCAGCCACGGCGGTGATGGTCAAAAAGGAACGACGGGTGATGCGCGCCCCAGACTTTGAATTTTCGATGGGTGTTTGTTCACCCTGTTGAATCAGATTATTCATTGCGTTCTTCTTTCGTACAAAATTTTCCAATGAACCCATTTTCTTACGCAGAAAGGACTATTCGTCATCCGTCGGATTGAAATAGAAGGGTGCAGTTGGGGTAAGCTCTGGTGTTGCCTCAACGGTCGACGCCGCTTCCAAGGTAGATCCTGCTTCGGGGGTGGACGCATGTTCGTTCTTGTGTTCCTTGGTCGGCACCACCACGGCGGGCATCCGGTCCGATTCCACAGTCGGGGGCGCGCCGCGCAATTGGACGGTCGCCTCCTCTTGTGGCTCGCTCAGATTGTCCGCCCAAGTCAGCCCCACAAGGACCACGCAGACGGCAACGAAGACCAGCAGTAGATTCTGTTTTAGTTGATCGTTGGGTTTGCGCGCCACGTTGTCCACGTCTCCTTGATCCAGCGTCGGGTAGCCGCGATGACATCGATCACCGGGTCCATCGGGCAGAGATAGTTGCAGAAAGGACGATACATCACCAGACTGGCCAGAACGACGATAATCAGCAGCGCCCATTGGATGAGATTACCCCGCAGGTCAAACAGGGTGGCAAAGGGTTCGTAGCCTGCCACGCCCGGACGACGCAAGGCCAGCCCCAAGATAATTGCTGTGAAGGCCAGCCCCCGCTGCACCCATTTGAGCGCATCGCCCAAGTTGCGGGGCCGATAGGCTTTGACCCCAGAGACCGCGGCCATGCACTCCTGAAAGGCCCCGAAAGGGCAGAACCAGGAGCAATAGGGGTTCTTAGCTTCCACTGTGGTGACAAAAAGGATGCCGCTGATGAGCAGATACCAGTAGAGGTTGGAATGCCAGTCGGGCCAATAGCCACTCAACAACGAGGCGATCATCGTGATGGTCAGCGGCGCGGTGTAGATAAAGCCGAGGAAGATCAGCCCACCCAGCAGTGTTCCCCAGCGGATGCGCTTCTTGAGCGCTGGCTTGCGCACCCGGTGGCCCACATAGCCAGCGGCAAAGAGCAGGATCAGCACAATCTCCGGTGCGCCAAATTTGATGGGGGTGGACTCCGGGGGCAGGGTGGTGTCCAGGGCCGAGGCGGCCACTGTGCGTACTGCGGCCCGCACGGCATTCGACACCCCTTCCGCGCTGACTGTGGCTCCGGTCACAGCGTCCAGATCGTCGCCCAGACGCAGGGGGTCGGTTATGGCGCGCCCGGTATATTCAGAGACCAGATCGCTGCTCGTCACCAAGCGGAAAAAGCCGGGCGACTCCCGTTGCGTCACGATTTCGACCCCCAGCACTTCGCCGGTTGGATCAACCCCAACCAGCACGTCGATGGGGCCGCCATAGCCTGGGGATGTGGCCGTAGCCGCATAGCCGATGACCTGACCGTCTGCGTCGCTGCCTACAAAGATGTCTCCCTGCATTGTCACCGATGCGACATCGGGCAGCACCTGGGGGACCAGAGGCGCAACGTCCGCGCCACTGGTGAAATAGCCGTAGAACCAGGCCAGCACAACAGCGCCAGCAGCCAAAAGCAGAAGCAGCCGCTCGCGCCGATTCTGACGTTTATGAGCGATTGCATTGGCGCTTCTTCGGCTGTCTACAGGTTCTTCAAGCGAAATAGGTAAACGAGAAGTAGATGACATGCGAAAATTTATTACACCTGATTTTATGGTGAACAATTGAGCAAAATAGAGACGGGAGAGGATATGCTCCCCTCCCGTCCCAGTTGGCAAATCAACGGTCCTTGCGGACAAACCAGACGACAAGTCCAGCCAGCAGCCAGACGGCCAGACTGACCCAGAGGATCAGGGCGGCACGGGGTTCCAATTCCTGTGCACTGCCAATGGCATTTTGGACAATGAGGAGAATCCCAACGAACCAGATGGCCCAACCGCTCCATTCGATCCACGAGCGCTTACGGATAGCAATGGTCATTTTGTCAGACATAATTAACCCTCTCTTACAGACATTGTGGTGTCGATACCGAATTCAGGCAGATCCAGGCCCCACCATTCTTCGGCGCTGGCCTGCACACCGTAGCCGAAAGCGTCATCCATGGTGCGGAAGAAGCTATCCAACGCGGGAACCATAGACCCGCTGGCCTTGACCCACTCGTGGACCCAGGCTTTGTCCTTCTTGGCGAAGGGACAAACGGCAAAGCAAATGCCACAGTTTGTGCCCGCCACTTCTCGCCAGTAGGCCCGACAGGTAACCGCATTCTCGAAGTAGGCTTTGTGGCCCGGATTGTTCCAACCGCCTTGGGTCTCCCAGGTCGGTTCGGTCTCAAAGCTCAAGGATTCCGAGGGGCAAGCCTCGGCGCACTTCTTGCAGCGCTTGCAAAATTCCATGATGCCGGCATCGATGGGCTTGTCCACCGCCACGGGCAGATCGATCAGGAGGTGGAAGACACGCACCATTGGCCCAAATTCGGGTGTGATCAACCGATTGAGTCGGGACATCTCACCCAGACCGGCCAGGACGGCCAAGGCCGGGGAAATGGCCAACGCGTTCGTGCTGGATTCACCCAAACATTGATAGCCAAGACCGCGGACAAATTCCTGGGTCGATGCCTGGATATCCTGACCACGCTTGTAGGCCAACTGAGTGGTCTGCTGGGCCAAGGGAGTGGGGCAACGGCGCATGGTTTCTTGGGACATCTGCACCGTGTAAGAAATGACATACTTGCACGAATTGGGGATATAGCGAGCGTCGTCAGTCTCTGTGGCGACTGCATCATCGGTAAAGATCATGTCTTTGCCATCGGGATCAACCGCGTAGATCAGCTTGCGGGTGTTTTCGTCCAGTTCAATGAAACCCACCGTGGCCGCACCAAAGTGGCGCATGGCGGCCCGGATGATCTTGGACGCTTCTTCCGGGGTTCCTGTCCATTTAGGCATGCCCCGCTCTTCTGGCGTAGGTGCCTTCTGCGGTCCCAGGAAGCTCCAGCCCAAGGCCACATGGGCCTCGGCCAACGCCTGGTCTTTGAGGGTATAGCCGTCTACATTGTCGATCATGCGTTGCAGTTCATTTTTCGCAGCGGCCGCTTCCAGGCGATCCACTTCCTCTTGGCCCACATAGCCTGCCATGCCGGGGCCACGCACGGTTCCCATGCGTTCATTGTAGCGCTGCATCACATTCCAGTCGATCTCAGTGGTGGGCTGATCCACTGTGCGTACCCACCAGGGGCGATTGACGCGCCCTGCCGGGTCTGTGAACTTGGCACCTTGCGATCCAGCCTTAACTGTGGTTGGTTTTGCTATCGTAGCGACAGCCGCTGCGCCGGCACCCAAACCAGCCACCCGTAAGAAATCCCGGCGACCTAGCTTAAGATTACGTTTGTCTGCCATCATGGCTCCTTGAATTGATCGTTAGATTGATCGTGGATGAACATGAAAATGAATAGGCCAAAATGTTCGAACTTTGTGACCATTCTAGCATTGGCAGACATAGCGGTGTAGCAGGAAATCCCTGCTTTTTTGTGGGAATTTTCCCGACGGAGATCAGGGGCTGGGTTGAAATGCTCCCGATCCCAATCCCAGGCCCCTTCCCAGCCCCCTTCCCAACCCCCTTCCCAACCTCCTTCCCAACCTCCTTCCCAACCTCCTACTCCTCGCTGCTCTTGAAATCGTCCAACAGCCCAGCACGCACGGCAAACTTGACCAGGCCGGAACGGTTCTCGATCTGCAATTTTTCTGTGGCCCGCTGACGGTAGGTTTCCACTGTTTTGGAGCTGATATCCAATTTCTCGCCGATCTCCCGGCTGGTAAATCCCTGGGCTGTGAGCCGGATCACATCCTGCTCCCGTTCGGAGAGAGCTTCGAACTGGGCGGATTCTGATTGCGTATCCTGGATGGATCCCATCAATGCTTTGGCCGCGGTGGGGTGCAAATAACCTTCGCCAGCGAGGACAGAACGAATGGCCTGGAGCAGGCTGGTGTGGGTGGCGGACTTGGGCACGTAGCCATCGCAACCAGCTTCGATGGCTGGCACCACATACTCCCGCCGACCGTGCATGGAAAGAACGACGATACGAACGCTGGTATTGTGCTGGCGAATGGCTCGGATCACCTCCAGGCCGCTGATGTCGGGCAGGCCCAGATCGAGGACAATCAGATCCGGCCTCAGAGAGTTCGTCAAGGCAATGGCCTGGGCACCGGTTCCTGCCTCGCCTACAATCCGCAGATCGCTTTCATGCTCCAATAAAGCCCGCAGCCCGTCACGCAGCACTTCGTGATCGTCCACCAGCAAAATGCGCACGGGGGATGTCGAGGAATCTATCGGTGAGTTCATTATGTGGGTACACTTTCCTGAATTGGAATATAGATATGAATGGTTGTGCCCTGGCCCGGTGCACTATCCACACGCAGGCTACCGTTGACCATCTCAGCCCGCTCAGTCATACTGATGAGACCCAAGTGGCGCTCGCCTTTTCGATCGGGCAAGGGGCGCGGGTGAAAGCCACATCCATCATCCCGGATCTGCAAGGTGATCCCCCCATTTCTCCGGGTAAGTTCGACGACTACATTTTTCGCCCCGGCATGGCGGATGACATTGGTCAGCGCTTCCTGAGCGATGCGATAGAGAGTGACCTCGACGCCGTGGGGCAAAACGAGATTCCCCAAGTCCACATGGCAACGGGTAGCAATGCCCGACTCTTCCAGAGTCTCTGCGACCAGCGTGCGCAGGACAACGGCCAGGCCGAACTCTTCCAGAGCGGCAGGGCGCAGACGGTAGGAGAGGTTGCGCATCTGTTCGATAGTGTTGGACACCATATCCAGGGTGGACGAGAGGCCCTGTTTCACCGGCGGAGTGTCGGCCTGATTTTCCAGCACTTTGAGGCGTACCAATAGACTGGTGAGCATCTGCCCGGCCCCGTCGTGGAGTTCGCGGGCCAGACGCCCCCGCTCTTCTTCCTGGGCATCCACCAGGGATTCGAGCAGATATTGGCGGGCCTGCTCCTTTTCGGTCAACTTTAGCCGCAGCCAGGCATTGGATACCACTTCAGAAATTTGGGTGCTGATGGCGGCGAGCAGATCGAGGTCATCGTTGGACAGGGTGCGGTCGTGGGCGCAGAGCAGATTGACCACGCCCAGCCGCTGTTCGCCCGCCAAAATGGGCAGGGTAAGATGGCTGGCCCGCTGGGTTAGAGGCAAGTAAGCCTCCAGACGTCCACAGGCGCAGAACTTGACTTCGGAGGCGGCCAGCTCACCGGACAACAGCATTTTCTGACAACGGCAGGTCTCTTGCTCCGGCGCATGCAGCAAATGCGCGCCCAGGTCCGGCGGCACGTTGTGCCAAGTGGCCAAATGGTAAAGATCGTGCTCTGGGTCCCGCAGATAGACCCAGCCCATCTCCAGGTTGAGTACGTCCAACACTGTGCACAGGATGACATATAGCACGTCGTGGATCTCTTGCTCCCGGTCTGCGGCTTGGATGACCCGATTGATAGCCGTCAGGCGCCGGTTGGTGCGGATCAGGTCGTTTTGGGCCTGTACCAGATGATCGGTCATAGTGTTGATGGCTGTCGCCACATCGCCGATTTCGTCTTTGGAATAGACGGGGGCACGGGCATTCAGGTCGCCATTCGCCACCTGAATCGCCATCTTGCGCAGTTCGAGCAGGGGTTGAGTCAAGACGTGGGTCAAAAGGGTGGCCAACAGAATGGAGCCTGCCGCGGACAGGATAGTGACTACAGTCACGCTGCGGCGTCCGGCGGCCATGGCGGCTTGTACACGCACATCGGTCAGCAAATACGAGAGCCAGTCCGCCAGCCCGGAGGTGACCCAGTAGTTCAGCGAAAGGCCAAGAATCAAAACCGAAAGCAGCATAATGCCTGCAATTTTGTAGTTAACCGGTACAGAAAGGATGAGATCGTAAAATTTTTTTCCGAAACGCTGCATCGATTTCTCCAAAGTGACATAAGGTAGGGAGCGCCATCCAGAGCAACTGATCTGATGCTCCGTTGCAGACGCTGGCGAGGAATTGTCTTGCCCATAGAATCAGAGATGACAATTCCACCTGCTCTCCCATCTTACTACAGTCTGGGAACGATTCACGACTCGCCGCCGCCTGGCAAAATGGGCAGCAGAAGCGATTTCGCCTGATTCCTCTTGCGCTGAGCATACTCAAATCATCCAGTGTTGAAGCTGGCCGGGGCGTTGCAGTATCAGCCCCGAAAACTGGTATACTATAGGCAGATTTGCCAAATACGATTATTGCAAATGTTCAAGCGAGCCAATTCCCATGTCCATCACCCAACTCGAACCCCTGCGCGCCTATCTCCTCGCCAAGCCAGGCACGAGCGAAGAACTCCCCTTCGGCCCGGAAGCCCTCGTCTTCAAAGTGCTGGGTAAAATGTTCGCACTCGTCGCCTGGCGGGACACCCCCCTCTCCATCAGCCTGAAATGTGACCCCAACCTGGCCCTGCTGCTGCGGGGAACCTACGCGGCAGTCACGCCCGGCTATCACATGAACAAAAAACACTGGAATACGATTCTGCTGGATGGGGAAGTGCCGGAGGACGAAGTGGAGGAGATGATCGACGCCTCGTATGATCTGGTGGTGAAGGGGCTGACGAAGGCACAAAAGGCACAATTGGAGAAAATGTGAGCGACCGCAGACGGCAGACAGCGGACCCCAAATATCGGCGTGTAGCACCGTTCGGCCAGCTTCTCGCTGGGAGTGTTGAGACTTTTCAGCGGTCAGCGGTCCGTCGTCAGCCGTCTTCTGAATTTCACCACCTCTGCCACACTTCTTCACATTCTTTTCACAGGTTGGGCGCAGACTGAGGACGTACGCAGCGCAGCGTACCTGCTGGAAGACAGCATAACGAACCTCAACTCTGCATCTGTGAAAGGATGGCACAACAATGAACGAACGACAGATTCCCCGCTGGGCAAAGGCGGCCCTAGCCCTGGTGATACTCTTTGGGATCGGTTCCCTGCTCTACAATTCGGGCTACTCATCGGGAATGGTCACAGGAATGCTGGTATCGGGCAGCGAAGGGGGCACAATGAACCCCTATCTGCTCTCCCGAATGGGGGGGATGCACGGCGGTTTCGGCTTCTTTGGGGGGCTGCTGCGCATCGGCTTCTTCCTCGTCTTTCTGGCCGTGATCGCCAAATTCTTCGGCTTTGCCCGCTGGAAGATGCACCGGAAATGGAACGGCAACGGCGGTGAACACGCCTTTTCGCCCCACCACCGCGGAATGTGGGAAGCACACCGAGCCTGGCATCAGGCGGAAGAGCAAGCGCCGCCCGCACAGCCCGTACCTGCCCAATCTGTTACTCCGGCAGAGACACCAAAAGCGGCTGATTCACCAGAGCCGCCGGCTGACGAAAAGTAACGCAGTGCTGGGCGTTGACTGGAATCCAAGTCAACGCCCAGCCGAAGAGATGACTCCACTGCAAAAAGGTCAATTTCACCGCGGAGGCACAGA
This sequence comes from Anaerolineae bacterium, assembly GCA_030432295.1. GTDB lineage: Bacteria > Chloroflexota > Anaerolineae > Caldilineales > Caldilineaceae > JACQGT01. Next base: position 117,181 of record JAUIHI010000013.1, on the reverse strand, counting down.
GGACGCAGAGGAAACGCGGAGAAATTCAGGAGAAAACCTCCGCGAAACTCCGCGTTCCCCGCGTCTCCGCGGTGGGCCAGGAGGCTTTTTGCAGGAGAGTCAAGAGATGAAACGTGAGAGTTCGTCGAGCGATCTCACGTTTCACGTTTCACCCGTCCCACACAACACCCATCCATCCCGCATCACCCACTACTATCGCAATTCGCAACTCACAACCCGCAACTCCTATGAACGAACTCATCCTTATCGTAGACGACGAACCCAAAATCACCCGCCTGGCCAAAGACTATCTGGAGCGGAGCGGTTTTCGCACCTTTCCTGCCCACGACGGCATCGCTGCCCTGGCCGCGGCCAGACAGCAGAAACCCGATCTGGTCGTCCTGGACCTGAACCTGCCGGGAATGGATGGGCTGGATGTCTGCCGTTCCCTGCGCCGGGAATCCAGCGTGCCGGTGATAATGCTCACGGCCAGGGCCGAGGAGACCGACCGGCTGATCGGCCTGGAACTGGGCGCGGACGATTATATCGTCAAGCCTTTCTCGCCCAGAGAGCTGGTGGCCCGGGTGCGGGCTGTCCTGCGCCGCACCCAAGGCGAAGTGCAGACGACCGGCGTCGTCCGGGCGGGCGAGCTGGAGATCGATCTCAACGGCAACCGGGTCACCCTGCGCGGGGAGAGTCTGCGCGTCACCCGCATCGAGTTCAATCTGCTGGCGATCCTGGCCCAGCACCCCGGCCAGACCTTCAGCCGCAGCCAACTGATCGACCGGCTGCACGGCCCGGCGGACGGGGGCTACGACCGCAGCATCGACGCCCACGTCAAGAATCTGCGCCGCAAAATCGAGGACGACCCGGCCAACCCGCGATACCTTCTGACCGTCTACGGCATTGGCTACCAGTTCACAGAGAAGACAGATGAGTGAAAGCGACGAAAGCCCCCGGTCCAATCGGCCCGAATGGGGACCAGCTAAATGGGGTGCGGCAGAAGGGCACGGACCGCCCTGGCGTCACGGCTGGGGCAAGCGCCGACGGCGTATCTTTCGGGGCGTGGGCTGTGCCGTCGGGCTGATGGCTCTGCTGGTGACCGGGGGAATGGCGGTCCTCTCCTTTCTCCTCACCCGCTTCTACGGCGGCGACGGCCACACTACTCTGCTCGTCTGGCTAGGCGGGATGGGGCTGGCTCTGGGGCTGCCGATTCTGGCTGTGCTGATTGGCCTGCGCACTGTGCGGGGCTTCGTCATGCCCCTAACCGACATTCTGGCTGTGATCGATGCCGCGGCCGAAGGCGATCTGAGCGTGCGTGTGCCGGAGAACGGTCGGGGGGAAATGGAACGGCTGGCCCGCGCCTTCAACCGGATGTTGGCCGAGTTGGAGCGAACCGAGCGCCAGCGGCGTAACCTGACCGCGGACGTGGCCCACGAACTGCGCACCCCCCTGCACGTCATTCAGGGCAATCTGGAAGGGATGCTGGACGGAGTATATCCGACTTCCCCCGAACAGATCGACGCCACGCTGCAGGAGACCCGTCTGTTGGCCCGGCTGGTGGACGATCTGCGCACTCTTTCCCTGGCCGAGGCGGGGGAATTGCCTCTGCGCCGAGAGGCGGTGGATGTCGCTGATCTGCTGGCCGACGCAGTTACCAGTTTCAGCGGTCAGGCCGAGGAGATGGGAGTCGTCCTGCGTCTGGAAGTGGCAGACCCTGCGCCGTTAGTTGTCGTCGGCGACGCGGACAGGCTGGATCAGGTGTTGGGCAATCTCATCGCCAATGCCCTGCGCCACACACCAGCGGGTGGATCAGTGGCCCTTTCCGCAGAGCAGGACGGAGCGCAGCTTTCCATCCGGGTGGCTGACACCGGCGAAGGCATCCCCGCCGACGACTTGCCCTTTGTCTTCGACCGCTTCTGGCGGGGAGACCGGGCGCGCACCCATCGGGACGGCACGGGCAGCGGGCTGGGCCTGTCGATTGCCAGCCAACTGGTGCAGGCCCACGGCGGCACACTGACCGTGCAAAGCAAGTTGGGCAGGGGCACGGCGTTTGTCATCAGCCTGCCGATTGGCCCGGTGTGAACGGGCACGAAAAAGGGGCATCTCCATCGATGGAGATGCCCCTTTTGGTTCAACTGTTTGTCAATCTCAGGCGGGAACCAGTTCCCGTTCCGGCGTCTTGGCAGTGACGGTGGGGGTCGCAGTGAAGGGCGCATAGGACGGGAATTCCCGTGGGTCCACCCCGCCGTGATAGCCTTCCGACTCCAGTTCAGCCAGGAATTTCTCGGTCTGCATAGCCGCGGAGCAGCCCTGGCCCACACTCGTTGCCACCTGCTTGAAGACTTTGTCCTGAATTTCACCGGCAGCGAAGATGCCCGGCACATTCGTGCGCGTCTTCTTGTCGGTGATCAGATGGCCGTCCTCGTCCAGATGCAACTTGCCGTGGTAGAGGTCGTTGTTGGGCAGGTGGCCGACGTAGACAAATACGCCGTCGGTCTTCAGTTCGCTCTTCTCGCCAGTCACAGTATTTTCCACGCTGACGCCATTCACCGAACCGCCTTCCTCCCCATTGATGGAAGTGACGACTGTATTCCAGACAAATTCGATTTTGTCGTTGGCAAAGGCCCGGTCGCGCAGGATTTTGCTGGCCCGCAGTTCGTCTCGCCGGTGGATGATGCGCACTTTCGTAGCGAATTTGGTCAGGAAGAGGCCCTCTTCCACCGCGCTGTCGCCGCCGCCGACGACGACCAAATCTTTGCCCCGGAAGAAGAAACCGTCACAGGTGGCGCAATAGCTGACACCCTTGCCGGTGAATTCCTTCTCGCCCGGCACTTGCAGATAGCGGGGCCGTGCGCCGGTGCAGAGGATCAGGGATTTGGACTTATACTCTTTGCCCGACGCTGTGCGCACAATAAAGGGGTGCTGGTCGGTGACGATTTCGCTCACGTGATCGTAGACGGTTGTCAGGCCAAATTTCTCGGCCTGTTCCTTCATCTTCTCCACCAGTTCTGGCCCGCTCAAGGCTTCGGGAAAGCCGGGATAGTTCTCGATTTCATAGGTGATGCTGACCTGGCCGCCGTAGTCGTTGCCGGTGATGAGCAGCGGGTTCAGGTTGGCCCGGGCCGTGTAAAGGCCTGCTGTCCAGCCCGCGGGGCCGCTGCCGATAATCATCGTTTCTTCGACTGCCGGTCGCGGGGCATTTTCGTCCGCCATTTTTAAATCCTCCTGATAAGGGTCTGGGCTGCTGATTGCAGAAATCTGCGGTCAGTCTAGCACAGATTGGGTTGTGATCGAAGTACCCATTGACAACAGGGCACTATATTTTCTGTAGTGAATTATACGCCCATACCCTTTACCGGTCAAATTGGAACGGCTCAAATTGAGGCGGCAGTCATCCAAACGCCCCGATGTTTCCGCTATCCCTGCTGCGCCAAACCTTACCCGGCCTCAAAAGTCAATTGATTGCTCACCTCGTAGATGCCCTCCAGCCCGCTGACGATGTGGTCCACCCGGGGGATGTCATCCGCGCTGGCGACTGTGCCGCGCAGAAAAGCGACCCCATTGTGAACCTCTGCGTCCACATCGGTAAGATGGGCGGTCTCGCTGTTGTTCCGCAATGCAGTCCGGATGTCCTCTTCCAAGTCCAGGTCCTGATTGTCCACCCGTTCGGGCAGATCGACCGCATTGGGATCGACCGCTTCCATACTGTCGGCGAAACCCGCGGCAATTCTGGCCCCCTGGGGATCGTCGCTGGGCAAGACTGGCGGGTCGCTGGGCGGGTTGTAGACGAGTCCCTGCTCCTGGGCCTGATGGGGATTGGTGGTGGAACCGTCTGTATGGGCTGTATCGATGGCCTGCAGGTCCTGCTCTCTGCGCACTTCTTCTCCCAATTCGTTGAGAGCCTCGATGCTATAGATGGGGGCCGATTCTGCCCCAGCCCGGTCCGGATTGTCTTTGTTTTGGGTTGTCATATACATCTCCTATTGGTTTTGCCCTTTGACTTTGTCTGCTGTTCAGGCAAGCATAGGACTATCTTCCAGGGCAAGGCTGCTGTTGCGCAAGAGATCGACGGGTGCGGGTTCCTGGCTACGGATCAACTGTTGGGCCACTTTGCCCTCGGCCTCCGGCCTGTTCAGCACAAAGGCGGCGACCAGCCGCTTCCCTTTGATCCACCAGGTGCTGAACTCTCCGCCCGCCACATCGCCCCGGTGAATGGTCGTGTCGGCGTCGGACTCATCGCCCCAGAACTCCCAGGAGAGATCAAACTCGTCGGAGAAGAAATAGGGCAGATGCTCGAAGGGTTGGCGTTTGCCGCTCATCACCTGGGCGGCGTGTGTGCCCTGCGCCATTGCGTTGTCCCAGTGTTCCACACGGCGATAGGTGTCGAAGATCAGGTCCTTATAGCGGGCGACATCCCCTGCAGCGTAGACATCGGGCAGACTGGTCTCCAGAAATTCGTTGACTACAATACCGTCATCGGTTTCTATGGCTGTGTCGCGGAAGAGTTCCACAGCGGGTTGCGCACCGATACCGACAATTGCCATATCCGTGTGCAGGCGGTCGCCGGACTTCAACTTCGCCGTCAGTTCGCCGCGGTGACGGTCGAAGCCGACAACTGTACTTTTGGGCAGAATCGTAACGCCCCGCTCGGAATAGTAGCTGTGGAAAAAGTCTCCCATCTCTGGTGTAAAGAGACGTTCCATCACATACCCTTCGGGAAAGGCCATCGTCACATCCACGCCCTCTTGCGCCAGGACAGAAGCTGTCTCCAGACCGATGAATCCGCCGCCGACCACAACTGCCCGTTTGGACTCAGCCACCCGTTGGCGGATAGCCTGGGCGTTGTCCAGCCAGCGCAGATAGAAGACGGCTTCGTCATCCGCGCCTGGCACGTCCAGTTTGCGGACCTGAGAACCGGTGGCGATCAGCAGCTTGCCATAGGTAAATTCTTGTCCGTTTTCGGCCACCAGCTTTTTCTCGTCCAGGTCAACTTTCTCAATCCGCGTCTCCAAAAAGACTTCGATCTCATTTTCACTGTAGAAATCCGGGTCATTGATGAGGATCTCCTGGGCCTCCTTTTCGCCAGCCAGATACGCTTTGGAAAGGGGCGGGCGTTCATAGGGCAAGGCATCATCCGCGGAAATGATGGCCACATTCGCCCCTTTCCGCTTCTGCTGGGCGAACTCCTGGGCGGCATAACCAGCAACGACGCCGCCGCCCAGAATCAGATAGTCGAATTTTCGCATTGATTTTCGCATGGAAGATTTTTCCTCCTTTGGGAATGTAAGTCCCCCGGCACTTTCTATCCAAGAGAGCCGGTACGCCATAGCTTCTCCGTTGGTGTGTGTGCAGTGCCAGGGGACTTTGGGGGGCTTATTTTTGTGAAATAGCCTACGGCGTTCTTATATCCAGTAGCCGGGAAGGCCGTAGTATTCGTAGAGATGGTTTTCGTACCCCCGTTCGATCGGTCCCGACGGGTCTTACTCTGGACTCTCCTCAATCCGTTGCTTGGGCACATCCACATGAATTTTGGATTCGTTCCAGCTCACCCGGTTGATCCAATTGGGCGAGACGAGCACTTTGCGGCCTGGCAACCAATTGTGGGTGTCCACCAGCATATAGCGAATGGTCCAGTCCGCTTCATCCACAAAGAAATCCTCCACGTGGCCGATATCGCCATCAGTAGCGGCGATGTGATAGCCGAGCACTTCCTGGATGCTGCGCAGATTGGGATCGGCCCTCTCTGCGGCACTCTCCGGTGCGGGCTTCTCCAAAACAGCCACACCCGCCGGCTGCGGAGGAGCCATCATCCCGGCCCCACCGCCAGAATAGGCGTAGACGCCCGGTCTGATCCAGAGGTTCGTCCAGCCGTAGTGTTCGTACAATCGAGAATGCATCTGTTCCGTAACCGGCTTGTCCAGGTCCACATCCGGGCTGTTCTCCACCATCTCTTTGGTCAGATGGACAGGCAGCACTTCTTCCTCCCACAGGGGCGCTTCGATTGCCTGGGGCGCGATCAGCACCCGGCGGCCAAAGAGCCAGTTCCCTGTGTTGACGACAAAATAGCGGACCTGCCACTGGTTGTCGTCAAAGTAGAAGTCGTCCACGCTGCCGATGTCGCCGTTGGTGGCGCGCATCTGGAATCCGAGCATATCGTGTGCTTTGCGTAGCATATCAAATTCTCCTTTTCTTTCTTGTGCCCTCCTTTTCTCAGGAAGGATTCTGACTCTACTATAGCCGACGCAGCTACGCTTCTCAATGGAGTGACAGACGGTTTTGCTCTGGCGGTGCAGGTCAATCGAACCTGTCGTTGACGACAGGGGAAGTCTATGCAAAGCGGCGTTGTGGCGGCGGGGTTGAAGAGGTACGATAAATGTATTGTGTCGAACTCAATTTGGATTTTGAAGAGGAAGGGAAGTTTGCCATGCAGAAAGAATACATTGCTGAACAGGAAGTGAATCGAGCGCAAAGCCACAAGCCCCAGAATCAAAAGCAGCCTGCGAATGGCAGGCCAATGCCACCAACCGCCTCAACAGCCTCCTCAAAGATCAATGTGGGCAATGTGGAGCGCTGGCTCTCTCTGGCGGGCGGTGGGGCGCTGCTTTTTCGGCTGATGCGCAAGTACGGTTTCTTTGTAGGCGGCGCGTGGATTGCTGCCTATCTACTCTTGCGGGGTGTCACAGGCCGGTGTGCCCTCTACCGGATTGCCCAGGTCGACAGCCGGAGTCTGGACCGCTGGCTCTTTCCCGGTTCCGCCCCCTGTGCGGACGAGGATGTCCAGAACGAACAATTGGAACGTCGCCGGGAAGCAGAAGCCCGAATGGACGAAATCGATAGGGCATCCAACGCCTCGTTTCCCGCCAGCGATCCGCCTGCGACTTGGTAGTGTTCTGAAAATAGGCGGAATGTATACACGAACTAAGGCTATTCCCAAGATTAAACTATCCATAGATGGCACCGATTTTCTCTGTGGAAAATCGGTGCCATCTATGGATAGTTTTCACCGTTAATGATGTTGGTTGAAGTAAGAAATAAAACGGAACGCGGATGAAAGTTTTGGGGGCTACAGGACAATCCCCAACGCTGCCAGTTCGGCCTGTATATCGGTCTTTGGTCCATAATGGATGGCGTGCATCCCCACCGCCCGCGCACCTTCCACATTGTGGGCGAAGTCGTCCACAAAGACGCACTCCTCCGGCTTGCGCCCCAAGCGCTCGATTGTACGTTGAAAAATCAGCGGATCGGGCTTCATCACCTTTTCCTCGGCGGAGATGACCACCAGATCAAAGGCATCGATGATAGGATATTCCACTGTCAGGCTTTCCCGCAGATCGTCCATAAAGTTGCTGATGATGGCCGTCTGATAGCGGGGGCGCAGGGATCGAATCAGTGCCACCAACTCCTCGTTCAATCTGTCTCCCCCCCAAAACTCATGACGGAAATGGCCCAGCCCCTGTTTGTCCAGCCCTAAATCCGCGGCCACCCAACTCCACAGGGCGTGCGAGGTCACTTCGCCCCGCTGGGCTGCCTGCCCCATCGCGCTGTTGAAGACAGTCTCATCGGTCTGGCCTTTGGGTAGTCCCAACTCTGCCTCCAGAATAGCCCGGCGGCTGCGATCCACAGTACGCACCAGCACACCACCCACATCAAAAATTAATGCTTTGATCATTCGTTCCTCCACTTTGCGTTTTTGTCATCTGGCCTGAAAATAGAGTGTATACACGGATGGAAAGGAACACGGATAAAATCTGCGTTCCGCATTTCATTTCCCAGTCCCAGTCCCAGTCCCCATCCCTATTTGCATCCGAACAAATTTTCTGGTTAGATAGAGTCTATGACAACAGCAATCGGCAAAATCGTCAAATCCAATACCCACATCGATTACGTCTGCCAGGTCTACGGGCCAGGCGAGTTGGTGACCCAGCCCTCGCCCACGGACTACGCCTTCGCTGAATTTGTGGCGATTGAATTGAACGGCTATGGCAGCGACAACAGTCCCGGCGCGCTGATCGGCGTCATCTACAATACGCTCCTGCTCAATCCCGACTTTGGCAGCCTGGGGCCGCGCTTAAGTCCGCGGGGCGAGCAGGAAATTTTCACGCCGGACTATCTTTCCGAGACAGCTACCCTCGTTGGCATCATCGCCCTGGGCTGGCGGGAAGGCGGCGGCGTCTATCGCCAGGGCGTGCCCGGTCTGGCCGCGGATGTGGACGCGCCCGTCCGCCGCCTGAGCGACGAGGAGATATGCGCCTTTCATCTGGACGGGGCCGGGCGGCTCTCCCTGCGCTACGCCTCTGTGCTGATGGGGATGAACAATCCACTCGTCCCCCAACTGCTGCTGACCCTCATCGACCGGCTGGTCGCACTCTTCCCGGAGCAGAGCCGACAGTTGCAGGTGATGCGCAACAATGTGGCGTGGAAGTCGATTGTGCAGCCCGCGGGGTAAGATGGAATCGGAGATTGGGGACTGGAGATTGGAGACTGGAGATTGGAGATTGGAGATTGCCGTGGATACTCGACTGGTGTTTACACCCAAAGAATTAGCTACCTTTTGCCAACAGAATCAGATTAGCACTTTGAGCCTTTTTGGCTCGGCGGCTAAAGGGGATTTCACGGACAAGAGTGATATTGACCTGCTGGTCGAGTTTGAATCGGATGCTAAAATTGGTTTCTTGGCTTTGGCGCGTATGCAGCGTGAATTGACTGATCTCTTTCAACGGCCAGTGGATTTGGTGCCTCGCAATGGACTAAAACCAATCATTCGCGAGCAAATTCTTTCCCAGGCAGAGTTGCTCTATGCGCACTGATCGACTTAATTTGAACGATATCGTTGAAGCAGCGGAAGCTATTGAGCGATTCTTGGCCGACGCGCCAGAGGAGAGCTTTCTTCTCAACGAAATGCAGCAGAGTGCTATCCTGCAAAAATTGATTGTCATAGGCGAAGCTGCCGCTCGCGTCTCCCAGACGACTCGTTCTGCACATTCACAAATTCCCTGGCAGGACATTGTGGCTTTTCGCAACATCGCTGTTCACGCCTATTTTTCGGTGGATTGGTCGATTGTTTGGAATACGGTAACTGTCGATGTACCGATGTTGCGAGGGCAAATCAAACAGATTTTGGAGAGTCCGGATGAATCGGAATGAATTCGTCGAAACAGAACCAAACTGCGTGGTACAAACACCCGTCTATGAATTTGCGGCCTAAACAATGACCCCATCCACCTGCATCGGCACTGTCAAAGGACCGGGGGAGACCCCCCACGAATTTACATTCATCGCACCGGACCCGGAGCGGCGGGTAAAGCACGGCGAGTTTGTCTACTACGCCGCGTCGGTGGACGGCGTGGCGAAGGATATCCTGGGCCGGGTGACGGGCCGGGAACCTGTGCGCATCTTCCCCGACAGCTTTATGGCAGACCCGGAGGTGCCGCCGGATACTGTCGCCGCGCTGCTCGGCTACGACAGCGACGCCCGGGAACTGTTCGAAATTACCGTCACCGTCCTGGGCTTCTACGATTCGATTCTGCACGATTTTGTCAACCCTCGCGTCCCACCCATCGGCGGCGCGCCGGTCTACATCGCCGAGGACGGGATGCTCACAGACGTCCTCAGCCGGGGGCGCAAGGGCGAACGGGGCAGCGCCCACATCGGCGATCTGCTCAGCCGGGGGCCGGGAGCCGTGCCCGTGGCCCTGAATGTGCGGGGCTTCACCAGCACCCATCTGGCGATTATTGCCAGCACCGGCAGCGGAAAAAGCTATCTGGCCGGTGTGCTACTGGAAGAGTTGATGATGCCCTACAACCGGGCCGCGGTGCTGATTATCGACCCCCACGGCGAGTACGACACACTCCAGGACATCCAAAATCTGCCCGAATTTCGCGAGGGCAACTACAAGCCCAGCGTGCGCATCTTCCGCCCGGACGATCTGCGTGTGCGCACCAGCAGTCTGACGCTCGGTGATCTGCGCTATCTGTTGCCCAATTTGTCCGAGAAGATGCATTACCAGTTGGGTCGGGCCTTTGCCTTTGCCAACCGCACTTGGGGCGAGGACAAATATACGCTCGAACAACTCAAAATGGCCGTGCGTCAGACCGCCGAGGGCAAGCGGGGCGAGGATGAAATGGAGGAGGACGACCCAACCACCGGCGCGCTGATCTGGCGGCTGGGCGCATCTTTGGGTGGAAGCAAAATTTTCAACGACTTCCAAAATCTGGAACTGAACGAACTCTTCGAGCCGGGGCGCTGCACAATCGTCCAGTTGAACGAAGTGGACCAGCGGGAGCAGCAGGTCATCGCGGCCACACTCCTGCGCCGGGTCTACCAGGCCCGGGTGGATACGGAAAAGGGCAAAGCGACGCGAGGCGACCGCAATTACGTGCCTTTCCCCGTCTTCTGTCTGATGGAAGAGGCCCACAACTACGCGCCGGCCAACGCCGACGCGGTGAGTTCGGAAGTGCTAAAGACGATTCTAAGTGAGGGGCGCAAGTTCGGTGTGAGCATCGGGCTGATCAGCCAGCGCCCCGGCAAGTTGGACAGCGACGTACTCAGCCAGTGTATGACCCAGTGCATTATGCGCATCACCAACCCCATCGATCAGAACCGCATCGCCGAATCTGTGGAGAGCGTGGGTCGGGACCTGCTGATGGAACTGCCCAGCCTCAGCAAAGGCCAGGTAATTGTGACCGGCGCCAGCGTCAACACACCGGTAATGCTCAAAGTGCGCACCCGCTATACCGAGCACGGCGGCCAGGACATCGACGCCCCCGAACTCTGGCGCAAGTGGTTTGACGGAGAAGGCTTATCTGCGGCCCAGGACGGCGCGCTCTTCGCCGAGAAAAAACTCAACCGGGACGCGGACGGGGAGTTGTGGGCGTAGGGAGATCAGGAGGTGACAAAAATGCCGACAATGCACGTGACGTCAACAGTCGATATCGAACTGACGCAAGTAATCGATAGCGTAGCAAAGCTGGAACTTTCTGATCTGGAGGCTTTCGCAGCGGAGGTAAACAGCTTACTGGCGCGGCGAAAAGCGCCTGGCTTATCTCAACGCGAGACCCAACTTCTGGAAATTATCAATCGGGGGCCGTCACTCGAACTGCGCCAGCGTTACGCCCTGCTCAATGAAAAGTTACAGGACGAAAACCTTAGCAACGAAGAGCAGGCAGAGTTGATAGGGCTGGTTGAGCAGATTGAAGCGTATGATGTGGAGCGACTGAAGAGTCTGATCGACTTGGCGCAACTGCGCGGTGTTTCGTTGGACACGGTAATGGACCAGCTCGACATTCAGCGTTCCATCTATGCCTAGGCCCCACATTCCCCAGGCCATCCGGCGTTCAGTTATCGAACGTGCCCAGGGGCGCTGTGAATATTGCCAATCCCCTGTCAGCTATGCTACCCAGACCTTCAATGTGGATCACATCATTCCGTTGAGTTTGGGTGGTTCATCCTCATCCGACAATCTGGCCCTGGCCTGCTCTGGATGCAACAGCTTCAAACATACCCGTGTCACAGGCGTTGATCCGGTGGATGGACGGCAAACCCGTCTCTTTCACCCACGGCAGGATGGCTGGCCTGTCCATTTTGGCTGGGACACAACCTATACACGCGTGATTGGGCTGACTGGAATTGGTCGGACGACAGTAGAAGCACTTCGGTTGAATCGTGAAGGCGTAGTCAATCTGCGCTCCTTACTCATTTTGGCGGGAAAACATCCACCCACATAAGCTCGAGGCCTCGTAAAGCGTCATCCTCCTCCATTCCCCCCTCAGAAGACCATCTCTGCAAGCGTGGCGAAACCTATCCAATACACGCATCTTGGCTGTTGACGCACGCGCTACTACACGCTGCACCTCCTTTATCTATCCAATAGGCCGTGCACTTCCAGCCAGCCCTCAAAACGTTCAATCCAACTATCCGACGGCAAATTCTGTTTCCGTATACCAACGCCGTGTCCGCCCACAGAATAGAGATAAAATCTATCGTCCGTGGCGGCTAACCGGAGACGGAGGCGTACCTCTCGCATCTGCTCTCCCCAGACCCCTGAGCCAGCTATTACGCCCACTCATAACCGATCGTTTGCAGGAAGGCGCGTGCCAAAACTGTGTGACCGGTACGGTTGGGGTGTACCCGATCCCACGCCAGCGCCATCGGGTGGAGGTCTTTCAATACGACATCAAAGGCTGCTTGGGTATCGACCAGCAGCGCCTGATATTTCTCGGCAAGCTGACGAACCGTCGCACCGTACTCATCCATCATTGCTCGCATGGCATCCGTTGGATTGGGTTCGATCAGATAGGGCGTCATCAGAACCAGCCCTTTCAACGTGGGTCGGGTGGTCTGCACCAATTCTTCCAATGTGTGGGTATATTCGTCCAGGAGCACATGCCGTTCGGTTTGCAGGGGTGAATCAAATTGCCGCCAGACGTCATTGATTCCGATACAGATGGAGAGCCAATCCGGTTTCAGGTCCAGCACGTCCGTTTGCCAACGGTAACGCAAATCCCGCACTGTATTGCCCCCCAGCCCCTTATTGACGATCCGAATCCGGCGTGCCGGATACCGAGCCGTCAACAGTCCATCCACCAGACTCACATACCCTTTCCCCAAGGCGTCGAACAATCCTTCTCCATCTGGTCGTGCCCGCTCACTATCGGTGATGGAATCGCCAATCATGACCAGTTTGCTGTTGGGCGGAATAATCATCTTTGTCTCTCCAGTATAGAATCTGCAAATAGACGGTCTATCTACTGGTCCAGAAAGCCTTGAACCCCCAGCCAGTCCCCAAAACGTTCAATCCAGCTATCCGATGGCAGATTCTGTTTCCGCATCCCAAAGCCGTGACCACCCACAGAATAGAGATGGAGTTCGACCGGTTTCTGGGCCGCAGTCCAATCGTTGTAGTAGGAGACGCTGTGGGGGGCCAGGCCAAGTGGATCGTCCGTGGCGGCCGCCAGGAACATCGGTGGCGCATCCGCGGGGACACGCTTGTCGGGGAGCCAGTTGTACACAGCGTAGATCGGTGCCACAAAATCGGGGCGACTGGCTGGAGTATAGCTGTAAGCAGTAGACGCGGCGGTTATTCCCCCCGCGGAAAAGCCGATGATGCCGATCCGATTGGCGTCCACACCGTACCCGTCAGCGTTGCTTCGCACGTGGGCCAGGGCCGCTTGTGCATCGGCCATAGCCAGACCGATCACAGATTGGACCGCAGCCTCGAAGTCTGGGCGACTCTTGGTCGCCTGCTCGCTGGCCGGGTCATCCGTCCGGCATTCGGCCAGCCGATACTTGAGCACAAAGCAGGTGACGCCTTTAGCCGCCAGCCAGCGGGCTACCCCGAACCCCTCGCTTTCGATCGACAGGGCATGAAAGCCGCCGCCGGGACAGATGACGATGGCCGTGCCGTTGGCTGTACCCGCTGCGGGCGCGACGAGAGTCAGCGTCGGGTCCACCACATTGAAGACGACTTGCGTCTGCCAGGGCTGGCTGAAACTTTCCTGCTCAGAATGGGTCCAGCTTTCCGACCCCGGAGCCGGGCCGTCGTACAGACGAATAACGTTCTGTTCACTCTTCATCGCAATCCTTCTCTATTATGCCTCGCACAGCGGCTCTTCGGCCACAGATTTGACCAGCGCAGCGGCATTCTTCACTTGCTCTTTCGTCCCGTTGATCACCAGCCAGATCGCCCCTTCCGCGCCGTAGACCCCACCGGCAGAAATCATTGTGGCTTCGGCTCCGGTCAGCAGGCGGATGGCGTCGATCTCTGTGAAAATTGTGCCGGGCAGGGGAAAATAGCCGGGGCCTTTGCCGTCCTGTGCGTTGGTAAGCAGGGCCAATTCGTACACATCCCCAAAGACCCGTTTCTCCATGCCGATGGGCACAATCAACTCCACCCGCGTCCCGATGACCGCTGAGACTGCGGCCAGGGCTGTGCCGCCCACATTGCTGCCGATCTGCACAGCCGGTTGGCGACGGACATCGAAAGCGTTGCCACCCTTCAGCACCACATCTCCCGGCCCCATCTTCGGTCCGATCTCAAAGATTGAACTGCTCAGCACTACTTTCCCGTCCTGAATCACTATATCGCCTGGAAAGTCCATCTCCGGTGCTTTTGTCCCTGGCGCTACGGTCAGCCCCCGGCGAAAGCCAATCCGGTTAAAGCCCTCATAGCCAATAGACGCAAGAATCTCTTCCGCCACGTAGCCGTTAGTAGAACCGCCGATAATCGTCAGCGTTCCCTTTGCTAATACCCGCTGAATGGAGGGATGGGCCACCATTCCTTTGCCGATCAGCCGTTTGCCCATGGCGGGCGTCACCGTTACCTGAATCATTTGCTGCCTTTCTTGCATGACTTTTGAATTGATAGTGCTCCTATCGCCAATACAGGCAAAGAGTGCCCGCGGTTCGAGATAGCGCACTTCCTATTATCCCCCCGTCAACGGCTCTTCCCAAATGGCCTGCCCTGCGTAACGAACAGGCGCAATCCGAACCGGATGGTTTTGTGCTGCTCCTGGAAAAGTGGAAACAGAAAACGGGATGCTGTTCAGCATCCCGTGCTTTCCTGTCTCAATTCCCGCTGCTGCCTACCCCAACAAAAAGCGCAGCGCATCGGGCAAGCGTCGCCGCCAGGCCGCCTCGTTGTGTTCCCCCGCGGGATCAACCACAAAACGCAGGTCCTCCGCGCCACAGCCTTTGCGTTCCAGCAGAGAGGCCACCCGTTGGCAATGATTCTGGCGCAGGGAATCCAGCAGAGGAATCTCCCACCAGCGCCGGGACGACGGCAATTCTTTCTCGCCGATGTCCAGATAGATGCGGCCTGGATTGGGCCGGGCATTGCGAATGTAGGGCAGGATCGCAGCCCCGGCAAACCAGAAGGAGGGGGACATTGCGCCCACAAAGCCAAAGGTTTCCGGGCGCTGGAAGTAGGCGTAAAGACTGATCAGCCCGCCCATTGAGGAGCCGAAGATGCCCGTGTGCGCCCGTTCGGGCTGGGTGCGGAAGGCGCTGTCGATGACTGGCTTGAGCGTGTCGGCGATGAAATCCA
Organism: Anaerolineae bacterium; assembly: GCA_030432295.1. GTDB lineage: Bacteria > Chloroflexota > Anaerolineae > Caldilineales > Caldilineaceae > JACQGT01. The sequence continues at coordinate 102,159 of JAUIHI010000013.1, read as the reverse complement.
CGTAGAGATCGCCCAGCCCGCCGCCGTGCCGCCTATCCACAAAGGGGCTATATTCTTTGACCCGTTCGTTGCCCAGGTTAGGAATGCCCACGACAATCGCTTCGATTCCCTCCTGACTCAGCGCATCCAGGGTCTCGTCAACGCCCCACTCACCGGCAAAACTGGTGCTGTCGTCGAAGAGATTCTGGCCGTCGTGCATATAGACAACCGGATAGCGCTGGTCACTGGTCGCGTAGGATGGGGGGAGATAGACGAGAATCTCCCGCCGGTTGTGGAGTTGGGGACTGTAGAGTTCGTTGAGGACCTGCACATCGCCTGTGACAGTGTGGGCCATTCCCCGTTTGAGTTCCCGATAGTCGCGCCAATAGGCAACAGACAACTTTTCTCCCAATAGAATATCCCGGGGCGGCGGCGCAATGATTTCGTAGCTGTACATCAATGACTCCTTTGTCATTTTGGCAAGCAGTAGGGTAAGAGGAGTTGCAGTATACCACAAATTGAATAGACCGCAACCGATGCACCGGGCGTGGTTCTACTCAATTTTCGGAAAATGGATTGCGCGATTTTGCGGTATCACCTTCTCACAAAAATCAAACCGCGCCCATTGCGCGCAACGCGACAATCTCATCCGCGCTGTACCCCATCTCCCCCAGCACATCCTCGGTATGCTCACCCAATCCAGGCGGTGGATAGCGTCGGGCGGCCCGGCTCCCGTTCTGGCTGACAGGCATATCCACCAGTCGCAGGTCAGGCACAGCCGGGTGGGGGAAGGGGGCTAACATTTCCAGGCTGGCCAACTGCTCGTCATCGGCCAGGTCGGCAATCGTGCGGATGGGCGTGCAGGGAATCGACTCGGCCGCGAAGAGTGCCTGCCACTCTGCCACCGGGCGCTGGCTCAGTTGGGCAATAATCGCCTGACGCAGCGCGGGCCGGTTGGCAACCCGCAGAGGATTGGCGATAAAACACGGATCGTCGGCCAGCTCCGGGCAACCCAGCACCCGGCAAAAAGTGCGGAAGAGATTGTCGTTGGCGACGCAGACAAAAATATCATCCGTAGCCGTGGGGAAGGACTCGTAGGGGGCAATCATTGTGGTCCCCGTGCCCTGGCGGGTGGGCACGACACCGCTGCCCAGAAAACCGGCCAGGTGATAGTTGAGCCACCAGGCCGCGGTCTCGTAGAGGCTGGTGTCCACTTTGCTGCCCAGCCCGCTCTGCTGCCGGGCCATCAGCGCGGACTGAATGCCGATCACCGCCCACATTCCCGCGCCCAGATCGTTGATGCCGATGGGCAGACGGGCCGGTTCGCCATCCGGTGCGCCGGTCAATTCCATCATCCCGGAAGACGCCTGCAAAATGGGATCGTAACCGGGGCTGTCGGCCAGAGGACCGGTGGGGCCGTAGGCGGAGATGGAACAGTAGATCAGCCGGGGGTTTTCGGCCCGCAGAGCGTCGTAACCCAGCCCCCGTTTCGCCAACGAGCCGGGGCGGAAGCTCTCCACCAGCACATCCGCCGACGCGGCCAGACGGCGCACAATCTCCACACCCGCTGGCTGATTCAGGTCAACGGTTACGCTGCGTTTGTTGCGGTTGGCAGCCAGAAAAGTCGCGCTCTCTTCGTTCCACAGGGGCGGCTTCCAGCGCCGGGTATCGTCGCCCCCAGCCGGATGCTCGATTTTGACCACATCCGCGCCCAGATCGCCCAAAATCATTGTGCAGTAGGGGCCAGCGAAGTTGCGGGTCAGGTCTACGACGCGGGTGCCGGCGAGGGTATCGCCCAGGAGGGTTGGCTGGTTCATTGCGATTCTGTGTCTTCGTGGTTTTCGGCTACGACGGTTTTCGGCTACGACGGCTTCAGCCGCTTCAGCAGTTCGTCGTTGCTCTTCGTCTGGTCCAGCAATTTGAGCAGCCCATTCATGGCCGCTTTGTTGTTGCCGCTTGCCAGCCAGCGACGCAGGGTTGCCAGCCGGGCCATTTCGTCTTCGCTGTAGAGCAGGTGCTCTTTGCGGGTGCTGCTGGACTGGATGTTGATGGCCGGGAAGATGCGGGCCTCGGCCAGTTCCCGGTCCAACACAATTTCGCTGTTGCCCGTACTTTTGAACTCCTCATAGACGTAATCGTCCATGCGCGAGCCGGTCTCGATCAGCGCGGTGGCGATGACCGTCACCGACCCGCCATTTTCGATGTTGCGGGCCAGGCCGAAGAAGCGTCGGGGCAGTTCAATCGCGCTGGCGTCGATGCCGCCGGACATTGTGCGCCCGGAAAGTCCCCGCCCGCCGCCTCCACTGCCGTGGAGATTGAAGGCCCGCACCAGCCGGGTCAAGCTATCCACCAGCAACACCACATCCCGGCCGCACTCCAGTTCGCAGCGCACGTGGGCCAGAGTCAGTTCGGCCAGGGCTGTGTGGGCGGCGATGCCCTGATCGTTGGAGCTTGCCAGCACTTCGGCATCCACGGCCCGACGGAAGTGAGTCACCTCCTCCGGGCGCTCGTCGATGAGCAGCACAAGTATCCGGGTCTCCGGCTCCTCAGCGCGGATGGCGTTGGCAATCTCCTCCAGAATTTGGGTCTTGCCTGCCTGGGGTGGAGCAGCGATCAGCCCGCGAGTCCCTTTGCCGATGGGTGCGATCAGTTCTACCACACGCATTGTTTTGTTGCTACCCTCGCCCAGACGAAAGCGTTCGTTGGGGTCGATGGCGATCAACCGCTCGAAGGGTGTGCGTTTTTTGAAGGCCTCGGGCGCCAGGCCGCAGATCGACTCAACCGTCGCCAGTTCCGGCCCCCGCTTGCCATCCCGTACAGTGCCCGTGACCGCCGCGCCGTTGACCAGCCCGTACTGTTGAATCGTTTTGGCCGAGACCGCGGGGTCATCCGGGCCGGGCTGGAAGGAGAATTCCGGGTCGCGCAGGAAGCCGCCCTTGCGGGGCTGGCACTGCAATACGCCGCTGACTATTGATGGCATAAGTAGAGATCATTTCTGTGAAAGGGGAGGGTTGACACCCATAAGAACGAAAATCAGAACGCAGAGGTCGCAAGCGGCACAGATTGCGCAGATTTTCGCAGAAGAAATCCGTGTTCCTTCTGATCCGTGTTTACAAAGCTCTTTTCAGGACAGTTCCTCAGCGCCGGGGTCCCGGCCAGGGCAGCAGCGTAAATCCCTGCTCGGCCAGCCATTCCGGGTCCGGGCCGTCCCAGCCGAAGCGGGCAAAATCGACCCGTACATCCGGGCCAAACGCCACCCCTTCGGCTTCCAAAAGCTGACGCTGGCGTCCACTGGAGAGTGGGTCACCCCGGGGGCTGATGCCGCCCTGGCTGTTGATCACCCGCTGCCAGGGCACATCCGCGTCGTCGGCCAGACCGGCCAGGGCATAGCCCACCATCCGGGGCGTGGGTGCATTGACAATCCACGCGATCTGCCCGTAGCTGGCAACCCGGCCCGGGGGAATCTGACGAATCACTGCCAGAATCTGATCGTAAATGGAGGGCGGGGCAGCCTTCATCAACTCCTCCGGGACGAGACCCGATGCTCCAGGCCGGGGGCGATGCTGCGCTCGGTAGCATCCCATTCCAGGGGCATAGGCGTGGGCGCGTCTTCGTTGCGAAAGACCTGGCTCAGAATCGCCAGACAGATAGAAACGTAGATGGCTGTGCCAACCACCCACAGCAGACCGCCACTGATCGACTGGTCCAGCAAGGGTGAGAGAGGGACGGTGGACGAGCCAGCCGCGTAGAAGGGATAGAGCAGATTCTCCCGAAAGGCCGTTGTTGCTCCCGTAATCATATTGGGAATTTCGCCGCCCAGCAGCACATAGAAGAAGCCAATGCCCGGATGGAGGGGCCGATGCAGCCGGGGACCGCTTTTTATCACGTGCATCCAGAAGAGCATATAGACGAACCAGAATGCCCAAAGGGAAGCAGAATAGCGCAGGTTGTCAGCAATGCTCCATTCCACAAAGAGCGGGTCGGCCCAGATCAGAAACGAGGCGATAGTCGCCAGCCAGATGAAGACCGGACGGGTGACGGCGCGCAATCCCTGGCCTGTGCGGCTGTCCGGGCGCAACAGTCGGGTGAAACGTCGCCGCCATCGCCCCGGCAGCCCCCAGCGGATGGTCTGAACGGGCGCACTCAGCCAGAGCAGTGGCGCGGCCAGCAGTCCCAGCAAAATCTGCTGGATGGTGCGGGCCAGCAGCAGCTCTGTGCGCAGGGCAAAGAGGGGCGAGCAGAAGGCGACGACCATCAGCAGCCAGCCCAATGCGAAGGCGAACAGTCGGATTCGGGCACGGGAGACGGTTGTGTGTATGCGCATCCGCTGCCAGCCGCGCCCGTAGAGCAGGCCGATGCTTAGGAGCACCAGTCCAGTCAGGGGCGGCAATGACCAGTTGGTGAGGAGAAATGCAACAGATGGCATACCTTCCACTATAGCCTGTCGGTTGCGTTTGGACAAATGAGGATATAAAGAGGACGCTGAAAAAATGATTGACGCTGAGTATCTATACACGGCAAGTCAAGTGAGCGCCGGTTGAGTAGCCGAGTCTTCGAGGCGTATCGAAACCCAGCGAACGAGTCGACGAGACGGCTCTTCCCACCCGCTCGGTTTCGATACGGCGGGAAACAGCACCCGCCTACTCAACCGGCGCTAGTCCTGTATAGTTACGACGCTGATAATATTTGCGCTGATCATCTGTTTCAGCGTGAATCAGCGTCCCTCTTTTCATTCTTGTCATTCCGCCCCGGCTGGTGGATAATCCCCGTATGATCGAAGCCATTCTGCTCGGCGCAGCCCAAGACGCAGGACTCCCCCAGGCTGGTTGTGCCTGTGAGCGCTGCCGTCGCGCCCTGGAAAACCCGGCCTTGCGCCAATACGTCGTCTGCCTTGGGTTGATCCACCGGGAGAGCAGACAGGCGTGGATGATCGACGCCACCCCGGACTTCCGGGAACAGTTGGCCCTGCTCCACCGGGCCGCGCCCGAATGCGAATTGGCCGGTATCCTCCTCACCCACGCCCACATGGGCCACTACACCGGGCTGATCCAACTGGGCCGGGAAGCTTGGAATACCCAGCGGATGCCCGTCTACGCCACGCCGCGCATGGCCGCTTTTTTGATGCGCAACCAGCCCTGGCAGCAGTTGACAAAATTTGGCAATATCGCCATCCGTCTCAGCCCGCCGGGGCAGCCGATTGCCCTGGCTCCGGGTCTGTCGGCAACGCCCATCGCCGTGCCCCACCGGGACGAGTGGAGCGATACGATGGCCTTCCGCATAGATGGCCCGGATCGCTCCCTCTTCTACTGCCCGGACATCGACGACTGGGACCGCTGGGACTATCCCCTGGCCCGGATGCTGGCAGAGGTGGACGTGGCCCTGCTCGACGGCGCATTCTTCAGCCCGGCAGAGATTCCCGGACGCAACATCGCCGAAATCACCCACCCCCTGGCAACTGACACCGCAGAGCGAGCTTCCAGCGCGGACTGTGATGTGCGACTGCTCCATCTGAACCACACCAATCCGCTGTGGGACGACGGCCCAGAGCGGGCTTGGGTTGCCGAGCGGGGGGTGGGCGTAGCCGGGACAGGGGACCGCTGGTCTCTCTGAAACTGCCAGTCACGCTGAACTACGCTGTTCTGGGTGTAATTCAAATTAGGGGCAGGGGTGGGTTTGTGACGACCGCACCGGGCTAAAGACCACTGGGCCGTAGCCCACAGCTACAGGGCGACGCCGGATAAATCCGGCTTAGAAACGGTCTGTCTGTTCCTCCGAAAGCCCCGTTCAGGGGGCGTAGCTCGGTAGCCCGGTGTCTTTAGCACCGGGCGGCACGGACGATTCCTGTTCGCCCCGAAATTTGAATTACGCCCCCATTCTTCCCCGGTTTGCGTCTTTCCACCCCCGCGGCTACACTTTAGGAACATTCCGCTGTCGCCCGACTATCCGTGAATTCCTATGCGTCGTCTGATCCTTCTCTTTGCCGCCATAGCCTTCCTCCTGTGGGGACGTTCCATCCTCCTCGGCGATGGGGTCGCGCCCGAAGTCGCATTGCGCGACGGCTTGCTGATTGTGCTACTGGGGCTGGTGACATTTGCCATCAACAGTCCCAGCCCGCCCCGCTCGGATAGTAAAGCCAGCCCCGGAAGTCCATCGAAAGTGCAGACAATCGGGGCCGCCATCGGCTTCGGTCTTGCCCTGGCCGCGGGCGGCTGGCTTCTGCTGGCCCTGAACGGCGACGGGGAAAACGGCGCGCTGCTGCTTCCCTCCGCCCTCTGGCTGATCGGGCTGGTTGGGGGGATGGGTGTGCTGCTTTGGGGCAAGCGGTCGCCGCGGGGTGACGCCACCCCGACACCCGGTGTGTGGACGGTGGAGAGCGCCCGTCAGTTTTTGCAGCGCAGAGAGGCCGCCGAGTCAGAGCAGACGCCGCCGAATCAGCCAGGGCTGGACCGCCGAACGGTTGGGATCGCCCTTGCACTGATTGTAGCGCTCAGTCTGTTGCTGCGTCTCTGGAACTTTTCCGGGTTGACCAGCGGCTGTCTGCCCCTGGAATGTAACGGGCTGGTGGCCGGGATGGATTTTCTGGCCACGGGCAGTCTGCGCGGACTGCTGGAAACGCCCTCACCGCTGTATACACTGCTTTTTGCTTCGCTCTTGACAATCTTCGGCATCAGCGCCACAGGTACAATCGTCCTGGGACTGCTGCTGGGAACAGCCACAATCCCCCTTTTCTATGCCGCTGCCAAACGCTTTGTCACACCGATTGTGGCGCTGTTGGGCACGCTGCTCCTCGTCTTCAGCCCGGCCCACATCGCCCTGAGCCGACATCCGGCCCCGCCTCTGCTGCTGATTTTGCTCGTCTATGGCTGGCTGGCCCTGCGGCCTGGGGTCGGGAATCAGACGGCTGGTCGCTGGGCTGCGGCGGGGCGCTGGGCTGTGGCGGGTCTGGTGGCCGGGTTGGCCGTATTGGCCGCGCCCCCTCCGTTGACCTGGCTGCTGCTGCTCTGGTTTGCATTGACGCCTCCCCCCCAGCGCAGCCACTGGCTTGCCTATTTTGCGCCGCTGGTGGCCGCGGCCCTGCCTGGCTTGGGCCGGGGGCTGGGCGGTGAACTTTTGGGCGTCGCATCTCCGCTCCAATATTTTGCGCAGGCGGGGGAGATGGCTGGTCAACTGCTGGCTGAAGGCGGCTATCTGCCGGGATTGTTGGCGCTGCTGGGCGCGGCCTGGCTGCTGCGCTACCTGCGCTGGCGGGAGGGCTGGCTCTGGAGCATTGGCTTTGTCGTGGCGGGTTTGTCCATTTTTGCCACGCCCCATTCTGCCAATCTGCTCTATCTGTCGCCCCTGCTGGCCCTGCTCAGTCTCAGTGCGGTGGTGGCCCTGGACCAGATTCTGGGACAGTTCAGCCGGGTCTGGTCGCCGGTGTTATCCCCCCGCCGCGTCGCGCTGACAGCGGCCGGGCTGCTGGTTTTGCTGCTGGCCGTCGGCGGGGTCTCCCGCTTGAACGCCCTGGCCGATAGTTCGAGCCAGGGCCAGGCGAGCAGCCACGCGGCGATTGGGGCCTATTTGTACGATCGCTTGCAGGGGTCGGCTGCCGGTGACGATAGACTGGTGTTGGTTCCCCGCTCTGTCCTGGACGATCCGGCCACCCAGCTTGCGGCCAGGGGTACTTTGGCTTCGTCCACCCGCATCCTTGCGTTGGACCCGGTGCTCCATTTGCCCTTTGTCGGTCCGCCCTTTATCGGCCAGGGCATGGGCGATTTGCTCTATATTGTGCCTGGGCAGGATGGGAATATAGGGCGGACGCTCGAAGCGCTCTATCCCGGCTTGGCCGCGGAACCGATTCAAGACCCATCGGGGCAGAACCAGGCGGACGCGTATATTGTCAGCCGCAGCCAGGCCGCCAGCACGCAGGGATTGCCCGTCCGCTATTTTGAAGGTGAGGCCATCGATCCCCTGCAGGATGCGGCCAAGACGGCGCGGGAAGGCCCACTGGATTTTGACTGGCAGAGCGCACCACCGGTTGTCCGCCCCTTTATCCTGACTGGACAGGGCGCACTCTATATTCCCGAAGCAGGCATCTACGGCTTTCGCATCGTCGCTGACGGGAGTTTGAGCGCCCAAATGACAATCGAAAGTCCTTTGGCCCAATCTGTGGCATTGGATACAGATGCGGGGATTGCCGAGATAGTTGTCGATTTGCCCCAGGGCTTCTTCCCTATGCAGTTGACCGCCTACAGCGGCGGGAGTGGAGGAACGCTTTCTGTCCAGTGGCAGCGGCCCGGCGGCTCGTGGGAGACGATCCCCCGACAGGCGCTCTACAGCGCAGAGGCCGCGCAGCCGAATGGGCTGTTGGCCCGCTACTACGGAGAACCGGCGGACGGCTCTGGGGATTCGGACTTTGACGGACTGAGCAGCCGACCGCTGCTGGGCTGGCGGATGGAGCCGTGGCTGGCTGGGAGCGAACTCCAGACAACGGCCCGGGGCATAAGCTGGCAGGGCAAAGTGGCCGCGCCGGTGGATGGAACCTACGCCTTCGCGGTGCAGGCGGACGCCCCCCACCAGTTGGAGATCGACGGCATTCTGCTCATCGACAGCCAAAGTGGGACAGAGAGCCGTACATCTCTGCTGCTGAGCCAGGGCTGGCACGATCTGACCCTGCGTTATCTGCCTGGGGTGGAAAGCAAAACTGGGCGCGAAATTCAACTGCTGTGGCAGCCGCCTGGCGCGGGGCGGGAGACAACCCTTCCTTCCGCATTCCTGATTCCCCTGCCAGCGGATGTCCCGGCAGTGGGGCTGGCGATGCCTGCATTGCCCATAGAAGAGGAACTGCCCAGCCTCGCGCTGGCCAAGGCCCAAACTGGCACCGGCTTTACTGCGGAGTTGCAGACGCCAACAGACGGTTCCCTGGCGACGGAATTACCAGAATTGCCCTTTTCTCTGGTCTGGCAAGTGGGCAGTTGTGGCGCTGATATTGAGCAGTTCCAGCAGCCGAGAGGCGTAGCGTTGAATCGCTTCAACGAAGTGGTCTATGTGGCGGATCAGGCCAATCGGCGGATGGTGCTGCGGGATCTGAGCGACGGCGCGCTGGTGGATTATTACACCGACGAGACGTTTGACGAGCCTTTTGATGTGGATGTAAATCTGCTGGGTAAGGTCTTTTTGTTGGATGCGGCCTCCCAAACCATTTACACTTTTGAGGAACCCCAGGGTACGGCGATTCCCCAGCCAAACACGACGGCCTTCTACCGGCCCCGGGGGATGGGAATGGACCTGAACGGCAATTTCTATGTGGCCGACACCGGCGGCGCGCGGGTGGTTTCGCTGAATGGGGCCGATGGCACAGTGGACTTGCAGGAGGGCGGCCCGGATTCGCTTCTGGGGCAGGGACAGCCTGTGGATGTCCTGGCTCTGCCTACTGGCGCAATCTACACAATCACAGCCCAGGACGGCAGACTCTGGCGGCTGGATACAGGCGAATCCTGGCCAGCGGTGGCGCCGGCCAATACCTTTGACGGACCCCATCTGGCCGGTCTGACGACGAGCAACTTCTTTATCAGCGACCCGGAACGCCGACTGATCCTCTATTACAGTCAGGACGGTCAGCCTTTGGGCCAACTCTCCAGCGAACTCTTTGCCAAACCGGTGGGGGTGGGTGCGCTGATTATGGAAGGGGGCGTGCTGCTGGCCGTGTCAGACAGCGCGTCCTGTCAGGTTTCCCTGTGGCGTGCGCCGTTGGATGCGTTGCCGTAGGAGGGGCAGGGGATTGGGTGAGTTTTGTAGGTGCGGTTTCTAACCGCACGTCAGGGGAACCCCCCAATGTGCGGTTAGAAACCGCACCTACAGATTTTGGGTGTTTCGTGAATTTTGTGGCGGTGCAAGCGTCGCCAGATATTTTTGGAGAAGGTATGGAGAGCAACGAACGTAAACGCAATTTGGTGCTGGTGGGCGTTCTCACGCTGATCGTCTTTGTGTGTGTGGGGACTTTCACTGCGACCGCGGCGATTGGGTACTTCATCTTCGGCAGCAGCGACGGTGGCGATACCAGTGCGATAGACATCCGCATCGATGAGCCGGACAACACCCCCGCGCCCAGACTGGCTACCGCCACCCCCGCCGCACCCGGTCAGACGCCGGAACCGGGCAGCCGGGCCACAGCCGTGCCAGAGCGCCCCGCTTCCGCCGCCGCGCCGCTGGACCAATCGGAGACGGAGAAGCAGCTTGCCCAGGTGATTGTGCCCACCCGGGATTTGCGCGAGTTGGCCCTGCGTCTGCGCCCGGATGTGGAAGATGTCCCAGAAGTCATCGAATCGGTTAACTACGCAGTGGGCGACGAGATCAGCTTTTGGGCGTCGAATGTGGATGACAACCGCCAGTTTGAGGTAAAAGCCACGCTGGTTTACATGACCGATGTGGTCTATGTCTGGGTCGAGTCCGGAGAGGACTACGACGAGAGAGAGATTATCCGTTCGGTCGATACCTTCAGCGAGAAGAGCTACCCCACAGTGCGGGCCTTCTTCGGCAGCGAATGGAGTCCGGGCGTGGACAACAATCCCCGGCTGCATATCCTGCACGCCAATGATCTGGGCAGTTCGATTGCCGGTTATTACAGCAGCGCGGACGAGTTCAGCCGCCTGGCCAACGAATACTCCAACGAAAAGGAGATGTTCTACATCAGTCTGGAGTGGCTCAACCGCAGCCGGGACTACGAATATTACGAGACAGTGCTGGCCCACGAGTTTCAGCATATGGTGCACTGGTACAACGACCGCAACGAAGAGACGTGGGTGAACGAGGGGCTGAGTGAACTGGCCCAGGAGGTGGCGGGCTATCCACCGGACACGGGCTTTGCCTCAGTCTTTGCCAGCGTGCCGGATACTCAGCTCAATACGTGGAGCGACAACCCCGCGGGCAACGGCGAGCATTACGGCAGCGCCTATCTCTTTATGGCCTATACTCTCCAGCGTTTTGGCGAGGATGTGACCAAAGCGGTGGTAGCCCATCCCGCCAACGGGATTGCGGGTGTGGCCGAGGCGCTGGCGGAAGAGGGCTACGCATTCACCTTTCAGGATGTCTTTGCCGATTGGGTGGTGGCGAATTATGTCAACGACCCGGACGCACTGGGCGCGGAGGGTGTCTATGGCTACCAGCAGTTGCAGGCCCCCCAGCCTTCGTCAGAGAAGACTTTCCGCCGCTATCCAGTGGAGAGCCGGGCAACGACTGTGCGCAACTTTGGCTCCGACTATCTGGAATTGCAGGGGAGCGGGGATGTGACCTTCCGTTTTCAGGGCGACACAGAGACCCGCCTGGCCAATGTGACACCCCACAGCGGTCAGTTGATGTTCTGGAGCAACCGGGCCGACGATTCGGACAGCCGCCTGACCCGTTCCTTCGACTTCTCCGGGGTGGCTGCGGGCACAAAGCTGGAGATGCAGGCCAACCTCTGGTATGACATCGAGAACGACTACGACTATCTCTATGTGCTGGCCAGTGTGGACGGCAAAAAGTGGGAGATTCTGCCCGGCCAACTCACCACCACCGAAAATCCCAGCGGCAACAGCTTCGGTGCTGCCTACACCGGCGAAAGCTCGCCCAGCGGCGACGAAATCCCCGAGTGGATCGAGGAGCGCTACGATCTCAGCGCCTATGCGGGCCAGGAGGTATCGATCCGTTTTGAATACGTCACCGACGACGCGGTGAACTACCCCGGTGCTTTTGTGGACGACATCCGCATCCCCGCCATCGGCTACAGCACGGACTTTGAGAATGGCCCGGACGGCTGGGAAAGCCAGGGCTGGATGATCACCGACAACCGGCTGCCCCAGCGCTGGATCATTCAGGTCTTGGCCCTGCACAACGGCGAATTGCTCAGTGTGGAACGGGCTACGGTCAATGCCGATGGCGCGACGACCATCCAAATCAATGGACTTTCCAGCGCAACCAACGCGGTTGTGATCATCAGCGGCGCAACGCCAGTCACCACTGAAGAAGCCCAATACGAGTACAGCATCGAAGCCCGGTAGGCAGCGGGTTTTGTGTTGTATACACGGATAAAAGGGAACACAGATTTTTGACCGATCGGTGTTCCCTTTTATCCGTGTATACAAAGCTCCAGAGACGGTCGAAATCGGCGAATTATTTGAGCGTTACGCTCCCATCCCTCTTATCCCCTCCCCAGGCCATCCTTCTGTTGTAAGCCCTCGCATCTCTGTGTGCGTCGGAATACGTACATCATTTTTTTGTTCAATCAGCTATCATTCAGTAACAAAACGAAAGGCAAAGACCTGTGGTCGTGTGCAGGTCTTCTGACTTTTGTCTACGGATTGGTGTACTGGATGGGAGATAGCGTGAAGGCACTGTGGGACTGGTTGAACGGAATTCATGTCCAAGCCAAACTTGTAAATCTGGGCATTAGCTCCATTATTGGCACGGCGTTGCTCTTGACGGCGGTGGGATTCTCGCAGACACAAGCATTTACCGAAGCCGCGAGCACAGAGGTCGATGCACTGGTGCAGGCCGATCTGGACCACATTGCCCAGAGCGTCTACCAGTTGGTTCAGGCCCAGGATGACTTTGCCCAGCGTCAAGTCAACAACGACATGAACGTTGTGCGCTATGTGCTGAGCAAACATGGCCGCCCCCATTTAAGCGATGAGACAGTCCAGTGGGAAGCAGAGAACCAGATTACGGGCGATGTGCATACGCTGGAAGTCCCCAAGTTTTATGTGGGGGACAAGTGGCTGGGCCAGAATGCCGATTGGACGGCGGAGGCCCCGGTGGTGGATGAGATGGCGCGCCTGGTGGGGCAGTCTGTGTCGATTTTCCAGCGGGTGGACGCGGACGGCACAATGCTCCGGGTAGCCACAAACATCCAAAACAGCGATAGAAGTCGGGCCATCGGCAGCTATATTCCCGCGGTCAACCCAGACGGAAAGCCCAATCCGGTGGTAGCAGCCCTGAAAGACGGCGATATTTTTCGGGGTGTAGCCTCTGTAGTCAACGAATCCTTCGTCACCGCCTACGAGCCACTCTACAACGAAGACCGGGAAGTGATCGGCGCCTTGTACGTCGGTGTCAAGCTGGACGAAATCCGCTCCTTGCGCCTGGCGATTCAGCAGACCCGGGTAGGGGCCAATGGCTCTGTCTATGTGCTGCGTGGCAGCGGCACAAACCAGGGCCAGATGCTGATTCCACCCGCAAATTTTGATGGCGGACCAGCGGTCTGGGATATCCAGGACGCCGACGGTCGCTATATCTACCAGGAGATTGTGGCGGCTGGCCGTGCCCTGAGCCTCAACCAACTGGCCACAGTTCGTTATCGATGGCCAAGCGGCGAGGACGGCCTGCTTGAGAATCACATCGACCGCATCGCCTACTATGCGCCCTGGGATTGGGTGATCGTCGTGGGTGCCAACGAAGCGGACTATGCCGGGGTCTTCCAGAAGCTCGATAGCGGGCGCGCGGAGATGATGCGCACATTGGGCTTGACCGGTCTGGTGATGACGATCTTCGGCGGCCTCTTTGCCTATTGGCTGGGCGTCTCATTGGCCAAGCCGATCCGCCAGATGGTCAGCGGGGCCAACGCGCTGGCTGTGGGCAATAGTGACCTGGAAATCACCTACCAAAATGGCGATGAGATTGGCCATCTGGCCGATGCCTTTCGTCAGATGACCAACTATCAGCAGGAGATGGTAAAAGCCGCCAATCAGATCGCCCACGGCAACCTGACGATTGAGATCGTGCCCAAATCTGCCGACGACCGCCTGGGCCACAGTTTCCGTGCAATGATCGACAATCTGAGCGCACTGATCGGTGATCTCCAGCGCAACGCCAGGAGTGTAGAGCAGTCGAGCAACGCTCTGCTGGATATCAGCGAACAGACCGAGAGTGCCACCCAGCAGATTGCCAGCGCCATCCAACAGGTGGCCGACGGCAGCCAAATCCAGGCCCACGGGCTGGATTCGGTGCAAGGCAATGTGGATAAACAGGCCGATTTTATCGAAAGTATCGCAGTCGGCGCCAATCAGCAGATGACAACCGTGGGCGAAGTGACAGATGTCCTTCGCAACCAACTGGCCCCCGCCATCATCGAGGCGGACGAGAGCGCGACGATCAGCGATCGGGCTGTGCGGCGGGCAGTTCAGGCCACGGAAAATGGCGCAGTGGCTGTCAGCGAAACCATCGCCGGGATGCAGGCGATCGCCGATGTAACCGGACAGATGGCGGAGCGGGTACGGGCGATGGGGCAGCGTTCCCAGGAGATCGAAGGTATTGTTCGCACAATCGATGAAATTGCCGACCGTACCAATTTGCTGGCGCTCAATGCGGCCATCGAGGCGGCCCGGGCCGGGGAGCACGGACGGGGCTTTGCAGTGGTAGCAGACGAAGTGCGCAAACTGGCAGAGCAATCGGCCCGCTCGACCAGGGAGATCGCAGAGAAGATCAACGGGGTGCGCAGCAGCGCCGACCAGGTGGTTGTGGCAATGGGTAAGAGCAGCCAGGAGGTGCGGAATGGGCTGTCTCTGGCTGAAAAGACCCAGACTGCCCTGGCTGAAATCCGCTCGGCCATGGCAGACGCAGGCGAGCGGACCGCCACATTGACCCAATCCGTGGGGGAAATGCGCACAGGCAGCACCCGTCTGGAAACAGCCATAAACCGGGTGGCTTCCACTGCCCAGGGCAATGTGGGGATGGCCGAAGAGTTGGCGCTCAAAGGCAATTTTATATTGCAGGCGATCTCTGATATGGCAACTGTGGCCGAGGAGAACAGCGCCGCGGCCCTGCAAGTCTCCTCCAGCGTGGACGAGGTGAGCGCCCAGGCCCAGGAAGCTTCGGCTGCTGTGGATGCCCTGAACGGGATTGCCGGTGAGTTGCTGCAACTGAGCCAGCGTTTTATCCTGTCGGGCAGACGGGCACAGGCAAAGCCAATCGGTAATCGTGACTTTGTGTCTGGCCGCCCTGAGATTCCCAAAGTGGACAGTGCGGCTGCTCTGCCACCGGCAGATAGCCTGCCCCAGGTCTTTTCTGCACGAAAAGTCGTTGGCGATCTTTGATCTTTCTCATAGAATCGGCTATACTTTTCTCTGTCTGCCCCCGTGGTGGAATTGGCATACACGGCAGGTTGAGGGCCTGTGTCCTTTAGGACGTGTCCGTTCGAGTCGGACCGGGGGCACCAGACAAAAGGAGAGGGGGACCGGCAAATGCCGGTCCCCCTCTCCTTTTTGCCATTCGTTTTCCATAGGCAGCCAAGTGTCCACCTTTGACTGTTTGCACATACGCTTTTCCTGCATTACAATCCGCCAAGTTAGCGCACCCCATAAATTCAACCTGTACCAGTATCAGCTTACCCAAAATGACCCTTCTCACCGACCTCAAACTCGACCCATCCGCCATTCCCGGCCTGCCCGCGGCCCTGCGCAACAAACTGCTCCACTTCCTCCTGCGCTGGGAAGCCTGGGAGGATGCCCTGGCCTGTCTGGCCGAATTGCCGGTGGAGACGTATGTCTCCTTTCAGGATATGCAGGCCGACGCGCTGGATGGGTTGGGTCGATCCGCCGAAGCTGTGGCGGTGATGGAAACCCGGCTGGAGCAGCGGGTAGCCGTGGCCGCACGCCAACGGCTGGTCCACTGCCTGCTCCACGCGGGGGAACTGGCGCGGGCGCGGGCTGAGGCCGAAGCGCTGGTCAAGAGCAGCGAAACCACCGCCTATCTGTGGAGTATGTTGGGCGACGTCCTCCTGGCTGCGGGCGATCTGGCCGAAGCCGAAGCCGCCTATCTACGCCACCGGGCCATCGCGCCGTCCAGCAGCATTGCCCTGCTCGGTCTGGCCCGGCTCTACGCGCAACGGGGCGAAGGGGTCACATCCGGGGCTTTTGCGGTCCAGGCCTATACCGTCGGCGAAGGCGAGCGGGAACATTCGGTCCAATTCCTGCGCCAATTGCGGGACTTCTTTGCGGAAAATGGCGATCCCCAACGGGCCGCCGAAGCTACCGACGAACTGGCCCGCCGTTTTCAGGCCGAGTTGCAGGCTCTCAATCTGGAGATCGACGGCAGCGCGCCCGCGGCCCTGAGCAAAACCGACGCCGCGCCAACACTTCCCACCCCGCCGCCTCTGCCCGATCTGGCCGCGGTCCCGGTCAGCGACAGCGAGCGGGCCGAATTGGCCGAAGCGGTGGAGCGGCTCTTTGGCTTTACTTCCCTGCTCCACGCCCAGACCGAAATTATGGCCTGTGCCCGCCGGGGTGAAAATGTGCTGGCGATTCTGCCCACAGGCGCGGGCAAATCTCTCTGCTATCAGTTGCCCGCCTTCCTGGACGACGGCGTGACCCTCGTCATTTCGCCCCTCATCGCCCTGATGAAAGATCAGGTGGATGGACTGCCGGAAGCGTTGCAGGCTCAGACCGTCGCCATCAACAGCAGCCTGGACGGGGCGGAGCTGGCCGCGGCGATTCAGGACGTGGCGGGCGGACGCTACCGGCTGGTCTACGCTGCGCCCGAACGGTTGCGCCAACGCCCTTTTCTCCACGCCATGCGCGCCGCGGGGCTGAGTCGGCTGGTCATCGACGAGGCCCACTGCGTCTCGGTCTGGGGCCACGACTTCCGCCCGGACTATCTGCACATCGCCCAGGCCCGACGGGATTTGGGCGAGCCGACGGTGCTGGCCCTGACCGCCACAGCGCCCATCCGGGTGCGGGAGGACATCGAGCGCCAGTTGTTCGGCGTCGGCGAAGGCACGGAGGAACTGCGAGTCATCGCCACCGACACCTTTCGCCCCAACCTGCGCTTTCTCGCCTATCCCTGCCGCAACGAAGACGAAAAGCTGGGCCATCTGCTCGAACTCTGCGCGGGGCTGGAAGGCAGCGGCATTGTCTACGCCCGCACCCGCCGACGCTGCGAGGAACTGGCCGCGCTCCTGCGTCAGCAGGGGGTGGACGCGGACCACTACCACGCGGGCATCTCCAACCGCAGCCAAGTGCAGGACAAATTTATGCGGGGTGACATCCGGGTGATTGTGGCGACGATTGCTTTTGGGATGGGCGTGGACAAATCGGACATCCGTTTTATCGTCCACTACGGCCTAGCCGATTCGGTGGAGTCCTACTATCAGGAAGCAGGCCGGGCCGGGCGGGACGGCGAACCCGCCTCCTGCGTCCTCCTGCACAGTTCGTCGGACCAGTCCACCCTGACCCGCAACGCCAACCGGGGACGCACATCTATCGAATTTCTGCGCACGCTCTACGGGCTGGTCAAACGCAGAGCAGCGGGAGGGCGCTTTGCCCTGTTGCCGACCGACGAACTGGTCCAAGCCACGCAAATGAGCGATACCGAAGTGCGGGTGGGGCTGAGTAATCTGGAGCAGGCCGGTCTGCTCATCCGCCACTACGACCCGCCCCGAGCCGTCACTTTGCAGCGGTTGAGCCAGGGCCAGGACACCAGCTTCGACGCCTTCGCCGACGCTGCCCATCTGCGCACGGGCCAGAGCGTCACCCGTTCCTACGCGGACCTCTGCCAGACCGTCGGAATCCCGCCCACGGAACTGGAGGAGCGGCTGCTGGGCTGGCAGAGCGGCGGCCACCTCAGCTTCTCTCCCAGCGGGCGGGACCTGCTGCTGGAAGTGCCGCCCGCGCCGGCAGATTCCCCCACCCGCATCGACGCGCTGCTCACGCGGGACGAGGCCATCCAATCCCAGCGCATCACTGAAATTGTGCGCTACGCCCGCACCCGCCACTGTCGCCACGGCCATCTGGCCTCCTATCTGGGCGGTACGCCCCGTGCGAAGTGTCCGGTCTGCGACAACTGTATGGACGATCTGGTCCAGACCGACGGCGCGGATCTGCCCGACGACGCTGAGCAATTGCGCACAATTCTGCTCGCGCTGGAAAAGCACGGCTGGGGCTGGCGCAGTCTGCTGGGCGTGCTGCGAGGGGACGCTAAAATGCAGGATCGGGCTGGGAACTCGCCGGGCTTTGGCGCACTGGCCTTCCGCAGCGAGGCGGCCATTCGCGGGCTGGCGGATAATCTACTCGCAGCGGGTCTGCTGGTGGAGGAGGAGTTGAGTCACGGCGGGATTGTCGTGGGGCTGAGTGAGGAGGGGAAAAGGGCGTTGGCCACGGGTAAAATCCCTGTCGCCTAACACCAGCGCTCCCCGCAAAGACGAATTCCACGTCTGAAATTTATTATCGGCCAGAGGAGTTGCTGATGGATCGGAAAGCGGTATTGGCGCGCTATCAAAGATTGGAGAGCGACCTGGCCGAGCTGATCCCGGCGACGCGCTTCCACAAAGAGACGAATATGAAATTGGAGCGCATTGCCCATCTTCTGGAGCTATTGGGCAATCCCCAGGACGCTTTTCGCTCTATCCACGTGGGCGGCACTTCGGGGAAAGGGTCAACGGCGACAATGACAGCCGCGCTACTGACCCGTGCGGGCTATCGCACCGGTCTCTATCTGTCGCCACATTTGCAGGTTCTCAACGAATGTTATCAGATCAACAACCACTTTGCCGCCACGACGGACTTGGCCGATGTTTTCGAGACGCTCAAACCCGCCATCGCGCAAGTTGCCAGGGAGAATCCTTTTGGGCGTCCCAGCTATTTTGAAGCACAGACGGCCCTGGCCTTCGCCCTCTTCGCCCGGAAGCAGGTGGATGTGGCAGTCATTGAAGTGGGGCTGGGGGGCGCGCTGGACGCCACAAATGTCCTCCGCCCGCAGATTTCTGTCCTGACGAATGTGGGCCTCGATCATACGGAGATTCTGGGCGATACTGTCGAACTGATTGCGCAAAACAAAGCGAGGATCATCAAACCGGGGCAGATTGTGATCAGTGGATTCACCCAGCCGTCCACACAGGCGATTGTGCAAGAGCGCTGTGCCACGCAGGGGGCGACTCTGTGGCAGTTGGGTTCGACCTTCAGCCTACAGACGGAGAGCGACGACACCTTTGCCGTGACCTTTCCAGACCGAACCTATGACGACCTCCGGGTTGGTCTCCACGGCAATTTTCAGATGACGAATGCCGCGTACGCCATCGCCGCGGTTCACGCCTTCACCCAGGGCGTTGCCCCTTCGACTGTGCGGGAAGGTTTGCAGCAAGCGGCCATCCCCGGCAGATTGGAGCGTGTGCAGGAAGACCCCATCGTCATTCTGGACGGGGCGCACAACCCGGACAAGATAGGCGCGGCGGCAGAGGCGATTGACAAGTCGTATGGAGCGCGGCGCAGGGTTGTGGTACTGTCGCTGAAATCGGATAAGGCCTATCGCAGCATTCTGCCCCACGTGCTCAAAGATGCGTCCGTGCTGGTCGTGACCGCCTTCGCAGATACTGAATTGTGGGAGGCGTGCAAGCCCGAAGTTCTGGCAGAGGCAGCCGCCGAACTCGCGCCGGGCCTGGAGATTCGCATTGCGCCGGACCCAATGCAAGCGTTGGGGCAGGCATTTGCCCTGGCCCATCCCGGCGATCTGATTTGGGTCACAGGTTCGCTCTATCTGATTGGTGACATTCGTGAATACTGGTTTCCTTCCGCAGGGTTGCTGGTGCAAGCGGAAGGGGCAACGGTTTAGGCTGTTCCAAGATTTTAATAATCCACAGATTGCGCAGATTTTCACAGAGAAAATCTGTGAAAATCTGTACTGGTCAGGAAGATATTGAACTTTAACGCAGAGTCGCAGAGACGGGGAGACGCAGAGAACAGCTTTGTGTCATTGCTACTTGGCTTCTTGGCATTGAAATTTAACACTTCAAAATGTTGCTGACCAATACAAAATCTGTGAGAATCTGCGCAATCTGTGGACGGCTATTTACCTGAAGGCGCCTTAGGCTATGCAAATCACCCAACGCGGACTACTCATCCTCTCCATCACCGCCCTTTTCCTGCTGGCGGCCACCTTCGCCGGATTCTTCCTCTGGCTGGCCGGGGGCTGGCTGGTGTTGGCCTGTGCCCTCCTCCTGGCGGACTGGCAACTGACGCCCCCGCCCGCGGCCTGGGAAGTGACCCGCAGCCACGACGACCGGCTCTCGTTGGCCGCCTGGAATCGGGTGGCGGTGACTGTCCGCCTGGGCTTCGGCCTGCGCCCGTTGGCCCTACGGCTGAGGGACGAGACGCCGCCCACCTTCGCCATTTCCGACGAGCAGCGCATCCTCACAGGCACGGCCACGCCCAGAGAAGAGACAACTTTCGTCTACTATCTGCGCCCGCCCCGCCGCGGCGACTACACTTTTGGCGATCTGCACTTGCGCTGGGATTCGGTGCTGGGGCTGCTGCGCCGCCAGGCCACTTTTCCAGCCGCTGGCCCGGTGAAGGTCTACCCCAATTTGGTGGATGTGAAAAAGTACGACCTGCTCCTGCGCAAGAACCGGCTGTGGGAGTTGGGTCTGCGCAATACCCGGCTGCTGGGCGCGGGGTCCGAGTTCGAGCGGATGCGGGAGTATCAGCCCGACGACGAATACCGCAAAATCAACTGGAAGGCGACGGCCCGCCGGGGCAAGCCGATTACAATGGAGTACGAGACCGAACGCAGCCAGAATCTGGTGGCCTTGCTGGATGTGGGGCGGCTCATGCGCAGCCCGGTGGGGGATGTGGCGAAGATGGACTACGCCATCAATGCGGTGCTGCTCCTGGCCTATGTGGCGACCCAAAAGAGCGACCGGGTGGGGGTGATGACCTTTGCCGACGACGTGCAGAGTTGGCTGACACCCCGCACAGGCAAAGGCCAGTTTCAGCGGATGCTCGAACTTCTCTACGCTGTGCAGGGCCAGCCGGTAGAGCCGGATTACAGCCGGGCCTTCGGCTATCTGGCCAGCCGCCAGAGCCGCCGCTCGCTGGTGCTGGTCTTCAGCGATCTCACCGGCAGCGTGGCCGCGGACAGTCTCATCGCGGGGATGCTGCGTCTGCGCCGTAGCCATCTGCCCCTGCTGGTCACAATGCGGGACCCGACCGTCGAGCAGATGGCCCGCCAGCCCATCGCCGACGGTGCCACCCTCTACCAGCGCACAGTGGCCGAAACACTGCTGCGGGAGCGGGAATTGCGTCTGGAGCAGTTGCGCCGCTACGGCGTGTTGACGCTGGACGTGCCCGCGGACGAATTGAGTGTGGCGCTGATTGACCGATATTTGGAGATTAAAGCGCGGATGTTGATTTGAGGGTGGTTGATTGGTTGATTAGTTTACTGGTTGATTAGTTCACTGGTTGCGGCTCATTCGGTGCTTTCCCAATCAACCAATCAACTACTCAACCAATATTTATGCAACGCCACCCCCGTCGCCAGCCCGACCAGCGCCTTCACAATCCACGGCAGCCCGCTGGGACTGATGAAGCCTTCGATCAGCCCCGCGCCGATGAGGAGGGGGACCGAACCGAGGATGAGCTGCACGGCGATTTTGGCCCGCTCCACCAACGCGGCCTGGCGGGTAAGCAGACCGGGACGCAGCAGCCCGTCGGCCACAAAGAGTCCACAGCCGCCAGCCAGGAAAATGACGCTCAGTTCCACCGGGCCGTGGGCCAGAACAAACTCGGCCAGCCCCGGACTCATCCCGTGGAACTGGAGCAGGCCAAAAATTGCGCCCAGGCTCAGCCCGTTGAAGAGCAGAATATAGAGGGTGAACAGCCCGCCAGTCAGCGAACCGGCAAAGGCGTAGAACATCACACCGATATTGTTGGTGAGGATTGTAGCGGCTGCCGAGGAGCGCACGCTGGGCGCGATATCCGTCCACAGTTTGCCATCCTCCACCGTATGGACCAGAGACGCGATCTCCTGGCCCAGCAGAGTGTAGATGGTGTCCGGCGTTTGCCAGACGACGAAGAAACCGATGAGCGCAGGCAGAAGAAAAAGCACGAAGGCCGCAGCTGTATAGGGGAGCAGACGACGATACATCTGGGGGAAAAGCACCCGATAGAAATGGCTGATCTGCTGCCAGCGCAGGGGTTCTTCCCGGTAGAGAATTGCGTGGGTGCGCCCCACCAGTTGGTTGAGATAGCGGGTGATCTGATGGCTGGGGAAGTCCCGCTGGGCCAGGGCCAGGTCAGAAGCCGCGATCTGATAGAGGCGGCCCAACTCGTAGAGTTCGGCCTCGGAGAGCGCTTCCGCGTTGCCCCGGGTGCGTGCGTTCAACGCTTCCAGCCGTTGCCAGCCCGCCTTTTCTTTTTCGATCAATTGGTCGATCTGCATTGTGTTGACCTGACCGGAGAATAGGACGCTGATAGCGCTGAAAAGAATGATTGTCGCTCTGGCTCTACCCGACAGTTTATGACACAGATGCACAGATCGTGCCAATCCAGTCGGAGAGCGTCGGTTGAGATTGTCGAAACCAGCGGCTCAGACGGCGATCTCTCGTTGACCCGTTCCTGGGTTTCGACAGGCTCAACCGGCGTCGCTGGTCCAGATTAAAACTGTCCGGTAGCTAGACTGTCGCTGAAATATCAGTGCAAATCATTCTTTTCAGCGTAATCTGCGTCCGCCTTTTTCCCTGCTCACTTCCACCAATCTTACCATCAAACCGCGAGAGACCCAATGGCCGATTCCCCCTTGTTAGAGCAAGACTACGCCATCGACACCCCAGAGAGCGTCACCTTTGCCTACGAAGTGGCGGGCATCGGTAACCGCTTCATCGCCGCGCTCATCGACTCGGCAATTCTGGCAGCCGCCCTCGCTCTGCTCAATCTGCTCGTCCTCGTCGCCCTGGAACTGGTGGGTGATCTCACACTGGACACACTTTCGGGTGGTGATCCGCCCAGTTGGATGGGGGGATTGGTGATTGCCCTCTACGCACTGCTCAACTTTTCCTTCTTTTGGGGTTATTACATCCTCTTTGAATGGCTATGGAACGGGCAGACACCGGGCAAGCGTTTCGTGAAAATCCGTGTCCTGCGCATGGACGGCAACCCGGCAGGTTTTGTCGAGGTGCTTCTGCGCAATCTGGTGCGCCCGATTGACTTTCTGCCCAGCGGCTACGGACTGGGGCTGCTGGTGATGCTCCTCAACCAAAAGAGCCGTCGCCTGGGTGACTTCGCCGCGGGAACCCTCGTCATCCGGGAGCTGGCCGACGTATCGCTGGATGCCCTATCCACCCGTTCCGGGTCTGGCCCGGCAACTATAGACGAAAGTCTGCTCCTGGCCTTTCCCAACATTCGCAGTCTGACCAGTACTGACTACGAATTGGTCCAAGAAACACTGGCCCGCTTCCGCCGGGGCGCCATCTCCCATCGCTCGATGGAGCGGCTGGCCCAGACTTTGGCTACCCGATTGGATGTGGAAACGCCCCGAGGCTGGGACCGTTCGCTGAAATTTCTGCAACGGGTAGCCGCGGCCTATCGCCAATTGGGCGGATAAAAAAGAGCGTTTGCGCAGAAATCGCCGTAAGGATATACTTGGCGGGAAAAAGATATTGGGTATTGGATATTTCGTACCGGCAGCACCGGGGCATCACTACGAAATATCCAATACCCAATATCACCCACCCAGGAGAATCCAATGCTTACACCCGATATTCCCATCACTGACTACAACCCCACCATCAAAGAACTGCCCGAAGACCTGCGCCCCCGGGAGCGGATGGCCTACTTCGGGGCCAACGCGCTGAGTACCGCGGAATTGCTGGCGATTATCCTGCGCACGGGGGGCAAAGGCGAAAATGTGATCCGCATGGCCGAGCGGCTGCTGATCCAATACCGGGGGCTGACCGGTCTGGCCCTGGCCAGCCACGAGGAACTTTGCCAGACCCACGGCCTGGGCGCGGCCAAAGTGACGCAGATCAAAGCCAGCCTGGAGTTGGGTCGGCGCTTGCTCCTGGCCGCGCCGGAAGAGCAGGCGCAGATCCACAGCCCTGCGGATGTGGCGAATCTGCTGATGCTGGAGATGGGATTGCTGGAACGGGAGCAGTTGCGCACAGTCCTGCTGGACACCAAAAACCGGGTGCAGCGGATTATTACTGTCTATTCGGGGAGCCTGAATACCGCGGTGGTGCGAGTGGGGGAGATATTTCGGGATGCAATCCGGGCCAACAGTGCGTCGGTGATTGTCGTCCACAATCACCCCAGCGGCGACCCCACCCCCAGCCCGGAGGATGTGCGGGTGACGGAGAAGATCGTCGAAGCGGGTCAGTTGCTCAATATCGACGTGCTCGACCACCTGATCGTCACCCGCAGCCGCTTCGTCAGTCTGAAAGAGCGGGGGCTGGGCTTCCGCAAGTAAAAAAATCAGGTGTAGCTTATCGGTCAAGAAAACGTGCTCTACAGGTATGACAGCGGACGATTGACGAAAGACGAACGGGTTGATCCATATGGATCAACCCGTTCGTCTTTCGTCAGCGGTCTTTCGTCTGACTCCTTCTACAAGTCGGAGACGACGCTCACGTCCTGCAGATAGTCGGTGAGGGCGCGCACGTCGTTGTTGGACATCTGCTGGTTTTTGCCACCCGTGCGGATCACCTTTTTGAGTTGGGCCACGGCCACAACCGGGACCGTCGGGTTGTCCAGTGTCAGATTGATGGCCGGATTGACAAAGACAACAGCACCCTCGATCGGCACATTGCCGGCCTGTATCCCCAACTTCTGGCTGGCCTCCCCAGCCTGGAGCAGTTCCCGCACCTTCTGCTTCGTCTCCTCCACCTCCCGGCCTGGATTGCCCAGCCCTTCCCGGGTAAAGGCGGTGAACATCCGACCAATGCTGAAGGGTTCTTTCCAGCGATCGCCGGAGACATTCACCTGGCCTTTGTCACCCCGCACGATAAAGACCTGAATGCCATTCGGCCCGGCCAGTAGATAGGGCGCATCGGGCAGGCTCCACAGAAATAGGCCGTACTTGTCATCGAAGCCCTTCAAATTCTGTTCCACCAGTTCGTCCGGGCGGGCGATGCGGTTGGAATCGGGCCAGCGGCGGGGGGCAAAGCGATTGATGTAATAGCTGCCGATATTCGAGGCCAGAAAGCCCAGGGCCAGGGAGCCAAAACTGATGTAGGCCCAATAGGACTGGACGAAACCGATCAGTGCATTGGCTGCGGGTTGGTCCGGGGGAAACCAGGTGGGGGTGAAACTGGCCAGCAGGCCGATAAAAAGTACGGCCAGCCCGCCCAGTGTGATGCGGCGGCCCAGGCTTTCCTTGCGCTTGATCTCCGCCAGATTGCGATAAATTTTCATCGGTGCAGTTTCGTCTTTCCAGTAGATGCTATTGGTACTGAATAATTGAATTCGTTGGCTATGATTCTGCTGTAAAAAAGCCTTTTGAGCCACTGATAAACGCTGATGAACACGGATAAAAGCGGATTTTTCTCCTGTATTTCTTTGTGCTCTTTGCGTTCTTTGTGGTTCAAATGGCTTTTTGCAGTGGAGTCATCCGTGTTTATCTGAGTCCATCCGTGGCTCAAAGCCTTACGCCGCCTGGGATTGCAGTTCGGCAGCGGCTTTGGGAATCACCTGGACGCCCGCCTGAATTTCATCGACAATTCGATAGTCGATGGACTGCTTGGCAACCCGAATGGCGTGGCGCACCGCGTTGGCATTGCTGCGCCCGTGGGCCACCACCACCAGATTGGAGAGGCCGAGCAGCACAGCCCCACCAAATTCGCTGTCGTCGATGCGCCGGGAGAGCCGCCGCAGGGCCGATTTGGCCAGCAGTCCGCCCAGGCTGGAGATGGGCGAGGCTGTCAGTTCCTCCACCAGAATCGTGCGGATCAGTTTGCCCACACCCTCGGCAGTTTTGATCAGCACATTGCCGGTGAAGCCGTCGGTCACCACCACATCGGCCACATCGTTGACAATATCCCGGCCTTCGATGTTGCCCAAAAAAGTGATACCCGGTGTCTTCTCCAGCAGCGCAGTCGCTTCCAGCACCAGTTGGCTGCCCTTGCCCTGCTCCTCGCCGTTGCTCAGAATGCGCACTGTGGGCGAAGTCACGCCCATAATTCGCTTGGAATAGATGCTGCCCATCACCGCAAACTGCTGCAAATGCTCCGGGCGGGAATCCACATTGGCCCCCACATCCAGCAGCAGGCAGAAGCCGGTTTGGGTGGGAAAAGGGGTGATGAGGGCCGGGCGCTGGATGCCTTTCATGCGCCCGACATGGAGAATGCCCGCGGCCAGTGCGCCGCCGGTGTTGCCGCAGGTGACAAAAGCGTCTGCCTTGCCCGCTTTGACCAACTGGCAGGCGACGACCATCGAACTGTCTTTCTTGGCCCGCACCGCCGTGGCCGGTTTGTCGTCCATTTCAATGACTTCGCTGGCTGGCACAATCGGCAACTTCAGCCCGCGCACGTCGTGTTTGCTCAGCTCCCGGGCAATCACATCCGGTCTCCCCACCAGGGAAACGGCAATCTCGTATTCTCTGGCCGCCAATACTGCACCCGCAACCACTTCCTGCGGCGCATTGTCTCCGCCCATCACGTCGAGGGCTATGTTCATGCAGGTCTCCTCCGGGAATCAAGCGTACTTAGTGATATACTACTATAACACCAGCCCAAAAGGGAAGTTGCTGGGGGTTTATTGAGGGGTAAAGCTTTGCAGACAAAGGCTTTGTAGACAAAGGCTTTGCATACAAAGGCACAAAGGAGCAGAGAAGATAATGCAAGCAGTTGAACGAAGGGCAGGCGTAGTGGAGACGGCGGATTGGCTGAAGCGGGGAGGGATTATCCCGATTGTGCGGGGAGACTTTGCCGCGGAGCGGGTGTTGGAGATCGGCGACGCACTCTTGGCCGCGCCGATTCTCTGTATGGAAGTGACGATGAACACACCGGGGGCCACCGAACTGATCGCGCTGCTACGCACCCGCTACGGGGCAAATATGCGCATCGGCGCGGGAACAGTGCGCACAGTGGTCCAGTTCGACGCTGCGGTGGCGGCTGGTGCCCAGTTCACCCTTTCGCCCAGTCTGGTGATGGGTGTGGTGGAGCGAGCGCAGGAACGGGGCGTGCTCCACATCCCCGGCGTCTACACGGCCAGCGAAGCCGAGATGGCCTGGCAGGCGGGCTGCCCCATTCTCAAACTCTTCCCCGCGGATCAGGGCGGGCCATCCTATCTGAAGGCCTTGCGCGCCCCCCTGGACGACGTGGCCTTTGCCCCCACCGGCGGCGTCTCTGCCGAGAACGCGGCGGCCTGGCGGGCAGCCGGTGCGGTGGCTCTGGGCGTAGGCAGTACCCTCATCACCGGACCAAACCAGACGATGGCGGATTTGATTACCCGGGCACGGGCGTTGAAGAAGGCGTGGGAAGGGTAAAGCGTTGAAGCGTTGGAGCGTTTAAACGACAGAGCATCGAAACGTGTGATCTCTCGATACCCCACGTTTCAACGCTCTGCCGCTCTACCGCTTTAACGCTCTATCGCTTCGGCAATCAGTTCCACCACATCCTTCACCACCACCCCCTCGTCCGCGGAGTTGGCCGCGTCGGTCATCATTGTCAGGCAGAAGGGACAGCCCACGGCGATTGTACTGGCCCCAGTGGATCGGGCTTCGTCGTAGCGGACTTTGTTGACCGCGCCATCGCCCGGCTCCTCCTCTTTCCACATCTGGCCGCCGCCCGCGCCGCAGCAGAAACTCTGCTTGCCGTGGCGGGGCATCTCCTCCAGATGGATGTTGCCCGCTTCCAACACAGAGCGGGGCGCGTCCACAATGCCGTTGTGACGGCCCAGATAGCAGGGGTCGTGGAAGGTGACTTTGCCGTCGGTATGCACGTCGTAGCTCAGCTTTTTGTCCGCCACCAGTTCCGAGAGCAGTTGGGTGTGGTGGATGACTTCGTAGTGGCCGCCGTACTGCCCGTACTCTTTGCCCAGTGTGTGCAGGCAATGAGGGCAGGTGGCGACGATGCGCTTGGACTTGACTTCGTTGAGCACTTCGATATTGCCCATCGCCATTTCGTAGAAGAGGTCTTCCCGGCCAGAGCGACGGGCCGAATCGCCGGTGCAGTTTTCCATCTCGCCCAGCACCGCGTAGTTGACCCCCGCGTGGTTGAGGACTTTGGCAAACGCGATAGCCGTCTGCTGGGCGCGGGGATCGTAGGAGGGCGCACAGCCCACCCACCAGAGAATCTCCGCGTCCGGGTTGTCGTCCACAGTGGGAATTTCCACATCCCCGGCCCACTTCATCCGGTCCCGGCGGCTGAGATTCCAGGGGTTGCCGTTGCGCTCCATCCCCCGATAGGCGGTCTGGAATTCGTGGGGGAAGTCGTTCTCCATCAGCACTTGGTGGCGGCGCATATAGAGAATGTCGAACATCGGCTCGTTGCCCACCGGGCAGATGTCCACGCAGGCCCCACAGGCTGTGCAGGCCCAGAGTGCGGACTCGCTCATCACATATTCCAGGAGCAGGGGGGTCTCCGCGCCGGCCGCGATCTCCTGCATATGGCCGTTGATGTAATAGCGTTTGTTCACCTCCAGCGCGGAGGGGGAAAGCTCCTTGCCGGTGACGTAGGCTGGGCAGACGTCCTGGCAGCGGTTGCACATAATACAGGCGTAGGCGTCGGCCAGATGGCTCCAGGGCAGGTCCTCCAGCCGGGCCACGCCAAAGGATTCGATGGACTCGTCCTCGAAATCTTCCGGCTCGATTGCACCCAGAGAGGTGCGCTGGGGTTTGGTGAGAAAGTTGATGCCGGAGAGCATCAGATGGAAATGTTTGGTGTAGGGGAAGTAGGGCAGAAAGGCCAGAATCAGACCCAGGGCCAGCCACCAGCCAGCGTGCTGGCCGAAGGTCAACGCGCCTGTGCCCAGCCCACCCCAGAGCAGGCTGATGGCATTGGCAAAGGGTTGCGCGGCGTCGCCGTGACCGGTGGCGGCTCGTTCCAGGGCAATCGTAAAGCTCTCGCCCAGGAAGCGGGAGCCTACGTGCAGCAGAATGAAGATGCCCACAATCAGCGAGTCCCGGCGGATGCCCCCGGCCTTCACCTTAGGGTCCAGCATCACATTTTCCCGGTAGGTCAACTCCGGCGCAGCCAGGACAAAGCGGCGCACCAGAAAATAGACCATTCCCACCAGCGCGGCCACGGAGAAAATATCGGCCAGGAAGCGGTAGGCGCTGCCCAGGGGGTTGTCGCCCAAAAATTTGATGGGGAAGTAGCCCTGTAGCACATCCGCACCATTGACGAGGATGTAGAAGACAAAGCCCCAGGCCACCAGCCCGTGGAAGAGCGATGCCACTGTGCGGGTCTTCCAGATGGGGCGGATGGAGAGCCACTTGACCCCCGCCTCCACCAGCCGCCCGATGATTTCTTCCCGGCTGGGGAAGTCCCCCGTGCCCCGGCGGATAACCCGATAGACTGTGCGGAAGTTGCGCCAGGCATAGTAGAGCGCGGTGGCGACGACGACGAGAAAGAGTACTTTTTCGATGGTTGTGAGCATCGGTGGGGTTCCTTGGCGGGGTCCTGTGGGTGGAGCGTCCTGGGTGTGGTTTGTTGGTTTTGGACGAAGTGAACGGTTGTCTGGCTACTCGACAGTTTCTAACATAAGAGGACAAATCGTGTCAACCAGCTCAGAGAGCGTCGGTTGAGCTTGTCGAAACCAGCGGCTTAGATGGCGATCTCTCGTAGACCCGCTCCTGGGTTTCGACAGGCTCAACCGGCGTCGCTCGTCGAAATAAAAATTATTGGGCAAACCCAACCGGTGACTGGATTGAAATCTACTCTACGCGGCCGGGGTTTTGACGCCGTTGCCAAGCGGTTGGGTATAGGATAACCAGAAAGGGGGACGACGCAGCGGTTTGTCGTTTATTCACCCGCCGCGGCCCGTCTTCGATACTCCTCCACCGTTTCAGAATGTTTTCCTGCATCAGGATAATTATTTTCCTGTTCGTAGTCCACGAGAACCTGCATAAACTCTGCTGCCTGAGCAAAGTCGCCCTGCCTGGCGTAGGTGATCCCCCAATCCCAAAAGGCAACACCCCGATTGTTGTAGACATCTGTATATGCTGGGTCGAGTTCAATGGCCTTATCGTAGCTGGCGATGGCTTCTTCGTATTGCTCTAAAGCTCTAAGCGCATTGCCCCGATTGATGTAAGCAACTGCTGACGCTGGGTCGAATTCGATGGCTTTGTCGTAACTGGCGATGGCCTCCTTGTACTGCGCCAAAGCCCTGAGTGCATTGCCCCGATTGATGTAGACATCTGTATATGCTGGGTCGAGTTCAATGGCCTTGTCGTAGCTGGCGATGGCCTCTTCATACTGCTCTAAAGCCCTGAAAGCATTGCCCCGATTGATGTAAGCAACTGCTGACGCTGGATCGAATTCGATGGCTTTGTCGTAACTGGCGATGGCTTCCTTGTACTGCGCCAAAGCCCTGAGCGCATTGCCCCGATTGATGTAGACATCTGTATATGCTGAGTCGAGTTCGATGGCCTTGTCGTAGCTAGCGATGGCTTCTTCGTACTGCTGCAAATAATAGAGAGCGAGTCCCCGATTGATATAGGCATTTACATAAGCCGGGTCGAGTTCGATGGCCTTGTCGTAGCTAGCGATGGCTTCTTCGTACTGCTTCTGCGAACTGAGTGCAATGCCCCTATCGTTGTAGGCAACTACATCCGTCCGGTCAGACTTGATAGTCTTGTCGTGACGGGTGATAGCTTCAACGAAATTTCCGGCAATCTGCCCAATAAGGTTTCCATCAATCTGACTCAAAAGCGCTAAAGCGAAGACCGAAATATCCAACCCTTCCAGTTCGGCTTCTTTAGGCCAGGATGAGACACTCTTCTCAAAAGCAACTCGTGCTTCGGCAAAGTTTTGAGCCTGATAATATGAGTTACCGACGGCGAAAAAGGCTAAAGAGACCAGTAATTGTGGGAGGTTTTTTGTGACATATTCAGAAAAGAGAGGTATACCACTCAATTCCTGTCTTGATTGTGTTCGCTCTGTCTCGCGTATGTTGACATAGGCGGCTGGCAATTTCGGTTCCGATAAATTGAGAAAGTTGGTGGTCACAGCCACCGTAGATACTTCACCCCAGATGACAATAGCTGCGTCGTATTGTCGTCCCAAACTCTCCGCCGCTTCCCGCCCTAAACGACCGATCTGTGTCGGCTCTACCTCCACGCGTAGGGTCGTGAAGTCAAGCGTCTTTGCTGCCTCCCGAATGGCGATTGCAATTTCGCCTGCCGGGTCGGTGTCGTCTGCCCCCTCCAAATAGGCAAATTTGGCGATGACGATTAGCGTCTCTCCTTCGGCGGCAGGTCGAAATGCTAACGGTGTAGGGGTGGGCAGCGGGGGATGGGTCGCAGTCGGGGTTGCTGTAGGCGCGGTGGTGGCCGTGGGCGGTGGCGTATTGGTCGGGAAAAGCGGATATTTGGCTATAGCGCCGGAATCGGAGTAGATGGCAAGGACGGCTACCAGCACCGCAACAATTGTAGAAATCATCACTATAAGTGGTCGTTGCCTGTATGATTGGATAGCTTGGGCGAAGATGCTGGGCAGTTCTCCAACAAACAATAACATCTTCCGTATCAAGGCCACGCCTCGCATCATAAGACCCTCCCCTGCCTGACAACTACAATTATCATCTTACCACTGGCAACTACAGATTTCTTTCATAACGCATCCAGTGTAGGCGACCCAAACAAAGTTGTCAAAGGGAAATCTGCATAAACAGATACACACCAAAAAATGCTTGACAACCGTCCCGCACTCCTGTATTGTTACAGACATACAGCACTCACCACAGCAAGGCAATAGTGTGTTCGACCTTTACGATCCCCGCGGTTCCAGAGTCTACCTGACCGAGCAGCGTTATTACACACATATTCGCAGACGCCACCCGGAAATGGATCGGGTCGAGTATATTGAAGAGACCGTCACCGACCCTCACATCATCACTCGTGACGCCTCCGACGAACTTGTAGAGATTTATTACAGACAAGCCGCCCATCCTGATTATCCTAAAGAGTGGGTACGGGTTGTCGTCCGCCAGAGCGCAGTCGTCACCGCCTTCGTCAAAAATCATCCAAAACCTACAGAGGAGGTCATATGGACATCGCCACACTTCTCGGCCCGCCACCCACCGTCCGGCTGACCATGCCCAGTGCCGAGAAAATCGCTACCGGGGAGACTTGGGTCGATTACGACAATGAGAGCGACAGCTTTATCATCTATTTCTCTGCCCAGCCAGCTCGTGGCGTCCACTACGACATTGACCACGACGTGACAGCCATAGCTGATCCGGTCACAGGCCAAGTGATCGGCATCCAAATCGAAGCCTGGGAACGGCAGTTTATCCACCAGTTCGCCGATCTCAACCGAGTCTGGCCCGAATTCAAAAGCACCATTTCACCCGGCAAGAATTGGAGCCACCCACTTCGCCACTTGGGTGTCTTCGTCCTCTCCCTGCTCTCCATCCTGCACAACGACGAGAGCCGACTCATCCCCTTGCCCGCCTAAAAAGAGGCCCGAAGCGAAATGCTCCGGGCCTTTTGCCTTCCGCCGGTCTTCCGGCGCTCCTTTCTGCTAATCTGTCGGAGCGCGTTTCTGCCTTTCCCTACCCCAACCCCACCCGCAGCGCGGCCATCAGCCCCGCCTGCTGGGACGCGCCTGACCCCCCGCCGTCCAACCGGCGAATCTCCCGGTGCAGCGCACTCTCGTAGATATTGAGCATCACCGCAAAGTCCTGCAACGAGACATCCAAATTGAGGGGGTGTACGGCCCGGTCGTCCTCCAGCCAGTCGAACATCGCTTCGGTGAGCGCGGCCTGGCCCAGCACATCTTCAGCGCCGTATTCGTGGCTGCCCCGTTCCACCCGCCCGGCCTGTCCCACCTCCCAGGACCACATCGTCCAATGCACATAGCCCTTTTCGCCGTAGACGCCGATGCGTTTGTGGATGTGGGCGCGCGGGTCGTCGGCCAGCACTCTGGGCGCGTTGGACCCGCAGCGCAGCAGCGCGGTGATGGCGTCGCCGTAGTCCAGGGTAGCCAGAAGTGCGTCGGGCGCGTAGTGCTGGCGGGGATTGGGCTGCAAACCGTCCGTGCCGGTTGCCTGGGCAAAGACGGTCTGTGGCGTCCGGTCCGGCAGAAAGGCACGGATGGCCTGTAGGGTGTGGGTTCCCTGAAAGGCCATATTCAACCCCGCACTGGCGTCCACAAATCGCACAGAGCCGATGCCGCCTTCGGCCACCAGCCGTTGCAGCGCAAGCCGCCGGGGGTGGAAGTGTAGCTGGTGGTTGACGGCGATTTTGACCGGGCTGGTGCGGGCGAACTCGGCGATGGCCCGGTAGTCCTCCCACTGGATGGCCAGGGGTTTCTCCACCACCAGGCTGGGGATGCCAGCATCAGCCGCGGCCTGGAATATCTCCAGACGCACATCGGGCGGGGTGTTGACGTGGACCAAATCCAGCCGCTCCGCCGCGAACATCTCCCGGTAGTCGGTGTAGCGGGCGGCTATCCCGTGGCGTTCGCCAAAGGCGGCCAGCTTCTCCGGGTTGCGGGTGGAGACCGCGACCAGTTGGCCCCGCTCGATCCGTCCGTTGGCATAGGCGTCGGCGTGGCCGTTGGCCCGGTTCCCGCCCACACCCACGATGGCACATCGGTACATTGGGTGGCTCCTCGTTGTACGCAGATCAGATCAGTGAGCGTCGGTTGAGTAGCTGACAGAATCTGAAGGATTCTGCGTCTTCGAGGCGTATCGAAACCAGCGAATGGGTGACACGACTGTTCTTCCCACCCGCTAGGTTTCGATACGGCTGGATACTGCCCCAGCCTACTCAACCGGCGCTAGTCTGGTTACATCACCGTCAATTCCATACTCGGCGTCATAGTGCGCATACTGACCCGACCGGCTACCACACGGGCCAGAATGCGGAAGGCCTGGGCCGTGGGGCTGTCGGGATGGGAGACGACGACCGGGTGGCCGCTGTCGCCGCCGACCCGCACATTCGGGTCGAGTTCGATGCGGCCCAGGAAGTCCACGCCCAGCTTCTTGGCCGCGGCCGCGCCACCACCGCTGCCGAAAATCTCCCCGGCCATATTCTCCACCACACCCAGAATCGGCACATCCAACTGCTCAAAGGCCGCCGCGCCCCGCATCGCGTCCGATACCGAAACCATCTGGGGCATCGTCACAATCAGCCCGCCGGTCAGGGGCACAATCTGGGCCAGGGATAGCTGGGCGTCGCCGGTGCCGGGGGGCAGATCGACGATCAGATAGTCCAGTTCGCCCCAGCGCACGTCGGTGAAAAGCTGCTGCAACGCCTTGTGCAGCATAGGACCGCGCCAGATCAGCGCTTTGTCCGCGGGCAGCAGAAAGCCCATAGACATAAATCGCACGCCGTGGGCTTCGGCTGGAACCAGTTTGCCCTGCAACACCGGCGGCGCGTCGGCGATCCCCATCATCATCGGGATATTCGGCCCGTAGATGTCCGCGTCCAGCAGCCCGACCTTCGCCCCATCCATCGCAAGGCTCACGGCCAGGTTGACGCTGACTGTACTTTTGCCCACGCCCCCTTTGCCGCTGGCTACGGCCACAATGTTTTTGATGGGCACATTCAGCTTGCCAAAGATACGCCCGTCCCCCCGCACCCGGTGGGTGAACTTAATTGTCACATTCCCGACCGCTGGGATGGCGGACTTCACCGCGGCCAGGCAGTCCGCTTCAATCTTGTCTTGCAGGGGACAGGCGGGGGTGGTCAATTCGATTGTGAAAGTGACATCCTGGCCCTGAATCTCGATATCCTTGACCATTTCCAGCGTCACCAGGTCCTGATGGAGTTCCGGCTCCTGGACTTTGCTGAGCGCGGCCAGTACATCAGCCTCACTGAAGACACTTTTTTCGCGTCCAAACATATGTTCGTTGTCCTTTTTGGCTATAGTCGAGCGGTCATAAACCCGCTATGCTATGGATAGAATAGGTTCCATCTGTATACCGTACCCGTTGATGGCGCACTCTGTCAAAAAAGGTCTATAGTCGATGCTTTCCACACAAAAAAACCGCCAAATTTTCCAACTGCTTGTGGCAATCTGCCTGATAGGGCTGTCTGCTGTATGGCCCGTTCGACCTGCGCCGGTTTGGGCAGGCAGCCAGAGCACCATCCCCAGCTCGGACTCACTGGCCGGGTGTGGCGGCCCGATTTTTGCCAGCAGCAACGAAGCCTTCGAGCAAGAAATTGTGCGGCTGACCAATCAAATCCGGCTGGACAACGGATTGCCCCCCCTGAAATCGGTGGAGCCACTGGTCAACGCGGCCCGTTTTCATGCCACGGATATGTCGGAGGAGAACTACTTTTCTCATACCGGCCACGACCGGGTCGACGGCGAACTGGTGGAAGTGTGTAATTGGGGCGACCGACTGAGCACCTATTACAGCAATGCCCAATGGCGATCCGAGAATATCGCAGCCGGCTATGACACGCCCGCCAGGGTGATGGATGGCTGGATGAACAGTGACGGCCACCGCCGCAATATCCTCTCCCCAAACAATTGGGAGATAGGCGTGGGCTATTTTCAGGGCAGCGGCTCCTACCGCCATTATTGGGTGCAGGATTTTGGCCGTCGCCTGGATATCTACCCGGCCATCATCAACGGCGAGGCACCCACCACCGACGACGGTATCCTGAGTATTCACGTCTATGGGGAGTGGAACGAGATTCGCCTGCGTGTCGATCAGGGCGAATGGTCCGACTGGCAGCCCTTTGCCCTGCCCCTGCAATGGCAATTGAAGGCCGCGGCCGGGGAACACACCATTGAAGTCGAGATGCGCACAGAGTCCAAGAGTGCCAACGCCAGCGACACCATCTATCTGACCCAGGACACAGCCGAGCCGGAACTCAACGCCCTGCCCGATTCGATCACTTTCTACTACGACCCGGAAGACGAAACAGCCTCGCCGGACAGGTATACGATCCAGCCCCTGGCCGTGGGGGGCGATCCGGACTATAGCTGGCAGGTGGTGGCCGATGTCCCCTGGCTGAACATCAGCCCCGGCCAAGGCAGCAGCACCGAAGTCGTCACCCTGGCCCCCGCGGTCGCCGGGGCCAACGGGGGCAGCGATCAGGCAACTGTCACGGTTTCTCTGCTGAAGAGCGGAGGGACAGTGATTGCCGAGAAAGTAATTGCCGTCTCCCTCGCAGCCAAGGGGGATTCCTTCGCTATTTTTGTGCCATTGATCAGCGGCAAATAGGCCGCCTCCGCCACACCAGCCAGCGCGAATGGTGAATCAAAAATCGTGGATGGGCCAGGCCTACGAATCTTCCAATTCGTCCGGCCTGGCCTTGGCGCGCAGATGGGGCAGGACACCGCTCTCCTGGATATTCTCCCGGGCATTCTGGGCCACGTAGCCAATAAAAGCGGCCAGCAGCCCCAGTCCGACAAAGATATAGACGACAGTAAAGAGTTTGCCAATCGGCGTCTGAGGGGAGAGATCGCCGTAGCCGACGGTTGTCAGGGTGATGACGCAGAAATAGAGGGCGTCGATCCAGCCCATCCCTTCCACAAAGTGGTAGAAAAGTGTGCCGGAGCCGATGACGATCCCCACCAGAATACAGAGCGAACGGAATTCCGGGTCGGCCAGTCCTTTGCGGATGGCCCGCACAAAATGCCAGAGGGTGAGAAAGAATTGGAGCACTATTTACTCTCCCCAACGGGCCAGACCAGACCCATTTGTCACTTCGCCAAATCCAGTAAACTTCCCGCCGACGATCACCTCATCCCCGGCCAGGGCCAGGGCGAAGATTGTGTCGTTGACCCCCGCCACAGTGCCCAGCGTCGGGCTACGCATTGTGAGCCGCGCCCAACTGCCGTTGCGATAGCGGGCCACATTGTTGGTCGCCTGATCCCCAGCTTCGTTGAAGCGCCCGGCCACGTATAGTCCCTTTTCGCCGACGGCCAACCCGCGCACAACACCGATTGTGCCGTAGCTGGTCAGCCCGTTGGCAAGGGTGCGGCCACTGTCTTTGTCGTTGATACAGCAGATGCCGCCCCACTCCTGGCTGGTCTGGTTCCAGCGGGCCAACAGGACAGCGTTGATGGGCGTGCCCGCTTCGTCGTAGACTGTGTCGAAATCGCCACCCACATAAATGTCGTCCCCATCCGTGGCGATGGCATAGACTACGGGTTCGCTGTTGCTGCCCACCCGGCCCACCCCTTCCCACTGCTCCGACGGAATGTGCCAGCGGGCAAAGTTGCGGCTGTTGGGAAAGCTGCCCCCATTGCGATCGGCGATGGCAGCAAAGTGTCCGCCCACGTAGAGATACTCGCCTACCATTTCCATGGCCGCCACAAAAACCGGTTGGCTATCCCCACTGAAGCGCACCAGCCCGGAGGCGTCTTCGTCACCACCCAACCGCTGCCACTGGGCCAATGCCCGGTTCCAGCGCAGGATGCCCCGGGCGCTGACGCCGGTTCCGTCGCCGTTGCCCGCACCGGTGAAGATGCCGCCCACGTAGAGATTCTTCTCCGCGTCCAGAGCCAGCGCGGCCACCCCGGCCACCGGCCCCCGGTTGAGGCCGAAGAGACCGTCGCCGATGGGGTGCCACGCCTCTCCATCCCAGCGGGCCAGGCCGCGAATCGTCTCCCCGTCGGCTCCTTCCACCGTAAAATCACCGCCAATATACACATCCGCGCCATCCACCAGCAGGGACTGCACAGTGCCGGTGACACCGCTGCCCAGCGTCCCCCACTCGTCCGCGCGCCGGTTCCAGGTGAGCAGGCCGGGGGAGGGCGATTTGAAAGTGCCGCCCACATAGACGCTCTCGTCGGTGACGGCCAGGGCGTTGACCCAGCCGTCGATCTCTGGACCGCTCTCGCCCAACCGCGCCCAGCCGCTGACGGGTGTGGGGATGGCGGTGGCGGTTGCAGCGGCGACGGGTTTGGTGGCAGCCCCGTCTCGCACAATCAGTTCATCGAGCAGGCCGTTGGCCTCCAGATCGCCCGTGGCGTTGCCAGAGCCGACAAAGAGCGCCCCCAGATGGGACCCCATTTGGGACTCCATCTGGGACACATCCGGCAAGGGCCAGCCGCCCCCTGTGCGTGTCACATCCACCCGCAGATCGTTGACGTGTAGCTGGAATGCGTCGTCCGGGCTGGAACGGTCCCAGGCGGCCCGGATGTGCAGCCAATCGCCCTTTGTCCAGGGCAGGGCAGGGCTTTCGCTTTCGGCAAAATAGAGATGGTCCCAATCGGCCAGGTATTCGATGCGCAGCCGTTCGGACATTGTGAGCAACAAATGGGGCGGGTTGTAGATGTCGCCCACGACGAAAAGTGTATGCTCATTGCGGGCGGGCAGGTTGTCCAGAAAGTCGTAGTCGGGCCGATACCAAAGCTCGGCTTCTCCCTTTTCCAGAGAGAAGAGCGGAGCGTCGCCCACCAGCATAGGAAAGCGTACAACCTGGCCCCGATCCTGTATCCACAAACCGGACTGGACACGGCCTGGGACAAAGTTCTCTTCGGTCAGATTGGTGAATCCCCCGGCCCCGATCGCGGGCTGAAGAATGGATGCCAGATCGTCGAAGGTGATATGCAGCCGAACATCTGATGGCCCGTTGGAACCAGCCGTAGCCGCGGGCGGTGACGGTGTGGTCTGGGGGCTGGGGATTGGCACAACCGCCGCGGTTGTCTGGGTGGGCCGGGGTGTCGGTCCGCCTTCGCTTTGGTCCCAGGGCCAAAATTGCCAGAGCGCAAGGGCCAGGATAACCAGCAGAATGGGCAGCCAAAGATAGGGTCGGAAACCGGACGTACCGCCGGGCGGTGCGGCGCGGGGACCGTCCCGCGGGGTGGATGTGTCGGGCGGGGGCGCGGCGTCCACCGCTTTTTCCAGGGCAAAGAGCCGCCCATCTGCCGCGGCCAGAAAGAGCACCGGCGTGGCCCATTCCGGGCTGTGGGGCGCGGAGAAGCTGACAGCTTTGCGGGCGTCGGTGACAGCCGCGTCCACGGACAAATTGTCGGCCAGGCCTTCGTAAAAAGTGCGGGCAAATTCGATGGCCGCGCTGTCGCTGATGGGATATTGCATAGCGACCACCGCGGGCACACTGCGCCGGACGAGCGCGGCCGCGCTGCTGGCCAGATCGTCGCCCTGGGAAGCGGTGGCCCCTTCGCAGGCGTTGAGAAAGACCAGCCGCAGGGAGGGGTGATCCGCCACCAGCCGGGCCAGTTCGACGGCGTAGAGGGGGGCAGCCTGGCCCACTTCGTTGCAGAGGACGATAAAGCCCTCGTCCCGTTCTTTGTCAAAACCGCCGTGGCCGATAAAGTGGATGGCGTGCCAGGGGCCAGAGCGCATGGCACTTTGCAGGTCCCGGCGGCTCTGACCGTCCAGCCAGACCAGTTCGGCCAGCCCGCTCTGTTGCAGGGGGGCCAGGGCCTCTTCCAGACGCTGCTTTTCCTGGGCCACATCCAGGTCTTCCCAGTCGGCCGGGCCAGCCACCACGCCCAACACCCGCAGGGGCGGTGTGACAGTCAGCGCCTGCTGGGCATAGGGCGCGGCCCAGTAGCGTACCACCGGTGTGGATTGGGAAAGGGCCAGAAATTCGCCTTCCCGGCTGTGAAAGAGAAGCTCCCAGGGCAGGGCGGCCAGTTCGGGCGGCTTCACTGTCAGCAACAGGCGCAACCCTCGCTCGCCCCGCTCCGATTCCAGACGGCTGAGATCAAAAAGCGCACGCACTGGGCCGCTGAGAAGAAAATCGAAGAGAATCTGGCCGAGTTCCTGGGCCTGGCGTTCATTTTCGCTCAGTGCCCTGCGCAGACCGCCCCGCCCGCGCAGGAGCGAAAGTTCGACGGCCTGTAGCCGGTTTTCCAGTTCCAGAGAAGAGAGGGGGAGAGATGTTTCGGCCTGGGCCTGCCCCGCGGATGCGCGTGCCCGCACGGTGTAGCCGCTGGGTGTGGCGCTGATTTCAATGGAGAAGTCGTTGTAGACAGCCATTGGGTGGCAAAAGTTGAAGTCGAATTGGCGTGCGTCTGATCAAGGGAGAAGTATACCACAGGGGGAGGCGAGCGGGGATGCGGATGGCGCAGTGGGGTGCATCCCGGATTTGAGGAGACCTGGCAAGTTTTCTGAAACCTGCCAGGTCTGCCCTACCGGTTTTGGTTGCTACGTTTTAGGTCACGTCCAGTTCGGTCATCTGCCCGGTGACGTTGAAGAGCACCCGTTCGCAGATGTTGACTGTGCGGTCCCCGGCCCGTTCCAGATTATGCGCGGCCCAGAGCAGATAGTTGGCCCGGTCGAAAAGCTGGGGCTTCTCGACCAGAAAGCCGATGATATCCCGGTAGATTTTGTTGTAGAGATCGTCCACCAGATCGTCCTCGGCCGCGATGGCCCGGGCCGCGTCTGCGTCCTGGTGGATGAAGGCGTCGAGCGCGCGGTCGAGCATCTTCAGCACCTGCTCACACATCAGCGGAATGTCCACCAGCGGTTTCATCAACGGCTCCGGGCCGACGAGCAGAATAATCCTGCCAATGCCTTTGGCGTAGTCGCCAATGCGTTCCAGTTCGGTGGTAATCTCCAGCACCGATGCCAGCAGACGCAAATCCCCAGCCATCGGCTGCTGGGTCGCCATCAGGCGCAGACAATCGCCCTCAATGGCATAACGCTTACGATTGACCTCCTGATCGCGCTGAATCAACTCCTGGGCTTTGGCTGCATTCCGCTCCCCCAGTGCAATAACCGATTCACCCAGGGCCTGGCTGACCATACTGCCCAGAGCGAGAATCTCATCCTGCAGAAAGCCGAGTTCACGTACAAATACAACACGGGGCATTGGGCTTCTCCTTCTATACGTAGTTCAGTGCAGTGGACGCCGGCGCTGTCGGCTGCCATTCCCGCAGAAAGGAGAGAACGGCCTGGTCGATCTCGTCCCGCACGGCGCGGAAGAAAGCCATGCGCTCGGCTTCGCTGCCCTCGGCCTCGGCGGGATCCGCAAAGGGGATGTGTACCTTTTCCCCCGCGCCCAGCCAGAGGGGACAGTTGCGGGCTGCGTTGTCACAGACGGTAATCACCAGATCCGGGCTGAGATTGCGATAGATTTCGACTGACTCGGAACGGTGGCCGCTGATGTCGATACCGATTTCGGCCATCGCGGCAATCGCCAAGGGATGTACCCGGCCCGAAGGCACGGAACCGGCCGAGTAGGCCTCCCAACGATCGGACAGGTGGTGGTTGATCAGCCCTTCGGCCATCTGGCTGCGGCAGGAGTTGCCTGTGCAAAGAATGAGAACGCGTAGTTTACCCATAGGATTTCCTTTGTTGACTCGAATGCAATAATTTATTCCAGCCACTGATGAACACTGATAAACGCGGATGTTTCCCCTGTATTTTTTGTACTTTGTAGTTCAAATGGCTTTTCACAGCGGAGTCAGCGCTGTATTTTATCCGTGTTTCTTCTCATCCGTGTTTACAAAAAGACTTCGCCACTTCTTGCTGAAATGCCAAGAATCTCAGCGATTCGGCACTATTTCGAGAGACTGGAAGTTATTTGTTCGGCAGGCGGGCAGGCTTCGCCCGCGGCTTCGATCATCTGTGCGGGCAGAGGCTGCAATTCGTTTGCAAAATAGCGGCGCTGGAAGCCCAGGGCCACATTGACCAGAGCAATCATCACCGGCACTTCGATCAGCGGGCCGATGACCGCGGCAAAGGCGGCCCCGGAATTGATGCCAAAGACGGCGACGGCGACGGCAATCGCCAGCTCGAAATTGTTGCTGGCCGCGGTGAAGGCCAGTGTTGTCGTCTTGGAATAGTCCGCACCCAATTGGCGGCCCATAAAAAAGCTGACCAGAAACATCGCAATAAAGTAGATGGTCAGGGGGATGGCGATCCGCACCACATCCAGGGGAATCTGGACGATCAGTTCGCCCTTCAGGCTGAACATCACCAAAATCGTAAAGAGCAGGGCGATGAGAGTAAGCGGGCTGATGCGGGGCACAAAAGTCTGTTCATACCAGAGCCGCCCCTTTGCTCGCAGGAGGAAGAAACGGGTGAGAAAGCCCGCCAGCATCGGCACGCCCAGGTAGAGGAAGACACTTCCGGCGATCTGCTGGATGCCGATATCCACTACCATTCCTTGCAGACCGAACCAGCCGGGCAGAACAGTAATGAAGACCCAGGCATAGACGCTGTAGAAAAGCACCTGAAAAATGCTGTTGAAGGCCACCAGCCCGGCCGCGTATTCCGTATCGCCCTTGGCCAGTTCATTCCAGACGATGACCATCGCGATACAGCGGGCCAGACCGATGAGGATCAGCCCCACCATATAGTCCGGGTAGCCGCGCAAAAAGATGACAGCCAGTGCGAACATCAACACCGGCCCAATCAGCCAGTTCTGGACCAGTGACAGCCCCAGCACTTTGCCATTGCGAAAGACCTGGCCCAACTCCTCGTACTTCACTTTGGCAAAGGGCGGATACATCATCAGAATCAGCCCGATGGCGATAGGGATATTTGTGGTCCCCAGGCTGAAACTTTCGTTGAAGGCATGAACTGCCGCGGGAAAGAGATAGCCCAGCCCCACACCGATCGCCATCGCCAGAAATATCCAAAGGGTCAGGAAGCGGTCCAGAGTCGATAGCCTTTTGGGGGCAGGTCTCCGCGTGGGTGCTTGGGTGTTTGTTATATCTGTCATCGAGTGGACCCTCCGTCTGCTGGATAAATGGGAGCCATCTTTACCCAAAGCGGCCAGTGATGTAGTCTTCCGTGCGCTGGTCGCTGGGATTGGTGAAAATCTGGTCGGTCGGCCCGAATTCCACCATATGGCCTGTGCGTTGCTCGTCCACACTGAAGAAGGCGGTGAAGTCGGAGACCCGGGCCGCCTGCTGCATATTGTGGGTAACCACAATAATTGTATAGTCTTTGGCCAATTCCTGCATTAAATCCTCGATGCGCAGGGTGGCAATGGGGTCCAGGGCCGAGGCTGGCTCGTCCATCAGGATAATCTCCGGCTCCACTGCGATGGCCCGGGCGATGCACAGACGCTGTTGCTGACCGCCGGAGAGACCCAGCGCGCTCTGCTGCAATTTGTC
The DNA here is from genome assembly GCA_030432295.1 of Anaerolineae bacterium. Taxonomy (GTDB): domain Bacteria; phylum Chloroflexota; class Anaerolineae; order Caldilineales; family Caldilineaceae; genus JACQGT01. The sequence goes on along the minus strand of JAUIHI010000013.1, from coordinate 59,303 downwards.
CTTCACTTCGTCCCACAGGGCCGCGCCGCGCAGGGAGCGTTCCACCATATTGTCCACATTGCCTTTGAAGCCGTTGATGCGGGCGCCCCAGGCCACATTGTCGTAGATGGATTTGGGGAAGGGGTTGGCCTTCTGAAAGACCATTCCAATCCGCCGCCGCACCTCCACCGAATCCACGTAATCCGCATAGATATTTTCGCCCTGAAAGAGGACTTCGCCCTCGATGCGGGCGCTGGGGATCAGATCGTTCATGCGGTTGAAGCAGCGCAGAACAGTGCTTTTGCCGCAACCGGAAGGCCCAATCATCGCGGTAATTTTGCGGCGGGCCACTTTCATCTCCACATTGCGCACGGCATGAAAAGCGCCGTAATAGATATTCAGCCCATTTGTCTCAATCGCATACTGGCCGCCATTCGCCTGGGGCGCTGGGGACTCTTTTCTGCGGACCATAGGCCGTTCAAGTGTAATTGTCATCGGGTCGATCTCCTTCTGTACATCAACTAAGAAAATTTGGCGTGGTTGATTTTGCGGTGAAACGATCTTTACAAATCAGGAGGAGTGAGCACGCCCACGTGCGGGGCTGACTCGACCACATCCGGCACGTGGGCGTGCCTACTCCTCCTACCGAAGTGTAAAGATGCCAACCCGCTCAAATGAACCACACCGAAAATTTGTATACACGGATGGGAAGGAACACGAATTTATACAGAGACAATCTGTGTTCTCTTCAATCCGTGTACACATCGCATCACATTCCTGCACGGGCTACGCTGAAGCGGTTGCGCAGAAGCACAGCCGAGGCATTGAGCGTGAGCAGCAGAGCGAGCAGCACCAGAATGGCAGCCGCGGCCAGATTGCGAAATTCGTCCTGGGGCCGGGAGGTCCACTGGTAAATCTGGATGGGCAGGACAGTGAATTTGGAAAACGGCCCATTGGGATCCACTGCGATAAATGTAGACGCACCAATCACCACCAGAGGTGCGGTCTCGCCGATGGCACGGGAGATGGAAAGAATCGTTCCCGTCAGAATTCCCGGCATAGACGATGGCAGGACGTGATGCCAGATGACCTGCCATTGGGTCGCGCCCAGGCCATAGCCCGCCTGGCGCAATGTGCTGGGCACGGCGCGGATGGCCTCCTGGGCGTTGATGATAATCATCGGCAGAATCAGCAGCCCCAGCGTCAACCCGGCGGAGAGGATTGTGCGCCCATTGGCCGTACTTGCATCGGCCAACCCCAGCAGCGCGCCGCTAGTCAACGGCTGCATTGTGCGCACAAAGATCGCCAGCCCCAACATCCCGTAGATAATCGACGGCACACCGGCCAGATTGTTGATATTCGTCTGGATCAGCCGGTTGATGGGGTTGTCATCCGCATACTCTTCCAGATAGATGGCCGCGCCTACACCGACCGGGAAGGCGAACAAAATTGTGATGAGAATGACCCACAGGGAGCCGAAAAGCGCTGTGCGCACACCGGCCTGGATGGGCACACTGGATTGGGTGCTGGATACAAAATTCGGGTTCACCCAACTGCGGAATTCCAGCACTGCGTTGGGATATTTGGCCGCGATCTCCGCCTCGATCTGCTCCCGCTGAAAGAGAGATTCTTGCAGCGTCCAGGTTGCCACAATGCGCGGCTCGACCACCCGTTCCAGCACAAGCCCGTAGACGCTCTCTCGGTCTCGTTCGGCAAAGGGCTGGTCATTCTCAAAGCGGCGCAGCAAGCCGGCGGAGATATTCGCCTCCAGAATCGTCTGCAACTGCTCTTTGGAAAGTTCCTCCAGGGGTATGCCTCTGACCGCCAGCGAAATCGGGTCTACCTCATTTTCCAGCGCGACCAGCCCAAAGGATTCGGTGACGATATTGTAGAGCAGGGCGGTGAGGGCCAGAATGCCCACCAGCGTGGCCGCCTGAAAGACCATCGCCCAGATGCGTCCCTGGCGCTGACGACGAGCCACCAGTTCGCTATACTCCGCCTCTTTGGGCATCCCCACGCCCGACTCGGCCTGTGTATTTTGGCTCATTCGTATACCTCCCGGAAGCGGCGCACAATGCGCTGGCTGATCACATTCAGCGTCAGTGTCATCACAAAGAGCAGCAGGCCGATGGCGAAGATGCTGTTGTAATCGATGGAATCGTAGCTCAAATCCCCGCCGCTGATGCGCACAATATGGCCGGTCATTGTTTCGGCGGCCTCAAAAGGATTGAAGGTAAATTTGGGACCCGCACCGGCCGCAATCGCCACTACCATTGTTTCGCCCACAGCCCGGCTGATGGCGACGATAAAAGCGGCGGTGACACCGGAGAGGGCCGCAGGCAGAACCACCCGCACGGCAGTCTCCAATTTCGTCGCACCCAGGCCATAGGCCGCCTGGCGCAGGGAATCGGGCACAGCCCGCAGCGCGTCCTCCGCCATAGAACTGACCAGCGGGATAATCAGAATCCCGATGACAATACCCGCCGAGGCGGTGTTGTAAATTTCCACCACATCCCGGCCAAAGATAGAGCGCAATAGCGGCGTCATAAATGTCAGGGCAAAGTAGCCGTAGACGACTGTGGGTACACCGGCCAGAATCTCCATCACCGGCTTCAGGATGGCTCGGGCCTTGTCCGAGGCATACTCGCTCAGATAAATCGCCACGGCCAGACCGAGAGGCAGGGCCACCAGCATAGCGATCGAACTGGTGATGAGGGTCGCCGTCACCAGAGGCCAGATGCCAAATCTCTCAATCGCGGGCTGCCAGGTGGTGGTCCCGAAAAATTCGGAGAGATGCACCTCTGGGCTGGCGAAAAAGAGCAGGGATTCCCGTCCCAGCACAGCCACAATCCCGACGGTCGTCAGGATCGAAACCGCACCGCACAGGAACAAAAAGCCCTGAATCAACCGTTCTCCCCAGCGGACACGATGACGCAGCGGGCTGGCATTACCGCCGCTTGCCACTTGCATCCTCGGCAGGACCAGCGCATCACTCTTCACATTTACCTCCCTTTGCTCGTTGTATACACGGATGGAAAGGAACACAGATTTTTCAGATGATCTGTGTTCCTTTCCATCCGTGTATACAAACTATTTTTCTATTGGCCGATGGCCGCCAGGAAATTCGCTTTGGCCGTTTCCAGAGCAGCAGCGCTGGAGGGGAAGTAGCCAACCCGGATGACTTCTTCGTTGACAAAGCTCAGGTAGAAATTGATGTACGCCGCTACCTGGGGTTTCTCTGCCATCACAGTCGCATCCGAATAGATGAAGAGGGGGCGGGCCAGGGGGTAGCTGTTGTTGTCCACATTCTCAGCGCTGGCTTCCACACCTTCAACCGCCAGAATCTTCAGCAGTTCGGCGTTCTCCTGGTAGTAGGCATAGCCAAAGAAGCCGATGGCATACTTGCTGCCCTCCACGCCCTGCACCAGCACATTGTCGTCCTCGCTGAGTTGGGTGTTGGCTGCACTCAGAATCGGCTCCTCGTCTTCGCCGTAGACCGCTTCCACGAAGTAGTCGAAGGTGCCGCTGTCCGTGCCGGGGATAAAGCGCTGAATCGGCTCGGCAGGCCAGTCCGGGTTCACATCGGCCCAGGTGGTGGCGGTGGAGAAAAGGACGACCAATTCATCCATTGTCACGCTCTCCAACCAATCGGCCTCGGGGCTGACCACAACGGCCAGTGCATCGGTTCCCACCCGGAATTCGATGGGAGTGCGACCAATGGCCGCGCAGCTTTCCACCTCGGAATCCTTGATGGGCCGGCTGGCGTTGGAGATGTCCGACTCGCCGGCTACGCAGAAGCGTTCGAAACCAGCACCGGAACCGATGCTGTCGATGGTGATGTTGCCGGCATAGCCTTCATCGGCAAAGCGTTCAGCAATCGCTTCGGTCAGGGGATAGACAGTCGAGCTGCCCGCCACAATAATGTCCCCGGTGACTTCCAGGGGGTTGACTTCGGGCAGGCCGCTTTCGGACATAGCGGGCGCTTCAACCGGAGCTGCTTCAGCCGGGGCAGATTCAGCCGCGGGAGCCTCTGTGGCGGCGGGAGCCTCTGTGGCCGCTGCAGGGGCTGGGGTGGCTGCGGGCGCACAGCCAGCCAAAATCAGCAGAGCCAGAGAGACGAGTACCAATAACTTGTAACGCATGTTTCTTCCTTTCAGAATATTTCTTTTGATGTCGTGGAACAGATTGATTCCGTTCTGAAAAGAGGATACTATGCGATTGTTAATGGTTTGTGCTTTGTGTCACAAATGGGGTTAATGGGGGGGGATCATTTTGTTATTGGATGATTAACGAAAAAGATATTGGGTATTTCGTGAGCCGCGTCGGAATGTCAACCTACGAAATAGCTAACACCCAATATCCAATACCCAATAACTTCAATCTTGCGCCACGGGCAGGGTGAAGGAAAAGGTGGTTCCCTCCCCTTCCCGGCTGGCCGCGGAGATGCGCCCGCCGTGGGCCTGGACAATGTGCTTGGCAATCGCCAGCCCCAGTCCTGTGCCGCCGCCGGAGCGGGCACGGTCGGCTTTGTAGAAGCGTTCAAAGATGCGGGGCAAGTCATACGGAGGAATACCGACACCCGTGTCTTTGACCTGGACGAGGAGCATCCGGTCGGCGGTGGAATGGGGCGGCGTCTCCTGGGCATAGCCGGGCAGCCAGTCGGGTTTCTCGTCGCTCAGACGCGCACTCACTGTGACTGTGCCGCCGCCGGGGGTGAACTTCAGCGCATTGTGGACCAGATTTGTGATCACCTGCTGCACCCGTTCCACATCGGCCAGCGCGGGGGGCAGGCCGTCGGGAATTTCCACAGCCAGCGTCAGCCCGGCCCGGTCGAATTGGGGGGTCAACCGTTCCATCGCGGGGAGAAGCACTTCGTCCAGAGAAGCAGAGCGCAGACGAATAGGCACGCGCCCCGATTCGATGCGGGACAGTTCCAGCAACTCTGCCACCATTTGGGTCAGGGAATCCACCTCCCCGTCCATTCGGTCCAGAAAGCGACGGGCCGCGGGAGGATCGTCCAGCGCGCCGTCGCGCAGGGTGTCGGCCAGGGCGCGCAGAGAGGCCAGGGGTGTGCGCAGTTCGTGGGAGATATTGCTGACAAACTCCCGGCGGATGCGCTCCAGACGGCGCAGTTCGGTCAAATCCTGCACAATCACCAGATAGCCCGGCGGCGTGAGTTGACGAATGGGCGTAACCACCCCGCGCAACGTGCGCCCGTCGGCCAGGGAATCGAAGGTGTCGCTGGCCTCCTCGTTCTGTTCCCGACAGCGCTGCCACAGGTGGATCAGCCGGTGATCTCTGGCTACCTGGGCAAAGGGACGGTCCAGAACATCGACTTCTCCGATCCCCAACAGATGGGTGGCGGCCACATTCACCAACTGCACCCGCCCCTCCTCATTGACAATCAGAATGCCATCAGTCATGGCAGCCAGCACCGCTTGCAGACGGCTCTGTTCTTTGCCCAGCGCGGCCATTTGTCCCTGAAACTCCTCGGCCATCCGGTTGAAGCCATCGATCAGACGTCCCACTTCGTCCTGGCTGGTGGAGAACATCCGCACAGTCAGGTCGCCGCCGGCCATACGCCGCACCACTTCGATCAGTTCACGCAAAGGCCGGGTGGCACGGACCGCGATGAGCAGGGAGAGCAGGCCCGCGGCCACGCCATAGAGCAGCGCCCCGCCCATCAGCAGCCAGGGCAATTGCTCGACTGAAATGGGTGCGCGGCGGGCATAGACAACCAGCCCAACGCCGATGGCGAGGGAGAGCAGGAGATGGGAAAAGAGTAAAAAACGATTTTGGCGGATGCGGTTCATCTGTCTGGTGATGGTTCTCTTTCATCCGTGTTTACAAGAAGGCTCTGCAATTCTTGCTGAAGTCAGAAGAATTTTATCGGTCAGGTGGCGCATACCCCTTGCGAATGTTGGGAATCAGATACTCCCCGAAGGCTTTGTCCACGTCGTGCTGGGGAGACCAGCCCCAGTCACGCCGGGCTGCGGAATCGTCCAGATCCGCGGGCCAGGAGTCGATGATGGCCTGCCGTTTCAAGTCCGGCGCAAAGCTAACCTGCGCGTCCGGGAAGGCATCCAGCACCCGCTCCCGAATCTCCCCCGCGCTCAGGCTGAAGCTGGTCACATTGTAGACACGACGGGTCAGCTTCTCCGCAGGGGCCTGGGAGAGCAGCAGCAGCGAACGCACCGCATCGGGCATTGTCATAAAGGGGATGCGGGCATCCTCCCGCACAAAACAGGCATAGGCTTCGCCTTTGGCCGCGGCGTGGAGCATCTCTGGTCCGTAGTCGCTGGTTCCACCGCTGGGCAGGGTAAAGGCACTGATCAGCCCCGGAAAGCGCACGCAGCGAAAGTCGATATGCACGGGCGCTTCCGCGGCCAATTGGCGGAAATGTTTGCTATAGTAGTTGCCCAGCATCTCGCCATAGATTTTGTTGCAGCCGTACATCGTGCGGGGCTGGTTCCACTCGAATTCCCGCACCCGGTTGTAGAGAGCTTTGCTCTCCGGATCCGGCATGCCGTAGATGGCGATGGAACTGGGAAAGACGAACTGGATGGGCTGGTTGCGCCACTGGCTCTGCTCCGCGGCCAGTTTGAGGAGGGTGAGCATCCCCTCCACATTGACCTGATGGGCCATCTCCGGGCTGAATTCGGCCCGGGTGCTGAGCAGCGCGGCCAGGTGGTAGATTGTGTCGATCTCGTATTCGCTGACCAGCCGGGCCAGCAGATTCGTGTCCAGCATATCGCCCTGGACGTGGGTGGAGAGGGGGGCGATGTCCGGGGGCAGGGCCTTCAAATCCAGGGTGAGCAGTCGGTTGTTGCCGTCTGCGGCCAGATGGCGGATGAGAGCGTGGCCCACTTCGCCGCTGGCCCCGGTGATAAAAATGGCGTGTTTGCGCATAGGAGATGTCTCGTTTGTGGAAAGAAGGGGTAGAAGATATTAGGTATTGGATATTTGGTAGTGACGCGACGGGGTGTCACTACCAAATATCCAATACCTAATATCTAATCTCCGATTAGGCCCAATTCCCGGCCAATCTTCTCAAACGCGGCCAGCCCCACTTCCAAGTCGTCTTTGCTGTGGGCCGCGCTGTTCATCACCCGGATGCGCGCCTTGCCTGCGGGAACGGTGGGGAAACCAATCGCCATTGCAAAGACGCCCGCGGCGAAGAGGCGGCGGCTGAATTCCTGGGCCAGGGGCGCTTCGCCCAGCATCACCGGCACAATCGGCGTCTGGCTCTGGCCCGTGTCGAAGCCCATTTTTTGCAGTTCGGATTTGAGCAGACTGGCGTTGCTCCACAGCCGCTCCACCCGTTCCGTCGATTCCTGGAGCATTGCGGTGGCTTCGATACAGGCGGCCACATCCGGCGCGGTCATCGCGCTGGAAAAGAGGAAGGGGCGTCCCCGCTGGCGCAGCCATTCCACAATCGTGCGGCGGCCTGCCACCATTCCGCCCACCGCGCCAAAGGCTTTGCTCATTGTGCCCACCTCCACATCCACCCGCCCGTGCAGATGAAAGTGGTCCACAATCCCCCGCCCGCCTTCGCCCAACACACCCTCGCCGTGGGCGTCGTCCACCATCGACAGACAGCCGGTCTCCTCGGCCACAGCCACAATTTCGTCCAGGGGTGCGATATCGCCGTCCATACTGAATACGCCGTCGGTGACAATCAGTTTGCGCCCGTCGCTGGAATTTTCCGCAATTTTGGCGCGCAGATCGGCCACGTCGTTGTGCGCGTAGCGGATCACCTGCGCCCGGCTCAGGCGGCAGGCGTCGATGATACTGGCGTGGTTCAGTTCGTCGGAGAAGATCAGGTCGTCCTTGCCCACCAGCGCGGGGATCGTCGCCAGATTGGCCGTAAATCCGCTCTGAAAAGTGATACAGGCTTCGGCCTTTTTGAAGGCAGCCAGCTTCTCTTCCAGTTCGATGTGGAGGGAGGTGGTCCCGGCAATCGTGCGTACCGCGCCGGGGCCAATGCCGTAGCGGTCGATGGCAGCTTTGGCGGCCTCTCGCAGGCGGGGGTGATTGGCAAGCCCCAAATAATTGTTGGCGCAGAAGTTGAGTTTGCGCTGGCCGTCGATGACGACCCAGCCGTCCATCGGGGATTCAATCGTGCGAATGGTGTTGTAGAGACCGGCCTCTTTCAGCCGATCCAATTCTGCGTCGATCCAGGCGATGCTGCTGTTGGGCATGGGGGATACTCCTTTGCATTGCAGAATGAGACGACAGACGACGGACGGCAGACCGCCAAGAACCGTCCGTCGTCCGCGGTCTGCCGTCCAGTTTTACGCAGTACGCTGCACGCAGCAACTACACCATCGGCTTCTTGCGCTTGACGATCTGAATCGGCACCTGCCAGGGGTCGCGCAGGAAGAGCAGTTGGTCGCCTGCGGGGGTGGTGGCGATCTGGTCCACGACCGTCGCGCCCGCGGCCACCAGCGCGTCCCGAGCTGCTTCCATATCATCCACAGAAAAAGCGAAATGGAGATTGAAGGGGTTGATTTCGCTGTAGTCCGGGGGGGCGATGTCTGTGCGGGTGTAGAGTTCAATCATACTGCCCGCGCTGTCGGCGATGAATGTCATGTAGGGCGCGGCCTGCCCGGCGACGACGATACGCATTTCCAGATTGTCCACGTACCATTGGGCCGCGGCCTTGACATCGGGTACATTGATAGCGGCGTGTTCGAGTTTCACTGGGGTCTCCTTTGGGGATGGGAACAAACGATGGGCCATTGAAATTCCATTGCTGGAAAGCCCGGTTGGGTGTAGAATAACAGGACTTCTATTTTGCTTGATTGTTCCGAATGACGCAAACTCACAAACCCCACACACCCCACGGAGACTCCCCATGCGCTACAGCATCATTTCCTACAGTTTTCGTCGCAGCTTCGAGAACGGCTCGATGGACATCAACGGCTATATCGATTTCTGCAAAGAGAATGGCTTCACCCAACTGGACCCGTGGATGAAACATCTGGAGCCGGGGCTGACCGACCGGGCCTGGCTGGCGAAAGTCAAGGCCGCGGGGGATGCTACGGGCCTGCCCTTCGGCTGTGTCGCCATCGACGGCGGTCACATCTACGAGCCGACCGCGGAGGAGCGGGCCAAGACCCGTGCCGTCGCCTACGCCTGGCTGGATGTGGCCGAATTTCTGGGCGCGTCCCAGGTGCGCATCGACACCGGCGGGCGGGTCGATACCATCAGCGATGAGATGCTGGCGATTATCGTCGACGGCTATAACGATCTGATTCCTCGGGCACGGGCTAAAGGGCTGGAAGTGATCGTCGAAAATCACTGGGGGCCGACGAAGCACCCGGAGAATGTGGTGAAAGTGCTGGAAGCGGTGGACGGGCTGGGCCTGCTCTTTGACACCAACAACTGGGCCGAAGGCAAGCAGGAACTGGGCTGGGAGCTCTGCGCCAAATACGCCAGCCTGACCCACATCAAAACCTTCGCCTTTGACGAAGCGGGCAACGACCCGTCGGTCAATCTCTCCAAAGCCTTCGGCCTGCTCAAGGAAACCGGCTACAGCGGCGCGTGGGGCATCGAAAGCGTCCCCCACGACGGCGATGAGAGAGGCGCCGCGGTGAAGACGCTGGCGTTGATTAAGCGTGAATTAGGGCAGTAGAAAATTGGTTGATTGGTTCACTGGTTGATTGGGTACTCCCGTCGCTACCAATGAACCAGTCAACGATTCAACCAATCAACAACCCACCAAACAAGGACAATTTTCGATGACAAACCCCTCAAAAACCCGCGTCGGCGTCATCGGCGTGGGACAGATCGGCAAAGGCCATCTGAACACCTACAGCAAAATGGAGCACGTGGAAATCGTCGCGATTGCCGACGTGGCCGAGGCCGAAGCCAATCGGGTGGCCGCTATGTACGGCATCCCCAACGTCTACACCGACTTCCACAAGCTGCTGGAACGGGACGACATCCAGGCCGTGGATGTCTGCCTGCACAACAATTTCCACCGCCCGATGACCGTAGCCGGGCTGGAAGCGGGCAAGCACGTCTTCTGTGAGAAGCCCATGGCCGGGGCCTATGCCGACGCCGAGGCGATGCTGGAAGCATCCAAACGCACGGGCCAGATGCTCAGTATCCAGAACATCCAATACTTCGCCAATCACACCAAAGCGGCCAAAGCGCTCATCGACGCGGGCCAGTTGGGAAAGATCTACCACGCCCGTTCGGTCGGCCACCGGCGGCGGGGGCGGCCCTACGTGGACGGCTACGGCTCGCCCGCTTTCGTCCAGAAGCAGACGGCCACCGGCGGCGCGCTCTACGATATGGGCGTCTACCACATCTCTACGATGCTCTATCTGCTGGGCAACCCGGATGTGCTGCGCATCTCTGGCAAGACCTATCAAGAGATGCCTATGGATGCCCGCCGCCGGGAGAAGAGCGGCTACAGTGTGGAAGAATTGGGGCTGGGCTTTGTGCGTCTGGCCGATAATATGACACTGGACATTATCGAAGCCTGGGCCATCCATCTGAACGAACTGGGCGGCTCGGTTGTCGTGGGCAGCGAGGGGGGTGTGCGGCTGGATCCCTTTGGCTTCTTCCGCAGTGTGGGCGATCTGGACCTGAACAGCACGGCTGATCTGGACCGTTTCAACTACCGGTTGCACAATGTACAGGAGCAGGGCGATGTCTACGACAGCCCCCAGCACCACTGGATCGCGGCGATCGAAGGCCGGGTGGAACTCCTGCCCACCGCAGAGATCGCGCTCAACTGTATGCTGATTTCCGAGGGCATCTACCGTTCCAGCGAATTGGGGCGGGAGGTGACCGCCGAGGAAGTGCGGGAGATGTCGAAGTCGACGGCAGTGGCGGTATAAAGAATACTGCGTGCTGCGTGAAACGTGAGATCATACCCCGATCTCACGTTTCACGCAGCACGCAGCACATTTCACTCCCTCACCCCGCCACCAACTCCCCAAAGGCCCCCAACTGCTCCCCACTCCCCATCACCGCCAGCCAATCCCCGGCCTGAAAGCGGTGATCCGGCGGGGGGTTGGGGGTGAAATTGCCATCGCGCATGACCCCGACTACCGACGCTCCCGTGCGGCGACGGATATGACATTCGCTCAACGTGCAACCGACCAGTGCGCTCTGGCTCGGCAAATCGACCCAATTTACATCCAGCAGCCGGGCCACATTCTGCAATTGGGCCAGAGAAGTATATTCCGAGTGGGACTCGTAGAGCGGCGCGTAGAGTTCCTGGCGCACCCGATCTGTGTAAAGATGAATTTCGTTGATGGGCAGATTCAGATGGAGGAGTGCCTGGCGGGTCATCTCCAGCCCGGCCTCAAATTCGGGCTGCACCACCTCATAGACGCCGTGGCTGTGGAGAGTCTGCATCTGATCCAGCCCCTCGGCCCGGGCCACAATATGCAGGGATGGATTGAGCAGCCGCACCGCATCCACCACCAGTTGCGCGGTGAAAACCGACGGCACAGTGACCAGCACCAGCCGGGCCTCGTCCACAGCAGCGGCTTCCAGCACGACCGACTGGGTGGCATCGCCGAAGATGACCGAATAACCCGCCGCCTTCGCATCCTCCACCCGGCGGAAGTCCAGTTCCACAATCACAAACGATAGCCCCATCCGCTGCAAGACCTGGGCCACATACAACCCTACTCGCCCGCCCCCGGCGATGACCACATGGCCGTGCAGCCCGGTTTTGGGCAGGTTGACCGTCTGCACCGGTTCGCTTTTGAACCAGCGCTGGCGCAGGGCATAGAGGGGCGCGGTCAAGCCCGATAGCAGGGGTGTCAGCAGCATTGTGATAATGGCGACAGTCAGGGTGAGGGAGTAGAGATTGGCGTCGATGGAGTTGGTCGATACGCCCACCCGGGCCAGCACAAACGAGAATTCACCGGCCTGAAAGAGTCCCAGCCCCACGGCCAGGGGGACGATATTCCGATAGCCGAAAAGGCGGCTGATAACGGCGAAGATCAGCCCTTTACCCAAAGCCACCACCACCACAACCACAACCACAACGCCCAGATTATTAAGCAAGTAGGCCGGGTCCAGCAGCATCCCCACCGAGACGAAAAAGAGCAGACCGAAGAGATCGCGCAGGGGGATAATATCGCTGAGGGCCTGGTGGCCGTAGTCCGATTCGCTAAGCACCATCCCGGCCACAAACGCGCCCAGGGCAAAAGAGAGACCGGAAAGATAGGTAGCGTAGCCCACGCCCAGACCGATGGCGGTGATAGCGAGGAGGAAGAGTTCGCGGGAGTTCCAGGCCGCGATGTAGCGCATGAGCCAGGGCAGCAGCCGGGTCCCCACAAAAACCATCACCAGCAGAAAGAGCGCAGCCCGCAGCGCAGCCCAGCCCAATAGAGGCAGCCCAGCCTCCGGGTCGTTGAGTTGGGGCAGAATAATCATCAGAGGCACGACCGCCAGGTCCTGAACGATCAGCATCCCGATCATCACCCGGCTGGAAAGGGTTCCCATCCGCCCCTGATTGCTCAGCGTCTTCAGGAGCACCATTGTGCTGGAGAGGGCAATCAGCCCGCCCAGCCAGAGGGCGTGAATCCAACTCATCCCCAACCACTGGCCGATCCCATAGCCCAGAGCCATCGTCAGGCCAATTTGGATGGGCGTGCCGATCAGCGCGACCCGAGCAACCGGACGCAATTCTTTGAGGGAAAATTCCAGCCCCAGGGCAAAGAGGAGCAGAGCCACCCCGATCTCGGCCAGCAGTTCGATGTCGTGTACTTCCACAACAGTCACGCCGCCGGTGTAGGGACCGACGATCACCCCAGCCAAAATATAGCCCAGAATCAGGGGCTGGCGCAGCCGTTGGGCGATGACTCCGCCCACAAGACCGGCCACGACAATAATGGCGATGTCCGCAGCAATACCCATTCACTACTCCTTTGGAATAAAAAAGTCAGTCACGCAGAGTGGCTGACTTTGCACACGATTTCAAAATTATTTGGATAAAATTATGCCCCACTCCCCACATCCACCGGCCCGCTCAGCGCGTTGACCAGCAGACGCACGGTGTTCTGCACGTCGTCGTAGTCCACCATCTGCACGGGGGTGTGGATGTAGCGGCTGGGGATGGAGAGCGCGCCGGCGGGCACACCGGCCCGACTCGTCTGCATAGCCGCGGCATCGGTGGAGCCAAATTCCAGCACTTCCAACTGGTAGGGAATGTCGTAGCTTTGGGCAGTGTTGACCAGCCAGCGGCGCACGCCGGGATGGGCGATCATCCGTCGGTCCAGCACCTTCACCGCGGGGCCTTTGCCCAACGAGACGTCCATCGTGTGGGCATCGGGCATATCGCCGGTCAGAGTTACGTCCAGGGCCAGGGCTACATCCGGTTCCACGCCAAAGGCAGCCGTGCCTGCGCCGCGCAGACCCACTTCCTCTTGCACAGTAAAGACAGCGTAGATGTCGTTGGGGCTGCTGATCAGTTCGGCCAGGGTCTGAATCAGAATGGCGCAGCTAATGCGGTTGTCCAGGCTGGGGGCGAGGATGCGCTTGCCCAGATCGGCAAATTCGCTGCGAAAGACGCCCACATCCCCCACACCCACGGGAGCGTCAGATGCAGAGCTAGCGCCCACATCCACAAACATTTTGGACATCTCCGGCTTTTCCACAGCCATCGGCTTGCCGTCCATGCCAAATGTGCCCTGGCTACCGTTGGCAAAGAGCACCCGGCTGCCGAAAAGGGTGTTGGGCAGCACACTCCCCACATTCGTAAAGCGCAGAAAACCCTTGGCATCCACGTGGGAAACCATCACACCGATCTCGTCCATATGCGCGGCGATCATCACCCGCTTGGCTGGCGCGCTGCCATTGCCCGTGCCCCGCTTGACAGCGATCAGATTGCCCAGGGCATCCACTCGCACTTCGTCCACCAGCCCAGAAATCTCCTGGCTGATCAGCCGACGCACGGCCTCTTCCTGCCCGCACGGGCCGTAGACGTTACAAAGTCGTCGTATGAGTTCTTTCATTCGTGTCACTTCCCGTTTGAGGGGATTAGGGATTGGAGACTGGGGATTGGGCACTAAAGCTGACGGGATACCAGATTGACAGGGGCAAAGGGCAGGTGTTTTTGCCCCTTTTCGCTGTTTCCCAACACCCAATCAACTCGCCCAACGAAATCCCCAGTCTCCAGTCTCCAATCCCCAGTCTCTACTTCTCCCACACCGACGGCAACCGGCCCAACGCCTTCGCCATCAATTCGATTGTATGCAGCACATCCGCCGGGTCCATCAGCGCGGCGGGTGCGTGGATATAGCGGCAGGGCACGGCCACGGCCACAGAGGGGATGCCCTCTCGCGCCAGGTGAATTGTGCCCACATCGGTTCCGCCTACCCCCGGCTGTTTGATCTGATAGGGGATGGCGTGCTCCTGGGCGGTCAGCGACAGCAGTTCCACCAGCCGCCGGTCTGCAAAGGCGCTGCGATCCATCACCGAAATGGCCGGACCCTTGCCCAGTTCTGTGGTGGAGCTGATGTCCTCGTCTTTGGGCAGATCGTCGGCGATTGTGCCTTCCAATGCGAAGGCCACATCCGGCGCCACACTGTAGGCCGCCACCTTTGCCCCGCGCAGGCCGATCTCCTCCTGCACAGTAAAGACGCCCACCACTTCGCAGGGGTACTCCCGCTTCAGCAGTTCGGCCAGAATAAAGCAGCCCACCCGGTCGTCGAAGGACTTACCCTTCAGCAGGCGGCCCACTTCGCCGTAGCTGCTCTCAAAGGTAATCATATCGCCGGGGTTGATGCCGTTGGCCCCGCCGGTGTCGATGAGCAGATCGTCGATAGATGGCGCGCCGTTGCTGCGTCCCAGATGGACCGGCTTTTCCAGGACGACGCCGAGCACAGAGTTCGGCCCAATCAGCAGCCGTTTGCCGGGCAAAATGCGGGCGTCGATGCCACCCACAGCCCGGAATTTGAGCGTGCCGTCGTCGTTGACCTTCTGCACCAGCCCGCCCACTTCGTCCATATGTGCCGCCAGCATCACCCGCAGGGGCGCGTCGCCGCTGCTCTGGGGGGCGGACTTGTGGGCGATAAGATTGCCCAGGTGATCCGTCTCCATCCGATGGACGTGAGGCGTCACAGCCTCGCGCAGGATCGCCCGTACAGCCGATTCCTGCCCGGCCACACCCCGCGCGACGGAAAGCTGCTCCAGCAGCGGGTATTGGGTATTGGAGATGAGAGATTGGAGATTTTCGTTCATCACTACCTGTAATTTCACCACACCGGGCGATTTTGTGTGGAAGGCGATGAACCACAAAGGCACGAAGTCACAAAGGGAAAACCTGCATTTCTTTGTGTCTTTGTGTCTTGGTGGTTATAATTTGCGCTGCCGAGAGTTCCCTTACTCCAATCGTAACCCATCCAACGTCTCCCCGTCCAGGCCGGCGGCGAAGGCGGTGAGGAGACGGGCCGTGCGTTCGATGTCGGCCAGGACGAGTGTTTCGCCGGGGGTGTGCATATTGCGCACGGGAATACTGAGCAGCCCGGTGGCAATGCCCGCCTGTGTCACCTGCATTGCCCAGGCATCGGTCCCGGAACTGCCTGGCAGCACCTCGACCAGATAGGGAATTTCATTGGCTTTGGCCGTCTCCACCAGTTTTTCGTGGATTTTGGGATGGATGTTCGGCCCCAGCCCAATGGCTGTGCCTTTGTCCCAGGCCAATGTTTCGTCGCTGCTGGCCCCCGGCTGGACGGCAAATGTCACGTCCAGAGCGATGCCCACATCCGGGGCAACGCCAAAGGTGCTGGTCGTCGCGCCGCGCAGGCCGATCTCCTCCTGCACAGTCGCCACCGCGTAGATGTCCCAGGCGTGGATCGTCTTTTGCAGGTGGTGCAAAGCCAGAATCATCGCGGCGAGACAGGCCCGGTTGTCAAAGGCTTTACCCGTGGCTTTGTCCTTGCCCAGTTGGATCGTCTCCCGACGGATGGAAATCACATCGCCGACAGAGACGGCCTCGGCCAACTCAGCCGGGAGCAGGCCCACATCCACAAACAATTCGTTGCTGGGGATATTCTCTTTGCGGCTGGCGGCGGGCAGTACGTGGGGCGGGCGGCTGGCGACGATACCGGGCAGGTCGCGTTTGCCGTGGACAATCACTTCCTGGCTGGGCAGCACCCGCTCGTTGATGCCGCCGATGCTGGTAAAGCGCAGAAAGCCCCGGTCCAGTTTTGTCACTACCAGGCCGATTTCGTCCATATGCGCGGCCAACATCAACTTTTGACCCGCGCCGCCGGTGCCCCGTTTCAGGGCGATGACATTGCCCAGGCTGTCGGTACGCACTTCGTCGGTCAGGGGTGTGAGCAGTTCGATCAGCCGGGCGCGGATGGCCTCTTCGTGGCCGGCAATGCCGGGCAGTTCGGCCAGTTCTTTGAGCAGATCAAAAGTAGGGGGGGCGTGTGTGGTAGTCACAGATAGGGGTTTCGGTTAGCCCGCCGGTGCGGAAAGGCACTGGCTGAACATGGGCGCAAGGAAGAGCAGGATGACGATTATCCACGTCCACGCGGGCAGGCCAAAAAAGACAGCGGGTTTGCGCTTTGGCTTTTTCTCTTCTACACGAGGCAGTTTGGTCTGGCAACGCCAGCAGACATCTTTATCGTCTGGGTTCCAGGTGCCGCAATTTGTGCAATCAGCCATTGGGGTTCCTCGATGATTCTAATCGTTCGGACATTTGGGGAAATCGTAGCACAGGTTGGGGAGGGGTGGCAAGTGAGCGGCTACCAGTGAACAGATATTCATAGGCTGTTATGCGCCACAGGAGACGGGAATATTGTGTACAGGGCAGCGAAAGGAACACAGATTTTTCGGCTGCTGCCTGTTCCTTTCGCGGCGTGTACACAGGCTATTCGAAGGCTAACGACCACCCGCGGGGTGGCTGGCGAGGCCTATTTGGGATGCGGTGGCACAGTGTCGTATACTGGCTGCAAGTTCCACAACCCACCAGGCGGAAATCGAATAGGTGCAAAAAGAGCAGTGCCTGACCGGTGCGATTCTTGTTATTTGTGCGAGAACGCAGGGTGTCAATATGGATGAAGAGGCACAGAGACAGACTTTATACGGGGATACTCTCGCCACCGCAAGCGATGAGCCATTCAGCCCACATCCACTTTGTTATGGCGACTTCGCGGAAACAAGTATCCAGAAGTCCCCGGCACTTCACGCACGACAACGGAGTGATTATGACCTATCGACCCGCTTGCACAGAAAGTGCCGGGGGACTTCTCCCCAGAGGCTGAACAGGTACGTCACAAATTCACTTGAAAGGATACTATCATGCTTCGACCTGCTCATATAACGCCAGCTTATGCCAGAGGTCTTCTGACACTATTCCTGATTGTGGTCTTTCTTTCTGTTCCTAATTCATCCCGTTCCCAGGCAGCATCGCCAGCCGATTTAGCGGTCCCGGCCGCCATCGGTGATCCCCTGTCAGGCGTCACAGCCATCAGCAGTGGCGGTGAGCACACCTGTGCTGTGACCAATACTGGCCTTGTCGAATGCTGGGGTCCCAATTCTTCCGGTCAGCTTGGCAACGGCACGACGTCCAACAGTGCCCTGCCAGTGACGGTCCTGGAGCTGACCGACGCCACATCTATTAGCGCAGGGGGTGCCCACACATGCGCAATAACGAGTGCAGGCGGCGTCAAGTGCTGGGGCAGAAACTGGTATGGCCAGCTTGGCAACGGGACGACCACCGATAGCGCCACGCCCGTGGATGTCAGCGGCCTGGATTCGGGCGTGGTGGCTGTGGTCGCAGGTGGCAGCCATAGCTGCGCCCTAACCAGCGGTGGAGCCATCAAGTGTTGGGGCGAGAACCGATTTGTGCAACTGGGCGACGGCACGAGCACGGATCGATCGACCCCAGTAGATGTCAGCGGTATGTCCTCCGATGTGGTTGCCATCAGCGCGAGCAACGACCATACTTGTGCGCTCGTAACCAATGGCGGCATCAAGTGCTGGGGCAGCAATACTCGCGGCCAACTGGGAGACGGCACCCTGATCAGTAGGTCGAAGCCCGTTGATGTCGTTGGACTCACCTCTGGTGTAGCAGCGGTCAGCAGCGGTGGGCAGCACACCTGCGCCCTCACCACCGGCGGCGGCGTCAAGTGCTGGGGCCGCAATTTTGAAGACCAACTGGGCGACGGTTCCGGCACGGATCAGAACACGCCGGTGGATGTAGTCGGCGCAGCCTCAGGTGTATCCAGCGTATATGCCGGCGGCTTTCACACTTGTCTCAAGACAGCGGACGGAAACGTCCAATGCTGGGGTTGGAACAAAGACGGGCAGTTGGGCGATGGCACCACGGACAACAGCAGTTCGCCGGTGGCTGTCGACGGATTGTCGGCGAATGTGATCGCAGTAAGTGTTGGCAGCAGCCACACCTGCGCCCTGATCAACGGCGGCGTCAAGTGTTGGGGGGCCAATGAGTACGGGCAGTTGGGCGACGGCAGCACGAAATCCAGCACCATCCCGATCGATGTCGTTCAGGGCGGAGACCCGTTGACGAACGCAGCCAGCATCGATGCCGGTGCGTTGCACAGCTGTGCCGTGTCCAACGGGGAGGCTCTGTGCTGGGGATACAACGAATATGGACAGTTGGGCGATGGCACCACCATCACCCGCACGTATGCCGTGAACGTCGTCGGTCTCACATCTGGTATGGTGGGCGTGAGCGCGGGCGAAGATCACACCTGCGGGCTGGACAACGCCGGTGGGATCAAATGCTGGGGTCGTAACAATATCGGCCAGTTGGGCAACGGCAGCACAAGCAGCAGCCTGACTCCCGTTGATGTAGACGGCCTTGCATCGGGCGTGGCCGAGGTGAGTGCCGGTGACGGCCACACCTGTGCCGCGGTCAATGGCGGCGTCAAGTGTTGGGGCAACAACGGTTCGGGCGAGTTGGGCGACGGTAGCAGACAGGTCAGGCGGACCCCGGTGGATGTGCAAGGTCTGACGTCTGGCGCAACCGGCGTGAGCGCAGGTAGCAGCCACACCTGCGCAGTGATCAATAACGGCGTCAAGTGCTGGGGATGGAACTATTACGGTCAGATAGGGAACGGCACAAACGATAACAGCACCACACCTGTGAATGTGACGGACCTTGCCTCAAACGTGGCTGCTGTTGCCAGCGGTCGATGGCATACCTGCGCCCTGACCACTGGTGGTGGCGTCAAATGTTGGGGCTACAACGCTTACGGCCAGCTTGGAAATGGCACAAAGGATAACAGCACCACACCAGTGGACGTCAGCGATCTTAGTTCGGGTGTGGCAGCTATCAGCGTGGGGGATAGACATAGCTGTGCATTGATGCAGAGCGGCGGGGTCAAATGCTGGGGATACAACAGCGGTCGCTTAGGTGATGGCACCAATGCCACCAGGACAACGCCAGTGGACGTAATTGATCTTCAGGATGGCGTAACCGCTATCAGCGTTGGTGGTTCCCACACCTGTGCGCTGATTGACACCGGCGACATCCGATGCTGGGGAGACAATGCAAATGGACAGATCGGGGATGCAAGTATGCTCGATCGGGACGAGCCGACTCCGGTTATTCGGCAGGCGTCCGCTGAGCAACCAATCGACCTTTCGCCAATGCTCTATCTGCCGTTCGTTATCCGCTAACTCTGGAACTCAGGCTATTTCAAAGAATAAAACACCCAGACAAAGTCCCCGGCACTTTCTCTTCAAACGAGTCGATACGCCACAGTCACTCCGTTGTTGTGCGTGAAGTGCCGGGGACCTATGGGTACTTATTTTTGTGAAGTCGCCTTAGCTCCTACTGACACCTATCCCCACGGCAGCACCGGTTCCAGCGTCCAACGCTATGCTGGAAAAAGCGTCGCACAGGTGGGGAGGGGTGAGTTGCGAATTGTGCGGACAGCGGACGGCAGATCGCACAATTCGCAACTCGCCCCTTGCAATTCGCATTACTTCCCTTTCCACGCCGGTGCGCGCTTCTCCACAAACGCCTGCATCCCTTCCTTCTGGTCTTCGGTGGAGAAGAGAAGGTAGAAGGCCCGCTGCTCCGCGGCCAGCCCTTCGGTCAGACTCAGTTCGTAGGCGCTGTTGACCGCTTCTTTGCCCAGACGCACGGCGACCGGCGCTCGGGCGGCAATCTCCCCGGCCAGTTTCAGCGCCTCGTCCAGATAGCTCTCCACCGTCACCACCCGGTTGACCAGCCCGTGCTGCAAGGCTTCGTCGGCCTTCAGAAACCGATTGTTGAGGACCATTTCCATGGCCAGAGCCTTGCCCAGAATCCGGGTCAGCCGCTGGGTTCCCCCCGCGCCGGGGATGACGCCAATGGTAATCTCCGGCTGGCCGAATTGGGCCGTCTCCGAAGCGACGATCAGATCGCAGAGCAGGGCCAGCTCACAGCCGCCGCCCAGGGCAAAGCCGCTGACTGCCGCGATAATCGGTTTGCGGATGGTGCTGATACGATGCCAGCCGTCCGAGAGTCCACGGTTCATCAGATCGACGGGAGTGGCGTCGGCCATCTCTTTGATGTCCGCGCCGGCAGAAAAGGCCCGCTCGCTGCCGGTGATGACCATCGCGCCGATGCTGTCGTCCGCATCGAAGGCACGCAGGGCGTCCAACAGTTCGGCCAGGAGATGGCCGCGCAGGGCGTTCATCGCTTTGGGTCGGTTCAAGCGCACCAGCCCAACCCGTCCGTGGGTTTCGGTGAGGATGTCGGTGTAGTCGGTCATAATTGCCCTCCGTGCCAGATTTGGTCAGCCACAGGTGTATCCCAAATTCGGGGGATCAGACCGGGCAGGTTTCTGGAAACCTGCCCGGTCTCCCCATATCCGGGTTGTACCTTCAGCCAAAGTTGGATCGTAAATTCGGTGACTTTGTGATAGACTTTTTTCACCAGCCAGAACTCAGTCAACTCCTATCATACCAGAAGTGTGCGGGTTCTGATGACTCAACAATGAGTACACTGCAAAAAGGCTAAAAACCGAGTTTTTAAGGCCGACTCACTCCTGGGATTCCCAGTCACGTTCGCCAAAAACTCGGTTTTTGCACTGTAGTCGACAATTCGCTCGATAAACTTGGTTTCTCTATCCGGCTTTGCCATAGACAACTGCTGATTGACCCGTGAGCGCTATCCAAGTCCGTAACCTCCACAAAACGTTCCAGACCAAACGCAAAGCCGCGGGCTTTGGCGGGAGTCTGCGCGCCCTGTGGAAGCCGGACCTGCACCCGGTGGAAGCCGTGCGGGAAATTTCCTTTCAGATGGAGCAGGGCGAGCTGCTCGGCTTCATCGGCCCCAACGGCGCGGGCAAATCCACGACAATCAAAATCCTCACGGGCATTCTGCACCCAACTGGCGGTGAGGCGTCTGTGCTGGGCTTTGTGCCCTGGCAGGAGCGGCAGAAGCTGGCCTATCAGATCGGCACAGTCTTCGGCCAGCGCCCCCAACTCTGGTATCACCTGCCCGCAGTGGACACTTTCTACCTCTTCGGCAAAATCTACGAAATGGAAGAGAAGGCACTGCGTCAACGCATCGGCTATCTGTCCGAAGCCTTTGAGATCGAACATCTGCTGGAAACGCCCGTGCGCAAACTCAGCCTGGGCCAGCGGATGCGCTGCGAAGTGGCCGCGTCCCTGCTGCACAAACCCCGGCTTCTCCTGCTGGACGAGCCGTCGATTGGACTGGATGTGGTGGCAAAACAGCGCATCCGGGAGACGATCCGCCGCATGAATGAGGAGGAGGGCGTGGGCGTGCTGCTCACCAGCCACGACGCCGGGGACATCGAGGCCCTGTGCAAACGGGTGATTATCATCAACCACGGGGAAATTATCTATCAGGACAAAGTATCCGCGCTCAAACGGCGCTATCTGACCTCCAAGCAGGTGGATGTGCGCTACAGTAATGCACTGGAGCCGGACTTTGCAATCCCCGGTGTGGAGATGCTGAAGGTGGGGACATTCGGGGCCAAACTGCGCTTCGACGTGCGGGAAACGCCAGTGGAACGGGTGATGGCCGCGCTGGCCTCCGCAGGCAGTCTGGTGGATGTGACGGTCTCGGACCCGTCCCTGGAGGAGGTGATTCGGACGATTTATGAGAGTTGAGCTGACACGCCCCGCAGCCAAATATTGGGCGATTCTGCGCACCCAGTTGCAGAACAGCTTTGCCTATCCCCTCGACCTGCTGGCCCGCAGTGTGACGATTCTGCTCTTTCTGTGGGTCTTCGTCAACCTGTGGCGGGTGACATACGGCGCAATGGGCAGCCAGCGCATCGCCGGGCTGAGTCTGGCCGATACGATGTGGTATCTGCTGATGGCCGAGGCGGTGATGCTGAGCAAGCGGGACCTCTCCAAAGACATCTCTGATCAGGTGAAGGACGGCAGCGTCGCCTATCTGCTCAACAAACCCTTCAACTTTATCCTCTACCACTTCGCCGCCGGGCTGGGAGACAGTCTGCTCGTCTTTGCCACAAATCTACTGCTGGGGGGTGCGCTGGTTTGGTGGCTGGTGGGTCCGCCGCCGGGGGTACTCGGCTGGGCCGCGGCGGTGCTGGCCGCGCTGCTCGCGCTGTTGCTGGATTTTTGCATCTCCGCTCTGATCGGTCTGGCCGCCTTCATCGCAGAGGAGGTAAGCGCCTTCCGCTGGATATACCAGAAATTTCTGCTGGTGCTGGGCGGCCTGCTCATTCCCCTCGACTTCTTCCCGGAATGGCTACAAAACGTCTCCCGCGCCCTGCCCTTCGCCTGGATCGTCTACGGCCCGGCCCGGCTCTTTGTGGACCCCAGCGCAGCGCGGCTGGCAGATGTGCTGCTCCATCAGATGGGTTGGCTGGTGGGGACGGGGTTGGCGGTGGCACTCTTCTACCGGTGGGTGGTGGGGCAGTTGACAATCAACGGCGGATAGAACTATGCGCAAAACACTCTCCTTTCTCTTCTCCCTCTGGAAAACCAATCTTCTCTCGGCGATGGAATACCGGGTGGCCTTCCTGCTGCAAGTCTTCGGGATGATGCTCAACAACGCCTTCTATTTCCTTTTTTGGGTCATCTTCTTCGACCGCTTTGAGCAGGTGAACGGCTGGGCGCTGGAGGACATGTTTATGCTTTTTGGAGTAGTCGCTGTGGCCTTCGGCGCGGGGACCTATCTCTTCGGCAATGCGCTCCATCTGGCCGGGATTATTGCCAATGGCGAACTGGACTATTATCTCTCCCTGCCCAAACCCGTGCTGTTGCACATGCTGGCCAGCCGCAGCGTCGCCTCCAGCGCGGGCGATTTTCTCTACGGCCTATTCAGTTTTGTTGTGGCAATTGTGGTCACTGGTGAATTCAGCACCGGAATGCTGGCCCGCTACCTGCTGGCCTGTGTAGCCGCGATGGCCGTTGTGGTGGGATTTCTGGTGCTGGTGCAGAGCCTCGCTTTTTGGATCGGCAACGCCTCCCTCCTCACCGGCAATGCAGTCAACGCCATTATCACCTTCTCCCTCTACCCCATCACCCTCTTCGACGGCACGGCCAAACTGCTCCTCTTTACGGTCATCCCCGCCGCCTTTGTGGGTGCGCTACCCGCCCAATTCGTGCGCACCTTCGATTGGGCCAGTCTCGGCCAGCTACTCCTGGGCGCGATAGTCTTCCTCGGCCTGGCAATCGTCGTCTTCTATCGGGGATTGCGCCGCTACGAGAGCGGCAGCGCCATTCAGGTGCGGATGTAGAAAAGGGTATTGGGGATTGGCTATTGGGCAGTGGCGTCACGCCATTTCACAAGTCTCATTCGTCTGGGCAAACCCCACTTAGAATCATTCTAAATAAAATTTGACAGATTCGTGACAATCGATTATTATTACTCCTATGACTTAGAATCATTCTAATTTGCATTGAAAACGTCTCGACGAAATACCCAATACCAAATATCTGCTAACCAAAATGTACACAACCATCGACTACCTCAACGCACTGAAAACCGGCGGCTATCGCATTACCGACCAGCGCCGGGCTGTCTGTGATTTTCTGGCTACGACACCCACCCATCCCACGCCCTCCGATGTCTACGGCGCGCTGAGCGTCACCCACCCGGAGATCAGCCGGGCTACGGTTTACAACACCCTCAACGCGCTGCGCGATTTGGGAGCGATTGTGGAGATCAGTGTGGGCGGCGACCACACCCACTACGACACCAACCCGGAACCCCACGTCAATCTGGTCTGTCTACGCTGTGGGGAGGTGGTGGACTACGCTGGCGACGTGCCACTGAGTGCGCTCTACGAAACAGTCCACGAACAGACTGGCTTCCAAGCGGTGTCGGCCCAGGTACAGATGGTGGGCTTCTGCGCCCAATGCCAGACCCGCAAACGGGACGAAATTCGCCACCAACTACAGGCTTCTGCCACCACTTCTCCCAGGGAGGAGACAAACCAATGACAACCCAACCGATGAAGACAACTTTGGAACAACCCGGCGGCTCGACACGCTCGGCTCAACGGGGGACAGGCGGCAACAGTCTGGCCCGTTCTCTGCTCACCCTCGCCTTCTGGCGGGAAAACCCGGAACTGGCCCTGGCCGTCATCACCCTTATAGCGCTGCTCATCGGCTGGATCGGCGGGGAGGCGACGGGTGCGTTGCCCGAAGGGGTGGTGACGCTGATGGCAGTCATCGCCTTCCTGGCCGGGGGCATCACCGGGACCCGAGAAGCGATTGCCGACGCGCTGCGTTGGGAACTGAACATCGACTTTCTGATGATCACCGCTGCCCTGGGCGCGGCCTTTATCGGCAACTGGGAAGAGGGCGCGCTCCTGCTCTTCCTCTTCACCCTCAGCGGCGCGCTGGAAGGCTTTGCGATGGATCGAACCCGCAAGGCCATCGAGAGTCTGGTGGACTTGCGCCCGGACACCGCCCTCCTGCGCCGAGGGGACGATCTGGTGGAGACAGCAGTAGAAGAACTGGTGGTGGGCGATGTGGTGATGGTGCGCCCCGGCGACCGGCTGCCGGTGGATGGCGTCGTCGTCAGCGGGGCCAGCAGCATCGACCAAAGCCCGATTACCGGCGAGAGTGTGCCGGTCTTCAAAGAGAAGGGGAGCGATGTCTTCTCTGCCACTATCAACGGCAGCGGCGCGCTGGAAGTGCGGGTGACAAAGCTGGCTTCCGAAAGCACCCTAAGCAAAATCATCCAACTGGTGCAGGAAGCCCAGGAGGACGCCGCGCCCACCCAGAAGCTCATCGACCGCTACAGCCAGCCCTACACCCTGACGGTCATCGGGGCGACGCTGCTGGCGATGCTGATTCCCTGGCTCTTTGGCAGCGAACCCTTCGACGTCACCCTCTACCGGGCCATGACGCTGCTGGTGGTTGCCAGCCCCTGTGCACTGATCATCAGCACACCGGCCAGCATTCTCAGTGCCATCGCGGCCGCGGCCCGGGGCGGCGTGCTCTTCAAAGGCGGGGCCTATCTGGAACGGGCCGCGGCTATCAATATTCTGGCCTTTGACAAGACGGGAACTTTGACCTACGGCAAGCCCAAACTCACGAATGTCCACGCCCTCAACAGCTACAGCCGGGAAGCAGTCGTGCGCATCGCTGCCGGGGCCGAGAGTCTTAGCGAGCATCCGATTGCCCTGGCAATTCTGTCCGCGGCCCGAGAGATGAATCTGGAAATTGAGGAGCCGGACGAATTCCGCGCTGTGGCCGGACACGGCATTCAGGCGGTCTACAACCGGGACGGCCACACAGAAATCATCTACATTGGCAACGACAAACTCTTTATGGACGAGTCGATGGACCTGTCGCCCGCCATCCGAATGATTGGGCGGGCGTTGCAACGCCAGGGCAAAACCACAATGCTGGTGGCCCGACGCAGTACAGTCAGCGACACACTGGGCGACGACCGGGACTGGGAAGTAGTGGGTTATCTGGCCGTGGCCGACACTTTGCGGGAGAATGCCAAGGAATCGATCGAAGCCCTACGGGCAGTTGGTGTCACAAAAATGGCGATGCTCACGGGCGACAACCGCAATGTGGCCGAATCCATTGCCGGACAGGCGGGGATCAGCCCGGAAGATGTCTATGCCGAACTGCTGCCGGAGCAGAAGGTGGAGATCATCCAGCAGTTGGTGAAGGAAGGGCATGTGGCAATGCTGGGGGACGGGGTGAACGATGCGCCGGCCCTGGCTACGGCCAGTGTGGGCATCGCGATGGGCGCGGCTGGCACGGATGTGGCCCTGGAAACCGCGGACATTGTGCTGATGTCCGACGACCTGAGCAAACTGCCCTTTGTCATCGGGCTGAGCCGCAAGGCCGAGCGGATTGTACGCCAGAATCTCATCTTTTCTCTGGGGGTGATGTTAACCCTCATTCTGCTAACGATTGTTGCGCCGTGGATTGTGCCTGGTTTCCGTCTGCCCCTGCCTCTGGGCGTTGTCGGCCACGAGGGCAGCACACTGATTGTGGTGATGAACGGGCTGCGGATGTTAGCCGTCCGGGAATAGGTATTGGGTATTGGATATTTCGTAGTGACGACACGACGCGTCACTACGAAATATCCAATACCTGCTATCCAATCACAAACCGCTCCATCGCCACCGCCGCGCCGTCCTCGAAAATGGACGGCGCTATCCATTGGGCGAAGGATTTCACTTTCTCTGTGGCCTGGCCCATCGCCACCCCCATCCCCGCCATTTTGAGCATAGGAATGTCGTTTTCATTGTCGCCCACAGCCAGCACCCGTTCCGGCGCAATCTTCAGATGTTCCAGCAGATGGAGCAGACCGGAGCCTTTGTCCACCCCCGCGGCTGTGCCTTCGATGAGCAGGGCGTGGGTGCGGGTCATCAGCATTGTGGGGCCGAACTGCTCCTGCAAAATCGGTGTCAGGTCCGGCTCTGCGCTGGCGTCGTTGACGGAGATAAACTTGAGCGGCGGGTGATCGCTGGCCGCCAACAGTTCGCTCAGATTGGGCTGAATGCGCCGGGGCATCCCGAACCAGTGGTCGTAGACTTCCGGCTGCCAGACCTCCCGGTTCTGGTAGAGGGTCGTCGTGCCGTCCCGGTTGCTGAAGTAGAAGATCGTCACCCGGCCCGTCCGGTCCGCCCATTCGGCCACGGAGCGAGCCACGTCCAGGGGCATATCCGCCTCGAAGAGCACTTCCCCGCTGACCGGATCGCCCACCACCGCGCCCTGGGTGGTGACGACCGGTGTGGTGATGCCAAGGAGGGGCGTCTGGGTGCGTACAAAATCCAACGTGCGCCCGGTGGCAATCGTCACCGGCACACCGGACGCCTGCACCGCGGCGATAGCGTGGCGCACCCGCGGGCTGTAGCCCCCCTCAAATTCCTTCTCCAAAATTGTGCCGTCCAAATCCAGCACGACGAGATCGTAGCGCGATGGCTGCATTCACTTTTCCCATTTGATAGGTTCGAGACAATAAGATAGCCGGTCTGTCACTGCACTCAACGGCAACGACAGACCGGCTATTTTTCACTTCATTCTGCGATGATTCAGTCGCCCATAACCGGAGCCATCGCCTGCATCTGGCGCTTTTCCGCCCGCTCACCCACCAGCCACGCACCCACAGTCTGCGCCGCAGGCTGCAACAGGGAACAGACTGCAAAAGTGATCAGCACTGTCCACACGTGGTCCTGCGCAGTGAAGCGAGTGAGATAGGGCAGATAGACGAACTGGATGGTCGGCAAAGCAATGACGACAAAACCAGCAGTGAAGGCGGCAGCTTCGGCCATCGCCCGTGCCAAACCCTCCCGGTTCGAGCGCTGCGCGGCCAGATCGAGCAAGACTGCGCCCAACACAAAGACGAGAGTCAGTCGGGGCGGCGCGCCGCTCACAATATCAGCAAAGGCCGAACCGAGGATGCGCCAGGCAAAGAAAAGCAGGGCCACCGTCGTGGCTGTCCAGGGGCCGGGAACCAGCCGCCGCCCCAGGGAAATGACGAAGAAGGCCAGCCCGCCCAGAATGACCGGATAGAGCCAACCGGGACGAACCAACACCGCGGCCGTCACAGTTTTGATCTCCCATTCTAGTACGCCGATCAGATAGGCTTCGTTCAGCATCACCGCCAGGAGCAACAGAATGAAGAGGGAAAGACCGCCCCGGCGTTGCCCCTTTGGGCTGGATTGGAGCAGAAGGCCGATGGCACAGATGACGGTTGTAGCCGAAGCGGCCAGCAAAAAGACGTGGGGAGGACTCCACGCGGTCAGGTCGATGCCGTAGATTTCGTGCCAGATAGCATCGCCGGGCACGGAAAGCAACCCGTAGCCTGCGGCCAGTACAGTCGCACCCACATACGGGTTGCGCCGCACCCACAGGCGGGGGTCACGGATGCCCACGGCCAGATTTGGTTTTGCCAGCGCTATCAGCCCGGCCACCGCCACAATAAACGAAAGCAGAAAGCCTGCGTAGAGCATCAGATGGGGCGGCCAGAGAAAATCTTCACCGCCGGGAATAACGCCCGTGACCACGTGCTCGCTAGCGTCCCAATAGCCGCCCACGGAAAAGAGAAAAACGCCCAGCGCGATCAGCAGACCGAAGATGCGGGATGTGCTGGCCGAGACAGCCAGCGCTTGCTTCGCCGACGCGGCCACAGGGGATGCGTAGAGCCACCAGGCCAGCAACACAATACCGCCGACGGCAATGGCAGAGAAGATTGCGCCTTCCAAAAAGAGTGATTGTTCCATAAGTATCCCTCCTGGCAAATCAGTTCCGGGGTCAGTTCCGGGGCTGATGTACACGTATACGACCATTCATTTCGCTGTCTCCCGCATCAAGCGCGCCCCCACTTGCACAGCCTCCACAATTTTCTGGTAGCCTGTGCAGCGGCAGAGATTCCCCGACAGCGCCTCCCGAATTTCCTGCTCGGACGGGTCCGGGTTCTCCTCTAAAAAGGGCACGATACTCATCAGAATTCCCGGTGTGCAGTAGCCGCATTGCAGGCCGTGGGCATCCCAGAAACCGGTCTGTAACGGGTGCATCTGCTCCGGGTTGGGTCCGGTGGAAAGTCCCTCGACGGTCATCACTTCCCGACCGTTGGCCTGCACAGCAAAGAGCAGACAAGAGCGCACGGGCGCGCCGTCCAGCAGCACAGTACACGCGCCGCAGACGCCGTGCTCACAGCCCACGTGGGTTCCCGTCAGTTCCAGGTCGTGGCGCAGAAAGTCGCTGAGCAGCAGGCGCGCCTCGACGGAGCGGGAATATTCGGTGGTGTTGACGGTGACGGTAATCGGGATTGATCGGGACATGCAAATCTTCTCCGCTGGTGATGCTGCGACGGCGGACGGCGGACGGCGGACGAACGTTTTGCGTGTTGGCCGCGTAATTGTTTCAATTGTGCCGGTACCGGACCCGGCGTTCGTCTATCGTCTATCGTCCGCCGTCATTTTTGCTCTTTCTACCGCCCGCGCCAACACCCGCCCCGCCAACACCTTCGCCAGATGTCGCCGGTAGTCGGCGCTGGCGTGGATGTCGCTGCCGGGGTCGATGTCCTGAGCAGCCGCGGTTTCGGCGGCGGCACGGATGAGGGCGGCGGTAGGCTGTTCGCCGGTCAATAGGGCCTCGGCCTGGACGGCTTGGGTGGGGAAGTCACCCACGCTCAGATAGACGAGCCGGGCCGCGGCGATTGTGCCATCTTCGGCCAGTGTGACGGTCGCGGCCGCGCCGGCCATCGCGTAGTCGCCGTGGCGGCGGGCCACTTCGTCAAAAGCCCAGCCAGTGCGGGCGGGCAGGTCGGGGATGGCGATCTCCACCAGCAGTTCGTCGGGTTGCATATCTGTGGCGAAGAGGTCGAGATAGAAATCCCTGGCTGCTACCCAGCGCTCCCCCCGGCTGCTCTGAACCCGAAGCCGGGCATCGAGAGTCACGGCCAGCGCGGGCAGTTCCGAGGCCGGGTCGGCGTGGGCCAGGCTTCCACCAAAAGTGCCCCGGTTGCGAATCTGCGGGTGGGCGATGTGGGGCATTGTCTCGTGGATCAGCGGGGCGCGGCGCTGGACCAGTGGACTGCGTTCGACCGCGCGCTGGCGGGTCATCGCGCCGATGCGCAGACCGTCGCCGCTCTCCCGAATGAAGAAAAGCTCGTCGATGCCGTTCAGGTCCACCAGCACAGTCGGCTGGGCCAGGCGAAAATTCATCGTCGGCACAAGGCTCTGGCCACCAGCCAGGGGCTTGGCGTCGTAGCCGTGTTCGCCCAGCAGCGCCAGGGCTTCCTCTATGTTTTTCGGCGCAAAGTAATCAAACGCAGCAGGTTTCATGCGGACAATCCACAGAATGGAACGCGGATATCCCGGAAAGGAGGATAGCCGCAGATTTTACGAAATACGCAGGACGCAACACGAATTGTACCAGCATTTGGGGCTGATCGAAAGAGTACCGGTTACTTTACTACAGTCTGCCCGGTCGCTCGAACCAGCGGGGCGAGCCTGCACCTTTTCCGCTGTTCCATAGCTGATAGGTGATCTGCATGTGGCCCAAATGCAGGGAAGTGTGTTCGATGACGTGCAAAATGGCCCAGCGCCCGGTGAAGTCGTAGTTGTTGTGGGTGTAGATGCGCTCCAACTGTTCAGCAGTGAAGGTAGGCATCAGCCGCTGGGTCGCTTCGCCCACTTCTTCCAGCCGGGCAAGAAGGGGGGCGGCACTTTCCACACCCGTGGCGAATTCAGCCTCCCGGTTGCGGGTGCTGGGCAGACCGCCGATCACCTCGCCGATCCAGAAGGCTTCGCCGCCGGCCGCGTGGGCAGCCATCACCGCCAGGGAGTTGGTGGCGTGATCGCCCTCCCCTTCCACAGGCCGCCAACTGAGCGCGTCGCCGGGCAGGTCCGCGACGAGCTTTCCCACTTGACCGCGCAGGTCATTGATGAGATTGAGATAGGCTTGAATTTCGGGTAGCATCGGTTTTACTCCTTCGGAAAGGGCATTGAGTCTTGTGGATTTGACGGCGGACGGTAGACGAAAGACGAACGGATTCACACGACATTGACTATCAGTTCGTCCTTCGTCCACCGTCTTTCGACTTCTATTCTATTCATCCAAAAAAGCCACGGCCCGACAGAAAGCCGCTTCGCCGCCCTTGAAGAGCCAGGGGAACGCGCCCAGGGTCAGGCGACGGTTCTGTAGTTCCGGCGCGCCGATCTGACCGCCCATATTTTCCACGTGTACACAGTCGTGGGGGAAGAGGGCGTTGTGGGTGAGCTGGTAGGCTTCGGGCGGAAAAAGTTCGTCCACTTTGTCCGAGCCACCGAATTTATCCTCGCACTGTGCCCGCACTTTCTGCCAATGTTCCAGCCCACCCCGGCCCAAAAAGCGGCCAATCGGCAGGTTCATCGGGTGATCCGTGGATATCATATCCACGCCCCAAAGGTGAATCTTCTTGTCGATCAGCCACTGACAGATGCTGTGATGGGGACCGGGGTGGCGCTGAATGTACTTCTCCTCATCGCCCTCCGGCGCCAGGAAGCTGTACTTGTGCCATCCGGTGTTGATGAAAAGAATATCCCCATCCCGCACTTCCACCCGCTCTTCGATCATTTCCGGCGTGAAGATGTCCAACTCGTCCAGATCGCTCAGATCGACGATAACCCCTTCGCCGTAGAGCCAGTCCAGGGGGAGCTGGTCGATCGTCTTGCCGTTGGTGACAAAATGGCGGGGCGCGTCCAGGTGGGTTCCCATGTGGTTGGAGGTCTGGATATACTGGGCGTTCACCCCGTGCTCCGACTTGCGCTTGAAATACTTCACCTCAAAGGGCGGGTAAAAGGGCCAGAACGAGCAGTCGGCGTTGAGGGGTTGGGAGAGGTCGTAGATTTTCATTAGGTTTACTCCGGTAGTGGAAAGAGTCGATTAGATGAAGCTGACGTGTAAGGGCAGGACGACAGACGGCGGACGAAAGACGAACGTATGTGAAGTTGTACGCGGATCAGAATTCGACTTCGGATTCGGTATTGTAGTCGGTAGGTGATTCTCGCAGCCAGGACTGGTCTGGGGCAATGGCTTTGCGCATTGACTGGAGTTGCGCAGCCAGAATTTGCGCGTCTTTGTATGCTTGGCGGAGGAGTGTTTTATCCGTCAGGTAGTCGCGCCGGTTGATGATGTGCTGGCAGGCGACGGTTTCGAGCAGAGAGCGGATCGCCATCCCCAAAAAGCGCGCCTGTTCGGCATCGGTTTGTCCGGTCGAACCCTCAGCAATATTCAGCGTGATGGATGTTCCCGCCCGGACCATCTGCGATTTCAAGTTGTATTCTTCGCTTTTGGGTAACAACGCGGCAATTGCATAGACTAAATCCAGATAGTCCAGCGCCGCCTTCCAGACATCCAACTTCTCAAACTTGAAACCCATCGAACCGGCCTCCAAAAACGCCGTCAACAAACGGACCCGTTCGTCCACCGTCCGTCGTCCGCCGTCAAAATCCGTACCGCTCCGCAAACGCCACCAGCGCCTCCTCGAAAATCCCCATCGGGGGGCGCACCAGCCCCGCGCCGATCTGGCCGACGCCGGCCTCTTTGTGGGCGATGCCGGTGTTGACCCGGGGGGTAATGCCGGTCTCGACGACGGCGCGCAGGTCGATGCCGACGGGCGTGCCCCGGAAGTCCAGTTGGGGAATGGTGAAGGCTTTGTGTTCAGCGACAGTGATTTCGTACATTTCCAGTGTGGCGTTGATGGCGTCCTTGGGCGTGCCGCTGACGAAAGTGACGATGGCGGGCGCGGCAGCCATCGCAAAGGCGCCGATGCCCGCCGTCTCCGTAATCGTACTGTCGCCAATGTCACGGTTGGCGTCCTCGGCCTGGAAGCCGGGAAAGTAGAGGCCATTCGGCACCTGCGCGGCCGCGGTAAACCAGCGCTCGCTCAGCCCGCTGACCCGGATGCCGAAGTCCGTACCGTTACGGGCCATTGTAGTGACGAGAGTGCTGCCTTCCACACCGTGGGCAGCGTCGGCCATGGCTTTGCAGGCGGCCATCACTGGATTCAGCACACAGAGAGCGTTGTCGCCCAGCGCCTGAATGATGGCGGCAGCGGTCGTCCCGTCGGGCGCAGCTTTGGCGATGTGGGGGGCCAGATTTTTGGTGAAGATAATCGAAGCGGCTTTGTTGCGGTTGTGGCCCTCGTCGCCCATATGCAGAGCCTCGGCCAGCAGGGCGCGGATGTCCATCCCGCCGGTCGCTGTGATGGCCGCGGCCAGGACCGGAGCCATCACAGCGTGCATCCAACGCAGTTTGGCCTGCACTTCCTCGCTATACGCGCCGTAGCGCAGCACTTTGCCGTAGCCTTCGTTGAGGTTGGAGAAAGCCCGGTTGCCGTGGGTGCAGTTCTCCACAATATAGACGGCCATCGACGGCGATGTGACCCCGGCCATCGGTCCCACCGCGCTGTGGTGGTGGCACGGCTCCAACTGCACCGCGCCGGAGGTGATCAGCGCTTCCGCTTCCGCCGCGTTTGTCGCCCGCCCCTCGAAGATCAGAGCGCCGATTATTGCGCCCTTCAGCGGCCCGGAGGCCCGCTCCCAGGTAATCGGCGGCCCCGCGTGGAGGAGCAGATCCGCGTGCATCCCCGGAATCACATCCAGCGCTTTGCCCAGACCGACGAGGACAGGTCGGGCTTCGATCATTCGCTCGACAGCGATTGCATTGGCTTGATCAATTGTGTTCACAGCGTGACCCTTTGTTGAAAATGAATGTGGAAAGGGGCATCTATCGTGCGCCCCGCCACGGCCCCGGCGATTTTTCCGGCAATTCTTTGCTTTCCGTCTCTTCCCGAAAGAGACGCATCCCCCGGGCCGTATAGTTGCTGAGGGCGTTTGGGTGGTCGTGGGTGCAGGTGTGCAGCCAGACCCGCTGACCGCCGATAGCCCAGGCAGTCTCGATGGCCTGGGTCAGCAGATAACCGCCCAACCCTTCGCCTGTAAAGCGGGGAATCAGACCGAAATGTTCGATTTCGATTTCGCTCTCGGAATGGGCCAGCAGTTCAAAATAGCCGGCTGGCGTACCTGCGACGTAGAGAATCCACGTGCGCAGCCCCGGCTGGGAGAGCCAGCGCTCCCACTCCGCGTAGCTCCAGCCGATGCGCACGGTCCAGTACCAGTCGCCGCCCACAGAGCGGTAGAGAAAGCGGCTCAACTCCGGCAGAGGAATCTTCGCTTCCATCAGCATCAGATCGTCCCGGCCTGTCACCCGCTTGGGGCGCAGTTGGGCGGGATCGGTGATTTCCAGATAATAGGTCGTCACTTCGCGTTGCACGGTGGCTCCTGATTCTAGCGGCGCATTCTGGCGAGTAAGCCCATCAACTTCTCATTGCCCCCCGCCGGTGGTTTCCAATCCACCTGCACCACTCCCGCGCCCTGAGATTTCAAGCTGTCGGTGAAGGATTCCAGACCGACATTGAGGGCGGCGAAGGGATTGCGAGTTGCGAGTTGCGAGTTGCGAATTGCAGGCTGAGTGGATGATTCGCCGTCTGCCGTCTGCGGTCTGCCGTCTACCGTCTGCGACCCGCCCGCCAGGGCAGCGCCGACAGCTCGGATCGCTTCGTCGTGCCGGGTGAAGACGTGCGCGCCGGCTGCGGTTAGCTGCTTGATCTGGCTGTCCAGCCCTTGGGGGTCAGCGTCTGTGCCGACGACGACAGCGACGACGGAAAGTTGGCGGCCCGCCGCGGCGGCTGTGGCGATGGCTTCGCTGATGGCGGGAGCCAGTTCGCTGGCCGGGTCCAGGTGAGCGCCGTCGCCCAGGACCACATCCAGCAGGAGCAGGCCAGTCTCCGGGTCGGCGGCTTCGGCGTGGAGGCGGCGGATGCGCAGGTCGTTGTCCAGCATCGGGTGCAGGCGACCGACGGTAAATTCGTCCTCGCCCAAATCCACAATTGTATGGCCCTGGCTTTCGTGTGCGTTCTCCAGCCGGGGACCGCCCTTCAGCGGCGCGTTGGAGTAGACCGTCGGCAGGTACTCTTGCAGGAGAAGCAGCGCTTCGTAGGCCAGCGTACCACCGGAATAAAGGCCACGCAGGAATTGCGAGTTGCGAATGGCGAGTTGCGAAGAGTCGTATCGTCGGTCACCCGCCGTCTGCGGTCTGCGGTCTGCCGTCGCCAGAGCCACTGCCAAATCCGCCGCCTCGTCCAGCGTTTGCACAAAACGAATCGCCTCCCCCTCTAACTCTGCGTCTTTGCCTCTTTGCGCCTCTGCGTTAAGAAATCCGATGAAATCCACCACAACCGGCTTGCCGCTCTGCCGGGCCAGGGAAAGCAACTCCTCGGCCACAGCCGGCGATGGCGGTTTGGAGACGAGTACAATCACTTCCGTCTGCGGGTCCGCGGCGAGACGGGCCAGGGCGGCTTTGGCAGTCACCGCGCCCACAGCCTCGGACAAATCCCGACCGCCCGTGCCGAAGGCCTGGGTGATGCCGCCCCCGTTGCGGTGGATACCGACGGTCACGGCTTGCAGACCGGTCCCCGACGCAGCCACGACGCCGATGTTGCCCCGGTGCACCCGGTTGGCAAAGCCCAGCCCCACCCCATCCACAATCGCGGTGCCGCAGTCCGGCCCCATCACCAGCAGACCCTTTGCCACAGCATCATTTTTAAGGGCGATTTCGTCCTCCACAGAAACGTTGTCGCTGTAGAGAAAGACATTCTTGCCCAGCCCCAGCGCCTGTCTCGCCACTCCCGCAGCGTAGCGCCCGGGCACGGAAATCAGCACCCATCCGGCTTCGGGCAGCATTTTGGCCGCACTGTCGAGAGTCTTGGGCCGGTAGTCTTCGTCCCCCCCGGTCGAGCGACGGCGGGCCATCAGTTCATCCACCTGGGCCAGCGCGGCCTGGGCGGCTTCCGCATCGTCGGCGCGCACGACAATCACCAAATCCTCCGGCGCGGCGGCCTGGACTTCTGGCGTGAGCAGGCCGCTCTGTTCCAGCAACTCTTTATTGGCTGTGGTACACATCACCACACCAGCGTCGTCCACGCCGGGCAGGTCGGCCAGGGCGCGCTGCAACTGCATCAGCACAACCGAATCGTAATAGGCGCCGGGCCGGATTTCAGCCAAAGTTTGGGGCACGGGTGTACTCCGTTGGGTCTGGTGCAGGCGGTGGCAAAGCAGCCTGCGAGGAATAAGAGAGGATTGTAGGACGGATTCTAACAGGGGGAGAAAGGGGTGTCAAACGAAGAAAGTGGATGGAAAATAGTTCCCGTCACAAAGCCTTGGTGAAATCAGGCGAACGGCACGCTCGAAGAAAAAATAGTCCCAGGCCCAGTTGAGCATCACCAGCAGCCGGTTGCGGAAGCCAATCAGATTGAGCAGATGCACACCGAGCCAAAGCACCCAGGCGGGAAAGCCAGTGAAACTGCGGCCAAAGACGTGGGCGACCGCGGCGTTGCGGCCAATTGTCACCATCGACCCTTTGTCCTGATAGCGAAAGGGCAGCGGCGGCTCGTCCCGTAGCTGGCGCAGGATATTCTGGGCGGCGGCTTTGCCCTGCTGGGTGGCGACAGAGGCCACCATCGGCAAGGCCCGGCCCGCCTGTTCCAGACTCGCCAGGTCTCCAAGCACGTAGACGTTGGGATGCTCTGGCGACTGAAGTGTGGGCAGCACGGCCACCCGTCTGCCCCGAACGACGGGCAGCCCCCACGCGCTGGCCTCTGGCAACCCTTGCACGCCGGCTGTCCAGACAACCGTCTGTGTGGGGATAGTCAGCCCGTCGGCAATACGCACGGCGCTGTCTGTGATCTCTTCCACCGACGCTTGCAGTTGCACCTCGACGCCCATCCGTTGCAGGCGGGCCTGGGCGTAGGTTTGCAGCCGCGGGGGCAGGCCCGGCAGCAGTACATTCTGGGCTTCCAGCAGGACGACGCGGCTGTCCTGTCTGTTCAGATGGGGATAATCTTTGCGGAGGGGACCGTTGATCAGCTCGGCCAACGCGCCGGCAAATTCGACGCCCGTGGGGCCGCCGCCCACAATCGTGAATGTCAGCGCTTGGCGTCGTAGTTCCGGGTCGGTCTGGTGGGCTGCCTGTTCGTAGCAGTGGAGTATTTGGCTGCGCAAAGCAACCGCGTCTGCCATTGTTTTCAGGGGAAAGGCGTGTTCCTGCCCACCGGGTACACCGAAAAAGTGATTGGTGCTGCCGGTTGCCAGGATGAGAAAGTCGTAGGCAATCGTACCCGCGGATGTCTGAATCTGCTGCCCGGCCAGATCGAGTCCCTCTACTTCCGCCAAGAGGAAATCCACATTGGGCATTGTACGCAGGATACTGCGCACCGGATAGGCGATGGCCTCCGGTTCCAGTTCAGCCGCCGCCACCTGATAGAGCAGAGGGAGAAATGTGTGGAAGTTGTTGCGGTCCACCAGCAGTACCTGCACTGGCGCACCAGCCAGACCGCGGGCGGCCCACAGTCCGGCAAAACCTGCCCCGACAATGACAACCCGCGGTCTCTCTGTCATACGACCTCCCTCTGCTCTCTGGCTACGCTACTGGCGCACAATATCGCCGGAAAGGCTGCCCGGCTCCATACCTGGCACGCCCTGCAAGAAACCCACAAAGACCAATTTCTGTTCCAGGGCACGCACAGTGTGGCGCTCGCCGGGAGCGAAAATCAGCAGGGATTGGGGACCGACCCGTTGCTCCTGGCCATCCTCACCCGCAAACAGCCCTTCGCCTTCCAGCACGACAGCGAAGAAGGGGGAGTGGGGCGTCTCGTGTTCACGAATCGTCTGGCCTGGATTCAGGCTGAAGCGCAGTACCCGGCCCCAATCGGCAACGAGCAGCGGCTGGGAATTGGGGTGTTCGGTGTGAAATTCCACGTTCTCTGTCAAGGGAAATGACCACATACAGTTTACTCCTTTTGTGATTGCATCTGCTCAGGCAGAAAGCAAAAGTCCCCGGCACTTCACGTTTCACAACGATTGAATTGTGACGTACCCACTCGCTCCCAAAGAAAGTGCCGGGGACCTTTCGTCATAGGCTGAATAGTTTTACTCCGTTTGCGATTGCATCTACTCAGGCAAGGGCACGTCCGATGCGTACCCGCCAGATTTCCGGCCCTTGCTCCGCATACTCCCAGGTGAACTGGCCTGTACGTTCGGCCTGGAACTGATAGTAGAGGGGCTTGGGGTCGTGGTCGTTGACCAGATAAAATCCGTCCCCGGGCGCCAAATTCTCAAAGGCGTCAAAAATCAGCGGGTGGCGGTCCCGGGGTGCGATAGTACGGACATCCACAACGCCTGCTTCGACTGTTTCATTGCTGCGGCTCATACAACTTCTCTCCTGTAGGAATCTATTGGACGGACACGACAGACTTACGGGACCGGCAGGCTGATTCTTATCAACTCGCTTCTTGGGGTGGAACGGCCTGACGCAATTCCTGTAGGAACTGGGGCAGGTCCAGGCTATAAATCACAGCCGCTTCGGCCAAAGTCTCGAAGGGGGTGATGGCGCAGCCTACGCAAGCCATTCGCCGGCGCAGAAAGACGGGAATTGTTTGCGGCCAGCGCTCCAAAGTTTCGGCCACAGTAAGTTCGGCTTGAATCAGATGCTCCATCAGTTCCTCCTTCATTTCCCAGTATACAGGCGACGCCGCGTGCCGTCTTTGCGCTGGCGCAAACAGCCCGAAATGGGATTACAATTCTGCGCTGACTGCCCTGTTGAGATCGGCGAGTAGCGCTTCCCACCCTTTAATCTGGCAGCGGTCTTGGGCTTCTTCCAGCCACAGGCTATGGATGTTCGGGCCGCAGTCGGTGATCGGATTGATGCCGTGGGCCTGAAAGAGCCGGAGGGCGTCGGGCACACTTTGCAGGGTTTCCGCCACAGTCATATCGCCGGTGATAATCGTTTCAGTCATACCCGCACACCCTTTCTATCTGCTCAGGCCGGGACAGGCACCGCTAGGCCAAAATCCTCCAACACAATCTCCGCCCACGCCTGCACCCGCTGTTCGGTGAGATCGCTCTGGTTGTCGTCGTCCAGGGCCAAGCCGATAAATACGTCGTCGATCACCGCCCGGGAATACTCAAATTCGTAGCTGTCGTCCACCAGCCAGAAGCCCGCCGGTTCGCCGCCACGCTCCATCACCTTCGCCCCCAGCGTCTCCATCGCGTCCAGATAACTGTCGGGATAGCCGTACTGATCGCCCATGCCGTAGAGCGCCACCGGTTTCCCGGCCAGGCCAATCTCATCCAATTCGTCGAATTTGTCCGCCCAATCGTCCTGCAACAGGCCGATATTCCAGGTGGAGACGCCCAGGATCAGATAGCTGTAGCGCTCCATCTCTTTGAGATTTGTATAGCCCACATCGTGCAGGTCCACCGTAGCCAAACCCGTCTTTTCGATGGTGGCTTTGATCAGCTCCCCCGCCACGGCCCCCGCACCATTTGTGCTGCCATAAAAAAGTCCAATTGTCGCTGACATTTTGATTCTCCTTCATCCAGTGATTCGTTTGAGTCGTTCTGCCCCCTTCCGAAAGCGGGGAAACGTCCTCATTGCCTCTGAAGTATAGGGAGAAGTGGGCGCGCCGTCTTTGTGCCAGCGCAAAGAGAGGGAACGAAAAGTGACGGTTATCGGGTGTCGGCGGGCTAACCGGGCGGCAGGTCCTCGGCGATGACGACCAATTTGTGGGGGATGCGGATGAGTACCCGCTGGCGGCCAGTCTCGATCAGCCCGGCTTTTTCCCACCCGCTAAGAATCCGACTGACGGTGTAGAGGGTTGTGCCGGTCAATTCGGCCAGGTCCTCCCGGGAAAGGGGGAAATCGATCAGCACGCCGTTTTCCACTTTGCGTCCGGTCTGGCGCAGCAGACGGAGCAGGGCGCGGGCCACGCGCCGTTCGACCCGTTCCGTGGCCAATTCCCGGTAGCGGTCCTGCATTTCCTGGTAGCGGCCAGCCAGCAGACGCAGGGCGTTGAGCGCAATGCGGGGATATTCTTCCATCAGCCGGGCGACTGTTTCGCCGTCCCAGGCCAGCGCGACACTGGCTTCCAGCGCCTGGGCCGAGGCTGGATAGCTGGCCTCGCCCAGCGCGGCGATCCCGCCGAACATCTCGCCGGGACTGATGATACGCAGAATCACCTGCTGGCCCTCCGGCGTCACCTGGACAATGCGCACCCGGCCCTGGATGAGGACGTATAGAGTCGTGGCCGGGTCGCCCTGATGGAAGAAAAAAGCGTCGTTCTGGCTGGAACGTTGCCGGGCCAGTTGGGCAACCTCGTCCAGGACAGACAACGCCAGACCCCGAAAAAGCCCGGCGTGCTGCAAATACTCGCTGTGGGGTTGGGGGATTGCATTGCGGGTAAGCATCTGTTCATTTTACATCAAAATCGCATCACAAAAAATCTGCCCGCTAGGGGAATGACAAAGCAGAGCGCTCAGCACCTTCCAAAGTACCGAGCGCCCTATAATAGCTTATTTCCCAAAACTCGTCACGAACAAAAACTCGCTCTCCTCCACTTCGTCATACATTCCATCCAAAATCGCCCGACAGGTCGCCACTGTCTCAGCCGCAGGGACATAGGCCCCCAACTGTCCGGTGAAGGTTTCCAGACCGGGGAAGGGCTGGGTCAGATAGCGATGCAGGCGACGGGCACGAATGGCAATCTTTTCGTCCGCGGCCCGCTCGTCCAGATAGAAGAGACCGTCCAGACCTTTGCTCTCTATCATCGAATGCAGCCCCTCGTAGCGGCGAAAATGGCGGGCCACCTCTGCCGCCACCTGGCCATGGCTGGCATCCAGCAACGGATGGGCCAGCAGCTTCGAGCGAGAACCCAATGGGTCGATGGCAGGCCAGAGACCGGCCACCGCCCGCTCCCGATTGAAGGTGATCACTGCGTCCAGATCGGCTAAAGCTGCCGGTTCTGCGCCTGCGCTCTCGTCGCCGCAATAGAGGAATGTAATGGCAGCGTCCGGGGTAGCCACCGCATTGGCCCGCAGATAGGGCAGCACACCATCGGTCAGAGCCAGCCGTGTCTCCACCAGCAGTAGCACTTCGTGACCGGCCCGACGAAACTCCTCGCCGATAGTCAGGGCGGTCTCCACCACCTGCTGTTTGGTTGCCACCGGGTCGTCCAGCTCGCCACAAACTAGCGTCAGCTTATTTTCCAGCGCCTCGGCAGCCACGCCACACTCGCCCCGCCAGGACCGGAGCAGACCGTCCAGCGTATACGGGCCGTGTTGCAGGCCGGCGTAGACCACCCGCCCGTCGTGCAGGCTGGCAATGCTGTCGATCAACTGGCTCATCACCACCATCCGCCCCACACCGGCCAGGGGTGTAAAAAGTCCGTTGTGGCCGCCCCGCACCAGCGGACAGAGCAGATCGATGATTTTGATGCCCGTCTCCAAGAAGGGTGGGCGGACCGCGGACGCTGGCCGGTGGATGGCTGCTGCCTGGGCCGGGTCAAAAGCCCCGGCTTTGTCCAGGGGCAGACCCTCTGCGTTCAGAATGCGGCCCAGGACTTGCGGGCCGACGGGTACTGTGCGGGTGGAGGGCTGGGCACGGCTCACCTGATAGGGGGCAATCGGCGCGGTCTTGGGGTCTTCTGCCCCGTAGCCCGCCAGCAGATCGACAATCTCTCCCCGGCCTTTGAGCGCCGCCCAATCGGCTGGGCTGCGTCCTGCGCTGTCCCGGCTATCGACCTGCGCGCCGTGGGCCACCAGCAGTTCCACCATTGACGGTTTTGCCTTCAAAGCCGCGTGATGCAGGGGTGTCATCCCGTTCTTTGTGGACGCGTTCACGTCCGCGCCGCCATTGGGGCCGCCGTCCAGCAGACGCCGCACCGCGCCGCTCTCGCCCATCCGCACGGCCATATGCAGGGGCGTCTCTCCCCCCCGGTCCGCGGGATTGCGCTCTGCGCCCGCGTCCAGCAAAAAGGTGAGTAGAGCCAGATCGCCCGTGGCCGCGGCCCAGTGCAGGGCGGTTGCATTCAGGGGCCAGAAGTAGCCCTCCGAGGCCACAGCCCATTCGGTGCGTACTTCCAGCAGGGCCGGGTTTTTCTCGATTAGCTCTTTGATCCGGCGCAGATTGTGGGTGCGCAGGGCGATGAAAAACTGTATGCGGTCGGCAAATTCGTCGGTCTGGGATGGGCGGTGGGTCTGCAATTCCTGTCGAGTCATTGGGTCAATCCTCCGTTTGAGTCCATTGCGGGCGTCGTGCAGCCGCTTTTTGATGGTGGACACAGGCAGTTCCAGAAAGTCGGCGATCTCCCGTTGGCTATAGCCGTCCAGATAAAAGAGGGCGGTGGCGGTGCGCTGGTGATCGGGCAGCGCATCTACAGCCGTCTGTACCCACATCTGGATCTCTGCGGCCTCTACCAGCGCCTCCGGTTGCGGTTGGGCCGAGGGCAGATCGTCGGCAGCATCCACAGGCAGAAAGACGGGGCGCTTGCGCCGGGTCTCCCTGTCCGCGTGCTTGGCGACAATCCGTCGCAGCCAGCCGGGGAAAGCGGCGGCCTCCCGCAATTGGGGCAGAAGCAGCCAGGCATCCAGAAAGGCTTCCTGGGCTACATCCTGGGCCAGGTGGAAATCGCTGGTCAGTCCATAGGCCCAGGCGTAGGCCATATCCTGGAAGTGGGAGACGAGACGGGCAAATGCCTCGTCGTTTCCCGTTTGGGCGTCGGCTACAGTGGCGGGCAGATCGAACATCGGAACTCCTGTGACACCTGTACGATAGATGTACTGCTGTGAAAGGCCCTTCGCCAGATAGACCCAAATGGGGAGGAAAAGGTTACTGGAAGAAGACAGAAAACGGGTCATCCACTCTCCACTGGGAGCGAACCAGTCAAACCCGGTTGATTGTACCCTTGAGTTGCCACAGTTGCAGAGAACGTTTTTCTTCTGCACAATTTTGTGGTATAAACAGTCACAGCCGCGGAAAATTTCTTCCGTTTGAGCGGATACTGTAAACCGGTTTTCAAAGCCGCCTTCCTTCCGCCCAATCGGTTTTTATCTTCCCGGCCATTATCTTTTTCCCAGTTGTCAATCCCCAATTGTTCCGAATGCTTCGATTTTATCGAAACAATCTACTTGCGTCCTGATCCCATAGGAGGTGTATCCTTGCAAGCATTCGATTTCGTTTCAGCCCGTAGTGTCGATGAGGTGGTCGCTGCATTGGCTGCCGGGGGCGAACGAGCCAGGCCCCTGAGCGGCGGCACTGACCTGCTGACTCAATTGAAGGAAGGTCGGCGTGCGTATGAAACCGTTGTCGATCTGAAACGGATTCCCGAACTGATGGAAATCCGCATCGGAACCGACGGCCTCTGGCTGGGCGCGTCGGTCCCCTGTCATCTTATCAACAAGAACGCAGACATTCAGAAGATGTACCCGGCGCTCCACGATTCCACAGGTCTAATCGGTGGCACGCAGATTCAGGGCCGGGCCAGCCTGGGCGGCAATCTGTGCAACGCTTCTCCGGCTGCCGATGGCATCCCCAATCTGATCGTCCACAGCGTCACCGCCCACATTGCGGGACCCAACGGGTCGCGCACCCTGGCCGTAGAAGATTTCTGTGTGGCCCCGGGTCGCAATGCACTCCAGTCCGGCGAAGTGCTGGTGGCCCTCCAATTCCCGGCCCCGGGCAAGAACTTTGGCGCGGCCTATCTGCGCTTCATCCCCCGCAACGAAATGGATATTGCGGTGGTGGGCGCGGGCGCATCGGTTGTGCTCAGCGACGACGGCCAGACGATTCAATCGGCCCGCATCTCGCTGGGCGCTGTCGCGCCCACACCGCTCTTTGTGAAAGCGGCTGGCGAGGCTCTGGCCGGCCAGCCTGTCTCGGAAGAGACACTCGAGAAGGCCGCCCAGATTGCCCAGGAAGCGGCCAAACCCATCAGTGACATGCGCGGCACAATTGCCCAGCGCAAACATCTGTCGGGTGTATTGACCAAACGCGCATTGCGCATCGCCATCGACCGGGCGCGGGGAACCTCGACCGTCGATTCTTTGGGGAGACTGAACGGAAATGGCTAAGAAAGTAATGGTCCAGACCGTCATTAATAACGACGATACCACATTTGTATGTGAGACCCGCCAGACGCTTCTGGAAGTGCTGCGGGACGAGTTGGGCATGACCGGAACCAAAGAAGGCTGTGGCAACGGCAACTGCGGCGCCTGTAATGTGATGTTGGACGGCGTGCTTGTCAACTCCTGTCTGGTGCTGGCCGTGGAAGCCGAAGGGCGCACAGTCACGACGATTGAAGGCGTGGCCGAGGCCGAAGGTCTGCATCCCATCCAGCAGGCTTTTCTGGAGCACGCGGCCCTGCAATGCGGCATTTGCACACCGGGCTTTATTATTTCTTCCAAAGCCCTGCTGGAACAGAACCCGAACCCCAGCGAGCACGACGTTCGCCTGTGGCTGGCGGGCAACCTCTGCCGCTGCACAGGCTATGACAAAATTGTGCGGGCCGTGCTGGATGTAGCCAGCGCGGGGCAAGCGAAAGCAGGCGCATAATGGCAGTAACTGAAAAAGCGATGCACGCAACCAACGGCCATACCAGCCCGCCTGCCAGCAAACCAGCCGACGGTTATACTATCATTGGCAGTCGCCCGGTGCGCCCGGACGGTGTGGACAAGGTGACCGGGCGCGCGATCTACGGCGCGGATGTGCGCTTGCAGGGGCTGCTCTACGGCAAAGTTCTGCGCAGCCCCCACGCCCACGCCCGCATCCTCTCCATCGACACCAGCAAAGCCGAGGCCCTGCCCGGTGTCAAAGCGGTGGTGACAGGCGCTGATCTGCCCACCGCAGCGGATAAAGTGGAAGACCTGGGCGAAAGCGCTATCAACTTGAAGTACCTGAGCGCCAACATTCTGGCCCACGACAAAGCGCTCTATCACGG
Organism: Anaerolineae bacterium; assembly: GCA_030432295.1. Taxonomy (GTDB): domain Bacteria; phylum Chloroflexota; class Anaerolineae; order Caldilineales; family Caldilineaceae; genus JACQGT01. The sequence continues at coordinate 14,584 of JAUIHI010000013.1, read as the reverse complement.
CCACGCCATTGCCGCGGTGGCCGCGGTGGACAGCCACACCGCGGAAGAGGCCATCGGTTTCATTGAAGTCAAGTACGAAGTCCTGCCCCCGGTGATGACTGTGGATGACGCGATGGCAGACAACGCGCCCATTCTGCTGGACGGTCTGCGCACGGACGAAATGGGCGAGATGGGGAGCAAACCCACCAATCTGGCCAAACACTTCCGCCACCAGCAGGGCGATCTGGCAGCCGGTTTCGCGGCGGCAGAGGTCGTCGTTGAGCGCACCTTCCGCACAGAGACGGTCCATCAGGGCTACATCGAACCCCACACGGGCACGGCCCAATACAACACCGACGGTCAGGTGACGATCTGGGCTTCCACCCAGGGCACCTTTGCCGTGCGCAACCAGACCTCCGAGATTCTGCGCATCCCCGTCTCCCAGATCAAAGTCATCCCGACGGAGATCGGCGGCGGTTTTGGCGGCAAAATCAACGTCTACCTGGAACCGGTGGCTGTGCTGCTCTCTAAAAAGGCGGGCGGCAAGCCTGTCAAACTGGTGATGAGCCGCACAGAAGTGTTGCAGGCCACTGGCCCCACTTCCGGCTCCAACATCCGCATCAAAATCGGCGCGGACGCCAATGGCAAGATCACCGCGGCCCACGCCGAACTATACTACGAAGCCGGCGCGTTCCCTGGCTCGCCTGTGGGTGCGGCGGCCAATGTGGTGCTGGCTCCCTACGCCATCGACAATCTGCAAGTGGACGGCTACGATATCGTCGTCAACCGCCCCCGCTCTGCGGCCTATCGCGCGCCCGGCGGCACAAACGCAGCCTATGCCACCGAAAGTGTGCTGAATGAGATTGCCGAGAAATTGGGGATCGATCAGGCCCACATCCGGCTGATCAACGGGGCCAAGCAGGGCGACCGCCGACCGGATGGGGTGCAGCACACCGAACCCATCGGCCTGCTGGAGACCGTCCAGGCCATCGCCGAGTCGGACCACTACAATACGCCCCTGACCGGTAAATATCAGGGCCGGGGCATCGCCTGCGGCTATTGGAACAACTGGGGCGGCAAGTCCAGCGCCACAGCAGTGCTCAACGCCGACGGCACTGTCAGCCTGAACGAAGCCTCCACCGACATCGGCGGTAGCCGGGCTTCCATCGCTATGCAGTTTGCCGAAGCCGTCGGTATTGGCTACGAGCAGGTCAAGCCCCGGGTGGGCGACACGGATTCCGTGGCCTACAACGATGTGACCGGCGGCAGCCGCACCACCTTCAGCACAGGGATGGCCGCCCACAATATGGGCGTGGAGATGCTCTCGCAGATGAAGGAACGGCTGGCGGATGTGTGGGAAGTCGATGCGGTGGAATACGCGGACGGCGAGTTCTCCGGCGGCGACAACCACATCAGTTTCCAAGAGGCCGCGGCGCTGATCTACAAGACCGGCGAGCCGTTGATGGTCAGCTCGACCGTCTTCCCCCGCAGCTTTGGCCCCGGCTTCTCCACCCAATTGGCCGATGTGGAAGTGGACCCGGAGACGGGCAAAGTCACGATTCTGCGCTACACCATTGCCCAGGATGTGGGCCGGGCCATTCACCCGTCTTACGTGGAAGGGCAGATGCAGGGCGGTGTGGTGCAGGGCATTGGCTGGGCGCTGAACGAGGAATATATCTACAACGAGAAGGGGCAACTGCTCAACGGCAGCCTGCTCGACTATCGGATGCCCACTGCGCTGGACCTGCCGATGATCGAGACGATTCTGGTGGAAGTGCCGTACCCCGGCCATCCCTACGGGGTGCGGGGCGTGGGCGAAGTCAACATCGTTCCCCCCGCCGGTGCGATTGCCAACGCAGTCGCCAACGCCATCGGCAGCCGAATGTTTGAACTGCCAATGTCGCCGGCCCGGGTGCTGGAAGCGATGAAGGAATAAAAAATATTGGGTATTGGATATTTGGCAGTGACAATCAGATGTATTGGGCGATGAATCGTAGGCAAAACTGATTCTTTCACTCCAATTCAACTCGGTTCTAATCGCCAATCGTGACCAACGAAATACCCAATATCTACTATCCAAAAGGTTGTATCAATGGCCGTAGTCTGGATTCCCGCTCTCATCCGCCCGCTCACCGACGGCAAGAGCCAAGTGGAGGTGACGGGTGAGAATGTGCGTGAAATTGTCGAGGCATTGGAAGCGCTCTATCCCGGCGTGGCCGCGCGCATCGTGGAAGACGACCGCATCCGTCCCGGCCTGAGTGTGGCGGTGGATGGCGCGGTGGGCAACAAAGGACTGCTGGAACCGGTGGGGCCGGAGAGCGAAGTCCACTTTGTCCCAGCGATGACTGGCGGGTAAACGGACGGCAAACGACTCCATTCGGCAAAAAAGACCCGGCAGATCGGCTTGCACTGATCTGCCGGGTCTTTGATTGGACTACCTACGCATAGACGGGACTACTTCCTCGTTAGCACGGAATCGTGCCGCAGAGTTGCGGTACATTGGAAATCAGCGGCAGGTACAAATTTACGGCCAGCGTTGCGCCAAGGGTTGTCTCTGTCAACGCATAAGAGACAGCCAGCAGCAGCAACAGGGCAAATCCTACCAAAAACCAGGTCCGGCGATTTGCCAAGAGTGAAAGATTCATAATCTTCTCCTAAGAAAGTAGTACACACACTTTGCGGGAACAGGCCGATTATAACAAGCCAGAGGCCCAACGTCAACAATGACGGCAAAACGAATACCTATTGAAACCCATACTGACACCCCACAGAAGTCGGTCTTGCAGTGGCCGGGCAAACGTCTTTCTGTAGAGATTGGGAATCCACCAGCACAGCTGGTGGAGTGTTTTTCCGCGCCCCAGGGCCAGCCGGGGCTGCTCCTGCACGGAGACAACCGAGACAGCCTTTCCTGGCTGTTGGCCCAGGGCTACGGCGGCAAAGTACAACTCATTTACATCGATCCCCCCTACGATTCCGGCGTGGCTTGGACGAGCCGGGTGCGGCTGCGGGGTGAGAATGCGACAGTCATCGGTGAACGCAGCGAATATACCGACGCCTGGGCCCCCGGCGGTTATCTCCAGTTTATGGCTGAGCGGCTGCTGTTGCTGCGGGAATTGCTCGCCCCTAACGGCACAATCTGGCTGCACTGCGACTATCGCCGTCAAAGCCATCTCCATCTGCTGCTGGAAGAAATTTTCGGACCGGACTGTTTTCTCAACACAATCGCCTGGCGCAGCCAGACTGCCCGGGGAGCCAAAGTCCACGCCCACTATTTTCCCCACAGCACCCACTTCATCCACATCTTCCGCCGCGCTGCCGATAGCCAGCCGGTCTGGAATCCGCCTCGGCGAGAAATTGTCCTGAGCCAGGCCGAAGCCGCTGCCCAATTTATGCAGGATGCAGGCGGCTTCTTCCGCACCTCCCATCCGGGCAGCTACAGCTTTGAGAAGCTGGTGGAACTGCACGCAGCGGGACGGATCTACGCCCCCTACGGCGGTGAAGTGATTGTAGACGGAAACGAGCGCCGGGTCTATGCCTCCAATGGGGGCAATATCGGCATCAAATACTATCTGGAAAAACGGGGACGCAGCCGCTACGTCGTCACCCGGGCCGTGGACAACCTGTGGGAGGACCTGCCTGGCCTGGGCACAATCCCCAGCGAAGATGTGAACTACCCCACCCAAAAGACGATGGGATTGCTGCGTCGCATTATCGAAACCGGAACAAATCCCGGCGATCTGGTGCTGGATGCATTTGTCGGCTCTGGCACAACTGTGGCCGTAGCCGAGGAACTGGGCCGCGGCTGGATCGGCTGCGATGCCAACTGGCGGGCGGTGCGGACGAGCGAATTGCGAATTGCGGGTGGCGAGTTGACAGGCGGAGAGATTTGGCAGGTGGGGGATGCGGGGATACCGAGAGAAGGGAACGAGTCGTCGGCAGCAGTCACAGCGACCCGAACAGCGGATGGGCTGCGGCTAGAAATTCTCAAATTTTCCAACCCAGCGGTTGACCGGCTGATTGCCCAGGCCGGGATTGAGAAACCCGCAGACTGGCGAACAACAGTGCAGGCAGTGCTGATCGATCCGGCCCACGACGGAGAAGTTTTCCGGATTGGGATGATAGACGCGCCGAAGGGCAGGACAACGCTGGTGGCGGGCGTCTATACTTTGCCGTTGAAAAGCGACACTGTCGGCCCGGTGGCCGTGCGTCTGCTGGATGTGGCGGGCGGCGAACTGTTGGTGGTGGTTGGCGTGGATGCTATAATTCGAGAATGAACATTCATCTCCTATCGGCAGATGTGGCGGGCAAAATTGCCGCGGGCGAGGTGGTGGAGCGCCCGGCCAACGTCGCCAAAGAACTGATCGAAAACAGCCTGGATGCAGGCGCGCAGGAGATTCGCGTCGAAATTCGCGAGGGCGGCCAGCGCCTGCTGCGGGTGATCGACGACGGCCACGGCATCCCCGCCGACGAACTACCCTTGGCCCTGCACCGCCACGCCACCAGCAAACTGCGCACCGCCGACGATCTCAACCGCATCGCCACCTTTGGCTTCCGGGGCGAAGCGCTCTACAGCATCGCCGCGGTCAGCCACCTAACCCTTTCCAGCCGCCACACCAGCGCCCAGGCTGGCGCACAGATTCGCGCCGAGGGCGGGCAGATCGTCTCCGAAGGCGCGACGGGTATGCCGATTGGTACAATCGTCAGCGTCGAACACATCTTCTTCAACACCCCGGCCCGCAAGAAATTTCTGCGCAAAGAGAGCACCGAAGCGGGTCACATCTCGTCGATTGTCCAGCGCTATGCCCTGGCCTGGCCCGAACGTCGCTTCAGTCTGATCAACGACGGGCGGCTGCTCTTCCAGTCCACCGGCAGCGGTGAGGTGACCGATGTGCTGGCGAAAATCTATGGGCTGGAGAATTCCCGACAGATGATAGGAGTAGGGAAAAGCCGGAGATTGGATAGGGGAGATGCGGGCGGGGATGTGATCCCGGAGGTGGATTTTCGGGGCAAGGACAGCAAAAAGGAAGTGGACAGCGGGATTCAGGTGTCGGGTTTTGTGAGTTTGCCCGTGCTGACCCGTGGCAACCGGGGGGGCATCGATCTCTTCGTCAACCGCCGCTATGTGGAGGATCGCAGCCTGACCCACGCGGTCATCCAGGCCTATCACACCCTTCTGCCTGTGGGTCGCTTTCCGATCGGTGTGATTTTTGTGGAGATGGACCCGGCCCAAGTCGATGTGAATGTTCACCCGCGCAAGACGGAAGTGCGCTTTCAGGAGGCCCGGGATATCTTTTCGGCGGTGCAGCGGGCTGTGCGCCGGGTGGTGGTGGAGAATGCCAGCGTGCCCGGTTTTGCGATGGGCGCAGACAGCGACGGGGATGACACCGACACTGCCGCTGACACGGATGGCTGGGCCGTGCCGGGCGAATCCCCCGCGGCCGGGTTGCCTTCGGGCTGGGCTGAACGCCGGGGGAGTATTCTCTCCGCGGGGCAGACCCAGCGGGCGATGGACTTGTACGAGCCCCGGGACCCAGCACCGTTGCCAATAGCGCCAGACACATCCCCCAGCATCCCAGAACCCCAGCATCCCAGCCCGCCGCCGCCATCTGCCGCCCGACAGCGCACCACCCTTCCGCCCCTGCGGGTTGTTGGCCAGGTGGGGGCAATGTATATTGTGGCGGAGGGGCCAGAGGGAATGTTTCTGATCGACCAGCACGCAGCCCACGAGCGGGTGATGTATGAGAAGTTTATGGCCCAGCGGCTGGCTCCCGGCGGCGGCATCCCCCGCCAGGGATTGCTGAACCCGCTTACTCTGCATCTGGGCGACGCGCTGGCCGGACAGGTGACGCTTTTTATGCCCGAACTGGCCGCGGTGGGCTTTGAGGTGGAACCCTTTGGTGGGGACACCTGGCTGGTGCGCTCTGTGCCCAGTGTGCTGGCCGGACAGGACGCGGGCCGAATGTTGGAGGAGATTGTCCAGGGATTGTCCCAGGAGCGGGATTTGGTGGGAGAGCAGTTGGAGGCGGAATTGGTCAAAATGGTCTGCAAGCGGGCTTCGATCAAAGCCGGACAGATTCTCAGCGACATCGAAATGAAGGAATTGCTGCGCCAGTTGGAGGAGTGCCAGTCTCCCCGCACCTGTCCCCACGGCAGACCGACGATGATTCAGTTGTCGTCCGGCGAGTTGGAGAAGGCATTCAAACGGACCTGAGGCGGATACTCAATTCGCCCTACAGCCCTCCTGCTTTGGGTGTGTCTATAGCCCTATGCTATACTAAACGATAGTGCCTGAAGCATTTCAGGCACTATGCCTATTGGCGACGATGAGACCCCCACGGGCTGCATCCGTCTTTTGGACGGGGTAGAGAACGATTCGACGCCGCAACAAACTTCAGGAAAACGGCGTCCGGCAGCCGGGCAATCACCAGACAGAGGGTAGAGATGTCGATCAAAATTACCAGAGAAGAAAAAGAACACCGCCAGTTGGGCTTGATTATCGAGGTGGACGATGCGCGTTTCCAGCAGGAAATGCAAAAGGCCGCCCGCAAAGTTGCCAATCAGTACAAAATCCCCGGCTTCCGCAAGGGCAAAGCGCCGTACAACATTATTTTACGCCATTTTGGCGTGGGTGCGCTGGTGGAAGAATTTGTGGACGATCTGGGCCAAGAGATGTACAAAACGGCCATTGAGCAAGAGGGGATCGAACCCTATGGCATTGGCTCGATGAACGACATCGAAATGGAGCCGCTGCGCTACCACGTGACGGTTCCGCTCATCCCCGAAGTCAAGCTGGGCGACTATCGCGGCTTGCGGGTGGAAGAGACGTCGGTCGAATTGGACGAGGCCGAAGTCCAGGCCCGCATCGATCAGATTCTCGAACGGGAAGCTGGCTACAGCGATGTGGAGCGGCCCAGCCAATATGGCGATCTGATGAATGTCGATGTCCGGGCAGTTGTGCTGGATGCGGACGGCAATGAGTCCGAGACGGTTGTGATGGACGAAACCGACTGGGACATTACCCCGGACGAAGAGAACCCGATGGAACCGGCTGGTTTTGATGCCGCCCTGTTGGGAATGGTCCCAGGCGATGAGAAGACATTTGAGATCGACTGGCCGGAAGCCAGCCCCAGTATGTATGCGGGCGAAAAGGTACGCTTCCAGGTTGTGCTGCATAGCAACCAGGCCTATGTGAAGCCGGAATTGACCGACGAACTGGCCCAGTCTGTCGGCCCGGACTTTGAAACCGCGGATGAGCTGATTGCCCGCATCCGGGAAAACCTGCAAGAAGAACTCTCGGAAAGCGCGGAGGATGAGTTCCTCGGTTCGATCCTCGACCAATTGGTCGAGATGAGCGAAATCGACTTCCCGCCAGCCGCGGTCGAAATGCAACTCGACCAGATGATGCAGACCACCGACTATCGATTCCGCCAGATGGGTATTCAGGGCCTGGATGCCTTCCTGGAGATGACGAATCAGACGGCGGAAGCCTACCGGGAAGAACAGCGGGAGGAAGCCGAGAAGGTGCTGCGCCGCAATCTGGTGCTTTCCGAGATCGCCATCGCCGAGAAGGTCACGGCCACGGATGAGGAGATCGAAGAGCAGGTTGGGGAGATGTTTGGCGATCTGGACGAAGACGCCACCGAAGAGCAGATCGAAGCCCGCCAGCGTCTGGTCGAGATGATGAAGGAAGGCTCCAGCCGTCTCTCCATCGTCGAGCGCATCGTCACCGACAAGACCTTCGAACTGGTGAAAGCGATTGCCCGGGGCGAGGAAATCCCCGAACCGGTGGACGCTGACGAGAGCGAAGCTGTGGAAGGCGAAACCCCGGAGGCAGTCGCTGAGGTCGAAGTTGTAGCCGAAAACGAAGCAGCCCCGGAAGCAGCGGCTGATGAACCCGTAGCCGAAGTCAAAGAATAATTTTACCTGTGGGGCGTGTCTTTGAAACGCGCCCCACAGAGGCAATTCCCAGCCGCTAACGGAACGCAAACACGCAGACTGAGAAGTCTCCTACAGTTTTCCGCTTGGGTTGGGCATAGGGTGTGTGACAGCCGACAGCAAATGCCGGTATTGTAGAGACAATTCACACCCATTTGAACAGGGAGAAACCAATGAACTTTTCATCCACGATCCCGATGCCTGCCGGTATGGTTCCGATGGTCATCGAGAGCAGCGGTCGGGGCGAACGGGCCTACGACATCTACAGCCTGTTGCTCAAAGAGCGCATCATTTTTCTGGGCACACCTATCAACGATCAGGTGGCGAATCTGATTGTGGCCCAGTTGCTCTTCCTCAACTCGGAAGACCCCAACCAGACGATTCAGATGTTCATCAACAGCCCCGGCGGCAGCATCTACGCCGGTCTGGCCATCTATGACACAATGAAAATGATCGACGCGCCGGTCAGCACCTTTGCCGTGGGCGTCACAGCCAGTATGGGCACTGTGCTGCTGTCGGCTGGCACAAAGGGCAAGCGCTACGCCCTGCCCCACGCCACCATCCACATGCACCCGGCCAGCAGCGGCGCCCAGGGCTATACCGAAGATGTGCGTATCGCCTTCCGGGAGCAGGAGCGACTGCAAACCCAGCTCTTCCACATCGTCGGTCGGGCCACCGGCCGGGATTGGAAAGAGATTGAACGGGTCTTCGAGCGGGATCGCTACATGAACGCGCTGGAAGCCAAAGAGTTCGGTCTGATCGACGACGTGCTGGGCGATGCCAACGACATCATCGCTGTGGAAGACGGGCGCATCAAATTGCCGGCGTCCGATGGCAGCGGCGAGAAGCAGTTGCCCGAACCGGAGAAGACCGAAGAAGCGAAAGAATAAGTTAACGGTTATCAGTAATCAGTGGCCTCGTGTGAGCGCTACTGATTACTGATAACTGTTCACCGATTACTGCCCACCCGCTTAGATTTATTGTTCCCAGAATTCCAAACCCATGCACACCTGTTCCTTTTGCGGCAAAGACGAATCCGAAGTCGAACGGCTGATTCCCGGCGCGGATGATATTTTCATCTGCGACGAATGCATCCGTCTGGGTGCGGAGATTCTGGCGGAAGAGGGCGTCGGCAGCGGCGTTGCTACCCCTCGCGAAGCCAGTGAACCGGTCAAAGTACCCCGCCCCAGAGAGATTGTCAACTTCCTGGACCAGTACGTCATCGGCCAGGACCAGGCCAAGAAATCCCTGTCGGTGGCTGTCTACAACCACTACAAGCGCATCTTTGGCAGCAGCGCACTCACACAGGAAGCGATCCCCGACGAGGAAAAAATGGTCGATGAGGTACAGCTTACCAAAAGCAATGTGCTGCTCATCGGTCCCACTGGCAGCGGCAAGACACTCCTGGCCCAGATGCTGGCCCAGATGTTGGATGTGCCCTTCACCATCGCCGACGCCACCAGCCTGACCGAGGCTGGCTATGTGGGCGAAGATGTGGAGAGCATTCTGGTCGGTCTGCTGCAAGCCGCGGATTGGGACGCACAGCGGGCTGCCTACGGGATTGTCTACATCGACGAGATCGACAAAATTGCCCGCAAAGGCGGCGACAACCCCAGCATCACGCGGGACGTGAGCGGCGAAGGTGTGCAGCAGGCGCTGCTGAAAATCATCGAAGGCACGACCGTCAATGTGCCACCCAACGCCGGGCGCAAACATCCCCAGCAGGAGTTTGTGCCCCTGGACACCCGCAATATCCTCTTTATCTGTGGCGGCGCCTTTGTGGGGCTGGCCGAAGTGGTGCGCAAGCGTGCCCAACGTCGGGCCGGTCTTGGCTTTGTGCAGGACGAGGAGCTGGCGGCCATCACCCACGCGGCGTACGAAGAGAAGACGCCGGAGGAGCATCCTCTGCCCGACGATCTGAGCGAACGGCAGCGGGAACTGAAGATTCGCCGTCTGGAAAAGGATGGCCGGGACGAAAGCCGTCTGCTGCGCCAGGTGATGCCCGACGATCTGCTCTCCTTTGGCCTGATCCCGGAGTTTGTGGGACGGCTGCCGGTCTTTGTCAGCCTGCAAGCCCTGGACCGCCAGGCGATGATCGAGATTTTGACCAAACCCAAGAACAGCATTGTGCGCCAGTTTCAGCGGCTCTTTACAATGGACGGGGTGACACTGGAATTCGAGACAGATGCCCTGGAAGCTGCGGCCACCGAAGCCTTTCTGCGCCGCACAGGCGCGCGGGGTCTGCGCTCGATTGTGGAAGAGGCCCTGCTGGATATGATGTACGAGATTCCCAGCCGGGACGACATCGCGCGCTGTGTGGTGGACCGGGCGGTCTTCACCCAGCGGCGTGCGCCCAAGCTCTTCACAGCCCAGGGCCAGCCCGTGCGTTTGGAACCGTTGGACCAGGCAGCGTAGGGGGAAGTTACACCCGCTGCTTTAGAATTTTCATAAAAGATGTGTGAAACGTAAAGCGTGAGATCATCGGATGATATCACGCTTTACGTTTCACGCCTCTTTTGGTTTGTATTCACTTACGCCAGCAGAAAGACCAGCAGCCAGCAGACCACCAGCACACCAGCCAGCCACCCCAGCAGCCTGCCCACCCGCCGCCAGAAAACCCTCGGCCGCGGATACAGTCCCAAATCCCGCTCCATCCAGAGGACGCCGATCAGCCAGCCACTGCCCAGCACGAAAATCGACGCCCGGCTGATGGGCGCAAGTGTCCACGTGGCCCAGCCCGAAGGACGGGGTAGATCGCTGCTCAGCCAGGCCGCCACGACAGCCAGCAATGTGGCGTGGATCTGCCAGCCCACATAGCCCACCAGCGCAGAGAGCAGCAGCCAGACCAGCAGTACCACAAGTGTATTCATCTTCGGGGTATCTGTGGTCATCTCGTCGGTTCTTCCGTCAGTGCCACGACCACCTCCAACGGATTCCCATTGCTCACGAGGGAGACCGTCACTTCGTCGCCGATCTGATGCTGCTCCTGAAGTAGCTGCAACTGCTCCATCGACACAATCGGCGTGCCGTCGATAGCGGTCAGAATATCGCCGCCGATGTAGACCCGCCGGTTGCCCAGAATGGCCTCTCTCTGTGCGCCTTGTACCCCTGCATTGTCCAGGGGGCTGCTCTGATCCAACTGCACCAGCAGCAGCCCCGCGTCCACAGGCAAACTGAGGGATTGGGCCAGCCCAGGGGTGATGGCGTAGGCGTAACGGATGCCCACATACGGGTGGCGATAACGACCGAACTCCATCAACTCCGGCAGCACCCGTGCGATCGTATCCACCGGCACAGCAAATCCCACGCCCGCATTCGTCCCGCTGGGGCTGAAGATGGCGGTGTTGATGCCTATCACCCGTCCGCTGCTGTCCAGAAGTGGGCCGCCGGAGTTGCCCCGGTTGATAGCCGCGTCGGTCTGGATCACCCCGCTGATGGGTCGCCCGTCCTGGCCTTCCAGTGTGCGGTCCAGCGCGCTGATGACACCGGTGGTCAATGTGCGGCTGAACTGGCCGAAGGGATTGCCAATGACGATGGCCCGCTGGCCCACTTGCAGGACGGATGAACTGCCCAGATCGACCGGGGACAGAAGATCGGCGGGTGCGTCGATCTTCAGCACCGCCAGATCGAAGCGGGGGTCCGATCCCACCACTTCTGCCGGGAAGGTCTGTTCATTGTCCAGGGTCACTTCGATCTGCTGCGCGCCTTCGATGACGTGGAAGTTGGTCAGCACGTGGCCTTCTCTGTCCAGCACAAAGCCAGAGCCAGCCCCCTCCTGGGGTGTCACGTCGAAGAAGAAGCCCCGGCGCAGCACTTGGGTCGTCACGTTGACCACCGAGGGCGCGACCCGGTCGTAGACGTCGATCACCCGTCGCTCGGCGATGTCCAGACCCGCCGCATCCACCAGCGCGGCCTCATTGGCGGCCACAAGAACCGGCTGGAGAGGCGCGGGTGTGGGCGTCCAGGTGGGCGCGGGCGGAGGGGTAGGGGTTGCTACCACAACGAACGATTCGAGCTGCGCGCAGCCGCTCAAAATCAGCATTGCACAGAAGAAACCGACGATCCACCGGCTCGTAGACATACAGCACTTTCCCCTATCCATGCCAGGACATTGCCTCGCCCCGCACAATGCGTGCCCGGCTTTCGTAGCGCCCCGGCCATTCCACAGGCAGGTCGCCGTTTTCCACCATCAGTTTAAGCGGGTTGACTTTCGTCTTGAGGGGCAGATAGATGCGCTGGCGTTTGCGGGCCGATTCAAAGAGAGCCATCATCACCTCCTGCACGGCCCGCGCCCGTTCCGCGCCGCTGACAGGCTTGTCGATGCGCCCCTCCACCCAATCGATGGCCTCCTGGCACTGGCTTGCCCAGCAGTCGTGCCAGGGCGCTTCCACCTGCTGCCAACCGTTGGACGAAGCGTTGAGATAGCGCACGACGCCGATCTCGTAGTTGTAGCGGGCCGATGGCCCTTCCGGCGCGTACATCGGCGCGTCGCTGGGAATTTGCTCATCCGGGTGGCGGGTGGTGGTGAACTCCATCACACCATCTGTGCCGATGACCCGGCAGCCCTGGCCCAGCCCCCGGATCAGATTGCCTTCGATCAGAATTGTCGCGCCGTTGTCACAGCCAGCGATGCCCATACAGGCGTCCTCCGCGGGCAGGCCCCGCTCCACCCGATCGGTGGTGCGTTCCACACTGCCCAGCACCCACTCCACCTGGGGTTCGTCCATCAGAAAGAGGGCCAGACGGATATTGTGGGAGTTGGTGTTGAGGATATTGCCCCCGTCTTCCACCTGCACCTGCGTCACTTTGCCGATGACGCCATCCCGGATCATCTGTCGGGCCTTCATCCACGTGGCGTGGTGGGGGCGCTGATAGGCGATGATCAGTTTGACGCCGTTGCGCTCGCAGGCGGTGAGCATCGCGTCGGCTTCGCCCAAATCCACGGCCATTGGCTTCTGGCAGATGATCGCTTTGGGTCGCCGGGCCGCGGCTGCAATGACCATCTCGGCGTGCTGCTGATGCCAGGAGCAGACATCCACAAAGTCCGGGCGCTCTGCGTCCAGCATCTCCCGGTAGTCGCTGTAGCGGTTCTCGTCGTTTACATCAAAAAAGTCGCCGTACTCCCGGCGCGCGTCCGGGTTGGTGTCAGCGATGGCACCGATGCGGGTCGGTTGGCCGGGTACGCCCAGCCAGCCTCGGGCGTGGACACGGGCGATGATGCCGCAGGCGATGACGGCGGTTCGGTAATGGGACATTGGGGGATTCTCCTGATGGGTGGGGGATGGGAAAATAGAATATCAATCGGATTGGGCAACCGGGTTGACCACACGCCCCATAAAGAGCAGGCTACCGGTCTGCTTCTCGCGCAGCAGAAAAAGAAAGGGGTGATCGGCCCGGACAATGGGTGGAGGCGGTGGCAAGCTGCGCAATTTCATTACCACAGCGGTGGCAGCGGCAGCCTCGGCTCCTTCTTCATTGGCTTCCATATAGGCCTGGTGGAGCACAGCCGCGATGCAGAGCCACTTCTCTCCATCCATACCGGAGAAGTCCGCCTTCGCATCGTCAAAAGCATCGGCCATTCCCAGCGCGCGCAGGGTGCTGTCCAGGCGAAAACTACTGTTCACCCGGAAGCGGGGCAGGCAAAGATCGACTTCGCGGGGGCGCAATCGCCGCAACCAACTGTGCAAATCAGGAGCGGAAAGGCTCTCTTCGATCTTCCGAAGCCCGTCCCGTTCTCTGGGCAGCAGCACAACCAGCGACAGATCGTCTCCCACAAAGGGCAACTCGACGATCTGCACGTCCGCGGTTTCCCCATAGGGAAACGTCGCCTGCTGCTGCATCAGCGGCGCTTCAATGCTCTCACTCGGCCCGATCCAAAAGGGCGCTGTCTCGGTCTTGGCTTTGTCGAATTGGCTGGCCCAATTGCCTTTGAAGTAAATGGCGTTGACCAGCACCAGCCGGGTCAGTGTGTTCAAAATACCGGGCGTAATCAATTCCCGAATCTTATCTTCTGTTTCCTGTGCCACCCAATCGTTAATGATTTGCCGGGCTGCTTCCGGTTCATTGTAGTCCACGGGTACGGGTGTCGCAGCGTATTCTTCCCGGCAGATGTCCAGAAAAGGTTGCAGAAAAGGGTAACACTGGTGAGGCCACAGCCGGTTGGCAACACGCAGATTGTTCACGTCGGCCCGGTCAATCTCCTCCATACGCGCCCGCAACTGGGCAAATACCCGATGTGTCTTGGCCTGTTCAGTGAAGTGCAGAACCTGGGCCATCTGGGCTTCCGTCTCCTCCCGGGCACCAGCGTAGGTCATCGCCAATGCGGTGGAGATACTGTAGGGTGAGAAAAACAGATTGCCCGGATTGACCCGCAACTGAGCGTAGAGGTTCAGGGCGAATTGGGTGTTGCCCGCGACTGTTGACAGTAGCTGATCGGAAAGAGAAGTGTTATCCATGCGCCTTTGACGTCCACTTCGAGAGTCGGAATCATTCGCTACAATTGTATGTCTCTCTTCCTCGTCTGTCAACGAAGCGACTTGATTCGGGTGTAATTCAAGTTGGTGGCAAGTTTTTGGAGGCAGCCCAGATTTGGTCGAAGCGACCACTGAGGACGGCAGCCCGAATGGGGAGGAGATTCTCGGCCCCGGTGCGGGACCAACGCATGCCGGGG
>JAUIHI010000050.1 GCA_030432295.1 Anaerolineae bacterium | reverse complement strand
GCCCAGCCCTTCAGGCTCAACACCTTCGTGATTGCCGCGGTCAAGGTCGTCTTGCCGTGGTCCACGTGGCCGATTGTCCCCACATTGATATGGGGCTTGTTCCTCTGAAATACTGCCTTTGCCATTGATTTTTCTCCCTTACTCAACGAGATAACCATTCGCTGTCTGGGAACACCCCAGAGACAAATGGGCAAACCGATCCTGCTTCATCTCACACGAACCGGGAGAACAACCAATCCCTAGGCTGCGCCCCCGGCTCTATCTGCGGTTCGATAACCAAAGCACCAATTTACAGATGAGACTCAACCTGGCGCTATGGATTGTAGACCAAAAACTACTTTTTGCAGGTCATTCTGCAAACCTTGCAAGTATACGTCAGAACGTCTACTTTGACAAGTTTCCAATCGGCTGAAACGCATCTACTTTCGAAGCGCCCGCCAAAACACCTTAAGCCGGATCCCGCTTGAGGATCTTCTCGGCAATGGACTGGCTCACAGGCTGGTAGCTGTGGAACTGCATAGTGAAAGTGCCGCGGCCACTTGTCATAGAGCGCAACTCGGTGGCGTAGCCAAACATTTCCGAGAGCGGAACCATCGACTTGACGGCAGTGACGCCATTCGAGCGGGAATCCATACCCTCAATCTGGCCACGCCGACTGGAGAAGTTACCCACCACATCGCCTACATACTCATCCGGGGCGACTGCCTCCACCGCCATCATTGGCTCCAACAGAACCGGGCCAGCCTTCGCCATACCATCTTTGAAGGCCATGCTACCGGCAATCTTAAAGGCCATTTCGCTGGAGTCCACATCGTGATAACTGCCATCCACCAGGGCAGCCTTGATGTCCACCACTGGATACCCAGCCAGAACACCGCTGTCCAACGCTTCGGCAATACCTTTGCCCACCGCCGGGATGTACTCTTTCGGCACAACACCACCGACAATTTTGTCTTCATAGACAAAGCCAGCGCCCGGATCGTTGGGTTCCAATTCCAGCCAGACGTGACCAAATTGACCACGACCACCGGACTGGCGCACAAAACGACCTTCCACGCGCACATGACGGGTAATTGTTTCCCGGTAGGCCACCTGAGGGCGACCCACATTGCACTGGACACGGAACTCCCGTTTCAGGCGGTCCACAATAATGTCCAGGTGCAACTCGCCCATCCCGCTGATGACGGTCTGGCCGGTCTGATCGTCGTACTGCACCCGGAAAGTCGGATCCTCTTCGGCCAGTTTGATCAGGCCATCTGTCATTTTGTCCTGGTCTGCCTTGGACTTGGGCTCCACAGCCACTTTGATGACCGGTTCCGGGAAGTCGATGGTCTCCAACAGGACATCGTCCGTCGGATCGCAAAGGGTTTCGCCGGTGAAGCTCTGCTTCAGCCCGACCACCGCGGCGATGTCACCCGCCCGGCACTGCTTGATCTCTTCCCGCTTGTCTGCGTGCATCTGGAGCAGGCGACCAATGCGCTCTTTGCTGTTGCGGTTGGCATTGTAGACCTGCGAGCCAGCATCCAGCGTGCCAGAGTAGACACGCACATAGGCCAGACGCCCCACAAAGGGATCGGTTACGATCTTGAAGACCAGCGCGCTGAAGGGTTCGTCCGGATCAGCGTGACGGATCACTTCCTCGCCGCTGATAGGGTCAACACCCACAACCGGCGGTACATCCAACGGGCTGGGCAGATAGCGAATGGTCGCATCCAGCAGGGGCTGCACACCCTTGTTGCGCAGGGCTGTGCCGCACAAAACGGGCACGAGTTGGTTGGTAACAGTTGCCTTGCGCAGGGCAGCGCTCAGCTCGGCGTTGGAAATCTCTTCGCCTTCCAGATACATCATCGTGAGGTCATCATCCGTCTCAGCGATGCGCTCAATCATTGTCTGGCGCGCTTTTTGGGCAGCATCCAGCAGATCTGCGGGAATCTCGACAACTTCGGGCTTGGCACCCAACTCGTCGGAATAGCGCAGGGCATGCATCGTGAAAAGATCAATGATCCCGTGAAAATTGTCTTCCGCGCCCCAGGGCAGTTGAATCGGTACGGGTTTGCCCTTCAGCCGCTCGACAATCATATCAAGCGTGCGCTGGAAATTGGCGCCCATCCGGTCCATCTTGTTGATGAAACAGATGCGGGGGACTTTATACTCGTCGGCCTGCCGCCACACGGTTTCGGACTGGGGTTCCACACCGGCCACGGCATCGAAAACCACCACACCGCCATCCAACACGCGCAGACTGCGCTGCACTTCGGCGGTGAAGTCGATGTGCCCAGGCGTATCGATAATGTTGATCTGGACTTCTTCGCCAGTGACTGTATCTTTCCAGCCCGTGGTGATAGCCGCTGCGGTAATAGTGATACCCCGCTCCCGCTCCTGAACCATCCAGTCGGTTACGGCAGTGCCATCATGCACCTCGCCCATGCGGTGAGTGCGACCCGAGTAGAAAAGAATACGCTCGGTTGTCGTTGTCTTGCCAGCGTCAATATGGGCGATAATGCCAATATTGCGAATTTGTTCCAAAGGCATACTCATCAGAAACACCCTATTCCTGTTCTGGGTGGGCACCAGTCGCCCAACCGCAACATTCAACTGCTTACTCTCTCTGGCAGCCTGTCCACCGATAAATGAAGACAGCTACCGGCGCTAGACACAAACAGGCGGCACAACCGCACCACAGACGCCAGGATACAAAATCTCCCCTGGCGGTGTCGATTGCTACTCTCAACACGACGAGTACAGAGCGACATCTTTCCGTGGCTAGAATGCGCCGCAAAAATAATTCAACTCAAGCGGAAAGATCGAAACGATCCTACCGCACATCAACGACCAGCGAAACTGCCGCTGCCCGACGGACTAGCGGAAGTGGGCAAAAGCCTGGTTGGCTTCGGCCATACGATGGACTTCCTCCCGACGACGCACAGTTGTGCCTTCGCCTCGGGACGTATCCATCAATTCGTTCGCCAGCCGGATCGCCATCGTGCGACCACTGCGGGCACGGGAGTGGGCGATCAGCCAACGCATAGCCAGAGCCATGCGCCGATCCGAACGAATCTCCATAGGCACCTGATAGGTAGCACCACCCACCCGGCGAGGCTTCACCTCGACCATCGGCGTAGCGTTCTTCAGGGCTTCCTCAAAAACTTCCAGAGGGGGCCGGTTGGTGCGCTCGGCGATCAGATCCATTGCGTCATAGACAATCCCGGTCGCCAGGCTCTTCTTGCCCCGCTCCATCAGATTGTTGACAAATTTCGATACCACTTTGCTGTTAAAACGTGGGTCCGGCAGGACAACACGTCGTACGGGCCTATTTCTTCGGGACATCTCGTACACTCTCCGTAGGATAATCTGGCAAACCACACCCAAACAAAATTTACTTGGCCCGTGGCCGCTTGGTTCCGTATTTGCTACGGCCTCGCTTGCGGTCGTTGACGCCAGTGCTGTCCAGCGCGCCGCGCACGATGTGATAGCGCACACCAGGCAGGTCCTTGACACGACCGCCGCGCACCAGTACCACACTGTGCTCCTGAAGGTTGTGACCTTCGCCGGGGATGTACGCAGTCACTTCAATCCCGTTGGTCAGACGCACACGGGCCACTTTGCGCAGCGCCGAGTTCGGCTTCTTAGGTGTAGTGGTACGCACTTGGGTGCAAACGCCGCGCTTCTGGGGGTTCCCCATCTTCACGCGCCGGGTGCGGCCCGTCAGCGTGTTCTGCGTAAAGCGCAGAGCAGGCGCTGTCTCTTTCTTGGGCTTGTCTTTGCGGCCCTTACGGACCAACTGATTGATTGTCGGCAAAAGAATCCTCCGTCGTTGAACCTGCGACCAGCCAATAATTTCTACAATTACTCAGAGCCACGCTGGCTCAAAAGGTAGTTCCGCATTTGGGTGAAGCCGACTCGGCCTGGGCGGTCCACTTCTGGACAAAAAAATACGCCTGGCACTTTTCAGGCCCACGAAGAACGATTGTAGCACACTCGTTGGGTACGGGTCAAATTGAAAAGGGCCTGCGGAGAAAGAAGTTCTGCGCCCATTCACGCCCCCCGCCACACCACCCGCCCGTCACAGACGGTCAAATCCACTGTCATCTCCCCCACTTCCTCCGCGGGGGTAGCGAAAATATCGCCTGACAGCAGCGCCAGATCAGCTAGGAAGCCGGTACGCAACATCCCTTTGCGGTCCTCCTGAAACTCGGCCCAGGCCGCGTCACGGGTGTAGCCGATGAGCAGATTTTCCAGTGTCTGCGCCTGATCCGGATCGCCGGGACGCCAGGGCTGGCGGTTGAGTCCGTTGTGCAGGCCCCAGAGGGGATTGTTGCTGACCACCGGCCAGTCGCTGCCATAGATCAGCCGCGCCCCGGCCTGGCGCAAGGTCTCCCAGGCGAAGCTGAGAGGATAGCGTTCTTCCCCGGCCCGGTGTACCCAGACATCCGAACTGCCCGCGTGCTGGGGCGCGTGGAGAGGCTGCATAGCAGCGATCACACCCAATTCGGCGAAGCGGGGAATGTCGTCCGGGTGGATGACTTCGATGTGTTCGATGCGGTGGCGGCTATCCCGCGACCCATTGACTCGGCGGGCGTGGGCGTAGCCATCCAGCGTGCGGCGCACAGCTCCATCCCCGCAGGCGTGGACGAAGATTTGCAGCCCCAGCCGGTCGGCCTCGGCGGCCATCCGGTTGAAATGTTCGGCCTGAAAGAGTGCGCTGCCCCGGTTATCGGGCATATCGCCAAAGCCATCCACCATCAGTGCTGTGTAGGATTCCAGCACCCCGTCCATAAAGAATTTGGCGCTGCCACAGTGCAGCATATCGCCCTGAAACTGCTCCCGCCAGGCCACGGCTTCTTGCAGAGCTTCGGCAGGCGTCTCCGGTTTGACGTCGTAGGGCAGATAGACCCGACAGGTCAGCTCACCCACATCCTCCAGCGCCGCGTAGCGCAGAAGCTGACTCTCCTGGCCGTCCATATTGTGGACGCTGGTAATGCCCATTTTAGCAGTCAGTTCCAGCCCCCGGCGCAGCATCGCCCGGCGGCCCGCCTCATCCGGCTTGGGAACCAGCGAGCGAATCGGCTCGAAAGCGCCCGGTTCGCGCAGTTCGCCGGTAGCCAGACCGGTGGCCGGGTCTGCCACAATTTCGCTGCCTTCGCTCACCGCGGGTGCGTGGAGCAGATTGCCCCGGCGCAGGGCTTCGGTGTTGGCCCAGCAGGTGTGGCCATCAAAAGCGGTCAGAAAGACCGGGCGGTTCGGCGAGAGACGGTCCAGAAAGTGGCGGTCCAGCACTTCGCCCGGTTGAATAGCGCTGTAGATCAGCCCTCGACCCACCACCCACTCCCGCTCCGGATTGGCCTCCATCCAGGCGACCAGATGCTCGGCAATCGCGTCCAGGCTGTGGGCTTCGCCCAACTGGGCCGCGGCCAGCCCCAGAGAACCCCAGAGCAGGTGGTAGTGGGTGTCGATGAAACCGGGCAGGAGTGTTCGGCCCGCGGCGTCCACCACTTCGGTGTGGGGCGCAGCAAAGGAACGGGCGTCGGCTGCGCTGCCCACAAAGGCGATACGATTGCCCTGCACGGCCACGGCTTCGGCCCAGGGGTTGGACGGGTCTGCGGTGAAGACGCGAGCGTTTGTAATCAACAGATCGGCTGACAATGCCATTTGTGACTCCTCTATCGACTATCCGAAAAACCCCGGTTTTCCGGCCAAAAGGCAAAAATCACCGCGTAGCCGCGAGAATGCCAGGAAATGCCCTGGCCGTCCCGCGACTGCGCGGTGTGACAGTGTGAAGATGCCTGCCCAGCGTGAACCGGACAGAAGCGCTATTATATCACGCCAGTCTGTCGTTGCGAAGAAAAGGAAGACTCCACTGCAAAAAGGCTAAAAACCGAGTTTTTGAGACCGAATCACTCCTGAAAACCCGGGCGATCTGCACAAAAAACTCGGTTTTTGCGGTAGACTCAAGGAAGGGTTAAAAACGGGGAAAACGCCAGCGCAAGGGCCACTGGTAGCGGAGGCGCTGCCGCTCGATGACTTCTTCCGGCGAAAGACCGGGCGCGGCCACTGTGCCAAAGAGATACCAGGCAGTAGCAATCAGCACCACACTGGTCAGGAAAATGGCGTTGATCGGCACGCCCAGACGCAACAGACCGGCGGCAATGAAGGGGACAATCATCCCGCGCAGACCGACAACCGTCGACTGGACCGCGGCGTATTCTGTCACCCGTTCTTTGTCGGCCAGTTGAATGGTGGCGTTGATGGCGCCCATATCCCAGCCAGCCATCACAATCCCCCCAGCCACAAAAGCGGGCAGAAGCATCCAGGGCGACGTGGCGAAAAAGTAGGTGAGAGGCATAGCCAGATTGATGACAGTATTGGCCCGCAGCACCCACAGACCGCCCCGCTTGTCCACCTGTCGTCCCCAATAGATAAAGCCGAGCAGCCAGAGAATCGACTGGGCAAAGCCAAGCAGACCGATTTGGGAGTAGCTCAGATGCAATCGGTCCACCTGAACAATTGGATAGAGGGTCCAGGAGAGAAGCGTACCCGCGCCGTAGACGCTGAAGCTGAGCAGATAGCGGGCGAAGCGGGGATCGCTTTTGGGGATGCCGATCAGTTCCCCCAGGGCCTTTGTCTGGCGTGCGGGCAGATTGCCCTCGTCCACTTGCAGACGGCGAAAGAGCAGCGCCGAGAGAATGCCAACAGCCCCGGCCAGGGGAAAGAGAATCTGATAGCCCCAGTGGTCCAGCGCCCAGCCAGCCAGGGGTGTCACCAGCAGAATCGCCCCCACACGGCCCAAACGCACCAGCCCCATAATTTTGCCCCGGGCTTCGGGCGGGTAGATTTTCATCAAAATCCGGGTGTAGCCCGGCGAAGGGAAGGCTTCCAACAGCCAGAAGATGGCGCTGAGAACAATCATCCAGGAGGTCTGGGTGACAAAGGCCCAAAAGAGCAGCATTGCCCGGCCAAAGAGCCAGCAGACCACCACCACATTCATTGTACGCCGTCGCCGCATAACCACAATACTCAGCGAAGCCAGCGCAGAGCCAAGAAATTGCTGGGAGGTGTAGATCGCCAGCATATCGGCTGATGCGCCCAAACGACGCAGGACGACGGGGATGAAAGAGATAGAGGAGGCAAAGAATGCGCCGTATGCAATGGAGACCCACAACTCCACGTACATATTGCGGCGCACCGCATCGGGCAGTGCACCGGTCAGGCGATGTTCCACCTGACGGCCCACGCTTTTCAGCCAGGATTGATTTTGCATGTGAGCCTTTTGGTTTTGCTGAAGTGGGGTGTTGGGTTGAACTGTAGGGGCGCAGCAAACAGCGCCCCTACGGTATCTCTCCAAACGCGGAATGACTATTCGCCAAAATAGACTTCTTTAACCTGCGGGTTGGCCGCGATTTCGGCGGGCGATCCCTGGGCCAGCAGCCCGCCCAGGTGCATCACAAAGAGGTGATCGACAAAATCAAAGAGGATTTCCAGCCGATGCTCGACGATCAGAAAGGTCAGCCCCTCGCCGCGCAGGGCCGCGATCTGCTCGAAAATCTCGTAGGCCAGATTGGGCGCGACACCCGCGGTCGGTTCGTCCAGCAACATCAGTTTCGGCTCGCCAGCCAGACTGCGCCCCAATTCCAGCAGTTTCATCTGTCCACCGGAGAGGTCCGAGGCCCGGGTGGCGTAGTGGTTGCGCAGACGCAGACGCTGCAAAATCCCACCGGCACGTTCGGCCAGCGATGCTTCCTGCGTCTGCCAGAATCGATGGAAAGGCGCAACCCGCGCCCGTTCGCCACGTTGATTGCGGGCAGGCAGAAGTGTGTTGTCCAGAACGGACATACGCTGGAAGAGGGCGGGGTCCTGGTGGCTGCGGGCGATGCCCCTGCGAAAGACTTCATCTGGCGGCGCGGCGGTGATGTCGTGGCCGTCGAAGTTGATCCGGCCACTGTCCGGGGTGATTGTGCCGGCGATGCAGTTGAGGAGGGTGGATTTGCCGCTGCCGTTCGGGCCGATCAGCCCGACGATCTGCCCCGGCTTGACCTGAAATGTGACATCCTCCACGGCTTGCAGACGGCCAAAGGCTTTGGAGAGGCGGCTAACGGTCAGCATCGTTTTTTTCCAACGCGGCAAAATCGCCGATCCAACGCACAAAGGGCAGTTCCATACCAACAGTCTGAACCAGCCGCCGGTTGGCGGTCCACAGTTCACAGCCGTGGAGTTCGGCCAGGGCCACGTAGGCCATTTCATAGGGCCGGGATTGGTGAAAACGCAGGGCCAGTTGGCGGGCCAGTGGGAAGATGCGGGGATGGCTGGAAAGGTGAACCTGAATCGCCATAAAGTGCTTGAAAGCGCTCTCTTCGGCAGAGGGGCTGATCTGGCCCAGCGTACGCAGACGGTGCAGCGTAGAGGAAACCTCGAAGGCGAAGAGTGCAGGCGCGACGAGGGCCATACGCTGCTGCCGACACGCATCCAACAGTGCGTCGGCACGCTCGCTGTGGGGGAAGGGAAGCAATGCCAGAATCAGCAGGTTGGCATCAATACAGACTAACGAGGAGTTCTTCATCACGCTCCGCACGTACCAATTCCAGAATTTCCAGAGACAAATGGGAGCCGCCAGCCTGGGCCTGCATCTTCTGGCGAGACCGGCGCATTTGAGCTAACAGATCGTCGTCCAGCGGGCGTGACAGAGGGAATTCCCCGGAACCGTTGAAAGAGAGAGAGTCTTCCAATAACTGATGTTGCAATACGGAAATACAATAGCTGGGCACATCCTGAAAATGGCGGGATGCGCTCTCTTCCAACCGACGTCGGGTCGGCTCGTCCACAAGTAGTTGTATCGTTGGCATGGGTCATACCTCCTGCACGCAGTTTACTATTGATGCCGCGATTCTGTCAACGGGGAATTTTGCGTGGAAAGATGGCTGGGGTCATCATCACAGAATCCCATCATCTCCTTTTTACCGGGATAATGGGATTCTGTGATGATTTCTATCGTCGCCGCGACCGACTACGCCGGGGGGAGCGGCTGCGTTCGCTGCTGCCCCGATTGGACGATCGGGCGGGCTTCGTCTCCTGCACAGTCTCTGCCGGGTCCACCAGTGGCTTGTGCAGCATCTGCTGATAGGTGTCATCCAGAAGCATTGTAATCAGCGCCGACTCTTCGGCGTTTTCGGCCAGTTGGCGGGCCAGGGGCGCAAAACGCCTACTGCGCTCGGTCTGCAATTTGTCCCGATCCCGCAGCCGGGCTTCCAGCAGAGAAGTCAGCCGCTCGGCCACCACTTCGGCCACTTCTTCCTCCGTGGGCAGGGTGCGCTCTTCGATGGGAATGCTGTAGCGTTTGCTGATCCGCTCCACCTGGGAACGTTCAAGCACATTGGCCAGGGTAATGGCTGTGCCCGATGCGCCAGCCCGTCCTGTGCGCCCAGCCCGGTGGATGTAACTCTCCGGGTCCTCCGGTGGCTCGTATTGGTAGACGTGGGAGAGATCGGGAATGTCCAGCCCCCGCGCGGCCACATCCGTCGCCACCAGAAAGCGCAGCGTGCCTTCCCGCACCCGGCCCAGTACCCGCTCCCGGTCGTTCTGGTTCAGGTCCGCGCTCAGTTCGTCGGCATCGTAGCCAAAGCGTTGCAGGACAATCGTCACGTAATTGACGTGGGCTTTGGTGTTGCAGAAAATGATGGCCGAGGCCGGGTTGTCCATTTCGATCAGCCGCACCAGCGAGCGGTCCCGCCCCACACCGGGGACGATATAATAGCTGTGCTCTGTGTCGGTGACGTGGACGTGATCCTGGCTCAGGCTCAGGAACTCCGGGTTCTGCATAAATTCCTCGGCCGTGCGCTTCACATAGGCGGGGAAGGTGGCAGAGAACATCACCGTATGCAGATTGCGGCTGGGCAGATAGCGCTGCACCTGGCGCATGTCCTGATAAAAACCCATCGAGAGCATCCGGTCGGCCTCGTCAAAGACGAGCATCTCCAGCTTGTCCAGGGTGAAGGTGCGGCGCAGGAGGTGATCCAGCACCCGGCCCGGTGTACCCACGACGACCTGTGCGCCGCCGGACAAGGCTTCGGTCTGCGCGCCGTAGCCCACACCGCCATAGACGGCGACCGTGCGCAGTCCCGTACCGGCAAAGAGCATTTCGGCTTCGTTTGCAACCTGCCGGGCCAGTTCACGGGTGGGGGCCAGAATCAGCGTCTGGCACTCTTTCTGCCGGGGGTTGAGCCGTTCCAGCATGGGCAGCAGGAACGCTCCGGTCTTGCCGCTGCCCGTACGGGCCTGGACCATCACATTCTTTTTCGCCAACAGGTGAGGGATGGCTCGCTCCTGCACGGGCATCAACTTCGGCCATCCGGCTCGGGCCACGGCTTCGGCCAGGCTGGGGGGAAGGGTTTCGAGGGTTACGTCGGACAGCGCGTTGGGGTTTTCTGCGGTTGTGGGTGAATCGTTTTCCAAAAGTGTCTCGTTTCTTGTCAAAAGTTCGACTTTTCGGAAAGGTCGAACCTCATTTAATGGACTGAATCTGTCCTTATTGTACCACTCGGCTACGCTTACAACCGAACTTCGCTACCCGTCCCATCTGCTGGCATTCCGACGGGATGCTTTAATCGCGCTCCGCTGCTTCTTCTTTTCCAGTCGGCGTTTCTTGGAGCCGAGGGTGGGGCGGGTGGCCTTGCGCTTGCGCCGGGGCACGGCCACACTGCGCACCAGTTCAGCCAGCCGGGAAAGCGCGGCCTGCCGGTTGCGCTCCTGGCTGCGCTCTTCCTGGGCGCGCAGAACCACCACCCCGTCGCCGGTGATGCGCTGATCGGAGAGGGAGAGAAGCCGGCTCTTCACATCCTCCGGCAGGGAGGAGGCCGCCACGTCGAAGCGCAGTTGCACGGAAGTGGATGTCTTATTCACATTCTGCCCGCCCGCACCCGATGAACGCACCGCGTCCAGTTGGATTTCGGCCAGGGGGATGGAGATTCGTTGGGTTACAAAAAGCATTAAACAACGCTCAATTCTAGTCTACGATACGGCGACTGCTTCGACTTGCTGAACAGGAGCAGTCCAGTCCTGCCAGCTTTCGGCCATACGAATCATCGCCGGTCCCACCCGATCCCAATCGTGCAGCGTCGCCGGATCGAAATCCGCGCCATTGGGCCAGACAAGTGTGCCCGCTTCCTCGTCGAGGGTGACACCACTGAAAAGGATGGGGTCGCGCAATGGGCCAAACATCTCCCCGCGCAGCATCGGCAGGAAATCGATCACCTGCGTATGTCCGTCATCAAAAACGATACGCAGGGTGTAGGGTGCGACAATCTCAAAATCTGTGACAGTGTGAATCTCATGATACATAAATTTCTCCAAACTTCCCTGCCATTGATAATCACATTCTACAACCCACTGTTGTCAGCGTCAACCTAAAGGTCGATTCAGGTGCTTTCAGTTTTAGGGTGAGGGGAATCGTCTGTACCCCGGCCCTAAAGCGACCGGGCTACCGAGCCACGCCCCGTGAACGGGGCTTTCAGAGGAACGGACGACCCGACAATAAGCCGGATTTATCCGGCGTCACTCTGTAGCTCCGGGTCTTTAGCCCGGAGCGGCCACGACAACCGCTGAGTTACCCTAAAAATGAAACGCACCCACAGCTCCCATCCGCACCCATCAGTGTTCATCAGTGGCCAAAAAATCGCGTTCCCAGAGATTGAACAGATGTGCGACTCGTGGTAAAATCCCGCCTATGAAACACCAACTTCCCGAACGGGTCCAACAGAAACTCGACGAATTGCCCGAACTGCCCGGCTGCTATCAGATGCGGGACGAAAAGGGCGGCATCCTCTACGTGGGCAAGGCGATTGTCCTGCGCCAGCGGGTGCGCAGTTATTTTCAACCCTCGGCCAATCACGTGCCCCGCATTGAGGAAATGGTGGCGAAGGTGCGGGACATCACCTGGTGGGTGACCCGCACGGAGATGGAAGCGCTGGTGCTGGAGAACGACCTGATCAAGCGCCACCAGCCCCGCTACAATGTGATGCTGAAGGACGACAAACAGTATCCGTACATCAAAGTCAACTGGCAGAACGACTTCCCCAAAGTGGAACTGGTGCGCCAGATGATCGACGACGGCGCCCGCTACTACGGCCCCTTCACCGGCGCACGCTCGGTCTACCAGACGCTCGAAGGGCTGCGCCGAGTCTTCCCTTATCTGGACTGCGACCGTAAGATTGACGGCCAGGACGAGCGGGCCTGCCTCTATTACGACATGAAATTGTGTGGCGGCCCCTGCATCGGCGCACAGAAGCGAGCCGAATATCGAGAGGGCATCCAGCAGTTTATGGACTTTATGGAGGGTGAGACCGACGACGCCCTGACCCGGCTGGAAACTCAGATGCAGAGCGCGGCCGAACTCTACAACTTTGAACTGGCAGCGGTCTACCGGGACCGGATCAAAGCGGCCCAGCGCATTGTGGCCCAGCAGCAGGTGGTGGGCGTCTCCCACGAAGACGAGGATGTGGTCTCGATTGCCCAGGACGTGAAGAGCGCGGATACGGTTGTGCAGGTACTCTTTGTGCGCAAAGGGCGGCTGACCGGCAAAGAGAATTTTGTGCTGGAAGGTGCGTCGGTTGTGGAGTCCAACGACGAGACACTGGGCGCGCTCATCGGCACATTCATCCAGCGCTACTACGACAGCGCGGCAGTCATCCCGCCCCGCATTCTCGTCCAATTCCTGCCCGGCGACCACAAATTGCTGGAAGCCTGGCTGCGCGAAAAGAGGGGTGGCCGCTTTGAGTTGCGCATGCCCCAACGGGGCAAAAAACGCAATCTCATCGATCTGGCCGAGCGCAACGCGTCCGAGCATCTGCGGGTACAGCAGGCCCAGTGGGCAGTGGACACCAACCGCCAGACCCAGGCCATCAGCGAATTGCAGGAGAGCCTGCGCCTGGAACAGGCCCCTTCCCGCATCGAATGTTTCGACATCAGCACCCTGCAGGGCACAAATACCGTCGGTTCGATGGTCGTCTTTGCCAAAGGCGCGCCCCTGAAATCTGCCTACAAACGCTTCAAAATCCGGGGCAAAGGCGCGCAGGGCGAACCGGACGACTTCGCCAGTATGCGGGAGATGCTGCGTCGCCGCTTTCGCCGGGCCGTGGAGGAGAAGGAGAGCGACCCCGGCGACAAAGCCCGCACCAGCGATGATCAGTGGCGCATTCTGCCCGATCTGGTGATTGTGGACGGGGGCAAAGGGCAGTTGGGAATCGCCGTGGAAGTGTTGGAAGAGTTCGATCTGCTGGGCCGGGTTCCGCTGGTGGGGCTGGCGAAACGGGAGGAAGAGGTCTTTCTGCCCAAACGCAGCGACCCGGTCTGGCTGAAACGGGGCAGCCAGGCCCTCTATCTCGTCCAGCGCATCCGGGACGAAACCCACCGCTTCGCTATCACCTATCACCGCAATCTGCGGGGCAAAAGTCAGGTGCGCAGCGCGCTGGACGACGTGCCCGGTATCGGCCCCACCCGGCGCAAGGCCCTCCTCCAATTCTTCAGCGGCGATGTGGAACGCATCCGCGCGGCCAGCCTGGAAGAATTGCAGGACGTGCCGGGGATGAACAGACGGGCGGCCCAGGCCGTAAAGGAGCATCTGTGATGGCGCAAACCAGTAATACCGCTGGCAACGCTGTGCCACCGCCGGATATTTTTGCCGCGATGCCTTTTTGGAAAGGCGTGCCCCCCAACGAAGTGTACGATTTGGTGGCCCACGAGACCGAATCCATCTACTTTCAGCAGGGAGATGTCATCACCAAACAGGAGACCGAGTGCGAGCGGGTCTACTTTATTCACAGCGGACAGGTGCGCCTGGAACGCTGGCGACCAGGCGCAGTCACCCAGAACAATCCCCGCGGGCTGCCTGTTCAGGTGATCGAGCGGACCGTAGACAAGGGCTATCTGATTGGCCGCTTCGCCCTAAGCTACAACCTGCCCAACACATCCACGGCGACCGCGCTGGACCCGGTCGCGGCCGTCTCCTTCCCGACTGCCGCTTTCGAGCGGCTCATCTACCGCTACCCTTTTCTGCGCGGCAATTTAATACCCCAGAGTTTGATCAATCGGCTGCGCACAATGCCCCTCTTTGCCCGTGTGGGCCTGGTCTCGCTGAGCTATTTGGCCGAAGAAGCGACGGTTCATCCAGCGCTGGATGCTGGCTCACCCATTTATGAGGCCCAAAAGTCTCCAGACGCACTCTATCTCATCAAACAGGGACAGGTAGCCCTCTCCCAGCCCGGTCAGTCAGACGCAGCAATCTGGCTGGGCACAGGCAACACCTTTGGCTTTCCCGGCTCGATTGGCGGCACAGGCGGCTCCACCGAATACGGCCACGAGGCCAATACGACTACCCGCACAGAATTGTACAGTCTGCCCTGGCCGAGTATCCGGCGGCTGGCGACCCGCTATCCCCATGTGGAAAACCCAAACATTCAAAACGTATGCCTGAAGGCTGTCAACAATATCTCTGTGTTCAAGGACCTGGACCCGGCACTGAAGCCCAGACTGGCAGGCTACTGCTCTTTCCAGCACATTCCCCAACACCACCTGATTATGCAGCAGGGCGACATTGGCGACAGTATGTGGGTGCTGTTGGAGGGCAGCCGGGCCGTGTTGAGCGCGCTGGACGGCAGTGGCAGCCCGCTCCCCCCCGTTCCGGTGGACGGGCTGGTCTATTTTGGCGAATCAGCTCTCGTTGCTACACGCAGCGTCAGTTCCACCATCGAGTCGGAGCCGGGCAGTCTCTGGCTGCGTTTTCATTGGCGAGACTTTGCTTCATTTGTGTCAAACGAAAAAGATCCATCGATTCGGGATAAGTTAAGGGTCCGCCTGCCCGATGAGTTGGCCATCGTAGGATCAGAAGAAGAGTACAGTTGGCTCAGCACAGGCGAACAATTAGTATCCCTCACCCGCCGCCATTGGCTTTCATTGCTGCAAAAAATGCGCTGGAGTCTGATCGGTTCGGTTGTCACTCTGGCTGGGGCGATCGGGCTACAGTTATCGGGCCTGTCTCCCTGGTGGGCCATCTGGCTGCTGGGGTTGCCTTCTCTGCTGGCACTGATCTGGGGCGTGCTGGACCACCTGAACGACTTCTTTATTGTGACCAATCAGCGCGTCATCCAGCAGGAGAAAGTGATATTGACCAGTGAGTATCGCCGGGAAGCGCTGCTGGAGCAGGTGCAGAATGTGGGTGTACGCACGAGCTTTTGGGGCAAATCCTTCGGGTATGGCATCGTGTCGGTCTCCACGGCTGGGTCCAGTGGCTCTATTGATTTTGACTTTGTACCCGAGCCAGCGGGGCTGCAAGCGTCGATCTTTCGCCTGACTGCTGAACGCAAGGCTCGCTACCGGGCCGAAAGTCGCCTGGAAATTCAGACCGCACTGGAAAAGCGCTTGGGGTTGGTGGTAGACCTGCCCAGCCGGGTGCTTTCTGGCGGCCCCCGGCGCATGAGTACAGACGACAAATCCCTTCCCTGGCACCAACGACTCTCGCGCTATTTGTTTGCCGATCACCAGGTCTATTGGAACACAACCGAGCGGATCGTCTGGCACAAACACTGGTTTGTTCTGGCTCGACAGGTGGTCCCCCTGGCGATTGTGGCACTGGGGCTTTTGCTGTTGATGATAGGAAGTTTTGCTTTTGATTTTTACCAACAGGTGGATCAAGTGGTCTCGCAGACAATTGTCGGCCTGGAGTTTATCCTTGCCTTCATCTTCCTGATTCTGCTGGCAGTCATTGCCTGGGTAATCGCCGACTGGTGGAACGACACCTACGAGTTGACCAGCGATAGTATTATCGACATTGAGAAACTGCCGCTCTTTTTATCCGAGGAACGCAAAGAAGCCCGGCTGAGTGAGATTCAGGACATCCGCCTGAACATCTCCTCGCCGCTGGAGATGATTCTAAACTACGGGGATATTACAGTGCAGACCGCTGCCAGCCAAGGGTCCTTCACTTTCGATCACGTGCCCAATCCCCGGGCTGTGAAGGAGGAGATCAACCGGCGGCTG
This sequence comes from Anaerolineae bacterium, assembly GCA_030432295.1. Classification (GTDB taxonomy): domain Bacteria; phylum Chloroflexota; class Anaerolineae; order Caldilineales; family Caldilineaceae; genus JACQGT01. The sequence continues at coordinate 12,054 of JAUIHI010000050.1, read as the reverse complement.
ATCGAATGGAGGCGCAACGACGAACGGCGCAAAGCCCGTGCCCAGATGCAGGATTTGCCCGACTGGTTCGAGATGTACCGGCGGTTGGAAGCCGGGCGGGAACCGACACGGGTTGTCCTGGACAACGATACGCCGAATGAAGTGAAGGGGCTATCGTAGGAATGGGGAGTTCCGAATGCGGAATGGAAACGCTCGACGATTCACCAGCCGTAGTTGAGACGGTCGATCAGCCGCCGGGGCAGATGGACAGCCCGCATCTGGCTTTGGGTCAGGTCAATGGGATAGGCCACCCGGTGCAATGTCCAGGTCATCTGCTCGGTGTCAAAGAGGGCATAGGAGGCCCGGGGGTCGTTGTCTCGGGGCTGGCCCACGCTGCCGGGGTTGAGGATCAAGCGCTGCTCGGCTGAAACGTCCAAAAAGATCGATTCCTCGGCGCGCAAAGGCAGGTGATCGACTGTAGCTGCGCCTGTGATTCTGCCGTTTTCCGCCCCATCCCACGCCCGTTCCAGCCGCCAGCGATAGATGGCTGGCTTGTGGGTGTGGCCCACCAGACAAATCTTCTCGTCGAACCAGGCGAAATTTTCCAGGGCTATCGTCGGTGTCTGTATATATTCCCAGACCGGCTGGCGGGGGCTGGCGTGGGTCAGCAACAGGTCGGGCGTCTCCGCCGGTTGCACAGGCACATCGGGATAGCTATCCAGCAAAGTCCGGTTTTGTGCGGTCAACACACTGCGCGTCCACAGCACGGCCTCCCGGGCCATAGGGTTGAAGTCGTCCACATCGATGCCGGGCCGATCCAACACAGCCCAGTCGTGGTTGCCGATCACCACGTGGTCAGCCACTTCCGCCACCAATTCCGTCGACTCGTTGGGCATAGGCCCATAGCCCACCACATCACCCAGACACCAGACCGCGTCGTATTGGCCCTGGGCGTCGGCAACGACGCTTTCCAGCGCAACAAAATTGGCATGAATATCGGAAATAATGAGTACGCGCATAGAGGACGGCCGGTTGTGGGAGAGCGGTGACCAGTGATCTGTGACCATCATTCTACTTGAATGCAGACAGATACGCCAACCCTCCCCCGTTTGCCTTTGCCAAATGGTTGATCTATGATGCGATTTCTGTACGGGATATTTTATCGCCCTACAGGCTAATAGAACGATAGACTTATCGACCGATTGACCTATCGACCGATACCGGAGGCCCCGTTGTTCCGTCGCATTGGCATTTTACACCACCCACGCAAACCTGAATCCCTGGACCTGGCTTCGGCTATGGAAAGTTATCTGCGCAACCGGGATGTGCCCCACATTTGGCGGGACTCGGCTTGGGATGCCGACGCCATCCAGCGCCGCCTGCACGACGTTGACCTGCTGATCACCCTGGGCGGCGATGGCACGATGCTGCGGGCCGCCCGGATGGGTGCAGAGCAGGAAGTGCCGATGCTCGGCGTCAAAATGGGGCGATTGGGCTTTCTGGCCGAAGTCTTCCCCAACGATTGGCAAGAACCCCTGAGCCAGATGCTGGATGGGAACTATTGGGTGGAAGAACGGCTGATGATTCGTGTGCGGGTGGAGCGCAAGGACACGCAGGGGGTGAGCGAAGTGCGCTGCGAGTACGACGCGCTCAACGATGTGGTCCTCAGCCGGGGCAGTTTGGCTCGTATCGTCCGGGTCAACACCAGTCTGGACGGCGGCTATCTGACCACCTACACCTGCGACGGGCTGATCGTCAGCACCGCCACAGGCAGCACAGCCTATGCCCTGGCCACTGGTGGCCCTATCCTGCCGCCGGAACTGCGCAACATTCTCGTCATCCCCGTGGCCCCTCACATGAGTATGGACCGGGCTGTCGTTCTTTCAGAAGGAACGGAAGTACGCCTACGGGTCTACAGCGATCATTCGGCTATGCTGACAGTGGACGGCCAGTTTGAGGTAGAAGTGGACGAACAGGACGAAGTGGTGGTGACGGGCAGTCCCTATCAGGCCCGCTTTATCCGTATGCGTCCCCGGGCCTATTTTTATCAAACGCTGATGGACAAGTTGAAGTGGACTGTTTGACACAAAGGCGAACGCCGAAACAGACCAGCAGTCGCTCTCGTCGTTATCATTTTTATGGGAGGTTGGGATGAGCGAACAAGCCGCCCCCAAAAGCAAAGAACACTACCGCGCCCTGGACATCGCCGAAGATGCGTCTCAGGAAGAAATCGCGCACCAATACGAACGGCTGAAAAAGCTTTACCAGCCGGAAAACATCGGTGACGCCGATGCCCGAGCCTACGCAGCGCAGAAGATGGGCCAGATTGAGGAAGCCTACGCCATTCTCGGCGACCCGGCCCGCCGCGCCATCTACGACGGCAAGCCGCTGATTGTTGCGCCCGACGATCCGGAAGTACTCTACTGCGCCAACCACCCGGATACGGAAACTCTTCTGCGCTGCAACAAATGCGGCAAGCCCATCTGCATGAAATGCGCTGTGCAGACGCCTGTGGGTTATCGCTGCAAAGAATGTATCCAACAGCAGCAGAACGTCTATTTCAATGCCCTGGGCAGTGACAATTTTATTGCCCTGGCCGTGGGTTTTGTCGTTTCTGCCATTGGTGCGCCCCTGGCGGGTATGCTCCTGGGCGGATTCGGCTTTTTCGGACTGATCATCGCCTTCATCGCCGGTTCCGGCGCGGGCAGCCTGCTGGCCCAGATCATCCGCCGTTCAGTCGGTCGGCGGCGAGGGCGGCAATTGCCCCTTTTCGCGCTGCTCGGCATCATCGGCGGCGTACTCATCGGCAGCGTCGTATTCCTTTTTATCACGGGCTACTTTCCGCTCTTCAACATTACAACACTCCTATTCACTGGGCTGGCAATTGCCGCCGCCTACCCCCAACTGCGCTAACAAAAAAATCCGAGACGCCTTGGAGGGAAAAGGCGTCTCGGATAAGGAAGTCGGTCACCCGACTCTACTGTTCACTGCTTACTTCCGTTACACGGCCGTAGGCAACCCGCCTTTGCCAGCCATCGAATCGCTCCGCTGGCGAACTTCCATCACCACCAGAACGGCCAACCCAATCCCGGCCAGGACTGTCAACACCCAGGCCAGCGTACCCGAATAATCCGCTGCGGTGGGTCTGCTTTCTACAGCGGCAACCGTCGCCATCTGGGGTGCATTGCCCAGGGCCAGCGGCGTGCGGCTGGCAGTGGTCAGGGCATAGACAGCGCCCGTCTCACCGCTCACCGGCAGCAACATCGCCACCGCTACATCACTCATCGGGGCCAGTGACGCCCAGTTGGCCGCACTGTCGTTGCTCATTGCCACACCGACCGGAGTGATGTGAGCGTTGGCCGAACCGAAGATCAGGCTAGTGGCGGCATAGACCACACCGGGCTGGGCCGGGTCTACGGCCAGATCATTGACGAACAACTGGCTGCCGGGGGTGAAGCCCAGACCCGCATTGGCCGACTGCCACGTAATCCCGTCCTGGCTCATCCGCACACCGGAGGAAGCCGTCCCCACATAAAAGATGGGGGGTGTTGTCTGGCTGACGGCCAGGGCTGTGGCCGGGCTGGGCAGATTCTCCACAGCCACCCAGCGCAGACCCATCTCCTCGGCCCGGTAGAGGTGCCAGGCGGTGCGCACCAGTGCGGTGCCATTGCTGGCGGCCACAATCTCTTCCACTGGCTCGTCCAACAGCAGATGGCCCGCAGCAATCATACTGCTGCCCACATCCCGCAGGCGATGCACGCCGTCGGTGTCGGTCCCCACATAGACCAGCCGATTGGCTCCATCCACCGCAATATCGGTGACAGCGCCCACAGTCTGGGTCTCCAGGGCAATTTTCATCCAGCTTTGGCCTGCGTCGCTGGAAACATAGACGGCAAGCTCGTTAGCCGCTCCGATGTAGACCAACTCCGGCTGACGGCTACTCACCGCCACTGCGTTGACAATCACACCGGCGGGGGTAGAGAGACGCTGCCACTGGCTGCCGTTCCCGGCAAAGAGCAGTCCGCCATCCACCGCATAGGAGGGATTATCCGTAGAGCCAGCCGCCGCGTAGTCCCGCACATTGGAGAGGGAGACGATTTCTGTTTCGCGAACTGACTCACGGGCGCTGACCATACCGGCCAGTACCGCGCCCATCAGGAAGAATGTGACCAGTGTAAGAAGAATTGTGCGAATTTTCATGGCTGCCTCCGTCATCTTTTCAAAACGTTATTTATTCAGAGCGGTGTGTCTGTATCGTGATTTCCGTAACTGCCAACAGTCTAACAAAAGAAGCAAATGGATGTAGGACAAAAGCCGGTACAGATTCAGACCGTTACCCGACGCTGTTGGATGAAGCAATTTTGTCCACTAAATCTTACATCCCACATTGTATTCAGACGACGTTACAAAACCGTGACAAATGTACTGACAGTCAATAACGTCAGAATACCTTTCAATCCAGCACCCGGCTGTGATCAGGGGCACAGGCCCAGGGCGCGCAACCGCAAATGGTTTGCGTCAAAGGGGTGGCTGTGCTATCATCGAATCACTTTACGCAAACTTTGACCGGCACGATTCACTCCGTCTCAGGTGGGAGAAAACGAAATGGGTATGACAAGCAAATGGATGCGGGTTGTACTGGTAGCAACGGTGTTGACAGCCCTTCTGGCAGGCTGCACACGTGACCGTTCCACACCCGAACCCGATGCCACCCCAGCCGACGCTGTCGAGCCGGTGGTGGAACCCGCCATCACCCGGGATTCTGCCCCCACAACCGAGCCGACCCCAGCAGCCACACCTGTGCCGACAGAGACACCGGAACCCAAGACAATTCCCTATACTGTCCAGCCCGATGACACCGTTTCTACGGTAGCCGAGAAATTTGGTCTCACCAGCCAGGAACTGCGAGAGCTAAATCTGCTGGCAACGGACGATCTGCAAGTCGGGCAAGTGTTGCGGGTTCCCAACACCCCCGGCGTCACCGCCGAAGGGTTGCCCACGCCCACCCCAGAACCTTTCACCTATGCCGTTCAGACTGGCGACACCCTCTACTCCATCGCTCTCCAATTTGACGTTTCTCCCAACGAAATTGTTGCAGCCAACACACTTTCTGATCCAAACAATGTTTTTGTGGGCCAGGAATTGCTCATCCCCGGCTATCAGCCAGCCGGTTCGAACAGCGCCAGCCCAGCCAGTGGATCGTCGGCCAGCAGCGCTGCGCCAGCCATCCACGTGGTACAACAGGGGGAGGTTCTCTCTGTCATTGCCGAAAATTATGGCATCACCGTGAACGAATTGGTGGCGGCCAACGGCATTGCCGATCCCAATCTGGTCACACCGGGCACCGAACTGATCATCCCTGGTCTGACCGCAGCAGAGTTGGAAGCGGCCAATCAGATCGTCCACATTGTCCAACAGGGCGAAAGCCTCGGCTCCATCGCCACCCAATACGGCGTCACTACAGATGCGCTCATCGAAGCCAACGGTATCACCAACCCGAATGTGATCCGGGTCGGCGACCGGCTGATCATTCCCCAATAGCCAATGCGCATCTACCTGGACCAACTGGGCTGCCGCCTGAACTATAGCGAGAACAACACTTTGGCGGCCCGGCTGACCGCCGCGGGCCATCAGATCGCCCCTTCCGCCGAGACCGCGCAGGTCATCGTCCTCAACACCTGCGCGGTGACAGCCCAGGCCGTCAGCCGCAGCCGCTCCGCCGTCCGCCAACTCCACAAGGCCAATCCAGACGCCCGCATCGCCGTCACCGGCTGCTACGCCACCCTGCAACCGGAGAACGCGGCGGCCCTGCCCGGTGTCTCCCTCGTGGCCGACAACCGGGAAAAGGAGATGCTCCACGCCCTGCTGGAGCCGTGGAGCGCGGAACTGGACGATCCCGACGCCATCGCCCGCCTGCAACCGGATGGCACACCTTTTGCCCCTACAGATAACAGCGACGATCCCCTCCACCGCACCCGATCTTTTGTCAAAGTGCAGGATGGCTGTAACAACAAATGCACCTTTTGCATTGTCACCGCACTGCGCGGGGAGAGCCGCAGCCGCACGCTTTCAGAGATTGTGGCCGAAGTGCAGGCGCTGGCCGCGGATTGTGTGCAGGAAGCGGTGTTGACCGGCGTCCACCTCGGCTCCTACGGGCGGGACCTGCCGGGCAGCCTTGCAGCGGATTTGAAGCAGTTGACGACCGCACTCCTGACAGAAACCGACATTCCCCGCCTGCGTCTGAGCAGCCTGGAACCCTGGGAACTGGCCGACGGCTTCTTCGATCTCTGGCAGCGCTGGCCGGATCGCCTCTGCCCCCACCTGCACCTGCCCCTGCAAGCGGGCACGGACCGGCAACTGCGGGCAATGGCCCGCCGCTGCACTGTCGCCTCCTTCCGCCGATTGGTGGACGACGCCCGGGCCGCCATCCCCGACCTGATCCTGACTACCGATCTGATCGTCGGCTTTCCTGGCGAGACCGACGACGATTTTGAAGAAGGGTTGGCTTTTGTCGAAGAACTGCGCTTTGCCCACGCCCACATCTTCCCCTACAGCGCCCGCACTGGAACTGCCGCGGCCCGCTTCGGCGCACAGGTGACGAAAGCCGTAAAAAAAGAGCGTTCCCAGCGGATGCACGGGCTGCTCGAACGCACGGGCCACGCGGAACGCCAGCGTTTTGTGGGCGATACCCGCCCCGTCCTCTGGGAAGGCCAGGGCCAGCCTATGGACGACCAGCCGGGTCTGCTGCTGTGGAGCGGCCACACGGACAATTTTCTGCGCGTCCTGGCCCACGCACCCGCCGACGACGATCTGCGCAACCGGATTACACCCACCCGGCTGGACGAACTCCACGGTGAAACACTCTTCGGAACGCTTCTGTTGGAAGAGATTCGGAATGCTGATTTTCGGAGATAAACGCAGATTTCGCCGAAAAATTCCGTGACAATCCGTCCATCCGTGCAAATCCGTGTCCTTATTTTTATTTGTACAGGAGAGTTCCCGATGATTTCACCCACCGGGCTTGACCGCCCCTTTGAACTGCTCTACACCGAGCCAGTCGCCACCCACTCTTTGCCCGCTGTCTATCGGACGCTCTACCCCGGCGACTGGCCGATGGGTTCCCACCCGGACCGGCCCTATATCTACACGAATTTCGCCCCCAGCCGGGACGGGCGTATCTCCTTCAACGAACCCAACGCCACCGACGCCAGCCACGTGACCAAAGCCGATCCCCACGACCGCTGGCTGATGGGGCTGCTGCGGGTGCGGGCCCACGCCATTCTGGTCGGCGACAATACTGTGCGCCTGGAACCGGGCCACGTCTGGACGCCGGAGTTTATCTATCCCCCCGAAGCCGAAGCCTTTGCCGACCTGCGCCGAGCCGAGGGCTACGACCCCATCCCCAAACTGGTCATCCTTTCTTTCGACGGCAATCTGGACTTCCGCGAAGAGCGTTTCCAGAACCCGGACCTGCACATCATTCTGGCAACAACGGAGCGGGGCGCTGCCCACGCCGCCGCGGTCGATCTGGCCGGTCAGTGCGCGGCTGCGGTGGATGTATTGACGCTGGGCGAAGATTCGGTCGATTTGCACCAGTTGGCCCGTCTGCTACACAGCGAATACGGCATCCGCCATTTGCTCTGCGAAGGGGGGGCGCGGGTCTTCGCCAATCTGCTGGACGCGGGGTTGGTGGACGAGGAGTTCCTGACCTATTGCCCCACTTTCGTAGGACGCAGTCCGGAAAAGTTTCGCCCCAGCTATACCGAAGGCGTGGCCTGGACACCGGACAACGCGCCCTATTCCCAGCCGGTGAGCATCCACAAGGCCGGGGATTATATTTTCCTGCGTACCCGTTGTTTGTATCAGAAATAGGAGACGAACGGTAGGGCTTTAGGCCGAGGAGAGCCAATTCTCTTGGAACAGATGAGGGATGGCCCGAAAGTCTTTGTCGGTGGTCAGCAGAATGAGGTCGTAACGAAGGGCAATCGATGCAATCAGCGCATCAACAGTCTGCAATTGCCAACCCTGACGTCGTAGAACGACTTGCAGATCGGCGGCGTTTTCTGCGTCCTGCTTCTCGATCTGATAATAGGTACAAATCCGGTCGATAGAGTGCCAGATTCGCATATTGGCTTAGGCGCGAGGCAATGTGCGTATGCCAAACAGAAGCTCCGTCAGCGCCGGGACGGCAACCCCAAAGGCGTCTCCGCCACGATAGCGTTGCAAGAACTGCGTCTGGAGGGGATGAGCGGGTGTAACCAACGGGGAGAGGTGATTGGTGTCCAACAGAAACCGAGCCATCGCAATTAGGCCCTGCCTTCCGCTCTGTCGTCGGCCTGATCCAATCGCTTCTGCTCCTGTTCAAATTCAGCCCACAATCGACCCCATTCCGCTGGAGAGATATCGCTGTCTTGCTTAGCATTGGCACGCCACAGTTGCTCTACTTCGTCAATTGACTGGGAAGACGGAATGATGTTGGCCGGATTGGGCGGTGTGGCGCGAATGCGCATCACCACTTCATCAATCGATGCGTTTTCACGACTCGGCTTACCGTTCTGCCTTGGGCCTAGCCACTCGTTCTCGCTGGGCACAGCCGCGAGCCTATCCCTGAATATTTTTTGCATCAGATCATCCAGCGATACATTCAGTTGGGTCGCCTGATCTTCCAAGCGGGTGGCAACAGATTCGGGCAGAGTCAAAGTGATTTGCATAGGATTCCCTCCCTTCTGTCAATGGAATCAACACTGACCCGATTATAGATGCACCGGTCAGCCGTGTCAACCGTTCAACCCATAAATTTCCTTGGGGCTACTTTATGACCCTATCCACTGAGTTCATCCAACGCATCGCCGCTATCGTCGGCCCGGAGCAGATTGTCTCCTCCCCTGCCAGCTTGCAGCATAACTCGCGTGACTACTACTGGTACTCGCCCATCCTCAAACCCCTGCTGGACGACAAAGCCGCCGAGATGATCGTGCGTCCGCGCACTGTCGAGGAACTGGTGGCAGTGGTAGCCGCAGCCGTGGCCGAGCGGGTTCCCATCACCCCACAGGGCGCGGCCACGGGCAACTACGGCCAGGGCATCCCTATGCAGGGCGGGGTCATCATCAACACCCGCCAGATGACCCGCATTCTGGAACTGACACCGGAAGCGGCGCGGATGGAAGCGGGCGTCGTCCTCAAAAATATCGAGACGGCCGCCCGGGAAATCGGCGGGGAACTGCGCTTCTTCCCCAGCACACTAATGACCGCCACAGCGGGCGGCTTCCTGGCTGGCGGCGCGGGGGGCATCGGCTCTGTCACCTGGGGCACGCTTTGGGATCCGGGCAATGTGCTGGCGGTGACGGTTGTGACCGTTGAAGAGCAACCCCGCATTCTCACCGTCACCGACCCGGAAGAGATGCAGGGGGTCATCCACAGTTGCGGGCTAACCTGCATTATCGCCGACCTGACCTTTGCCCTGGCCCCGGCCCAGCCCTGGCAGCAGTACGTAGCCGCCTTTGACGATTTTGAGAGCGGCCTGCGCTTCGGTGAATCCCTGGCCTACGACGACGCCACGGCCAAACGGCTGGTGACGATTCTGGAGTGGCCCATCCCCAGCTTCTTCCGCCAACTGGTGCGGGACAACGCCTGCCCGGAAGGCAAGGCCATTGCCCTGCTGCACCTGACAATGGACGCCGCCGAACTGGCCGACCGGCTCGCCCCTTTCGACGGGCGTATCACCTGGCACAGCCCCCACAGCGCCTATCTGGCCAGCGGCTGGCAGTTGTCCGATTTCTCATGGAACCACACGACCCTCTGGGCGTTGAAGACCGATCCCAGCATCACCTATTTGCAGGACCAGTTCGACCCGGAGCGGCTCTACGAGCAGTTGCATCTACGCCGGGAGCGCTACCCCGACGACATTCTGGAACACATCGAATTTATGAAGTTTCGGGGGCGGATGTATCCGCAAGGGCTGAGCCTGGTGCGCTTCCGCTCGCCGGAGCAGTTGCAGGGGCTGATGGACTACTGCGAATCCATCGGCATCTGGCTGGCGAATCCCCACACCCATTTTCTGGACGACGACGTGCGCTGGAACGGTCAGCCGATCCTCGACGCCCGCCAGCGCTGGGACCCCCACGGCCTGCTCAACCCCGGCCACCTGCGTTCATTGGAGGGAGAGTGAGTTGAGCAATCACCGCGGAGTCGCGGAGGGCGCAGAGTATGCGCGGAGATTTCCAGAGTAATCGGAGTGATTGGACAAACCTTTTCAACGCAGAGGAGCAGAGACGGAGAGTCGCTGAGAAGCCCTTTGCCTCTTTATACCTTTGCGTTTTTCTCTGCGAACCTCCGCGCTCACCGCGCCTCCGCGGTGAGTTCTTTCTGCACAGGAGTCACGTATGAGCATCAACCGACAACTGGCCCATCACACCTGGAGCGAAGTGGCTGGCCTGGACAAAAGCGACGGCGTTGTCATCCTGCCCATCGGCGCGGTGGAGCAGCACGGCCATCACCTGCCCCTGCTCACAGACACACTGATCGTCAACCGGATGCTGGACGCAGCCCTAGATGCCCTGCCCGATGACGTGACGGCCTGGGTACTGCCCACCCTACCTTACGGCAAGAGCAACGAACACACAGGCTTCCCCGGCACAATCAGCCTGAGCGCCCAGACGCTGATGGCCGTCCTCCACGACATCGCCCGCAGCCTGGCCGACGCGGGCTTTCGCCGCCTGGCCTTTCTCAATGGACACGGAGGAAATTCGGCCCTGCTGGAAGTAATGGCCCGGGAGATTCGGGCCGCCACCGGTCTGCTCTGCTTTTGCCTGCAACCTGCGCTCTTTGTGGACCCGCCCTTCCCCATCTCCGACGAGGAGCGACGGCTGGGTTTCCACGGCGGCGAGTTGGAGACATCCCTGCTATTGTCGATTGCACCGGAATTGGTGGATATGGAAAAAGCCGTGCGCCACTACGCCGAGTTCCCAGAGATGGGCACACCCCTTTTCTTCTTTGGACCCGCGTCGTCGGCCTGGCTCAGTCGAGACTGGAGCGAGGACGGCATCTTCGGCGACGCCACCCTTGGCACAGCGGAGAAGGGCGACGCGCTCATCGCCGTGGCGGGGCAGCGTCTGGCCGATCTCATCCAGGCCATCAGTACTTTTGAGACAACATACTGAATGCCACTTCTTCTTCCAAAGAAGCCCAAACAGATAAAAACAGGAGAGCGCAGTGAACATCCACGAATCTGAATCGAAAGGCATCAGGGCATCAGGATATATGAACGGTAATCAATTCGTCGTCATAAAAGGATCCTATGCTGTCGGTGATACCCAAGTCACATCGTCATTGGAAGATAAACCAGCACGAAAAAGAATGAGAGAAAAATTAATCGTCAACAGACAATTGATCAAGGACGGCAATAAATATCGATTTGAGGAAGATGTCGAGTTCAACTCCCCTTCGGAAGCAGCAAGCATCGTATGGGGAAGCAACCTAAACGGAAGGCTAGTTTTCGGTCTAGATGATACCACTCCTAAAACCCATAAACTTTACTATGATATAGAAAATTCAAAGGCAGTTGAGGGATACAAAGTAGATCGCGTGCTGACTGTTACTGAAAGAAATCAGACTTTAGTAAAGCAAAGAAAAGAAATAGATAACTATACATGCCAAGCGTGTGGTTTTCGGCTCTTCATAGGTGAAAGGGCGGTTATCGAGTGCCATCATCTTGATCCAATATCTTTGGGTGAGCGTGAAACAACGATAGATGACTTAGTTTCACTCTGCCCAACTTGCCACCGTATCGTCCATATGCGCGAACCGATTTATAACATTCAAGAAATCTCAAGTTTAGCAAAATCATTACGATAACATTACCCCAATCGCTTTGGTCGATAACCAATCGCATCAAACTTATCCCATTTTCCTAAGTAGAGTCAAGAAAGTTTTTAGATTTCTGGTAGTTAATGGCATACTGAAGGAATGCCAAAACAACTGAAGTATCAACTGAACGAAACCGAATTGAAGCAAATCGAGCAGGCGATCAAAAGCGCACCGGAGCCGCGAGTGCGACAGAGAGCTACAGGAATCCGC
>JAUIHI010000049.1 GCA_030432295.1 Anaerolineae bacterium | reverse complement strand
ACGAATACACCTATCAACACAGCGACGCCAACCGCGACCGCTACCAACACGCCGACACCGTCGCCGACAAGTACACCGACCGCGACGGCAACGAACACACCGACTCACACACCGACGAGTACGAGCACACCTACAGCGACGCCAACCAATACGCCTGTTACGAGCAACGCTGCGTTGGTTGTGGAAAAACGTTTGGTGCAACAGCCAGGCGAGCCAGCAGGCATCGTAGCTGTCGGGGTAGAGATTACCTATACCATCCGCATTACCAATACAGGCACCACCGCTCTGGCTATTGTGCCTTTGCAAGACCTGTACGATGCAAACTATCTCACCTTTGTGCGGGCCAATCCGACCCCGGATACAACTTCGACGGGCACAGTGGGATGGGCAAATCTGGTGGGTGCTGGTATGCTACCCCCCGGATCGGCTCTGTCTGTCACTGTGACCTTCCAGACCCGACAGTCTACGGATAGTCAACCCAACCTCCAGACGCTCAACGTTGCTTCGCTTTCCAACGTTCAGGATGAACTCGGCCATCAGCCACAGAACCCCGTGGCATCCGACCTGGAGCCGGTGCGCATTGCCCGCTCAGCAGTCGCTGTGAGCAAAATGATACTCTCCCCCGATCTGTCAGGTGTGGGTGTGGGGCAGGATATCACCTTTGGCATCCGGGTGGAAAATGTAGGCGAAGTGACCCTGGCCCAGGTTCCGGTCTATGATCTTTACGAAGCGGATGTGCTCGAATATCTGCGCACAAACGTCAGCCAGCCCCGTGTGACTATCACCGGAACACAGGGCGAACTCTACTGGTCCGACATCACCAATATCTTCGGTGATCTGGCTCCCGGCCAGGCGGTCCAATTCTCGGCCACTTTCCGTATGATTGCCCCACGCACCACTACCAATGTGGTGCGGGTGGATGATGTCATGGATGTCAACAACGAAGCTGTGCCGCCGGCCCAGGGCTTGGGCAGTGTGGAGGTAGTCCCGGTAGCCACAGCCATCTACCAACTCTTTGCGCCGTTCGTTGGCAATCAATCTGTAAATGTGCCCACGCCCACCCCAAGTCCCACGCCCACGCCGACACCGGCACCGGTGGTGGACAACACAGAACTGCCCTGCCCTGCGCCTGGCTGTCCTGTGGCTGGGATGCTCCATCCCAAGGGCATGACCGTACATACCGGCCTCAATCGGCTCTACATCAGCAGCCGTGACACCAACCAATTGATTGTGTTGGATGCACGCACTCTGGCCCCGATTGTCACCGTAGAGACCGGCGCGGAGCCGTGGGATGTGGTGATCAATGAGGGAACCAACGAGGCCTTTGTAAGTAACTATGCCAGCAACGATGTGTGGGTCTACGATGCCAATACATTGGCGCTGAAGCAGGTGATTCATGTGGGACCACAACCAGCGCTGATGGAGATATTCCCAGACATCAACACGGTTGCCGTGGTTGTGCGCGGACTCAACGGTATCGCCATGATCGAAAATGGCGTTGTGGTCCAATATGTACCTTCTGGCGGCCTTGGTCCCTATGGCATCGCCGCCGATCAGGTCAACAAACAGCTAATCGTTGGCAATCGTGACACTGGCAACGCCTGGATTTTCTACAAAGATAGCACCGGCTGGCAGATGGCTGGCGGTTCTGAAATGAAGAACTTTGGCGGTCAGGAGCGAACAGGTCCATTTGAAATCGCTTATAATCCAAACAACCAGCGGATTTATGTGATTTCGATGCGTCCCAACGGCACCTGGTTTGTCGATGTCATCGAAAAGCAGTCCATGAACTCTCTGACCACACTCGCTACTCTCGATGTGGGCAGCAGCGGCAGTGACAGGGATGGAGATGTAGGGGGCACGGGTTTGGAGGTCAACTTGGCTACAGGTAACGTCTTTGTCGCCAATACCTACGACAAAACGCTGTCTGTGATATCTGGAGAGTTGAATCAGGTGGTGGCTACGATTCCGACCGGGGACGACCCCTTCGAAATCACTTCAAACCCGGTGACAAATCAGATATTTGTCACCCTGCGCAGACCTAATCGCATCCAAAAGTTTGCCGATGTCTATTAGTTGACTGGTTGACCGATTGAGCGGTTGCTGTCTTAGCCAACCGCTCAATCGGATCAGTAGAGAGGGGGATGCCTGAACGCAGGCATCCCCCTCTCTGTTTTCCCCGCCCGCCACTCCGTGCTACACTGGGCAACAATCAACCGTTCAACCAGCCAACCAATCTGGAAAGGATATACCCCATGCCCTTGCCAACCCGCCAGGAAGCCTACGATCTGCTCTGTGAATGGATGGAGTCCGAGAGCCTGCGCCGTCACTCTCTGGCTGTGGAGGCCGCGCTGCGCGGCTATGCCCGCCACTACGGCGCGGACGAAGAACTCTGGGGCATCACCGGCCTGCTCCACGACTTGGACTACGAGCGCCACCCGGATATGGACGACACGCAGAACGGCCACCCACGCACGGAACTGCGCCTCTTCCGCGAGCGGGACTACCCCGCGGAGCTGATCCACGCGGTGGAAGCCCACGCCACTTTTCTCGGCGTGCCCCGGGAGTCTACGCTGGACAAAGCCCTCCTGGCCTGCGACGAATTGACCGGCCTGATCCTGGCCTGTGCCTACGTGCGCCCGGACAAAAATCTGCGGGAGGTCAAGCTCAGTTCAGTCAAAAAGAAGTGGAAGAACCGCAAGTTCACCGAAGCCATCGACCGGGACGAGAACGCGCATTTCATCGAGGATCTGGGCGTGGACTTCGACGAACACGTGCAGCGGGTTCTGGAAGCTATGCAGGCCGAGGCCGAGGCGCTGGGGGTGGCGGGGGAGTGAGGCGGGTATTGGGTATTGGATATTTCGTCGGGACAATGTGACTACGAAATATCCAATACCCAATACCTAATTACTCTTTTCTTCCAGCTCCCGCTTGCGCTGGCGATAGAGAATCTCTTCCATCAGACTGCGCTGGGTGGAGGAGATGTCGGCCAGGATGCCGAAGAGGAAGATGAGGAAACCGACGGTGAGCAGTGTGCCGCCGATTGTGACCGATTGGGTGAGACGACCCACACCCGCTTGGGCGGTGAAGAGATAGAAGTAGAAGAAGCGGACCAGCAGAATCAGACCGCTGAGAATGAAAGGCACAGCCAGAAAAGAGAAGCTGCGCAGGGGTTCGTAGAAGGTGTAGAGTCGGATTATTGTGGCCGCGGACCGCTTGATATAGCTCCACGTACTGCGCATGAGCCGCGATTCGCGGGTCGGGTCGTTGACCTCAATCGGCACACTGACAATCGCCAGCCCCTTCTTCCCCGCCTGAATGATTGTTTCCAGCGTATACGTATAGCGGGTCAGCACAATCAGGCGCAGGGCTGCTTCCCGGCTGAAGGCCCGAAAACCGCTGGTGGCGTCGGGAACGTCGGTATCTGAGGCAACCCGAACCACCCAGCTGCCCCAGCGCTGCAACACCCGCTTGACCGGCGAAAAATGCTCGATCTGGTGGGTCTGCCGATCCCCGATCACAATATCGGCTTCCCCCCGCAACACCGGCCCAATCAGATCGCCGATGTGACGCCCTGGATACTGATTGTCCCCATCGGTATTGACCACCACATCCGCGCCAGCCCGCAGGCAATAGTCCAGCCCATCCTGAAAAGAGACGGCCAGCCCCATATTGCGGGGGTGGCGCAGCACGTGATGCACGCCCAATTCGGCGGCGATCCGGGCTGTGTCGTCGCTGCTGCCGTCGTCGATCACCAGAATTTCCAGCTTCGAGACGCCGGGCAGGGCGCGGGGCAGTTCAGCCAAAACCTGGGGCAGGGTTTCCGCTTCGTTGTAGCAGGGAATCTGAATAATCAGGTGCATAGGGCAAGCGTCTCGTGGCAACCGGCGGCAAAAAACTATACCGATTTTACCACAACTGGATACGTGGCGCGTTTCCTTTCATTCCGCATTCCGCACTCCCCATTCCGCATCACCGCCCCCGCCACCAATCTTTGCGCGAGCGCGGGTCCATAAAGTCGCCCCGATCCCGCACAGACACCAGCACTTCGCCGGTCCGGGCTGCGCCCAGCACATCGCCGTTGTGCAGGCCGGGCAGATTTCCCCGCCCGTCTTCATTGGCCTGTCGATAGAGGGCCAGCAGATTGGGGTCCACACAGATCGATTCCAGATGGACCGCATAGCCGGGGGCCACGCTGTCGTGGCGGGTGTAGCCCAGTGTGATGCGATTCTCCGACGCGTAGAGGACGAGAGCGCTGAAGCCACCCCCATAGATTTCTGCCCCCCGACTGGGAAATGAAAGCGTCTCGTCCACATCCACAGCCATCCCCAGCAATGAGACAGCCTGGGGTGTCAGTTCCGGGCTGGCACAGCCGTCTGTGCCACAGGACCAATCCCAGCCGTAGATGCGGTGGGCGGAGGTGAAGGCCGGTGTGCGTTCGTCGCCAAAGAGGCCCGCCAGTTGAGGCGCGTCCCCGTCGGTCGGGCCGTTGATGTCGAGCAGCCCAAGCGTGGCGCTGACCGGTGTGTGGCCGCGCAGGGAGAGGTTGAGATCGCCGTGGAGATCGTCCGGGTGATCCGCGGGGGGGCCATCCACCGGAATCAGTTCGTAGACCCGGTCAGAAGCCAGCGGGCAGGCAGGCAACGGTCGGCCAAAGACGACAGGCAGATAGAGTGTGGCTGAAGTGGGGGGAACTGTACTATTGGGGCTGCGCTCCTCGGCGTGGAGAGTTCCGGCGCTTGCCAGCAGAAGCAGCCCAGCAAAGACGAAAAAGTGCCATCGCTTGAAAAAAAATTTGACGTGTATAGCCATTTGCCTCCAATACAGAACGAAACCAAACACAAAACGGACATCACCCAATCTTCGGCGCTGGCCCCGCCACTGTATCCAGCGCTCCACCCATATCGATCAGCTCCGCGGCAATCCGGCGCAGACATCCGGGCAGATCACCGGCAATCTGCTCCGGGACCAGCCGCAGCAACCGCCAGCGATCGGGCAGGCTTGCGTCCCGCACACTGTCGGCCTCTTCGCCATAGCGGATGCCCAGATAGCCGTTGCGGGCGCGCAGGGCAATATCCGCAGGCCAGTCGCCCACCAGCCGGTTGGGCAGAGGACGCAGGCGATTGTCCCGCAGGGCCTGCCAGAGCGCATCGAAAGGCCCATCCACCCGGCGAAGTTCCGTAACGTCCTGGGCGTGGAGCAGCCGGTCCAGCGTCGTGTGAATAAAAGTCACCCGCCGGAATGTGGCCGCGGGGATAGGCTGATCTAAGCGCTTGAGCGGCCCGATGTCAATGCGAAAATAGTAATCCTGGGCACGGGGGTGGTCGGTCTCGTCGGGCAGCAGTTCGGCCCGGGTCAGCAGCCGGTAGCGCTGGACCGGGGCAAACCAGGTGATAGTGTGGCTCTCTTCTTTGGGCTGAAACGCGCCTGTCTGGTAGAAAGCCAGGAAATCTGCGCCGACCCGGCGGGGTGCGCGGCGTTGGGGGATGCGATACCAGCCGTCGGACGCGGCCCGACGCAGATCGTCCGGTTGGTTGACCACCGCCACCAGAACCGTGCGGCGCTGCAAATAGGGGTCGGAATAGGCGAAGTCCATTGGGCTACCTCAACCGAAAATGGGACGCTGATAAACGCAGATTTTTGCCTCTGGATCAGCGTTTCTCTGCGTTTATCAGCGTCCAGCTAATCTTTTATCATCTCGATCATTGTCAGCCGATGTGCAAAAAAAGGGCCGGTGCGTAGCGCTCGATCTGGCTGCGCAGACGCAGGAGCGCCACATCTTTGGCTTTGGCTTCCAACAGTATATCAAAGGGGCGCAAGGATAGGGAAAGGGCTTGGGAGAGCAGATCGATGATGGGAAAGGGGTCGAGGAAGTCGCTGTGCTGGTTGAGCAGAGGAGCCTGCATACGCACGCCGTCGGGTCGGCGCAGATAGCGGATTTCTGTGCGGGGGCTGCTGATGTGGATTTTGGGGCGCACATCCCTGGGCCAGGTGGAGAGGGCCAGGCGCAGGCCGTCGATGGAAGGGATCTGTTCCGGGTTCAGGCAGCGGTGATGCAGGCTGTCGAAGACGACGGGCACACCCGTGCGCCGGTGAATCCAGAGCGCATCGGAGAGGCTGTAGCGTCGGTCGTCGTGCTCCAGCACCACCCGGGCCTGCACGTTTGTGGGTAGCTGCTCCCAGCCCCGCACAAAGCGCGCCCGCCCGGCCTCGCGGTTGTCGTGGACGCCGCCGACGTGGACGACAATCACCCCCTCGGGGCCAATCCCCATCCCATCCAGCAGGGCAGCCGACGATTCCAATTCCGCGGTAGAGCGGGCCAGGAGTGTCGGCTCCGGGCTGTTGAGTTGCACAAAAAAGCCG
Source organism: Anaerolineae bacterium (assembly GCA_030432295.1). Lineage (GTDB taxonomy): Bacteria > Chloroflexota > Anaerolineae > Caldilineales > Caldilineaceae > JACQGT01. The sequence continues at coordinate 24,229 of JAUIHI010000049.1, read as the reverse complement.
GGATGCAGAGTCAGGCGCAGCCGCTGCTGGCGGGCCAGATCCCCCACCGCGGCCAGTTCCGTGGCGCACTCGTCCAGTTGGCGATGAAAGGCGGGCAGCTCCGGGTGGGTGAGGTAGGGGGCCAGTTGCCCGGCCAGCCGGTAGAAGTGGATGGAGCGGCTCTCCAGATAGAGAAAAATATCGCGCAGATAGGCCAGGCTGACGCTCAGGTGGGGCTGGTTTTGCCAGCGGCGGCTGTCGTGGGAAGGCAGGCCGGGCGCGCCCAGCACTTTGACTGCAAAGCCCAGGCGCATAGGGGGAGAAGGGTCAGCGTTCACAGGATCAGTCCGCCGAATTGATTGTCGGCTCTGCGCCATCCCTTTGCAGCAGAGGGGATCGTTCGTTGTCGATCTCTTCGACAAAGGAGCGGGTCGAGCGCAAGCCCCGGCGCACGATATAGAGAACGAGCATAAAGAGCGCGGCCAGGGCGATCAGCGCCATTACGTGCAGCCCGGCCTGCACCTGTTTGATAGCCTGGGTGGCGTAGAAGCCGACCAGCGCCAGACAGGTGGACCAGCCAACACCCGCGGCAAAGACGACGGGAAACCAGCGGCGCAGAGGAATTTTGGAGAGTCCCGCGGCCACCAGCGCGGGGATGGCAAAGCCGGTGGAAAATTTGGCGATGAGCAGCACTTTGCGGGCGTGGCGGCGCATGGCCCAGCGCAGTTTGTCCAGATGGCGGGCGCGCAACCCCAGCCAGCCCAGATAGCGGATCAGCGTCTCTTCTTTGCTGAAATAGCCCAGAGAGTACCAGCCGATGTCCGCGATCAGATTGGCCGCAGCCGCTACCAGAATCACCAGCGAAAGACGCATAAAACCAGCCGAGGCGGCAGCCGCGCCCAGCAGGGTCGCAATCGGCCCTTCCACTATGATCAGAAGAAAGAGCAGGAGATAATTGCTCCGCCCCCACTCCTGAATCCCCCCGGCTTGCATTGTGTCCCAAAAGGCATCCAGCCACTGAAGATCAAAATTCATACAGTCCTGCTATTCGTGAATTATGGGTAATTAATCATGAAAATCTGCGTCGTCCCTCCCCCTCCCCCTCCACAGGCTGAATCGCCCAGGCCACCACATCCAACCGGCGGGCGAAGTGGAGGAGTGGCGGGACGGCTGGCAACCCAATCCCCGCGGCCTGGGCCACACTGTTGCGCTCAAAAGTGGCCTCAGCTTTTTGCAGGGGCCAGGCCCTGTGGTGGATTTCGCCCCGATAGATGCGCCCCCGTCCGTCTACGCTGTAGAGACAGTAGCGCTCGGTCAGCCAGGCTTCCAGAGTGCCCGGTGCGGCCTGATAGACCGGACCGATTGGGCCGTAGCGGCCCCGCAATTCGGCAGGCGGCGCACCGCTGTGGGTCCGCTTGCTGGCGTAGCGGATGGCCTCGCCTTCGGCTTCGCAGCCCATCTCGGCCCGGAAATAGGGCAGGTGAAAGAGGGCGCGGGCCACAGCCACAGCAATCGCGTTGGCCGCATCCAGACTGAAAAAGCAGACCCCCGGCTTGTCGCCCACCCGCACATAAGTACGCACATTCAGTTCCGGAAAGGCCGACAGCCCCGGCACAGCGGGCACGAAACGGGGCCGCACGCCGCTCATGCGGAAGGGGACCACCCCTACCCAGGCTTCCCCCTCCCAGGTATCCAGCGTCAATCCCGGCGGCAGCAGCGCAGCCATCTCAGCAGCCGGAATCGGCCAGTGGGCAAAGAGCAGATCGTGCCAGACCTGGGCCATCACCCAGGGCTGGGCGGGCAGGGGCCAGGGCCGGTGCTCTGTGTGGTGGAGGGGATTCGTCGGGCTTGGCATAAAATAGGCTTTCGCTTTACCGGTTGTCCTGAAAGACAATCCCCGTACACTGGACGTTTTCGCCGATGGTGTAGGTCCAGACCTGCGAGACAGGTTCCAGGGGGCCAAAGCCGGTGTCCGGGCTTTGGCCCGCGCCAGTGATGGGTTCTTCTGGACAGGGGACGACGTAAATGCGCACGGTTGTGTTGCTATTGCTGGGCGAATTGCCAAAGGGGGCAAATCCCCACACACCCGGCGCTTCGCCACAGCCCGAACATTTGGTGTTGCGCGGCCCGTTGTAGGCGATGTGCACACAGGCCCCGTTGAAGGGATCGCCGCTGGCATATTCCACACTGCCTTTGAAATAAGTCATGGCCGCGTTGGGTGTGCAGGTGCCATTGCTTTTGATCAGGAAAGGAAAATAAGGGGTGGGGACCGGCGTGATAGTCGGCGTAGGCGGCACGGGTGTGGTCGTCGGCCCTGGCGTGGGCGAAAGTGGAATGTTGGCGGCGATCTGTATGTCGCCCACCGCGACGGCTTCCACCAAATCCCCATAGACCCAGCCCCGTTGCCCCAGATAGTCGATCTGCCACCAGGTGAACTGAGGGTTGGCCCCGGTCACCGGGTAGATGGCGCTTGGGTTGGCCGCGCCCAGAATGTCATACGTAATATCCGGCCCGCCCCGCACATTCATCGCCTGCACAATGCGCACTTGGGGGAAAGGTGTGGGTGTGGGCGGTGCTGTTGTTGGGGTGGGGGTAGGGGTGACAAACTGGGAATCGACACCACCCACAATTGCCCAATACTGACGGACGACGGCATCCCCGGCCAGCAAGCGCAGACGAAACTCCAGCCCCGCGTAGTCGGCTGCCTCGGCAAAGCGATGCTCCCGACACTCCGGTTCGCCCGCGGGCAATTCGTAATAGCGGGGTTCGCCCAGGCTGCGCAGATTGCCCAGCGGCGTAGGGCCGTGGCGCTCGATGATAGCGTCGCCGTCGGCGATGACCACTTCGGCGCTCAAGCCATCGAGCAGATCGAAGCGTTCGGCCTCTGTGCCGGTCAGCCAGAAGCCGATGTAGGCACAGCCCAGCCCTGGCCCCCGTTGCGCGTCGGCATAGGCAATCTCCCAGCGCACCCGGTTTGCGGCGCTGTCGATGGCAAAGTCCAGGGCCGCGGCGGGATGGGGAGTGGGTGTGGGCGTGAAGGTAGGCACAGGCGTGGGGGGCGTAGCCGGGGCCATCACCAGCGTCTGATCCGATCTCTCGTCCAGCAGGACCGCGCCGCCGGGGTTCGCTGTGATCTCCTCAGCCGCGGGCATGCGGTTGAGCAGCCGATCCACCACCGGCGTCAGAAAGCGCGCCCGCCAAGGGGGAATAACAATCAGTAGAATGAGGAGAATCACAAGCAGGGGCAGGAGATAGACAAAGAAACGCCGCAGCCGGGACCAGAAAGTCGGGCGCGGGCCGAAGCGTTCCTGGTTGATGGCATCCACAGAGGGCAGCCCAGCACTCTCCTGGGCTTGCGTGGATTGGAGCGGGTGGTTGTACATAGCGGCTCGGCGGCTGGCAAATGGCAGAATGGACGTGCCGCCTATTGTAGCACGAAGTAGGGATTTCGTCTTGTGGGGGAAATTTGCAAACAAACTGTAGTGGTCAACGACAGCTTGAAGTGCTGAAGTTCAACGCAAAGATGCAAAGAGCGCAAAGACGCAAAGCAGTTCTCTGCGCCCTTTGCGTCTTTGCGCCTCTGCGTTAAATTTCAACATTATCCTGATCACTACAAAAAGCTCGGTTTTTGCAGTAGACTCCTTTATCGTCCTGAAATGTGTTGGCAGAGATAATGGATTACTTCTTCTCCCCCGGATTCTTGATACAGCCACCCTCGCCGCTGGGACGCACGTGCGCGCCGCCCACATCTTCGATGCCTTTGTAGGCGTAGGCGTCTTCGCCTGCAATCATCACAATATCCCGGAAGTCGGCGATAGCGGCCCGGTCGCCGGGTTGCAGTCGCCAGGGCAGCAGGGAATCTGCGTTCATATAGTGGTTGACCAGCACACGCCGGTAGCCACTGGTGGCCCGGTTCTTCAGGGAGCGATGCAGCAAATAGCCGTTGAAGAAGACAATCGCGCCAGCCTTCACCTCCACGGGAATGGCGTCGGCGTCGGTGTAGGGGAAGCCCACTGACTCAATCGTACAGTCGAACTCCCGGTTGTCGTGATCCTTCTGGGGCCAGAGAATGCCCCGCTTGTGGGAGCCGGGGATGACCCACAGACAGCCATTTTCGACGGTAGCGTCGTCCAGGGCGATCCAGCCACCGGCCAGGGAGCGGTCCCGGGTCGGGATGAAGTCCTCGTCCTGATGCCAGGCCTGGCCCGGTTTGCCCGCAGCTTTGATAAAGAGCATCGACTGCATCGCCTTCACATTTGGCCCGATGACACCGGTCAGGGTCTCCACAATCGCGGGGTGGGCCAGGTAGCGGTACATCACATCCGACAGCTTGTGGGGGAAGTGGATGCAGAGATAGCGGCGCAGCACGTCGTCGTCGGATTCGTCCGGGTCCGCGGGTTCCACCCCCCGGATGGGTCCCCGCTCGCCCCGGCAGAGGGCGGTCGTCTCGGAACGCAGCTCCTCCACTTCCGCAGATGTCAACGCATTTTCGACGATCAGATAGCCATTTTCCCGATAGAACGCCACATCCGCGGGGGAGATGGCGGGGGCGAGTGTGTTCATTATGGATGCTCCTATGCAAAACAGTTTAGGCCAGTGAGCGCCGGTTGAGTAGCCGAGTCTTCGAGGCGTATCGAAACCAAGCGAACGGGTGATAAGTCGATTCTTCGACCACCCGCTTGGTTTCGATATGGCGGCAAACAGCCTCCGCCTACTCAACCGGCGCTGGTCTTGCCTACGCAACACGCAACAGCCTTTACCAATTCGTGAACGACCCATCCAACCGGCGCAACTGGGGCAGTTCGGCCTGGCGGAAGGGCGATTTCTTGGCCGCTTCCCGGTCGAATTCCACGCCGATGCCGGGGATCGTCGGGGCGAGGAGATAGCCGTCTTCCCAGACCGGCTGCACCGGGACCACATCGGTGAGCACTGTGCCTGTCTTGCGGGGCTGCTCCTGGACGCCGAAGTTGGAAGTCGCCAGATTGAGTTGCAGACAGGCCGCGGAGGAGATTGGTCCCAGGGGGTTGTGCAGGGCCAGTTTGATGTAGTGGGTCTCGCACCAGCCCGCAATTTTGCGCGCTTCGGTGAAGCCGCCGATGATGCAGAGATCGATGCGGGCGTAGTCGATCCAATCCTCTTCGATCAACTGGCGGAACTCCCATTTGGATGAGAACTGCTCGCCCGCGGCCAGGGGCACAGTCGTGCGCGGGCGCAGGGTTTTGAAGGAGTCGGGATTCTCGCAGCGCAGGGGGTCTTCGATGAAATAGGGGCGGAACTGCTCCACCTCCTGGCAGAGCCAGAGCGCGTCGGGCAGGTCCAGCCGGGTATGCACGTCGAAGGTCAGTTCGATGTCGTCGCCCACGGCCTCGCGCACGGCCTGGAACTGTTTGATGGAGGCCAGCACCGACTGGCGGGGTTCGAGGATGCTGCCGTCCTGGGGCAGTCCCCAGCGCACAAACTTCCAGCCTTCCTCTTTCGTTTCCAGACAGCTTTCCACCAGCGGGGCAATCTCCAACGCGTGGCCCCGGTTGTGGGGATAGCAGACGACTTTGTCCCGCACTTTGCCGCCCAGCAGTTCGTAGGTGGGCACGCCAAGCGCCTTGCCTTTGATGTCCCAGAGCGCGATGTCGATGGCGGAGATGGCCGCGGTGAGGATGCGTTGGGCCGGGAAGAATCCACCCCGGAAGAGCACCTGCCAGATGTGCTCGATGCGGAATGGGTCTTCGCCGATGAGTATGTCGCGGAAGTGCTCAATTGCGCCGATGACAGCCTTCTCTCGGCCAGTGATGCCTGCCTCGCCCACGCCGTAGATGCCTTCGTCGGTGTCTACTGTGACAAAGAGAAAGTTGCGTTGGCCGCCCCACACGGGCCAGGCCTGGATGTCTGTGATTTTCATGGGTTCTCCTGGGGGTTTTGAAGAGGATATTGTGGTGGTGAACAACCACCACAATATCTATTGTACTCGCTGTCGAGATAACAGGCCAACAGTCAAAATGGCGACGTCAACGGCAATAATCGCATTCTTGCAAAAGCAAAAAAAGTGCTCAGATCGTCCAAAATCTGGTTTGACAGAGTGCAATGTAGTCATTATACTGGCGGTCAGTACTCCAAATTGTCGGTGATATCCCCTAAATCAATCACCGATTCACCAAATGTCATCGAAGTCAAATTCCATTTCCTTAGCCCCAACAGGCCAGTACGGCACGGGCGCAAAACACATATAGATACCCTTTTCCCATCGCATGCAACCATTTAGCGTAAGGAGAGTCTCTATGCACATTTCCCGTATGTCCTCTTCGCGACTGTTCGCTCTTCTGTTGCTGGCTGTGCTGGCAGCAGGTGTGCTGACAGCTTGTGGCGCGCCGGCCGCCGTGTCGCCGGAAGCTGCACCCGCGGCCCAGGAAGCTGCGGCCCCCACCGCGCAAGAAGCTGCCGCCCCGGCTGCGGAAGAAGCCCCGGCCCCTGCCGCAGAAATGGCCGAGGGCAACGCCCACGAATCTCCGATGTTGCAGGAGATGGTCAAAGCTGGCAGCCTCCCCCCACTGGAGGAGCGCCTCCCGGCCAACCCGCTGGTTGTCCAGCCGACCGAAAGCATTGGTCAATATGGCGGCACCTGGCGCAGTGGCCTGCGGGGCGGTCAGGACAACGCCTGGCTGCTGCGCACCATCGGCTACGACTATCTGGTGCGGTGGTCACCGGATTGGTCGGATGTCATCCCCAACCTGGCAGAATCCTTTGAGGCGAACGCTGAAGCCACCGAATTCACCTTCAAACTGCGAGAAGGCGTGAAGTGGTCGGACGGTACGCCTTTCACTGTGGAAGATATTCTCTTCTGGCACGAAGCTATGCTGACCAACGAAGAGTATGTGGCGGTCCACCCAGTGGGCGATCCGTGGGTCTCCCCCATCAGCAAGACTGTCGTCGATGTCCAGAAAGTGGACGACTATACGGTGAAGTTCGTCTTTGCCGAGCCGTTCGGTCTCTTCCTGCAACGGCTGGCCACGCCCTCCGGTCCTGCGCCCAGCCGCTACCCGGCCCACTACTGCTCCCAATTCCACGCAGCCTACAGCGACGATTTGGATGCGCTGATCGAAGAAAACCAGGCCACGGACTGGGTCAATCTCTATGACCTGAAGTGTGGCGGCGTGCCCGGCACCCCCTACGATGCCCTCTGGTATAACGCCGACCTGCCCGTCCTCTATGCTTGGGATATTGTGACCCCTTACGGCGGCAACTCGACGCAGGTTGTGGCCGAGCGCAATCCCTACTATTGGAAGACCGACCCCGAAGGCAACCAACTGCCCTACATCGACCGCTTCGTGGCGGAGATCGGTGAGGATGTGCAGGTGCTTGTCCTGCGCGCACTCAACGGCGAAATCGACTTCCAGGATCGCCACATCGGCTCGTTGGACAACAAAGCGGTCTTTGCAGACAATATGGAGGCTGGTGGCTACCACTTCTTTGACACCATTCCGTCCAGTATGAATCAGGTGGCGATTGCCCTGAACCTGAACCACAAAGACCCTGCCAAACGGGAAATCTACCAGAACAAAGACTTCCGCGTCGCGCTCTCCTACGCCATCAACCGGCAGGAGATTATTGATGTGATCTTTGTCGGCCAGGGCGAACCCTATCAACTGGCCCCCCGCCCGACCTCGCCCTTCTACAACGAGCAGTTGGCAAGACAGTACACTGAGTACGACCCAGACAAAGCCAACGAACTGTTGGACGCCCTCTTCCCAGAGAAAAACAGCGACGGTTTCCGGCTCGGACCCGATGGCAACCCGCTTGTGGTGGATGTCCAGGTAACGGCTGTCAACACCAGCCAGGTGGACACAATGGAATTGGTGCAGAGTTATTGGGAGGCGGTCGGTATCCAGACTAACGTCAACTCTATTGACCGTTCCCTCTTCTACACCCGGAAGGACGCCAACGAACACGACGCAGCGGTGTGGGGCGGCGATGGCGGCCTGGATGTGATTCTGGAACCGCGCTGGTACTTCCCCTACAGCGGCGAGTCTCTCTTTGCCGAAGCCTGGAAAGAGTGGTACACCAATCCATCCGGTGTTGGCTCGTTGGTTGCCCCCGAGGAACCACCGGCAGAAGTCCAGGCACAGATGGCGCTCTATGATCAGATCAAAGCTAGTGGCGATGCGGCAACCCAGGCTGAATTGATGGGCGAGTTGCTGCAGATGGCGGCGGATCAGTTCTACGCCATCGGCATCGTCTTGCCAGCTCCCGGCTACGGCATCGTGCAGAACAACTTCTACAATGTGCCCAGCCCGCACCCCGGCGCTTGGCTCTATCCGAACCCCGGCCCCACCAATCCAGAACAATACTGGATCGGAGAGTAGCATAAAGACAGAAGGGGCAGTCGCTGTGAAAGATTGTCCCTTCTGTTTCTCCTTCCATGCCCCATGTGTGGTACTGGCGTGATATGTGTAACGGCCTGAATAAACCCGCCTTTTCCTTTGGCAGAAATCCGGGGAATGAGTAAACCGGTTACCGCCTGACACTGATTGAGCACCCCTTTTTCGCTTCCCTAGAACGAGAAAAAGCGAAAAAGATCATCAAATGGCGGAGTGGTCCTTGCCGCTTCGTTATTCAAACAGAAAGGGAGTTACTGTTATGCAAAACCAGTTTTATCGTCTGTTTTCCCTGATGCTCGTACTATCGATGGTACTGAGCGCATGTGGATCGGCCGCGACACCTGCGGCTGCTCCCGAGGCGGCGGAATCCGCGCCGGCTGCCGCGGAACCGGCTGCGGCAGCCCCGGCAGCCGAATCTGCCGCTCCGGCGCAAGAGGCAGCGGACAGTCACGAATCGCCCATGTGGACAGAGATGGTGGCAGCCGGTACGCTTCCGCCCCTGGACGAGCGCCTGCCCAAAAATCCTCGCGTCGTTGAACCCCTGGAATCCATCGGCCAGTATGGCGGCACGATGCGCATTCCCTATGGCGGTTCCTGGTCATCCCGGCTCTATTCCTTTATGGGGAACGAGAATCTGGTGGTCTGGACACCCCAATGGGATGACATCATCCCCAATGTGGCAGAGTCGTGGGAGGTGAACGAGGATTCGTCCGAGTTCGTTTTCCACCTGCGCGAGGGGATGAGGTGGTCCGACGGCGAACTGTTTACGGCTGATGACATCTTGTTCTGGTATAACGATATTGCCAGCAACACGGACATCAACCCTGTAATCCCCAGTTGGCTGATCATCGCGGGCGAGCCGGTTGTGGTGGAAAAGATTGACGACTACACAGTCAAATTCTCCTTCGCCGCACCCTATGGCCTCTTCCTCCAACGCCTGGCCACACCGGATGCCTCCAGTATGCTGGAGTATCCAGAACATTACGTGAAGCAGTTCCACGGCGATTACAACACCGAAAATCTGGACGAACTGGTGGAAGCAGCCAGTCAGCCTTCCTGGGTAGAATTGCTCCAGTCCAAGACCGGCTCACGGGATAACAATGGACCGGGCTGGACCAACCTGGACCTGCCCGTGCTCTATGCGTGGCGGGTGACCGAGCCACCGGGTGGCAATTCGACCCGCGCTGTGCTGGAACGAAATCCCTACTACTGGAAAGTTGACACAGAAGGCAACCAGTTGCCCTACGTCGATAAGCTGGTGTGGGATTTTCTGGACGATCCGAATGTGATGATGCTGCGCACCCTCAACGGCGAAGTGGAGTTCATGAACTACTACGCCAATTCGCTCCAGAACAAAGCGGTCTATTTCGACGCGATGGTTGAAGGGGATTTCCGCTTCTTTGATCAGGTGCGTGACACAGCGAATTCGCTGATGTTGCATCTGAATCTGAATACAAAGAACGAAGTTCTGCGCGAGGCATTCCAGAACAAGGATTTCCGCATCGCCCTCTCCTATGCGATCAACCGCCAGGAGGTTATCGACACCGTATTCGTCGGGCAGGGCATCCCTTACCAGGGCGCGCCCAAACCCACCAGCGAATACTACAACGAGACGCTGGCTACCCAGTACACTGAATACGATGTGGACCAGGCCAATCAGATTCTGGACGGCATCTACCCGGACAAGAATGCTGACGGCATTCGCCTGCTGCCCAGCGGTGATCCGCTCCAGTTTGATATGATCCTCGACGCCACCCGCTTCCCGGATTGGGTGAATGTGCTGGAACTGGTCCAAATCTATTGGAAAGCTGTGGGTGTCGATATGAATATCGGCGGTATCAGCGGTGACCTTTTGGAAGAGCGACGCAAAGCCAATGACTACGACGCCACTGCTAACTTCAGCGATGGCGGCCTGGCTACGATCTTGAATGTTGGCCCGTTCCTCTCGCCGCTGGGACGGGGAAGCACCTACGCCCCGGCCTGGGGTGCCTGGTACGATCTGGGCGACGGCGCTGTCGAACCCCAGGAGCCGCCGGACGATGTCAAACGGCAGCACGAACTCTACGATATGGTCAAGGCGACGGCTGATCTCGATCTGCAACGACAGTATATGGACGAGATCATCGACATCGCGATTGACCGCTTCTGGGCGATTGGTATCAGCCTGGACATGGGGCAGTACGGTGTAGTCAAGAACAACCTGCACAACGTACCGCTCTCCATGCCAGAATCCTGGAACTACCCGGATCCCTTCCCAACCAATACATCCACCTACTGGCTCAGTCAGTAGAGACTAGACAGCCACAGGCAGAGATCGGTTCCGATCTCTGCCTGTGGTACCTTTGCCAGTCGATTTGGCCTTCTGTGTGCCTGGATAGCCAGGAGGAATGAATGCTCCAATTTATTTTGCGGCGGGTCTTTTATATGATCCCCACACTCTTTGTGATCTCCCTTGTTTCGTTTGCGATTATCCAACTCCCGCCGGGTGACTATCTGACCTCCCTGGTTGCCAGCATGGCGGCGACCGGCGAAACTGTCGATCGGGCCGCCCTGGCCGCCCTGGAACAACGCTACGGATTGGGCCAGCCCGTCTACGTCCAATATTGGAAGTGGATTTCCGGCATCCTCCTCCACGGCGATTTCGGCCAATCCTTCGAGTGGAACCAGCCTGTGAGCACCCTGCTCTGGGGGCGGTTGGCACTAACCTTTATGATTTCTTTATTCACACTTTTTTTCACTTGGATTGTCGCCTTTCCCATTGGCATCTTTTCGGCGGTGCGTCAATACTCCTGGGGCGATTACGTCGCCACGATTATTGGCTATGTGGGGCTGGCGATCCCCAATTTTCTGATTGCCCTCATCTTGATGTACGTTGCCTTCAAATTTTTCAACCAGAGCGTTGGGGGTCTCTTTTCCCCAGAATACCAGGACGCAGCTTGGGATTGGGCAAAGCTCTGGGACCTCTTCAAGCATCTCTGGATTCCGGTGGTGATCATCGGAACCGCGGGAACAGCCGGGTTGATCCGAATTATGCGCGCCAACCTGCTGGACGAATTGCACAAACCCTATGTGGTCACAGCCCGAGCCAAGGGTCTCTCCGAAGAGCGACTGCTGCTCAAATATCCGGTTCGGGTTGCCCTGAACCCCTTCGTCAGCACCGTAGGGTGGACGCTGCCTGCGCTGGTTTCCGGCGAGGCGATTGTTTCGATTGTACTGAGCCTGCCCACCACAGGGCCGCTGCTGTTGCGGGCGCTGATGTCCCAGGATATGTACCTGGCGGGCAGTTTTATTATGCTGCTCAGCACATTGACGGTCATCGGAACGTTGCTTTCCGATGTTCTGCTGGCCTGGCTCGATCCACGCATCCGGCTTACACAGTAGGGAGAAGTCTGTTATGACGACTGAAGTTCAACCTGTTTCCCGAGAGAACAAGCAGACGGGGCGACCGATTGAGCCGGTTCAGCCGGAGCATGCCTTGCAGGATTCCGAGTCCAGAGTCTATGTAGCGTCTCAATATACGCTGATGTGGCGGAAGTTCCGCAAGCACCGGTTGGCGATGTTTGGCGGTATCGTGACGATTGCCATCTATTTAGTGGTTATCTTTGCCGAATTCCTGGCTCCCTTCCCCTCTTCGGCTTTCAGCTCTCAATACACCTATGCCCCCCCCCAGCCTCTCCATCTCTTTGACGAAACACCCGATGGGATGCGCTTTGCACCCTATGTCAATGGCTATAAAGTGGAGATCGACCCCGTTGCTCTACGCCGTACCTTTGTGGTCGATCCAGAAGAGAAGATTCCAGTCAGCTTCTTCACCCGCGGGACACCTTACAAAATGTGGTGGCTGTTCAAAAGCGACATCCATCTGGTGGGTCCCATTGAATACGACGCAGACCCGGACCGGATCAAAATTCCAGTCTATCTGCTCGGTGCAGATCGGCTGGGCCGGGATGTACTCAGCCGAATGATCTATGGAACCCGCATCTCAATGACGATTGGTCTGGTCGGCGTAGCGTTGAGCTTCCTCTTGGGCATCACCCTGGGTGGCATCTCCGGCTACTATGGCGGCGGGCTGGACAATATCATCCAACGGGCGATCGAATTCCTGCGCTCCATCCCCACTATCCCTTTGTGGATGGGTCTGGCCGCGGCCTTGCCCTCCAGTTGGTCACCCCTCCAGGTCTTCTTCGGGATTACAATTATCCTCTCGCTGATTGGCTGGACGGGATTGGCCCGGGTGGTGCGAGGACGTTTCCTGGCCCTGCGTACGGAGGATTTTGTCATGTCCGCCCGGCTGGACGGCAACAGTGAGTTTCGCACAATTATGGTGCATATGGTGCCATCCTTCTTCAGTCACATTATCGCCTCCCTCACCCTCTCCATTCCCGGTATGATTCTGGCCGAAACCTCTCTCAGCTTCCTGGGCCTGGGGCTACGTTCGCCGGTGGTAAGCTGGGGTGTTCTGCTTCAGGAGGCACAAAACATCCGCTCCGTAGCCACTGCGCCCTGGCTGCTCGTGCCCGGTCTGGCGGTGGTGGTGGCAGTCCTGGCCCTCAATTTCCTGGGCGACGGTCTGCGGGATGCGGCGGACCCCTACGGACGGTAAAGATTGATTGTTCCCTCTTTACCTACTCTTGGCAACCTCATTCCGATTGGAATTCATATGGACAGGACTTATTGATGGCTGGAGAAACTTTACTCGAACTCAAGAATCTCAAGACACAATTCTTTACGGATGATGGCGTTGTACGGGCTGTGGACGGCGTCTCCTTTGAGATGAAACGGGGGGAGACCCTCTGTGTAGTGGGCGAGAGCGGCTGTGGCAAGAGCGTCACCGCCCGCTCCATTCTACAGATTGTGGACTATCCTGGCCGGGTGGTGGAGGGGCAGATCCTCTTTCATCGGCAGCGGCAGGAAGAAGGGAAGTCGGAGGTCAATGAGATCATTGACCTGGCCGCTCTGGACCCGCGAAGCCGGGCCATTCGGGATGTGCGTGGCAAAGATATTTCGATGATCTTCCAGGAGCCGATGACCTCCCTCAGCCCTATCCACACCATCGGCGATCAGATTATTGAGGCCATTCGTCTGCACCTGCCCGTCTCCAAAGAAGAGGCCGAGGCCCGGGCCGTCGAGTTGCTACGGCGGGTGGGCATCCCACGGCCAGGGGATCGGCTGAACGCCTACACATTCCAACTCAGCGGTGGGATGCGCCAGCGGGCGATGATCGCCATGTCGTTGAGTTGCAACCCCAGCCTGCTCATCGCCGACGAACCAACTACAGCGCTGGATGTGACAACTCAGGCCCAGATTCTGGACCTGATGCGGGAATTGAAGGATGAATTTGGCATGAGTATAATGCTCATCACCCACGATCTGGGCGTGGTGGCGGAGATGGCCGACGATGTGGTGGTGATGTATTTGGGCACCGTCGCCGAAAAAGGCGATGTGGACTCTATCTTCCACGACCCCAAACACCCCTACACCCAGGCCCTGCTGCGCTCCATTCCCAAACTGGGTCTGCGCGCCCAGGGCATTCGTCTGGACTCGATTCGCGGGATGGTGCCAGACCCCTACAACCGGCCTGGCGGATGTCCTTACCACACCCGTTGCGATGATTTTATGCCAGGCCTTTGCGATAAGATCACGCCGCCCCCCATTGAGATGGGCGAGGAGCGGCTGGTACGCTGTCTGTTGTACGGCGACCAAAAAGCAATGGCTGATCAGACCCAGCAAACAGTGAAGGTGCGATAGATGGCTGAACGAGAACTGAGCAAGTCACCTGGAATAACGCTCTCCCCCAACGGTATGCGCAGCGATGCATTGCTGCAAGTGCAGGACCTGCGGATGCACTTTCCCATCCGCAAGGGATTTTTGCGCCGGGTTGTCAACCACGTCAAAGCAGTCGATGGCGTCAACCTTTTCATCCGCCCCGGCGAAACGCTGGGTCTGGTTGGGGAGAGCGGTTGCGGCAAGACGACAACTGGTCGCTGTATCATCCGGGCCTACGAACCCACATCGGGCAACATCCTCTACCGCCGGAATGACGAACAGATTGTCGATCTCGCGCCCATGGGCAAACAGGACCTTAAGTATTACCACCGGGAGATCCGTATGATCTTCCAAGACCCCTATTCTTCTCTGAACCCGCGCATGCCTGTCATCGATCTCGTCGGCGAGCCGATGAAGGTGAACAAGTTGGCCCGGGGTCAAGAGTTGGAGGATCGGGTTGCCTTTCTCCTGCGCCGGGTGGGAATGCGCCCGGAGTATATGCGCCGCTATCCTCACGCCTTTAGTGGCGGTGAACGGCAACGCCTGGGCATTGCTCGTTCCCTGGCTCTGGACCCCCGTCTTGTGATCTGCGACGAGGCTGTCTCTGCGCTGGATGTCTCCGTGCGTGCCCAGATTTTGAATCTGTTGGAAGACCTGCAACAGGAATTCCACCTGACCTATCTCTTCATTGCCCACGACCTGAGTGTAGTAGAATATATCTGTGATCGGGTGGCGGTGATGTATGTGGGCAAGCTGGTGGAGTTGACCACCACCGATGAGCTATTCGCCCAGCCCCAACACCCCTACACCGAAGCCCTGCTCTCGGCTGTGCCCCAGCCCGACCCCCGTTTTCGTGCTCGCAAGCAGCGCATTGTGCTGGAAGGCGATGTACCCGATCCGGCCAATCCACCCAGCGGCTGCTACTTCCACCCCCGCTGCCGCTACAGCGACGGTTCTCTTTGCGCCAATGAGGAGCCTGCCCTGCGTGAAACGATCCCAGGCCACTTCGTCGCCTGTCATCACGCAGAGAAGCTAAGCCTGCGCGGTGTTGCTGTGAGAGATATTGCAGTCTGAAATGGGGACTCACTTGGATGATAAACGATCCGGCTTCTGGCGGTTGGCATTCAGCTACCTGGCTTGCTATGCCATCTGGCTTGGGCTTTCTGCGTTGGGGGTGTGGACGCTTCTGTCCGTGCGCGACGCGCTGTTAAGTATGCTGCCCATCTTCGGTCCGTGGGTGATGGGTGCTGTGGACAAATATGCCTTTGTACTCTTTGGACTGATCTTCCTGATTTGGGCACTATACACAGAAGATGCCCTCCGACGTAGCGTTGTGAAGGGAGAATTGAGAAAGAGAGCACTCCGGTTGGCTGGCATGCAGCTCTCAGCTCTGGTGGTGGTCTACACATTCAAATTTCTAGTGACGCTGTGGATATGAAGAAGTCCCCACTACTCGACAAAAGAGTGGTGGGGACTTCTTCATATGCCAGGGCCAAGAAGTTCCAGCCTACAAAACGCCGTATTTGTTAAAAACATCCCGCAGGGTCAACCCCTTGCGCAGCTCCTCCCGGGTGATGTTCTCCCCTTCCACCTTTGCCACGGCCCGCTCCACTACCTCCCGCAGTGCCTCTTTGGGAATCACAATCACGCCGTCGTAGTCCCCGAAGATGACATCGCCGGGCGAAACGGTGACCCCGCCACAGTTGATCGTGCAGTTGTAGCTGATCACTTCGCTGCGACCCGCTGAGTCTACGGGATACATGCCTGTAGCGAAGAGGGGGAAGCCCATCTGCTGGATCAGCCGCACGTCTCTCGTATAGCCGTCGATGACCGCGCCGTTGGCCCCCCGCACTGTGGCCGCGGTGGAGAGAAGTTCTCCCCACAGGCAGGTCCGGGTCGATTGCTGGGTGGAGGCCACCATCACATCCCCCGGTTTCAGACTGTCCACCGCTGATATTTCTTTGTCATAGACATTCTCCTCTGGCTGGTAGACGTCCACCGACTGCATCGTCAGCGCCCGGCCCACCACCACCGCGTCTGGGTAGATGGGGCGGATGTCGGCCCGCATGGCCTGCTGGCGGAAACCCGCCTGGTCCAGGGCATCACACAGAACCGCGGAGTAGAGTTGTTCTTTCATCAGCGCAAACAGTTTCAAATCGTCGTCAAAAGGCAATGTACTCATAGAATTCCTCAGATAGTTAGGGGGATATGGATAACCGCTAGGATGGTTAGTCTGCCGTACAATCGGAGGCTTGTCAATCTTCAATGGCACGGCTAAACTTCATTTTTGCGGCGTTGGCCGTTGGGTAAATCTGGTGGTATGATCAACCCAATCTGTTGCGTGTAGTTCGACTCCAACGATGAAATCAAATGCCACGAAAAACCCTCAATCGCCACCAGAAAGCCGCCTTCCGTCCCGGAGAGCATCGGGTGCGGGGCGATGAAATCGACCGGCTGATCGCTCTGGCCACCAGCGACGATCCGGAAGACCGGCTGGAAGCTGCCGAGAATCTCTGCCCCTGCCATCTGCGGCGACGGATCGAAGATGCCTGGCAGGCTCTCTACCGGATGATGGAGGACCCAGACGTGCGGGTGCGCCGGGCTGCCTGGCATACGCTGGAAGACGGCGGTTGTCCTACGGACCCGGCTCTGGAACCCATCTTCGACCGGGCTGTGGAGAACGAGTCTGATGGACAGGTGCGCCGTTTTGTGGAACTGTTCGCCGTGCCCAACCAGCAGGAACGGGCGCAGCGGGAGATGCTGCGCGCGGCCCATTCCCCCTATCAGCAGCGGGGCAAATGCGACTTCTGCGCGGGGGGAAATGTGTCCGTGCGGGTGGACTATCAGACAGAACTGGCCGGTCGTTTTGCGCTGATCTGCAAAGGCTGTGATCAGCAGGCGGTCTAGCGGAGAGAGGATTCCCGTAACAGGCCATCCAACCAGACGCTCTGTTCGCCGGTCAAACCGGGAGGTGGAGGCGGTGCAGCGTAGTCAATACGCAGATCGTAGCGCACTTCGTCGTAGATGCGGGGAAGGAGATCGTTCAGGGCCAAGCGCGGTTCGTCCTCCCCCTTTTGCAGAGGCACGGGAATCGCCGGGATCGGGTCGGGAAGATTGAAGGGGTAGAGAAGACTACGCGGACGTTCCCAACCACGACTGACCAAAATTCGATAGTTGCTGGCGGTCTTGGGATAGGATGCCATCGGTTCGCCGCCACGCAGCAGATCGATTTCGATTAGACTTGTGGCCGAGTCGAAAACAGTGCGCCGCTTTTCTTCATAGACCCGTCGTCCGTCGCCTCTGGCTTTGTTGGAGGGCGACAAAACTTCGACGACAGTAATCACTCGATCTGTGCCGTGTTCTCGAATTTCTAAATAACGCTCGCGTATCTGGTCGCTAACAGGCACAAAGACGGAGAGCGCGTTGCCATTGATTGGAGCCGCCGCAACACCGGCCAAAACGGGCGTTGGTGGACCGATGACGGCTACATCGGGACGACCCACAAATGAGTTGGGATCGACAGTCGTGATGTATGTACGTTCTTCCGCTGCTACATAATACTTGGGTGCAACGGTCGGCGCTAAAATCAACTGTATTCCTCGGATCAGTCCAATGTGGACATCAGGCCACAAAGAAGATCGCTCCAAATAAGGATTCATGCCGGGGAATGGATATGCCATTTGTCCGCCTCCTGACTACAGATCGCCACACTCATTAGCACAAGCATACCCCAAAACCAGCCCCAAATCAAAGGAGTTTGCAATGTCCATCGGAAGCACCTTCCCCACAGAGTGGCACACTACCACCGACCCGACTACAGGCCGCGCCCTGCGCCAGTTGACCAGCGCGCCCGCCTTTTCCTATCCCCTCTACTATTTCGTCGATTCCATCACCCCGGATAATCGCTATCTGGTATTTCACAGCGAACGGGGAGGCTGGGTGCAACTCTACCGGCTGGATTTGGCCAGCGGCGAGATCGTCCAACTCAGCGACGGCCACACGCCGGACAGCGGCTGGGCCATCTGGTGTGACCAGCGGGTGCGGGGCGTCTACGCCCATCTGGCCGCGTTGAACGGCGTGGGCCGGGAGGTCTGGTATTTTCAGGACGAGGAACTGCGCGCCACCCATTTGGATAGGCTGGACAATCGCCTCGTCTACGACCTGAGCGGTCGCGTCTCCATCGGCCAGAGCGGCTTCTCCCCCGATGGCCGCCACTACGCCTTTATCCACGCGGACCGGACCGGCTTTGCTCAGGCACTGGCCGAGCGAGAGAGTCTGCAAGTCATGCGCCAGCCCTTCAACTCCCAGCAGTGGCGGGACAATCTGCCCTGCGTCATCGGGCTGATCGACACCCAGACCGGCGCTTATCGCAAAGTGATGGATGTCCCCTTTCACGTCCATCACGTCTTTTTTCTGGACAACGATCGCCTGCTCATCAACCACGTGCCGGGCGAAAATGGCATGTGGAGCGTCCGCATTGACGGCACGGATGAGCGGGTGCTGCGGCCCCGGCGCGAGGGGCACGGCGCGATCTGTCACAACGTCATCACCGAGCGGGGTATCTTCTATGAAGCAAACGAGGACGCGAACGGCCAGCGGGAAGTCTGGATTGGCCGCTACGATCTGGCCGACGACAGTTTCATCGAAACGCGCTTGCCCGGCGTCGGCTACGTCCACACCGGGCGGGACCCTGCGGGGCTGGTCAATTTCTACGAGAACCAGATGGGCACAGGCAGCCACCAATTGCTCTGGGTTCACGACGCCTTCGACCCGGAAAAGCAGCGGGTGGAAGTGCTGCGAGAACTGACGCCGATTGTCCGGGGCCAGCGCTATCACGCCCATCCCTTTTTGGGGCCAGAGCGTCGCTGGCTCTATTTTGTCGAAGTCGTCGATGGTTTTTCCCAGATTTGCGCTCTGGATGTTGCCGACCTGACCTAAAAAAGGCCACGGATGGATCGGATTTGCGCAGGTTTTCCCTGTGAATCGGCGAAATCTGTGGACGATTTTCGTTATTCCAAACAGCTACAAGGAGGTAAGTAGTTCCAAGAAAATTTTTAGACATAAATTAGCTTTATTTTCGTCAATCCTAACCTGATTATCGTGAAATTCTATTTCCAAAAACTTCTTTGATTTTACTTAGCAATGAATTCTCGAGAACGGGTGTTGGCTGCTCTGCGCCGCGAACAGCCGGATCGGGTCCCCTGGGTAGAGGGCGGTATCGATCTGCCTATGCAGTGGGCGCTGATGGGTCGCAAAGACTTTCTGCCCGAGGAATTGAACGAAACTCTGGGCCTGGACAACATCAATGCGATTCTGCGACCACCCATTTTTGCCGATGTGGAAGTACACGACGGCATCGAATTCCTGACAACCCCGCAGATCCATAGCCGGGCTGACCTGGAGAGCGTCGTCTTCCCCGACCCCGAAGACCCGGCCTTCTATCGGGAAGCCGAGGAGTTGGTCAGGCGCGTGGACGGCAAGTATGCTGTTGCCGCCAGTATGCGGATGGGTCTATCCCCGACACTGCTCAGCCTGGGATTGGAGGGCTTTTCCTATCTGTTGGCCGATGATCCCGGCCTGATTGATACGCTGATGGGGCGCTTCGCCGATTGGACTATCGCGGTGGTGCGTCATCTGCAGGATGTGGGTGTGGATTATGTCTGGACCTTCGACGATATGGCCTATAAATCCGGCCCGATGTTCTCGCCCACTGTCCTGCGCGAACTCTTTATGCCCCACATGCGCCGGGTGGCCCAGGCCATCAAAGGCGAGGGTTTCCCGTGGATTCTCCATTCCGATGGCAATCTGATGCTTTTTCTCGACGATCTGCTCACCCTCGGCTTCGACGGGCTGCACCCCATCGAGCCAGGGCCGATGGATATCGAGCGGCTCAAGCGGGAGTACGGCGGCCGGGTCTGTCTGATAGGCAATATCGACCTCCACTACACACTCACAATGGGCACGCCCGAAGAGGTGGAGGACGAAGTGCGCCGACGGATCGAGGCCATCGGTCCGGGTGGCGGCTATATGATCAGCAGCGCTAACTCCCTTACATCCTACTGCAAAGTGGAGAACGTCTGGGCAATGGCCCGGGCCATTCGCCGCTATGCACCCTATCCGTCAGCTTAGACGGCCTCACGAAAATCACCCAAAAGTCCCCGGCACTTCACGCGCAACAGCGGAGCGATTGTGGCGTATCGGCTCGCTTGGATAGAAAGTGCCGGGGACTTTGCCTGGGTGTTTTATTCTTTGAAATAGCCCTGGAAAAGGCGCGAATAAGGAGCTTATGAGCATACAATCGGACTATCCATTCAAGCCGGTTCCCTTTACATCTGTCACATTCACCGACAATTTCTGGTTGCCCCGGATCGAGACAAATCGCAGCGTCACCCTGCCCTACAACTTCCGCAAATGCGAAGAGACCGGGCGCATCGACAATTTTGCCAAAGCCGCCGGTCAGATGGAAGGCCCCCACGAGGGCATCTTCTTCAACGACTCGGATGTCTTCAAAGTTGTGGAGGGCGCGGCCTACAGTCTGGCCTCTTCCCCGGACCCGGATATGGATGTCTATCTGGACAATCTCATCGCGCTCTTTGCTGGCGCGCAGGAAGCGGACGGCTATCTCTACACCGCCCGCACCATCGACCCAACTGCCGTCACCGCCGACCGGGAGGGGCTGACCCGCTGGTCACACCTGCGGGTCAACCACGAACTCTACAATGTGGGCCATCTCTACGAGGCGGCTGCCGCCCACTTCCAGGCCACAGGCAGGCGCAATCTGCTGGATGTGGCGCTGAAGAACGCCGACCTCATCGACAGCGTCTTCGGCCCGGAGAATCTGCGGGCCGTGCCCGGCCATCAGGAGATCGAAATCGGGCTGGTCAAACTCTACCGGGTGACGGGGGACGAACGCTATCTGCGTCTGGCCAAATTCTTTCTGGACGAACGGGGCCACGCCAACGGGCGGGAACTCTACACGAATTTTGGCAACGTTGGCTATATGCAGGACCACCTGCCCGTCGTTGAACAGGCCGAGGCTGTGGGCCATTCCGTGCGCGCCGTCTATATGTATACGGGGATGGCGGATGTGGCCGCTCTGACCGGCGATGCCTCGTACATCGCGGCCATCGACCGGCTGTGGGAGAATGTCGTCGGTCGCAAGCTCTACCTGACCGGCGGCATCGGAGCGCGGCATACAGGCGAAGCCTTTGGCGACGACTACGAACTGCCCAACGCTGAGGCCTACGCCGAGACCTGCGCGGCCATCGCCAACATTCTGTGGAACCAGCGGATGTTTCTGCTCCACGGCGACGCCCGCTACATCGACGTGCTGGAACTCAGCCTCTACAACGGCTTTCTCTCTGGCGTCTCCTTCTCCGGCACCGAATTCTTCTACACCAATCCCCTGGCCTCGGACGGAAAAACCGCGGTCAATCGGGGCAGTCTGGGCCGCCAGCCCTGGTTCGACTGCTCCTGCTGCCCGACAAACGACGTGCGTTTTCTCGCCTCTCTGCCCGGCTACGTCTACGCCAGCGACGCCGATTCTCTCTACGTCAATCTCTTTGTGGCAGGCGAAGGGCAGGCGGAAGTCGGCGGTCAATCGGTGGGCCTGCGCCAGGAGACGAACTATCCCTGGGAGGGGCGGGTGCGGCTGCGGGTGGAGCCGACACAACAGGCCGAGTTCGCCCTGCGCATCCGCATTCCCGGCTGGGCAGACAACCGGCCTGTGCCCAGCGATCTCTACCGTTTCGCAGAGACAGATAACGTCGGGTTTGTGCTGACGGTCAACGGCGAACCGGCCACGCCAACACTGGAAAAGGGCTATGCCGTCCTGAAGCGGGTCTGGCGGGCGGGGGATGTGGTGGAGTTGACTCTGCCGATGGCTGTGCGCCGGGTACTTTGCAACGAGGCCGTGGAAGCCAACCGGGGACGAGTAGCGCTGATGCGCGGCCCGCTGGTCTACTGTGTGGAAGGGGTGGACAACGGCGGCAGTGTCTCACACATCGGGCTGGCCGACGACGCGCCGCTGACCGCCGAACACCGCCCGGAACTACTCAACGGCGTCACGGTCATTCAGGGCGAGGGCGCACAGCCCCACACCGCCATCCCCTACTACGCCTGGGGACACCGGGGCGCAGGGGAGATGGCGGTGTGGCTGGGACGACAGGTCTGACAGAGGCCCCTGTTACTAATCCGACAGCAACCCCAGCGTCTGGGCCAGCGCCGCCTCTTCCCCAATCGTTGGGCGGAACTCCAGCCCCACATAGCCGTCGTAGCCGCTGGCGTCGATGGCTCGGAAGAGTGCTGCGTAGTCATTTTCGCTGCCCAGCAGTTCGTGGCGGCCTGGCACGCCCGCGGTGTGGATGTGGCCGATCTGGTGCAGGTGGCGGTGCAGATTGTCGATGAGCTTGCCTTCGGTCAACTGCTGGTGGTAGAGATCGTACAAAATCCCCAGCCCCGGTGAATCCACCTCCTCCACAATATCCCCGGCCTGGGCCATCGTCGTCAGCCAGTAGTGCTTGTGGTCCACAAAGGGATTGAGCGGCTCCAGGCAGATACGGAGTCCGTTGTCCGCGGCGACGGCGCTCATCGCCTTCAGTTTGCGCACTACCCGTCGCCGGGTGATCTCCCAGCTTTCCCCCGCAATTTCGTTGCCCGTTGTGACAATCAGACTCTTGCAGTTCAGGCTGTGGGCCACTGGGGCCACGTCAATAGCCGCCTGGGTCATCACATCCTCATTGCCCGGCGCGGTCAGGGCAAAGCCCGGATCGATGGCGAAACCGGCCACAGCCAGACCGGTCTCGGCGGTTGCGGCGCGGATGGCGTCCAAATCTTTGGCCCGCCAGCCCCAGAATTCGTAGGCGGAATAGCCCGCCGCGGACGTCCGGCGGATGCGCTCGTCAAAGGGCAGATCGGTCCAGAACATTTCGATACAAACTGATAGTTTTGGCATTGGAGTTTCCTCTGGTGGTGGGAAAAATTTTTAACGCAGAGACGCGGAGGTGCAAAGACGCAGAGAAAACAGGTCTTCTTTGCCCCTTTGCCCCTTTGCTACTTTGCGTCTTTGCGTTGAAATGACTGCATAAACATCTTCACCCGCTCGGCGTTGACTGCGCCGCCGCGCCCGCCGTCCTCGAACGCGCCGCCGACGAAAGCGCCGTCCGCCACGGCCAGATAGCGGGCGATATTTTCTGCATTCGTGTAGCCGCCAATGACGACGGGCAAATCTGGCGCAGCGGCTTTGATCTGGGCCACCCAATCCAGACCGGTCCCTAAATCCGGGTGGGCGATTCCCACCGCGTCGATGCCGGCAAAGGCTGCACTCTGGGCCAGTTGGCCCAGAGGTTGTGTGCTGTGAAAATGCATCGAACCGATCTCCGCAATCAGTTTCACCTGAGTCGCGCCGATCTGCCGCCGATAGTTGAGAATGGCGTAGGGGTCGCCGTCCACCCGGCCGCTGACCGTCTCTGTGCTGCCGATCAGCACACCGCAGCGCACAAATGAGCCACCGCAGATGTGGGCGGTGGCGATCGACGCCCGCAGATCGTTGCGCAACACCTGCACCCCAATCGCCAGCCGATCCCCCACCGCGTCCACCACCGCCCGGGTGATGTCGGCGAAGGCCGCGGCTACCACCGGGTCGGCAGGTCCATTGGAGAATACCCGGTCATCCCGGTTCTGCACCAGCCCGGCCTGTGCGCCCCCTTCGGCCAGGGCCAGCGCGTCGGCAATCGCTTTGGCCCGCACCGCCGCGTAGTCGCCCTTTGCGCCGTACCAGGGCGTGCCGGGCAGGGGGCCGATGTGGATCATTCCGATGATGGGGGAGTCTGAAAAGGACAAAGGCATGAGGGATTTCCATACAGTCAATGAAACAGGGACGCAGATTTACGCAGAAAGCACAGATTTCGCAGATTCTGTAATGGTCAACGACAGCTTGAAGTGCTGATTTTCAACGCAAAGATGCAAAGGAGCAAAGAGACAAAGCTGTTCTCTGCGCCCTGGTATGTTGACGTATAGGGAAAAATGACAGATAAAAGGTGTGTCATTTTTCGGCAAAGGGTGGTGAAGTTCGTTTGCGCCAGAAGTCAAAGAACTCGCCGCAAAGATTAGCTCCC
>JAUIHI010000012.1 GCA_030432295.1 Anaerolineae bacterium | reverse complement strand
ATCCCAGACCCGCACAGTGCTGTCGTCAGAGCCGGAGACGATACGCGTGCCATCCGGGCTGAAGGCCACCGACCACACCCTGCCTGCGTGACCGCTGGTTTGGGCCAACTCCTCTCCGCTCTGGGCATCCCAGACCCGCACAGTGCGGTCGTCAGAGCCGGAGACGATACGCGTGCCATCCGGGCTGAAGGCCACCGACCACACACTGCCTGCGTGACCGAAGAGCAGGCGGACTGGCTGCAAATCGTCGGCGCGCCAGAGACGGATTGTGCCGTCGGTCCCTCCGGAGACGATCTCTGTTCCGTCCGGGCTGTAGGCCACAGCGTTGACCGATCCGATATGGCGGCGCTGGGGCGCAGGGATGACCAACCGCGACCGGGCGTTGTCCACGGCTGTGCGTAGGGCGGTGTAGGTGTTGGGGCTTTCGCCGATCAGAGCCGCGTCCCGGGCCAGGATCAGGGATTGATCGTCGTACAAGTGGTCCCGGTGGATCAAAAGTTGGGAATGACCGGCCATACTTTCGGCCAGGGCGGCAGCGGCCCGTTTGTCGGCGATCTCGCGCTGGTTTACGGCGATCTGTGCCTGGCGCTCGGCTTCGTCTGCATTTTCCTGGGCCGCAACATTGGCTGCTTCTGCCTTTTGTGTTTGGCGCTCGGCCTCGGCGGCGCTGCTTTCCGCTTCGGTTTTGGCAGCTTCGGCAATTTGCGTCTGGCGTCGAGCTTCAGCCGCGTTCTCTTCGGCCTGGGTTTGGGCTTCAGTGGCCTCCTGTGACCGCTGATTTGCATTGTTCTGCGCTGTAAAAGCCCAACCCACAGCAACCAGAGCCAGGATCAGCAAAAAGGAGAGGCCAACCGCTGCCCAGCGGGTGATACGCTCCCGACGCTGGGCTTCTTCGATAGCGGCTATCTGCAGGGCGGCTCGTTCTTCGGCGGCCTCTGCCTCCGCTTCAGCGGCGGCCCGGGCGGCCTCTGCCTCGGCCTCGGCGGTGGCCCGGGCGGCCCGCTCTTCGGCCAGGCGCGCCAATTCTTCCTGGGCCTTTTGATAGCGCCCCTGCCAGTCCAGCACAGCCGGCCCCAGCACGTCGTGCAGCAATTCGAATTGGGTGGTTCCGTCTGGGGTCTGCACCCCCCGCAGCAGGCGGCTGTTCTGCAGAGTCTGGACCACCGCCTCGACAGCGGTCTGGGGTATGCCGGGCGCATAGCTGCCCAGCTCGCCCAGGCTGAGCGCGATTTTGGCCCCCGCGGGTGTCACCATCCGATCCAGAAAGCGGGCGGCCAGGGCCTGCTCGTCGGCTTCCAGGCTGTCCAGGGTCAGGTCCAGGTGGTTGCGCACAATCGCCTCGGCCCCGCCCAGTTCTTCCAGGGTGGCGAGGCGCAGGCGGCGGGAGTCTTGGCCGGTCTCGGCCTCCCACAGGCGGGTGAGCACCAGTTGCAGATAGGGGGCTTCGATCTCGCCGCTGCTCTGGGCCGGGCCGCCAACGCCTTCTGTGCGCAGACCGCCACTGCCCTGGCGTCCCAGGGCCACCTGGCCGCTGCCCACCTGGTCCAGCACCGCCTCCACCAGATCGCTGTCGATGGCCCAGGCTGTGGCGTGCTCCCGGTTATACTGGGCCAGAGGCATCTCCACCGCGGCCTGGCCCGCAGCCCGACTCAGATGGCCGATGCTCAGCCGGTTGTCGAGCAGAAAGGGGATGCGCCCCTTGAAAAAGTCGAGCCGGGCCAGGGCATCCTCGCGCAAGCTGAGCAGCAGATTGACTCCCAGGCTGCTGTGGTTGGCAATCTGCACCAACTGGCTGGCAAAGGAGGTGGCCGGTTCGTCAGGCTGGGGTGGGTGGTAGAGGAAATACTCCTCGAACTGGTCCAGGATCAGGAGCAGATCGCTGCCGGTTGCTTCGGTCCAGGCCAGTAGCTGGGCCAGCAGGGGGGCTTCGGCAGGGGGTGGATCGGTGCCTGGGGGCAGGTGGGGTGTGGCGGCCTGGGCAATGGCCTGGGCAAGCCCCTGCACCGGGTTCTGCTGCCAGCGGCTGAAATAGACCGGGATAATCTCCGGCCCATCGCCGCTGGCCGTCTCGGCCTGGACCCGCTCGGCCAGGCGATGGAGCACACCGGCCTGAAGCACCGAACTCTTGCCCACACCACTGGGGCCATAGAAGAGGGTAAAGCGGGCCACCTCCAGGTTGGCGGTGATGGCGGTAGTCTCCCGCTCCCGGCCAAAGAAGTAGGCCGCGTCGGCTTCCGTATAGGGGGTCAATCCCCGATAGGGGGAGTCAGGCCGCTGATCGAAATTGGATTCGGTGTGGGTGGCTTCACTCATTGGCGTGCCCCCAAATCTTCCAGCCAATCATTGACATAGGCCAGCAATCCTTCGGGTGCGGCCACAATCGGCACAATCTCCTCCCTGCGCCAGAACTCCCGTTCCAGCGCGCTCTCCTGGCTGACAATCGCCCAACTGCGGTCGTGGAGCCGGCGGCCCTGAAAGCGCATACGCTGCCAGAGCAGGCGCAGATGCCAGGGCTGGAGGGAGTAGCCAAAGAAGAGAAAGCTGCGTCGTTTGATCTCGCTGAGCAGAGTGGTGGGCAGGAGCGCGCCAAACTCCTGGGCGGGCAGATGGGCTAGGTATTGGTCTTCGGTCACCATCACGCTGCCCGGCTCCGGGCTGACCCCCTGGCCGCTCAGTTTGACAATCACCGGGCAGCGGTCCCGGTTGTGGGCGTCATATTCGTTGGGCGAGAGCACCTCCACCGCTTTGCCGCCAGGCGGGGTATGGGTGAAGCGTCCTGGCTGGCCCACGCCTGTGGCATCCTCGAAGTGGTGGCGATAGGCGAAGAGGTGGTAGGGCTGGTCAACGTCGGTAAAGGCCCGTTCCAGCAGGTCGTCAAAGGCGACGGTGAAAATGATCATCCGCCGGTTGCTGTCCGCGGGCCAGCCCTTGCGCCCCAGACGGCCAGGCAGCTCGGCCAGCAGCCTGTGCAGCATTGTGGGCGGGTAGCCGCCGCTATAAAGCTCTGTGAGCCGGTCGTAGAGGGCCGATTCTCCTTCCAGCAGATGGGTGTATTGGGAAACCTGGGGCAGGGAAAAGACGCCTTCCACCGCGCCGGAAAGCAGCCGGGTCAATTCCTGGGCCATCTCCCCCGGATCCGGCGGGTAGAGGCCCTGGACCCAGCCGTCCCCCAGGGGGCGCCCCACCTGCCCCGCGTCCCAACCCAGAAAGGGGAGCAGTCGTCCGCTTTGCAGGGCGCTGAGAATGGGCCGGTACTCCTCGTGCTGGGTGGCGTATCCTGCGGGCGGAGGGAGTGGCGCGCCCCCCAGCCGTCCCAGCACCTGGGCCAGCAGAGAGCGGGTGCGGCGAAAGTTGGGGGCCAGATGCTCGATCTGTTCCAGCACCCGGTGGGCTTCCCGCCAACTCTCATTGCTCACATAGGCTTCGGCAACCACGTAGAGGGGATCAGCTTCGGCTTCTCCGGTCAGTTGGGCCAGTGCGCTGGCCGCACCCGGATGGTCAGGCACCTGCTCCACAATCTGTTGCAGGAGCAGGCGGCGGGCCGCCACATCGGTTGCGGCCTGGGCTTTGGCCCACAGGCGTTCGGCCTTTTTCTCAGGTGAAAGGGGCGGCACGGCAAAGGGTTCGCCGCTCTGGAAATAGAAGGTAGGGATGCCCCAACTGTAGGCCATCTGGTGGATGCGCAGACGCCCCTCCTGCACGGCTCGCTCCACCGGCACGCCGTCGGCCAGGGCGGTGTAGAATTCCAGGCTAAAACCCAGCGCGTGGTCGTCATAGATCAGGGCCTGCATAGCCAGTACTGCCGGAATCTGCTGCTGGATCAACTGTTGGGCAAGCCCGGCAAAGGCAAAGGCGGTGCCGGGCGCGGAGCCTTCGCAGGCGTTGAGAAAGACCAGGCGCAGGCTGGGGCAGCCCGCCAAGAGGGGCGAGAGCCGATCCCCGGTGATCGCCTCGGCCAGACCGTCTGCATCGCGCAAGAAAAGGACAGCCTCTCCGTCTGCGCTGCCGTGGCCCACAAAGTGAAAGATATGCGGCTGGCGCTGGCGCAGGGCGTCCTGCAGGGCTGCCAAAGTGGGTTCGATGCGGATCAGTTCGACCGCGGCGGCCCCGGTGGCCGTCTCCAAATTGGCCCATTCGCGCCCGCTGTCCAGTGGGTCCAAGTCCGTGGGGTCGGCGATCATCACCAGCACCCGCAGGCTGTCGTCCACAGGCAGTGGCTCCCGCCCGCCCAGGGGCAGCCCCCGCACCAGCGAGAGCTGTGGGTCCAGGGCCAGCCAACTTTCCTTTTGGCTGTCGCGCAGATATTCCCAGGGCAGAGCCATCACTTCCGGCTGGTCGGTGAAGAGGCGCAGGCGCACACCGGTCTGCTGGCTCTCGGCCAGTGTGCGGCACTCCCGCCAGGCGTCCAATACCTGGCCCGTAAAGAGTGAATCAAAGAGCGCCGCGCCTGCCTGCCGCATAAAATCCCGGTCCGGTTCGTGGATCAGCAGCGCGTCGGCTATGGCCTTTACCACATCTGTCATTCCGTCCAGGCTGAACGTGCCCGTCCGCATCCCTTTGGGATAGCGAATAGTCACATTGTTGCTGCCAGGCTGGGCTTCCGGGGCGGTGATGGCGAGTTCAAATTCCAGAGTCATAGGGCAAGGCCTATTGGTGAAGGGATAAGGCTATTTCACGAAAACAGTTATCCAGAAGTCCCCGGCACTTCACGTACAACGACGGGGTGTCTGTGGCGTACCGACTCGCCTGCATAGAAAGTGCGGGGATGTGGTTCGGGTAGCTTATTTTTCGAAGTGGCCTGCATGCTACCGACAAGCGATGTCAGCATCTATTGTATACTGGACCGGAGGAAGGATCAAGAATGTGTAAACTACCTCAAATCTGTATTGGTCAACAACAGCTTGCACTGCCGATCCTCAACGCAAAGGCGCAGGGACACAAAGCTGTTCTCTGCGCCTCTGCGTTAAATTCTAACTTCCACCTGACCTATAGGTTTTTTGCCCAAAAAGCAGGGGTTGTACCGGTAAGCGCCTACTCCCCCACCAGCGGCAGCCAGAGTCCCCAATTCCATTCCGGTTTTGACTCGACTTTCGCCTCTGCTCCGGGGCTGCCAAGCGTAACCACAGGCATATAGAGCTTGCGCGGCGCACCGGCTGGTTCCAGCCCCTCGAATCTGATGGCAGGGAGGAAGATATGCACGGCCCCTTCCTGCACCAGAATGATTGTGCGGGCCGCGGGCTGCACCCCGGCGTCGGTGTAGGAGAGCGCAGTGACGGTCAGGGGCTGGCGGCTGCCCAGGGCCGCGGAGAAGGGAATCGTCACTGTCAGGGGGACCAGACGGGTCTGGCTGCCCGGCACAGCCACAATCGGCGGCAGATCGGCCAGACTCCACGCGCCCTGGGCGGCTTCGTCCCGGCCAGTCCCGTTGGTGAGTGTGCCGAAGGCGCCAGCCAGCCGGTAGCTGTCGGCCAGGGGGCCCAGATTGACCAGCAGCCCGGGGATGCGCACCTGCGCGCCGGGCACACCCGTCACTTCGACAGGCAGGAGCAGCCGGGCGTCGTAGCGCATAAAGCTGCCCTGCACGCTGATCGGACCATCCACCAGATCGGCCAGACTGACGCCGGGGGGCAGAGTCACCCGGTCGGCGTAGGCGGTGAACTGCCCGGCCACAAAGATCAGCCCGTTGTTGTCGCTCAGATCGACTTCGCTGCCCGGCCCCAGCGCGATGAGGAACTGGCCGGAGAGGAGGATGGCGCTGGGGTCCAGCCGGGTCAAATCCAGGGAGACCACCGCGCCGCCGCTGATGATGAGATTGCGGGCCACTATCAGCGTATCCGGGCCAGAGAGGGCGATGGTGGGCGGATCGCCGCTGTTGCCGTCGCCGGTGGCAATCGTCACATCGCCGCCGTCGCCATCGGGGCCGCCGCCGCTGCCCACGCCCTCATCTCCGCCCAGCAGCGCACCCCCGTCGAGTATGAGTTCGGGGGTGGCGGCCAGGACGACGCTGCCGCCGTTGCCGCCGCTTTGGGGATCGGTGGCTGTGGGGTTGCCATCGCCGCCGGTTCCACCTGCGATTGTGCCCAGATTGTCGATCAGTCCCGGCCCGATCTGTCCGCCCAGAACGATGGCGTCGCCGCCGTCGCCCCCGGCTGCAGGGCCAGTGCCCCCCGCGTTGCCGCCGTCGCCAGCCTGCAAGACGCCGTCGTTGAAGGTTGCTTCGCCGACAGTTTTGACATCGCCGCCGTCGCCGCCATCGCTGCCGGGACCACTCCCCACATTGTCGCCGCCATCGCCGCCATCGCCGCCGTTGCCGCCCAGCACATCGCCCCCATTCTCCACGTCGATGCCCGAGCCGTCGCCGTCGCCGTCCGGGTCACCGGAGATATCGACAGCGCCGCCGTCACCGCCGGGGCCGCCGTCGCTTCCATTGGGGCCGTTGCCGCCGTTGCCCCCATCGCCGCCGTCACCGGCCTGCATCGTGCCCAGATTGACCACATCCACCAGGTCGCCGGTCTGTCCGTCTGTTGGCCCGACGATTTCCAGGGGACCGCCGCTGCCGCCTGGGCCGCCGTCACCGCCGTCCGGGTTGCCGTTGCCGCCGTTGCCACCGTCACCGCCGTCGCCTGCT
This sequence comes from Anaerolineae bacterium, assembly GCA_030432295.1. Taxonomy (GTDB): domain Bacteria; phylum Chloroflexota; class Anaerolineae; order Caldilineales; family Caldilineaceae; genus JACQGT01. The sequence continues at coordinate 178,818 of JAUIHI010000012.1, read as the reverse complement.
TCGATTGTGCCCCCGTTCAGCAGTTCGCTGGTGGGGGAGGTCAGTTCGATTGTTGTGGGTCCGCCAGCGCCGCCAGCGCCCCCAGCCCCGCCGGGACCGTTGTTGCCCAGATTGGCACCGTTGCCCCCATTGCCGCCATCCCCGGCGCGGATGCTGCCCACATTTTCCAAAAAGTCTGTGGTAATATCGACCGGGCCACCCGTGCCACCTGTGCCGCCTGCACCCCCGTTCGGGTCGCCGTCCGGGTCACCATTGGCCCCGTCGCCGCCGTCGCCGCCCCGGATGCTGCCTTCGTTGTAGAGGGTGGGTGTGGTGATCTGGATGGCCGAGCCGTCTTCGCCGTCAGCGCCAGGGGTCGCGCCATCCCCGGCCCGCTCGCAGCGGATCTCGCCGATGTTCTGAATCTCTACAGAGGCGTCGATGACCAGCGGTCCGTCGGGCGGGCAGATGAGCACGCCTTTGTTCCACAGGGATGTGACTGCGATGGGCGCGGTCACATTCAGTTCGTGGCCTTCGTCCACCAGCACCACATCCGTGGCATTGGGCAGCCGTTGGGGTTGCCAGGTGGTGGGATCGCTCCACGGCCCGGAGCGCACAGAGACAATCGTCGGTTTCAGGGGGCGGAGGATCGAGACTGTATCCAGCACTTCGGTCAGGCTGATCCCGTCGGCGCTGAGCAGTTGCACTGTGACGCTGAGCGGGCCTACGTGGCTGGTGGGCTGATAGGGAATCACCAGAGAGATAGTTGACTGGGGTTCGAGCAGGGGCGTGTGTGCGGTCTTGTCGCCCAGGAACTCGGGCTGGATGGTGGTGGTGATGGCGGTTGGCTGGGCCACATCGCCGGTATTTGTCACCACAACCGTCAGGGTAAAGGGTTCGCCCATAATCACCGGGTTGGGGACCAGCAGAGGGCGCACGGCCAGGGCTGGCTCGCCGATGGTTGTTGTGTCTTCGTGGAAAGCCGCAAAGCCCAGATCGTCGCTCACGTCGATGCGGTTGACCATCTCCTTCTCGGCCGCGCTGGTGGGCGTGACTGTGACCGTCTGCACCCAGGAGCCGGTGGAGGGGATGCTTACATTTGTCCAGGTCAGTATGCCGGTTGGTTCAGTCTGGATGGGCAGGGTGTCGGTGACGGTTAGGGTCAGCAGCCGGTTGCCCACATTCTGGATTTCGATACGCACCCGAACGGGCTTGCCCAGCAGCACCTGCGCCGGTTCCCTGCTTTGCACAATTGTGACCGCGGCATTGGGCAGCACTGCCTGGGCGGTCTGAGTCAGGGCCTGGCCTACGCCTTCCAGTGTGTCGATAAAGAGCGCATATTCCAGAGGCCCCGCGTAGCCCACCGGCACTGTGCCGCTGATCGAGTCGGTCCACACATCGCCCACAGGAATGGTTATGTTCGGCCAATTTTTGCTCTGCTCCCCAATCAGAACGCTGGGCAGGGTGGCGGTGATGGCCGCATTCAGAGGCACATTGCCCAGGTTGACGGCCTGGAAGTTGAAGATCACTTCACTGCCCGCCAGGGCCGGTTCCGGTGTGGTCAATGCGCTGATCGTCAAATCCGGCGCGTAGTATTCGTCCGCGCCGATGTCCGAGGCGCTGTCCGTGGGCCGGGGCTGCTCCTCCACGTCCTTATCCACCGCAGAGGCCAGGGCCACATTGATGGCCGGGCTGGTGCTGGCCAGTCGGAAGTCCATCGCGCCGGGCGCACGGAAGACGGGATTCACCACCAGCCGGGTGGCCCCTTCGCTCAGGCTTCCCAGCGCGCTGACGTCGTTCTGGTTTCCGAACCAGAGGTTGCCATCCGCGGTCACGCTGTTGCTGGGGTGGATGACCATCCCCACATTCTGGAAGGCGACGATATTGTTGTGGAAGGTGGCCGCGCTGGTCTCTGTGCCCACATTGCCCACAAAGATCACACTGCCGTCGCCGCCGTTGTTATAGGCGAATGTATTGTGCAGAATTTGGGGGGCCGCACCCAATAGATACAGACCGCTGCCTGTATTCTGGCTGGTGTTGCTGACCACCAGATTGTTGCTGATTTCGATGTCGCTGAACTCTATGTAGATGCCAGCGCCGTTGAGTGCTTTATTCTCCAGCACACTGTTGCGGGTGACGCGTGCGCCGCTGCTGCGGGCCACTTGCAGCCCACCTGCATTTTCGGCTTCGTTGCCCACAAAGCGGTTGCCCTCCACCAGCGCGTCGCTGAAATCCAGATAGACGCCGCCCGCCGAGTCAGCTTTGTTGGTCTCGAAGTTGTTGCCCCGCAGTGTGGCCGGGCTGTTGTCGAGAAAGACAGCGCCCCCGGCTGTGGCCGCGCTGTTGCCCTTGAAGGTGTTCCTGTCCAGGGTGGCCGGGCTGACGGTAAGAAAGATGCCGCCGCCGTCGCCCGTGGCCCCGTTGGACTCAAAATAGTTGTCGGTGAGGACGGGCAGGCCCGACTGCGCGAAGACCCCACCCCCGGCGATGGCTCTGTTCAGGGTGAAGGTGTTGGTGATGAATTCGGCCCCACTGTTGAAGAGAAAGACACCGCCGCCGTAGTAGGCGCTGCCGTCGGCGATGATAGTGTTGCTGAAGGTGGCCGAGGCTCCGTCCAGATAGACATTGCCGCCGCCGTCCTGGCCGTCGGGTCCGCCGCCCTGGCCCACTGCGTTGCCCGCCTGCATTGTGACGCTTTCAATAGTGGGCACTGCGCCGCCGACGACGTAGAGCACCCGGCCTTTGCCCAGGGCATTGAAAGTGGTGGGCTGGGTCATGGGATAGGAGACTTCAAAGTTTTCCGGGTCATAGCCGCCCTGGATGTGGACCTGCTTGTCCAGATAGAGCAGTTGGGTCTTGTCGTTGCGAATGGTGACGCCGGTACAGGTGCCGGCCACTTTGATCAGTTCGCCCGCCTGGGCCACATCCACCGCTGTCTGCACATCGCCATAGGTGACAGCCGGGTTGCTGCTCAGTCTCGCCGCACACTCCACCGGGAACTCGTCCGCGCCGATGTCAGGAAAGCCACTCTGGGGGATGCTCTGGTCGTCGATGTCGGCCACCGCTGGGGTCTTGACGCCGCTGTTGACCGCGGGCGAAACTTTGAAGATGTGGTAGCCATCCCCGGTAAAACGGGGATCGTCGTAGATGTTGACTGTGCCCGTATAAAGTTCCACCGGACCGATCCACTCGTCGGTCACTTCGTGCCAGAGGGTTCCGTCCAGAGTAGCCGAATTGGCCGCTGTCACCTGAATCGCCACGGGCTGCTGGGAGATAATTGTGTTGATAAAGGCGGGCGCGCTGTTGTTCAGCCCGAAGCTGCCCAGATAGATAGCCTCGTCGCCGCCATTGCGGGCGATTGTCGTCTGGTAGAGGCTGGGCGACGATCCGCTGAGATAGAGCGCGCCGCCTGATCCCGTGGCCTGGTTGTTGGTCAGCACAGAGGCCGAAAAGCTGCCGTCGGCCCGGTTGGTCATATAGGCCCCAGCACCGGCTTCGGCGCTGTTCTGGCTAATCATCTGCCGGTCCGCGGCCAGGATACTCTTATTAATATAGAGACCGCCACCCAGCAGCCCCGCGCTGTTGGAGATGATCTGATTGTTCTTCAGGGTCATATTGCTGTCGTTGATGAGCAGGCCGCCGCCGTTGCTGATGGCCTGGTTGCCCCGCACTTCCGTGTCCACCACGCTGGCCCCGCTGGATCGCAGGATGTAAAGGCCGCCCCCTTCCTGGCTGGCCGTGTTGGAGTAGATGCGGCTCTCCTGGATGCTGGTGCTGCTCTCGTCCAGATAGACGCCGCCGCCCAATGTGAGGGCTGTGTTGCCCTCCACCAGATTGTTCTTGAAAAGGAGCGCGCTCAGTTTGGCGTGAACGCCCCCGCCGGACTGAGCCGTGTTGGAGACGAATGTGGAGTCCTCCCAGTTGGCGTTGCTCAGTTTGAGATAGGCGCCGCCCCCCTCGCCGGCAGCCGTGTTGGAGAGGACTGTGTTGCCTTTCAGCTTGGCCGCGCTGAAGTTGACCAGATAGAGACCCGCGCCGGTGATGGCTGTGTTGGCGCTAATGACGCTCTGCTCGATGACGGTGGAGGAAGAATCCAGGCTGAGACCGCCGCCCACCACTGCGGTGTTGCTGTAGACCCGGTTCTCCTGCATCACCAGATCGCTGGCGGCAAAGAGATGGACACCGCCGCCGCTGGTCGCGGTGTTGCTGAATACCCGGTTCTTTTTCAGGTTGGCCTCTGCGCTTGTGGCGTAGATGCCGCCCCCGTCGGTGAGCGCGACATTGGCGCTGATGACGTTGGAATCTACGATCCCCTCGCTGGCGGTGAGGTAGATGCCCGCTCCCTGGCCCGCACTGTTGAACTGGACGGTGTTGCTCATCACCGTCTGGGTTCCGGTGTAGAGATAGAAACCGCCGCCCAGGGGCGCGCTGTTGCCCGTCACCAGATTGTCCTGGAATTTGGGTTCGCCGTCCACCAGATAGACGCCGCCGCCGCCGGTTGTGGCTGTGTTGGCGCTGATACTGTTGCTGTAGATTTTTGCCGGGCTGAGATTGCTGAAAATGCCGCCGCCCTGGCTAGCCGTATTGCCGGAGACGGTCGTGCTGAAGACGGTCGTCTCGCTCTCCTGGAAGAAGTAGAGGCCGCCGCCCTGTTGGGCTGTATTGGCTGTGATCTGGCTGTTGGAGAGGACGGATTTGGCCCCGATGAAGTAGGCTCCGCCGCCCAGGGTGGCCGTGTTTGCGTAGATTTGCATTCCGCTCAGAAAGGCGGTGGCGGTGATCACATACATCCCACCGCCCTCGAAGGCTGTGTTGCCGGTAATCTGCACGTCCAGAATCTGGGGTTCCACCTCGCCCACAATCGTCAACCCGCGTCCGCCGCTGGGTCCCAAAATGGAGGGGTAGAGGCCGGGAAAGGGGTTCTCCCAGTCGCAGTCCAACGGGTTGCTGATGGCAACAGTCGTGGAGCAGTAGCCGCCCTGGATGGTGATGGACTTATCCACATAGGCGACGGTCGAATGGCCGTTGCGGCTGGTCAGGGTGGAATAGTTCCCCTGGTCCAGTTTGATCAGATCGCCCTCATTGGCCGAGTCGATGGCGGCCTGGAGCGAGCAGGGGAGCTTCCAATTCAGGCAGCGTTCCGCGGTTCCGCCCGCGGGCGCGGCGTAGCGGGTCTCGCGGAAGGCGTATTCGTCCGCGCCGATGTCGGCCTTCTTGCCCTGGTTGCGGGCCGTGGCGTCCATATCTTCGGTGACATCCGTATTCTTGCCGGTCTGGAAGGCCGGGGAGATGCGCTTGAGGTGATAGTCGCCGGCCAGCGAATTCTGGAAGGCCGGATTCTCGCCAAAGAGGTCGGTCTCCTGGGTGTTGTCGGCAAACAGGCTGGGCGAAAGGCTTGCATCCGGCCCGGTCTCGCCCCAATAGGTGTAGGAGAGACTGGTGGTGGGCGGGAAGAAGACGGGCAGAGGAATGGGTATGGGAATCGGAACCGGCACAAAGGGAATGCTGTAGAAGATCACAATCAGATGGAAGAATGCCTCTTCTTCTGTGACGACGCCGCCGCCACCGTTCTGATAGATCAGATTGTTGACCAGTTCGGTATTTGTCTCGCCAAATGTGAAGAGGCCGGACCCGGTGTTGTCGGCGATGGTATTGTGGCGCATACGCACTGCCGCGGGTGTGGGAATGGGCAGGATCAGTTCCGGGCCAAAGGGGGGCGGCTGCACGGGGGGAATCAGAATGTAGAGTTTGAAGATACCCGGGGTCTGGCGCAGATAGACGCCGTTGCCCTGGTTCAGGGCAATCACATTGCCGATAATCTCCGGCTGGCGAAAGTCCCACATGTGGATGCCCGCGCCGTCGCCTGCGTTGGCCACATTATATTCGATGATATTGTTGAGGATTTTGATGTCGCTGCGTTCGGCATAGATACCGCCGCCACCGCCCGGTTCCAAGGGTGCAATCAGAATAAATTGGGGCGAGGCTGTGGCCGTGTTGGTGAGAATCTGGTTGAATTTGAGCGAAGCCGGCGCACGGTAGGCGTAGACGCCGCCGCCCACGCCTGCTGTGTTGCCCTCAATCCGGTTGTCGCGCAGCTGGGGACCGGTCTCCTGCAGAAAGAAGCCGCCGCCGTAGCCTGTGACCGAATGGCCGAGGATTGTGCTGTTGGCAAATTCCGGCGCACCTTTCAAGATGTATACGCCCCCGCCGTCAATCGCCCCCGTATTGTTGCGGATGACCACATTGTCGAACTTGGCCCCGCTCTCCACCATATAGACACCGCCGCCGCCGGTGGTGACGCTGTTCTCCTCGATGATGCTGTCAAAGAATTTGGGCACACTGAAATAGTCGATGTAGACACCGCCGCCGCTGCTGGCCGAGGTGTTGCCCACAATCAGCACATTGCTGAAGACCGCGCTGGCCTCGCTGACGTAGATGCCGCCCCCCTTGCCGCCGCTGCCCCCGGTCAGGGTCAGATTTTCCACGCGAGGTTCCACGCCCTGGCCCAAAGCTCTGATGACCGTTCCCCCGCCCGCCGCGTCCAGGGTGGTGGTGTAAAGGGCCGGGTTGAAATCGCGCATATTTGTGCTCCACCCGCCCTGGACCGTCAGGTTTTGGATCAGATTCAGGGTTCCGGCACAGTAGCCGCTGACCTTCACCACATCCTTTTCGTTGAGGCTGGCGTCTACCGCGTCCTGCACAGTTTCGTATAGCACATCGTGCAGGCTGATGGCGCAGCCGCCGGTGTAGGTGGGCACAGTCGTCACATCCAGCACCAGGTCTTGCAGGTGGGTGGTGTGGCCGATGCCGGTGTCGTTGTCCGCCGGGTCCATGCCCGGAAAGTTGGTGTTGACTGTGTTGACCATTTCCACCAACGCGCCCGGCTCAGGCGTGCCAGTGGTGAGGGCATCAATCGTCACCACCGCTACATCGCCCACGGCCAGGCTCCCCAGATCACAGGTCAGCCCGCCCGGATCGCAGGTTCCCTTGTCTGTGCTGATGGAGACCGCGCTCTGCTGGGCGGGCAACACATCGGCAATCGTTACGCCAGAGATGGAGGATTTGCTGTGGTTGGTCACGGTAATCGCATAGCGCACGGGGGTGTCTTTGTTCAGGACCGGAGGAGAGGCGCTTTGGACCACATTCAGCCCCCGGGTATAGCGATGCTCGAACGCACCCGCGTCCGGCGGGGCCGAGCGAGGCTGACCGTCCGCATCCACCAGCACTTCGTAGCCCAGCGCGTCCAGCGTGCCGACGCCCGCGGAATGGGCCGCAGAGGTCCGTTCGATGTGATAGTCGCTTGTGGAAGTATCTTTGAAGCGGGGGTCGGCCAGCACGTGGATAGTCTCCACCGGGAAGAGGTCTGTGCTCCACGGGCGGACACGGTTTCCAAACCAGACATTGCCACCGCCGGTGATCTGTGCCCCCACATCGCCCTTGGCCCCGATGTCGTGGTTGGCAATGATATTGTTGAACATCTGCACATTGTTGCCCGTGCCCAGCAGGAAGATGGCCACGTTGCGCCCAAAGGGGCCGTCGGCGTGGGTGTGCAGGTTGTCGGCAATCGTATTGTGGACCAGACTGATGGTGGTTCCGCTCATATAGATGGCGCTGCCCAGACTGGTAGAGACCGCCACACTGTTCTGGGCGATCACATTGTTGATCATCTCCAGGGTAGAGCTGATAACAAAGAGCGCGCCGCCGTGCAGAGATGCAGCGTTGGCCAGGAAAGTGTTGTCGTTCAGCGAGCCGCTGCCATCCTGCATATAGAGACCGCCGCCGTTGTCCGCTGTGGTCCGATCCGAATAGATGGGGCCGGGCAGAATGATGGTGGGCGGATCGGTCTCGTTGATGATTACCGTTTCGGTGACTACACCGGCCAACACTTTATCGTAGCGGAAGGGGATCGTATTCTTCGCCACCAGATTGTGGGTGAAGGAGAGTTCCTGTGTGCCGTGGATGTAGACCCCCACCCCCAGGCCCGTGGCTGTATTGAGCAGAAGTGGCCGGCGAAAAGTGGTGTTGTTCTCCTGAAATTCGTTGCGGGTGATGGTGGCCGTGCCCCCGCGCAGGAAGAGACCGCCCCCCCGGTCCGAGAGATTCTGGTTCATTCTGTTGTCGGCCAATGTGACTTCGCTCTGGGAAAGATAGAGCGCGCCGCCGTCAATAATCGAATGGTTGGTGGTCAGGCTGTTATTGTTGGCCGCGAATGTACCGCCGAGGGCGTAGACGCCAGCGCCGTTGACGGCCTTGTTGCCACGGAAAGTTGTATCGTCGATGGTCACAAGTGTGCCGGTGATGGCCAGCGCGCCGCCGGAGTTCAGTTGGGCTTCGTTGTCCGTATAGCGGCTGTCCGTGCCGCCAATCGTCAGGCTGCCCCCCTCCACATAGAGGCCGCCGCCTGCTTCACCGGCTATGTTTTGGGCCACCGTCGCGCCGTCCAGTGTCACGGCTGCGTTGAGAACGTAGATTGCGCCGCCGCTGGAGGAGATCACAAGTGTGCTGTTCAGGCTGGTCACTGGCACTCTGCCCGCGACGGGCGGGCTGGCAATGCGGGCGTCGAGCCGGGCCTGGCTGCCGGGGCTGGCGGACCCTTCCCGCCGGGGAGCCGAGGCCAGATGGCCCGCCACCGGTTCGGGCACAGGCTGAGCGCCCGCGGCCATCTCCAGCATCCGGTTGATGTCGGCGCTGACAAAAGCCGCGCTGTCGACCTGGCCGCGGGCGACCGCTTCCCTGGCCTGGGCCGCGCTGATGGCCTGTAAGTAGGCGTCTCCAGCGGCGGCTGCATCAGTGAATCCATTGGCTCGCTCGGCTGCGATTCGGGCGCTCTCCGGCTGCTCGTCGGCTTTGTTGTTGCGCAGCACCGCACCGCCCGACACCGAAATACTCTCCCCAATCCAAAAGATCGCGCCACCGCTGCCATCCACCGATTCGTTGTTCTCAATCGTACCGCCCTCAATCGTCAGGGGACTCTGGACGCCGTAGATAGCCCCGCCGTCGAGGATGGCCTGGTTGCCGCTGAGGGTCGTATTGGCCAGAGAGAGGCTACCGGTCAGCACGACAATCGCACCGCCCACCCCGTCGGACGCCTGGGTTCCGCTCACAATCGCGCCGTTGTCGAAGCCGACCGAATTCCCGGTCAGGCTACTGTCGGTGATCGCCAGGGTGGAGGTGATCAGAAAGAGCGCGCCGCCGTTGCCTGTCCACGCGCTGTTGCCGGTGGCGGTGGTGCCCACCAGAGAGAGACTGCTGCCGCTGGCGTAGACCGCGCCGCCGTCGCCCACCTCTACGCTGTTGTTGAGCAGTTTGGAGCCGGTGCTCAGACGCAGTGAGCCGTCCTGGACAAAGATGGCGTGGGTCTTGCCCGTGTGGTTCTGGATGGTCGTGCCGGTCAGGATGGCTGCGGTTCCCAGCAAAAAGAGGCCCTGGCCTTCGCCGTCGCTGGCGGTGTTGTTTTCCAGCACTGTGCCCGCGGCCAGATGCAGGCCGCCGCCGATGGCGTAGCCACCGCCGCCGCCGTTGGGCGCGCGGTTGCCGCTCACCTGGCCGCCGCCCACAATCACTGTGCCCCCGGCCACAAAGAGCGCGCCGCCCCGGTCGCTGGCGCTGTTGTTGGCCGCGGTGGAGCCGGTGAGTCCAAATGCGCCATCCTCGGCATAGACGCCACCGCCCAGTACCGCGTTGTTGTTGTCGATGGCCCCGCCGCTGATGGTGGCCGCGCCCCCGGCCACATAGACGCCGCCGCCATTCTCGGTGGCGCTGTTGTTTTTCACGCTTAGCCCGTTGCCGTTGAGCGTGCCCCCTTGCAGGTAGAGTCCACCGCCGTTGAGCGTGGCGCTGTTGTTCTGTAGGGTGATGTCGCTGGTATTCAGCGTGCCGCCCTGGATATAGAGTCCGCCACCCCTGGCCGCTGTGCAATTTTGAATCGTAATCTGCTCAATCGTCGCTTCGACGCTGCCGCCCACCAGCAGGCAGCCGCCGTTGCCATCCAGCCCGGCCGCGCTGGCATCGCCGTTGGTCAGTTGGAAATTTTTCAGGGTGACAGCTTCTGTGCCGGTGATGACGACAGCCCGCCCGCTGCCCGCCGGGTCGAGGACGGATGGGGAGCCGGTCGAAAAGAAGGAGGAATCGTAGCCGCCTTCGATGGCCACGGCTTTGTCCACAAAGACGACCTGGGAGCGTCCGCCCTTTGTGTTGAGGGTGTCGTAGGTTCCCTGGGCCACGGCGATAGTGTCGTTGGGGACCGCCACATCAATCGCCCGCTGGATGGTGGCGCAGGGCTTCGTGCGGTCCCGGCAACTCTCCTCGTCGTCGCCGCCAGAGCCGTCCACAAAGAGGGTGGGCGCGTTGACTGCCTGGGATACACTTTCCGGCGGGCTGGCTTGGGCGGGACGGGTCAGCGCAGCCAGCAGCCAGACCAGGGCCACGGCCATGCCGAGGGCGGAGGCGATCGGAAGATAGCGTCGAAGGCGGATGCGGAATGCGCAATGGAGAATACGGAAAGGGAAGTGGGGCATGGGGAACCTCGGCCTGGTAGCGCAGATATAGCAGCGCGGAAAACGCTGATTGGCTGATCTGTGTGTGGGATGAGTGTACAATATTGGGCGAGGCAATTCAAAGTGGGGGATTGGGGTGCGGGGGCTCGCTTCTCTCAATATCCCAAGCAGTAGTCTGCAAGTATCCCACAGCCGGGTCTATTTGCCTGCGCTTTTGCGCTGAGGGCACTGCCGGAATTCGTCATCAAACGCAAAAAGGTCAGGAACCGCTCGGTTCCTGACCTTTTTATCCACCCTCAGCCAACTATCGAATGGGTTGTGTATTTTACCCTACCCCTCCGGACTTTCCCCCGCCGCGTCCAGCCGCCGCTTGGCCTCGGCGTAGACATCTGCGGGCAGGGGGCCTTTGGCCGCCACGGCGATATTCTCTTGCAGATGCCGGGGATTCTGGGTGCCCACAATCGTCGTGTGGCAGTGGGGATGGCTGAGGGTGAAGCGCAGGAGAAAGGCTGTGGGACTCTCGCCCTCTTCCCGCAGTTCGTCCAGCCCCGCCTTTTCGTAGATATCCCAGCGGTTGGCGTTGCCCAGCCCCGCGCCCGGCTCGCCTTTGGCCACGCCACCGCGGATGATAATTCCCGCGCCCTGCTCCGCGGCCTTTGTGATCAGATTCTCGTGGCGGCGTTCCAGCGCGGAGTAGGGAATCTGGAAGACATCGAAGACGCCCCAGTCGATGAATGTACTCAGGTGGGGCGAGACGCTGGACGCACCCAGAAAACGGATGGCCCCCGCGGCTTTGAGTTCTTGCAGTACCGCCACCAGATTGCCCTTTTCGCAGCTTTCCACATCGATATTGTGGAACTGGAGCAGGTCCACGTAGTCCGTGCGCATCTTCTGAAGGGAATCGCCGATGTTGCGCAGAATGTTTTCCCGGGTCCAGATGTGGGGCGTCTCGTCGTGGTCCCCGGCCCACTGGACGTGGCAGCCACATTTGGTCGCCAGGAAATATTCATCCCGCCGCGTGGCCAGGTGGCGCCCGATGTAGAGTTCGCTCAGGCCGTAGTCGTTGGAGGTGTCGATAAAGTTAATGCCCGAATTGACGACAGCGTTGAGAATCGTGGCCGCCTGCTCGTCGGAACAGGGACGGCCGCCCCAGATGCGGGTTCCCCGCACTTCCATCGCGCCGTAGCCCAGCTGGGTAACGTTGAGTCCCGTGCGGCCCAGGGTTTTGGTGGGTAGAGTAGTCATGAACTTTTCCTTTTGGTGTGAATTACAGTGAACGAACGGCGGTTACTCGTCTTCCCGCCCCAGCAACCCCTCCACCTCCCGGATCAGAAAGGGCAGATTCGGCCTCTCAAAGCTGATCCCCGGCGCAGGGATACGGTTGTGTTTGATGTCGGGAGGGATGTGCTTGTGGTGGGGATGGGTTGAAGTCAGAGTCGGGTCGTTCGGATGTGCTTGGGAATCATACCAGTAAAGCCGTTCCCTATCCTGCCAGACGACATAGCCATATTGCAGAATCTCGAAATGTCCCGCGTCCCAATCGATCAGTTCGGCCACTTCCAGCCGAATAGTATTGGTGAAAGTCAACCGACCAATCACCTGCCCGGAGTCTGGTCCACTGCGTACAACCCGCAGTGTTGAGGAAAGAACAGTGGGGAACGTATCACGCAGACCGTAGACAAATTGTTCATAGTCAGCAATCGTAGCAAACATTACGCGGGGACGCCTATCAAACTGGATTCATTCATTAAGGCAGGTAAATCGCTCTGGATCAGTATTTCCGAGATGAGACGTCGGTACTTCTCTTGGCGGCGCAACTTGAGTTGGTATGTACCGGCCCATAGCGCGAAATCTTGCACCCAATCCGAATTGTCTGGCTCTTCACCGCTCTGAAACCAGGCAAAGAAAGTCTCGGAAAGAATTCCGTAGCGGTGTTCAAATTCGACCAATTGTCGATCCAACCCGTGTAGTTCTTCAACAAGTCCGTGGACAGAATTCATTGTATCTTCCTTTCAGCCTACAAACGCGATATCACCACTCCATTATAACGACGCCAGATTGTGTGGTCAAACCACCAACTTCATTTCTTCTTTGCGCCCTTCGTATCTTCGCACTACGGAAAGCGCCGTCGTGCCTGCTCCAACTCAATCGCTTTGGCCGTGAATCTGTACAATTTGGCCGGGCGGTGATCCCCCTCCCGGTAGCCGCCGCTCTCCTCCAAAATGTCTGCGGCCAGGATTTTGCGGCGGAAATTGCGCTTGTCCAGGTCTTCCCGCAGCACAGTCTCGTAGACCGACTGCAACTCGGAAAGGGTGAATTGGGCGGGCAGGAGCAGAAAGCCCAGCGCGGTCCATTCCAGTTTCCAGCGCAGCCGTTGCAGCGCGTAGTCCAGAATCGGCGCGTGGTCGAAGGCCAGGCCCGGCAGATCGTAGACATTCCACCAGCGGGCGTCCCGGGCGTCGTCTCCGCCGCGCACAGCCATGCGCGCGGCCTGATCTGCGCTGAGCAGGGCAAAGTAGACGACTGTAATCACCCGGCCCCGGGGGTCCCGCTCCGGCTCGCCAAAGGTGTAGAGCTGCTCCAGATAGACATTCCGCACGCCGGTCTCTTCCAACAGTTCCCGCTCGGCCGCGGCTTCCAGACTCTCGTCCATACGCACGAAGCCGCCGGGCAACGCCCACTGGCCCGCATAGGGCTGCCCAGCCCGCTGGATGAGAAGGGTGCGCAGTTCGCCGTCGTTGAAGGTGAAAAGCACCATATCCACCGTCACCGATGGGCGAGGATAGGCGTAGGTGTACTGCTCTTGTATTCCGCTTGCACTCTGGGATTGTGATTGTGACTGCGATTGTCCCGTCATCTGCTGCTATCCTCGTTTCAGACTTTCTTGACGTATAATGGATTCTACACGCCCAGAGTAGCGAGCGCAAACAATCGACCGCGGATGGCAGACAACCGACCGCTCATCCATACACCAATCGACACCATCGAAATATCCAATACCCAATATCTGACTGCCCTATGACAAATGAACAATTGATTCGCGCCATCGCCGCGGCCACGGGAACCCAGCCCCAACAGGTCGCTGGCGCAGTGGAACTGCTGGACGAAGGCAACACAATCCCCTTTATCGCCCGCTATCGCAAAGAGCGCACGGGCGGGCTGGACGAGGAGCAGCTACGCTCCGTGGCCGAGCGGCTGGCCTATCTGCGCGGGCTGGACGAGCGCAAGCAGGCCGTGCTGGCTTCCCTGGCCGAACAGGAGAAGCTGACAGCCGAACTGGAAACAGCCATCGCCGCCGCCGACACATTGCAGGCCGTGGAAGACATCTACCTGCCCTATCGCCCCAAACGGCGTACCCGCGCTACTGTCGCGCGGGAGTTGGGGCTGGAACCCCTGGCCCAGACGATTCTGGCCCAGCCACCCAACGGCAAACCGGAAACAGCGGCCCAGCCATTTCTCAGCGCCGACGTGCCCGATGTGGAGGCGGCCCTGGCCGGGGCGCGGGATATTGTGGCCGAGCAGATGGCCGAGACCGCGGCCATCCGCCAGTTTGCCAGAGAGCGATTCTATGAAAAGGGCGATGTGGATGCCCGGCTGGTCAAAGAGGGCGCGGACGGGCAGGGCAAGTACGAACTCTACCACACCTTCGCCACGACCGTGCGCCGGGTGCAGCCCCATCAGGTGCTGGCCCTAAACCGGGGCGAGAACGAGAAGATTCTGAGGGTGAATATCGCCGGACCCGAAGCAGAAATCCGCCAGCACGCTGAGCGACTGTTGCAGCGCAATCCCCGTTCGCCCTTTGCCGGGCAGTTGGAGGCTGCGGTCGAGGATGGCTACAACCGGCTGCTCGCCCCGGCCATCGAACGGGAGAGCCGCAAAGCCCTCACCGAAGCCGCCGACACCCACGCCATCGGTGCTTTTCAGAAGAATCTGCGTGCCCTGCTCCTGCAACCGCCGCTCAAAGGCCGGGTGGTGATGGGGATTGATCCGGCCTACCGCACGGGCTGCAAAATTGCGGTCTGCGATGCCACGGGCAAGCTGCTGCACACGACGACCGTCTATCCCCACCCGCCCCAGAACCGGCGGGCCGAGGCGCTGTCCGAACTGGCAAAGCTGGTGCAGCAATTCGACGTGCAGGCCATCGCCATCGGCAACGGAACCGCCAGCCGGGAGACCGAACAACTGGTCGCCGATCTGGTGAAGTCACAGCCCGCCAACCGCCCTTCGCCCCTCGCCTACGCGCTGGTGAACGAAGCCGGGGCCAGCGTCTACTCAGCCTCGCCCCTGGCCCGGCAGGAGTTTCCCGATTTGGACGTATCCATCCGGGGCGCGGTCTCCATCGCTCGCCGTCTGCAAGACCCCCTGGCCGAGCTGGTAAAGATCGATCCCCAGAGCATCGGCGTGGGCCTCTACCAGCACGACGTGGACCAGAAACGGCTGGTTGGTGCGCTGGATGGGGTGGTGGAGTCGGTGGTCAACAGCGTGGGGGTGAATGTGAACACCGCTTCGCCTGCACTCCTGGCCCAGGTGGCCGGGCTGACGGGCCGCACCGCCGAAAATGTGGTGGCCCACCGGGACGCCAACGGCCCCTTCCGCAGCCGGGCGCAGATTTTGAAGGTGAAAGGGGTCGGTCCCAAAGCCTACGAACAGGCCGCGGGCTTCCTGCGCATCCCCGAAGGCGACAACCCCCTGGA
Source organism: Anaerolineae bacterium (assembly GCA_030432295.1). Taxonomy (GTDB): domain Bacteria; phylum Chloroflexota; class Anaerolineae; order Caldilineales; family Caldilineaceae; genus JACQGT01. The sequence goes on along the minus strand of JAUIHI010000012.1, from coordinate 163,649 downwards.
CAACACGGCCATCCACCCGGAGAGCTATGCGGTGGTGGAGCGGCTGGCCGTGCCCTTCGATTCCCTGGCCGCCCTGCCCCTGGACAGAATGCGTCAGGAATCCCGCCATCTCTCCCAAATGCTGGGCGTGGGCGAGCCGACCCTGGCCGACATTCTCGACGCGCTGGCCAAGCCGGGCCGGGACCCCCGGGACGATCTGCCGCCGGTCCAACTGAGGGCCGATGTGCTGTCCATGGACGATCTGCGGGAAGGAATGACACTGACCGGGACTGTGCGCAACGTCGTCGCCTTTGGCGCGTTTGTGGACATCGGCGTAAAACAGGACGGGCTGGTGCATATCTCACAACTGGCCGACCGCTACGTCTCCGATCCCCACGCGGTGGTGCGGGTGGGGGATGTGGTGACTGTGCGGGTGCTGACAATTGACGCTGCCCGCGGACGGATTGGATTGAGTATGAAAGACGCGGCGGGATGATGAGATGCTGAGATGATGAGGTACATACCCCATCATTCCAGCATCTTTTCCATCCGTATTTATCAGCGTTCATCAGCGTTTTCGAAATCAAAGAGGTGGGCGCAGCCTACGCAGGTACAGCGGTTGGGCTGATTATCTCCATTGCTTTGTCGCATTTGCGACTATACGCGAGGGGAACGAATCGCCGAGAAACTGCCCGGCGGTGACAAGCGGATAGCGGTATTCCTTTAGAATTCTTTTGTATATACGGATGAAAAGGAACACAGATTTGATGCAAAACTATCCGTGTTCCTTTTTATCCGTGTATACAATTTCTTCTTTGGTTCTGGCTCGTCCAGGTTAGGAGTTCTCGAATGAAAATCCATCTACAATATGGCCGGGACGGGCTGGATGTGGAGCTGCCCGGCGACAATGTGACGGTCCTGCGCCCCCAGTTTGTACCGGGGCTGGCCGATGAAGAGGCGGGCTTTGTCGATGCCGTGCGCTCTCCGATTGGGACCGGTCCCCTGGCCGAGAAGGTCGCAGCCACGGATCGGGTGGCGGTGGTCATCGCCGACGGAACCCGCGCCCTGCCCTCGGATCGGCTTCTGCCCTGGCTCTTTGCCGAACTGGGCCACGTCCCTGCCGAGAACTTTACGGTTATCATTGGCACAGGAACCCATCGACCTAATACGCCCGAAGAGATTGTGGGAATTGTGGGCGCGGAGACTGCTGCCCGCTGCCGGGTGATCAACCACAACGCCTATGACAAGGCGACAATGGCCGAAGCCCGACCCGCGGCGGACGGCAACCCGGCTCTGTGGATGAATCGGGCATATGTGGAGGCGGACCGGCGCATCCTCATCGGCTTCATCGAACCCCACTTTATGGCGGGCTATTCGGGTGGTTACAAAGCCATCTTCCCCGGCGTGGCGGACCTGAAATCTATACTCCACTACCACCGAGCCGAGATGATCGGCCATCCACGCAGCGCCTGGGGCGTGCTGGAGGGCAACCCCACCCAGGCCCACATCCGGCGTATGGGGTCGGCCCTGCCCGTGGATTTTCTGCTCAATGTGACCCTGAACCACCAACAGCAGATCACCCGCTTCTACTGCGGGGATGTGATCGCAGCCCACGAGATGGGCTGCACCTTTGCCAAAGAGACGGCGATGGTGGCCTGTCCGGGGCGCTATCCACTGGTCATCACCACAAACAGTGGCTACCCACTGGATCAGAATTTGTATCAATCGGTGAAGGGGATGTGTGCGGCCGCGGAGATTGTGGCCGAGGGGGGCGAGATTGTAACAGTGGCCCGCTGCAACGATGGCTTCCCCAGCCACGGCAACTTTGCGGGAATGTTGGCTGAATATGGATCGGCCCAGGCGATGCTGGACGCGGTCTATGCGCCGGGTTTTCATAAACTGGATCAGTGGCAGGTGCAGAAACTGGCCCAGGTGTTGTTACAGGCAAAAGTGTCGCTCTACAGTGGACTATCTGTGGAGCAGGCCCGCCAGGCGCACCTGACACCGATTGGGGATTTGAACGACTATCTGCGCCAGCGGGTGGCAGCGTTGGGGGTGGATACGCCGATTGCGGTTCTGCCTGAGGGGCCGATGACGATTCCGTACCTCGTCTAAGCTACGGTTGTTCAGCGGGGCTGACAAAGGCTTTGGCAAAGAATTCGTCTGCGTCCAGGGAGTCTTGCCAGCGTCGATGCCACTCGACCGAATCGAGGATTGGGCGTTGGGGGAGAGCGAGAAAGCGGGCAGCCTCAATTGGCCCTAATGCCTGAAACAACGCCTCTACAGCGCGCTCAATCATTGTATCTTCGGGTAGGTATGTGTGAACTGTCATTTCAAACCTTCTTTCTCGCAATAAGCAATCGGTGTACCTGTCCAGATTTGTATACCGATCCGGGCACATTGACGCAATAATCGATCATCGACCGTGATAAAGTCGGTCTTCATCGCCTCACTGTAAGCAATATGGGCCGCATCGGCAACCCCCATTCCCTGAGTGTGTAAAATGATAGCACGCTCTTGGGCTGAAACGGTATTCACTTCCACTGTAGCGCCAAAATCTCGAAGTAATGCCTGAAGTGAAGTTCGTCTTGCAGTGTCTGGGATGGCTGCTACTTCCAGCGTGTGTACAGGCGAGATTACCATTTGAAGAGATTGGCTACGAATATTCGCTAGAATCAACTGGACTGCTGCTGATTCTAGCCGGATACGCATTTGGCTCTGATCATCAAAAGGCCGATTTAGGACGCACACATCTAAATAAACGGAATGCACAGTGTTTGCCATTAATTCACCTCTCGACTTCCGAATCCGATGTGCCTTCAATAGCCCCTATTATAGCATCTGGCAGTACCATCGCAGCAAACCTTTGGAGATTACCGAATGTTTCGTACTTCACGTGGCCGCCGGTCACTTATATTTGGCACGTTGGCCTTGCTGATTCTTGGAGCCGTTGCCCTCTACTGGCAGATGTCCCAAGTAGTCGATATTCGTCCTATGCTGGGCCAGGGCCAGGTGGCGGAACTGAACGCGCCCCCTGGCTTCCGGGTGACAGTCTATGCCGAGGGGTTGAACAATGTGCGCTTTCTCGCCCTGGGACCGGACGGTGTGCTCTACGCTGCGGACCGGGGAAATGGCCGGATTGTGGCCCTGCCTGACGCTGATGGGGACGGTGTGGCCGACGAAATCCGCCCCTTTGCGACTGACCTGAACGCTCCCCACAGTCTTGTCTGGCACAAGGACGCCTGGTATGTGGGCGTGCCCAGCGGTGTCATCCGTCTGCGCGACACCGACGGCGACGGGTTGGCAGACAAGGAGACAGCCCTCATCGATGACTATCCCTCCAGCGGCCACAATACCCGAACCGTCGAGTTTCTGCCCGACGGGCGGATGGTCGTCTCTATCGGCTCCACCTGCAATGTCTGCAACGAAGAGGACCCGCGCCGGGCCGCGGTTGTTGTCTACGATCCGCCCATCGGGGATCGGGCGACCGGCGAGACGATTTTTGCCACAGGGCTGCGCAACGCGGTGGGGCTGGCGATCCACCCCGAAACCAGCGCGCTCTGGGCCACCAACAACGGGCGGGATATGCTGGGCGACGACCTGCCGCCGGAGAATGTCTATGTGGTGGAGGAGGGGGGCGACTACGGCTGGCCCCGCTGCCACAGTGGAAATCTGGAGGACCCGGAATACGGCTCGCCTGGCGCGTGCGAGGGCGTCGTCCAGCCGGTGGTGGAGATGCAGGCCCACTCCGCACCCCTGTCCCTGGCTTTCTACACCGGCGATCTCTTCCCCGCCGAATACCAGGACGATCTTTTTATCGCCTTTCACGGCTCGTGGAATCGCAGCGAACCGACCGGCTACAAAGTGGTGCGTCTGGCTTTTGAGAACGGCCAACCAGCAGCGCAGGTGGAGGATTTTGTCACCGGCTTCCTGCAAGCCGACGGCTCCGCCAGTGGGCGACCGACGGGGCTGGCTGTGGGCGCAGACGGCGCGCTCTATATCAGCGATGACAAAGGCGGGATTGTCTATCGGGTGGAGTATCAGTAGGGGATGGGATTGCTCCCAATCTCTAATCCTTTGAGAAACTCGGCAATCACCTCAGCCCCATTCCTCCGTTCCTCCCCGCGCCGGGGCAGGGCCAGCAGATCGGGGATCCGCTCGATCCAGCGCCCGTCGCTCAGATCATCGGCGTCGATGGCGAAACCGGCCATCTCCCGCTCCACAAAGGCTGACAGCACATCCGATTCCCGGAAGCGGGGACGAGGCACGTAGCCGTAGGGAACCCCCGCCGCATAGACTTCAGCCAGGGTGCTGTAGCCGATTTTGCCAACCACCCCGTCGCTGGCCGCCACAATATCCGGATGGAATATCCCGGATTGGGGCGAAAGAAGATGGACATTCGGCGGCGCGTCCGTGGCCGTGTGGTTGCCGGGCAAGACGAAATGGACATCCGGGAAGTGGGCCAGCCGGTCCAGATAGCTGTGCTGAAAGTCCACGCCACCCATTGTAATCAACAGAAATGGGCTGCCGTCTGGGATGGACAGCAGACCGCGAACCGCCGAACGCCCAGCACGGGGCGCGCGGCTGACGGGCGGGACAGTGAGCGTTGCATTGGCCGATGGATTGCAGACTGGTTCGGTCTGGATGTGATAGTCCGCCGCGGCAAACCAGTCGGCCATCTGCTCACTATAAGGGCGCAGGGCCGGGCATTCTAGAATGTACTCCCCATAAATATCCACCCACGTAAAATTCTCCAGCAGCACAGATGGAATCCCCGCTGCCTGGGCCACGGCAATTCCCAACGGGGCAATATCGCAGAGGAGGGCCTGACAGCCGAGGGCATTCACTTGGCTGGCCAGCCCATCCACACGCTCTGGTGCAAAGGGCAGCAGCCCGGCCAGTCGTTCCACTGTGGCGGACAGGTCTGCGCGCAGCGCGTCCACCTGCACCAACCCCACATCCGTGTCTGTAGGGTGGAGCGCATAGGGTCCGGTCAGAGATTCGGCAAAGAACCACTCAGGCGTGCGGGTGAAGATTTCCCAGCGCAGGTCCGGGATGTGGCGCTGGGCCGCGGCCATTACCGCGCAGGCCCGGGCCGCGTGGCCGAAGCCGTGGGGTGTGATGAAATAGGCGAGTGTGGGCATAGGGGAAATTGGTGATTGGTTGAATAGTTGATTGGGGTAGTCTACTCGGATAGGTACGAGTTGGCGAATTGGGATAGATACGTTCTTTGGCCAGAGGCATTTGTGGGCACTTTTTTGCCCTTTGACATCCCTCGAAACGTCTGCTACAATCTTTTTCCGTCACTCACTCACAAGCTTTTTACCACTTCACAGGTCCCAGACTTAGCATAAAATCCATCAGTACAGCGCAGACCGGCGTATGTTCCTGGCCGGAGTTTTACGCTGTAGCACATTGTCCGGTTTCCCGGTTTGGCAGCATGCGGCAACAAAAGGATGCCAGATCAAACTTCCTTTTGCATGGCCACAGTCTGCCACTACCTTCTTCTGTGTTTTTTTCGTTCGTCTGTCTGAAGTTCAACCCATTTTATTGACGGCAAACAAGGAGGCCCTACGTGTCAGCAGTAAAGTCGAAATTCTTGACAACGCTGGTTTTGATAGGTGTTTTGCTCGTGTTGATCGGCTGTGCGGCTCCTGCCGCGCAACCGGCAGCCCCAGCGGACCAATCGGCCGCAGCGGCAGATCAACCCGCAGCAGCAGCGGAACAGTCAGGTCCTGTAGCCCGTAAAGACGTTCTCGTGATTCCCGGCAACGTCAATATTCCGGCTCCAGATATCTGGAACCCGTACATTCCCGGCACCTATATCCTGCAGGGGATGAACCAGAATATGATGGAACCCCTCTTCATGCTCAACTACGAAACCGGCCAGATCGACGGCTGGTTGGCGGAAAGCTATGAAGCCAACGATGCCCTGGATGAATGGACCGTTACCCTGCGTGACGGCACCGAATGGAGCGATGGCACGCCGCTCACATCCGAGGATGTGGTCTTTACCATCAATATGTTGAAAGAGTATGCGCCCCAGCTCAACTGGTCGGGCGCGGTCGAGCAGTGGGTGGAATCGGTCGAAGCCATTGACGAAAGCACGATTAAGTTCACACTGACCGGAGCCAACCCCCGCTTTGTCATGGAAAATCTGGCTGGCACCACTTCCCAGGCCATCGTTCCTCTGCCAAAGCACGTTTGGGAAGGCAAGGACCCGGTCACCTTCAAGAATGAGTACGATGAGGCAACCGGCTCGCCTGTCTTCAGCGGTCCCTATGTGGTAAAGAGCTTCTCGTCAACCGAGTTTGTCTACAAACGCAACGACAACTGGTGGGGCGCCAAGTCCGGGGCGTTCAATCTGCCTGCACCGCTTGAGATCCGCCGACCGTGGGTGGGTGATGCGGCGACCGGCCAGCAGATGCTCGCCAACAATGAATCCGACACCGGCGGTGGCAACAGCCCAAGCACCAATGCGGCGTTGATGGCGCAGAACCCGAACCTGGTATCGTACACGGACGAACCGCCCCTGGGCTGGATTGACCCGTGCCCGCGTATGCTCACAATCAACAGTACGGTTGCGCCGTGGGACAAGAAAGAGATGCGCTGGGCGCTCTCCTATGCCATCAACCGCCAGCAGATTGTAGATGTAGTCACCGAAGGTGCTGGTGCGACCTCCTCGTTCATCTTCCCCGACTATGCGGGTATGAAGCCGTTCCAGGATGCGATCGCAGACATTGTCGCCCCCATCGGTGAGTTCAACCCGGACAAGTCCCGCGAGTTGTTGGAGAGCCAGGGCTACACCCTGGATGCCGGTTCGGGCAAATATGTGGATGCCGACGGCACGACCCTCTCCCTCGACATCGTGCTCCCGCCCTTTATGGAGCCGTGGGCACGCATGGTATCCCAACAGTTGAATGAGGTCGGCATTGATGCCGTGTTGCGTATTCTGGAGTGGGGCATCTTCCGCGATCAGACCGGACGTGGCAACTTCACCGCAGCAACCCAGTGGGATGGCTGTGGAAGTGTCATCGAGCCGTGGTTTGGCATGCAGCGCTATCACAAGAAATGGGTCAATCCCATCGGAACGCCCGGCACCGAGTATGTGGACAATACCAACAACGGTGGACGCTGGGTGAATGACGAATACTCCGCGCTGGTTGATGAGATGGGCGCTCTGCCTCTGGGCGACCCCCAGGTGGTGGACCTGATGAAGCAGGCCGTGACCATCTGGGCCGACGAACTGCCTGACATCCCATTGGTGCAAACACCCGTGTTTCTCCTGTTCAACACCACCTATTGGACCAACTGGCCGACGAAGGACAACAATTATGTCCAACCGCCAGGCCACTGGCAGCACTTCCTGCGCCAGCTTGTAGAGATCAAGCCAGCGCAATAAACGTAGAATTTGCGTGCTGCACGTCGTTCACACATGTGAACGACGTGCAGCACCGCGACGGACAGAACTATGACAGTACAAATATCAGGCGACAGAAGGGGTAGCATTTGATGCGAGGACTGGACCTCGGTTATTTTATCAGGCGCATCGGCATGTTTTTGTTGGTTATCTTTGTCGCGGCGTCGTTCAACTTTATGATCCCTCGTCTGGCGCCAGGCAACCCCATCGGTGCCATCACATCGCGTATGTCGAATGCCAGCGCCGGGATCGAGAACGGACAGGCCATGTTCGAAGCCTATCGCGAGCGCTTCGGGCTGGATGACCCTCTCTACATTCAATACACCAAATATATGTGGAATACGCTTCGCCTTGATTTCGGTGAATCGCTCTCCGCCTATCCGGCAGAAGTATGGGATATCATCGGCCCGGCCATTGGCTGGTCGATCAGTCTGATCGGTGTTAGCGTCCTCATTACCTTTGTGCTGGGGATACTGATCGGCGCGCTATTGGCGTGGAAGGGCACACCAGGCATTCTGAAGTCGCTGCTCTCCTTGACTATGATTGGCGGTGTGCTGCCCTACTATCTGCTGGCTATGTTGCTCCTTTATTTCTTTGCTTTCACTGCCCATGTCTTGCCTATGAGTGGTGCGGTTGAAAGCGGGATGGCGCGTGAGCTTAGTTGGCCTTTCATCAAAAGTGCTTTCCGGCATGCGATTCTACCAGCCTCGTCTATCATCCTCACAAGCCTGGGGGGATGGGCACTCTCTATGCGTGGCCTGATGGTAAACACAATCGGCGAAGATTATATGCTGTTGGCCGAGGCAAAGGGACTACGCAAATCGCGCATACTGTGGCGATATGCCATCCGCAACGCGATCCCACCACAGCTAATGCACCTTGCCATTGCGTTGGGCCACGTAGTCTCCGGCGCCATTTTGGTAGAAATTGTTTTCTCCTATCCGGGGCTTGGCTACCAACTCTATATGTCTATCGTCAACAGCGACTATACGGTCATTCAGGGCATCACACTTATTCTGGCTGTGTCTGTGGGTCTGGCCGTGCTGATTATCGATCTGGTCTATCCCCGGCTTGATCCGCGGGTGACCTATGTGGCAGAAAGCTCGGGCTAATGAATACCGCAACAGTGCAAAACAATACACGCCCCAACTCCGGGGTAAATATCTGGAAAACGGCGCGCGTCGTGCTCGGCTTCTTCAACAACAATCGCCTCTTTACATTTGGCGTTTTGCTGCTGCTTGCCCTCTTCCTCTTTGGGTATATCGGAGAAATGACGACCAGCCGGAAGATGGCTGATATGGGTGCGGCTAAGCTCAACCTCCGGCCCTCGGCAGAAAATCTCCTGGGCACCGACGGATTGGGCCGGGATATGTTCACTGTGATGGTGATCGGCATCCCGAATACATTCAAGATCGGTTTCCTGGCCGGTGCTGTTGGTGTTCTTATCGGCGCGCTTATGGGCCTGATCGCTGGCTTTTACAAGGGCTACACCGATACTATCTTCAGCAGCTTTGCCGACGTGATGCTGGTGATCCCAACCCTGGCTATTTTGATCACTGTCTCTGCCTATGTGCGGGTGGTGACAGTAGAAATTATGGCGGTCATCGTGGGGCTGTTGTCCTGGCCTTTGCCCGCGCGGTTGATCCGCTCCCAGACCCTCAGCCTGCGCGAGCGGCTCTTTGTAGACGTCGCCAGGCTCTCTGGTCAGAATGATTTTGAAATTATCATATTCCAGATTCTGCCCAACTTGACCGCGTATTTGGCCGCGTCGTTTGTGGGCGCGGTCAGCGGCGGCATCCTGGCTTCGGTGGGCCTGGAAGTCCTGGGGCTTGGCCCTCAGAATGTCCCCACTATTGGCCGTACACTTTACTACGCCTTCAACTATTCGGCCCTCTTCAAAGGGATGTGGTGGTGGTGGGGGCCACCACTGGTGACTCTTGCCATCATCTTTACGGGTCTGTTTATGATGAGCGTGTCGCTGGATAAATATGCCAATCCCCGACTCCAGGGTTCCACGCACAACTAGCCCTGGCAGAACCATCTCCCCAAGTCTATTCTTTGCATTGAGAGAAACATGTTGAGCAACGTCAAGACCAAACCTGTTGACGTACGTACAAAAACGCGTGCAGACCGTATACTCGATGTGCGGAACTTGCGTGTCAGCTACCAGACGGGCGGCGGGCAGGTACGTGCGGTGAACGACGTCAGTTTCTTCCTTCGGCCCAGCGAACGATTGGGGCTGGTGGGTGAATCTGGCTCTGGAAAAACAACGATGGCCCTCAGCCTGATGCGCCTGCTGCAATCGCCGGCAGTCATCGAGGGAGGCCAAGTGCTTCTCGATGGGGTTGACCTATTGAGCCTGAGCGAGGAAGAGATGCGCCGTGCCCGGCTGGCCGATATCGCCCTCATCCCCCAGGGCGCGATGAACTCGCTCAACCCAATGCTGAAGGTCGGCGAGCAGTTGCGCGATGCAGTCACAGCCCATATGGATTCGGGGGGTAAAACCAGCCGCGAAGCAAGAATTTTCGACGTACTTGAATCTGTGGAATTGAGTCGCAATGTGGTGAATGCCTATCCCCACGAATTGAGCGGGGGAATGAAGCAGCGGGTCTGCATTGCTATGGGGATTCTGCTCAAACCGAAAGTGATCATTGCCGACGAGCCGACCAGCGCCCTGGATGTGGTCGTCCAGCGCCAGGTAATGGAGACGCTTGGCCGTGTGCAGAGCGAACTAGGGGCATCCATCATCCTGGTGGGACACGATATGGGACTGATGGCACAGTTCGTGGATCGGGTGGGGGTGATGTACGGTGGAAAGCTGGTGGAAGTAAGTCCGGTGCGGGAGATTTTCAAAGATCCCCTGCATCCCTATACCCAGTTGCTCATCGGCAGCCTGCCCACCCTGGAATCAAAAGAGAACTTCAAAGGAATTTCTGGGATGACACCATCGCTGCTCACGCCGCCAACTGGCTGTATGTTCCATCCCCGCTGTCCCCAGGTGTTGCCCCACTGCCAAGTGGAGATTCCACCGCTTGTTGAAATCAAACCAGACCGGTGGGTTGCCTGCCACCTCTACAACGGGAGTTAGTTCCGATGCAGCTTCTGGAAGCGCAAAGTGTGACGAAGGTGTTTGGAAGTGGTGTTCTCAGCAAAGACCGGCTGGTGGCGGTGGATGAAGTTTCACTGACCATCAATGAAGAGAAGCCGAGCATCATATCCATCGCCGGTGAAAGCGGCAGCGGCAAGACGACCCTGGCCCGCCTTCTGCTGGGTATGATTCAGCCAAGCGATGGGAATATCCGTTTTCGCGGCAAGGACCTGGCCACGATGGACCGCAGCGAACGCCGGGAATTCCGGCGACAGGTGCAGGCCATCTTTCAAGACCCTTTCGAGGTCTATAATCCCTTCTACCGGATCGATCAGGTTCTGACCACGCCAGTGCGTAAATTCAAACTGGCTGGCTCCAAGGAGGAAGAGCAACGGCTCATCGAAGAGAGTCTGCAACTGGCTGGCCTGCGGCCCAACGAAACCCTGGGACGCTATCCTCATCAACTCAGCGGCGGACAGCGGCAGCGTATTATGGTGGCCCGGGCCTTGCTCCTAAATCCCCGTGTCATCCTGGCCGACGAGCCAGTTTCTATGGTGGATGCCTCCTTGCGGGCGACGATTCTGGAAAGCCTGATGAAACTCAAGCGGGACCTGGGCATTTCCCTTATCTACATCACCCACGATCTGACGACAGCGTACCAGATCAGCAAAGACATCTATATCCTCTACCGGGGATCTGTGGCCGAGGTCGGCAGCGTCGAACAGGTGATCAAAGACCCGCAACATCCTTATACAAAACTGCTGGTCAATTCGATCCCTTTGCCAGATCCGGACATTCGCTGGGGCAGCCAGAACGATGTGGATCAGGCCCCGCTTACTTCTGGCCTCAAGAGTGCCCACGGTCACGGCTGCAAATTTGCCAATCGCTGCCCCTTTGTCATGGCAGAATGCCACGAAAAGCAGCCGCCTCTCTACCGCACCCACGAGGATCGAGCCGTTGCCTGTTTTCTCTACAAGAACGAGCCGTCGGTCGGCGGCAGGGAGATGGCTGAATCTCTGGCGGCGTAGTTCTCGAATGAACAATCGCTACACTTGACTCATTTTTAAAAGGGCCGTCTTCGCTGGAAGATGGCCTTTCTTTGCCCACTTCATCTGTACAAAATCAGGAGCATCCCCCCAATGACAATTCGTATCGGAATGATCGGCTGTGGCAAAATCGCTCGTCACCACGCCGCTGGCTACCAGGCCGCCGCGGACCTGGCAAAAGTCGTTGTCTGCTGCGACGAGTGGAGCATCGAACTGGCCCAGCAGATGGCCGACTCTCTGGGCGGCGCGGACGCGGTGGACAATTGGCAGGCGGTTATCGAGCGGGACGACGTGGACGCGGTCTCCATCTGTATGCCCCACTTCCAGCATTCAGAGATTGCCCTGGCCGCGGCGCGAGCGGGCAAGCACATTCTTGTGGAAAAGCCGATGGCGATGAACCTGGCCGAGAGCCGGGCCATTGTCGAGGCGGCGGACGCGGCGGGCAGGCTGGTGATGGTGGGGCAGAACCAGCGCTTTATGACCGACCACCAGCACATCAAACAGCTAATCGACGACGGGGTGATTGGCCGGGTGGTGGCCGTGCGCTTCGATTGCAACCAGTTCCTCAAAAAAATGTACGCCGAGGGCAGTTGGATGTTCTCCAAAGACAAGACCGGCGGAGGAATGGTTATCTGCACTGCCGTGCATAAGCTGGACCTGCTGCGCCACTTCTTTGGGGAGATTCGTCAAGTGGCGGCCTATACCGGCCACACTGGGCTGAACTACGGGATGGACAACGAGGACATCGCGGCGATGATTGTGGAGTTTGAGAATGGGATTATCGGCGAGGGCTTCTACCTCTTCGCCGCTCACAAAGTGCCGATCCCTACAGCCACCAGCGAACTGACAATCATCTACGGCGAAGAGGGAATGATCCACAACATTATGGGCTGGCACGTCTACAGCACAAAAGTGGCCGAGTACAGCGGTGGCGATACGAACATCAGTCTGCCCGTAGAACCCTATGTCAACTCTGTCATCTACGAAATACGCCACTTCCTCGAATGCATCCGGGACGACGTACAGCCCCTCACTTCCGGGCGGGACAATCTGGGCACAATGGCCGCCATCGACGCCATCTACCGCTCCGCGGAGCGCCGGGAGATGGTGAATCTGGCGGATGTGTGGTAGGTGCTGTGGGAAGCATCGTTGCTATTGAAGATTTGAAGATGAGCGTGAGTCTTGGCTTGAATTGGTGGGGCTTGACGGTATTACTGGGGCTTGACGGTATTACTGGGATACGTTACTATTGGGCAATGATAGCTGCTTTTGCGGATCGAGAAACCGAAAAAGTATTCAACCGGAGTTTTTCACGGCGGCTACCACCAGATGTCCAGCGGTTAGCTTTGCGCCGACTTGTCTATCTGCACAATGCCAAAGAACTCAACGATTTATTGGTTCCTCCATCTAATCGGCTTGAGAAATTGAGTGGCGACAGGCAGGGTCAATTCAGTATCCGAATTAACAGTCAGTGGCGTATCTGTTTTGCGTGGAATGAGGGTGCAGCCCATAACGTTGAAATCGTTGATTACCACTGATACTATCTCGAAAATGAGGTGATGATTATGGCAGAAGAAAAAATGCCGCCGGTTCATCCTGGCGAAATCCTGCTCGAAGACTTTATGAAGCCTTTGGGTATTACCCAATACAGGCTGGCGAAAGAGATACACGTCTATCCCCGTCGGGTGAACGAGATTGTGCATGGAAAGCGGTCCATCACAGCAGATACAGCCCTACGTCTGGCCCGTTTCTTTGGTACATCGCCCGAGGTTTGGATGAATCTTCAGACCCACTACGATTTGGAAATTGCCAAAGATGCGATGACCGACGCCATTACAGCGGAAATTTCTCTATTTCCAGGATTGGCTCGTGATCAAGCACTACTGCTTGCATAGAATTCAACACATTTTGTATTAACGATTTCATCGTTTGCTCGACCAGCACAGAAGAATGCAATGGCTCTGACACCAGACAAGGATTTGTTCGGAGAGAGTGCCGAGGAAATCGAAGCCGACGAACCCCGCTGGCAGGAACAAGTTTCTGCTTCGATTGAACTTTTGCGACTCCTGGCACGCGAAGCCAGCGAAAGCTATCGGGCAGGAAACGCTGCTCCGATGCTTTTTGCTGACGACGGGCGAATTATACGCGATCAGTTGCCCTAACGGCCCATCATCCCCAACCCAACAACCCCGCCAAATTCTCCCCCAGAATCTTCGTTTTATCCGCCTCCATCACAAAATCGCAGTGGCTGCGGAACGACTCCAGCGCCTGCACATAGGCGATCCCGTTGCGCCGACAGACTGGGAAATCCGAACCCCAGCAGAGCCGCGACCCGCCGAATGTCTCGTAGAGCGGTCGCACAACCGCGTCGATGGTGTCCCGGTGGGGGAAGTCCCATTTGGGGCCGAGGGTTGAATAGTAGAAGCCGGACATTTTGACGTGAATGTTTGGCTGTTGGGCTGAGGCCAGCACCAGCGCCAGATTCTCTGCATTGCCCACGCCGGGGTGGCCCAGGTGGTGGATGAGGATAGGCATTGACGGGAAAGCCGCGGCGATTTTGTCGATGGCCGGGTGGTGCTGGGGACGGCAGGCAATGCTGGCGATCAGACCCAACTCCGCGGCCACGCCGAAAAAGGCCAGCCCCTCGTCCGTGGCAAACCAGCTTCCGTCGTCGTCGCCCCGCACGTAGTGGGTGAAGGCTGAGAGATGCCAGCGCTCGGCAGCCTGGCGCAGACGATCCGCCGCGCCGGGCAGGTGATAGGTCTCCGACCAGCTACAGTCCACATCCGCACACTGGATGATGCGGTCCGGGTGGCGGCGCACCGCGGCCGCGATGTAGTCGTTGTTGGCGGGGTTGTGGGTGATGCCAGCGCAGACCAGAAAGGCTTTGTCCACGCCCGCGTTGTCCATCTCAAAAAGAAGTTGATCGATGGCGCTGCGAGAGTAGAAATCGGGCACGGGCGGCTCGTAGGGCCAGCGCTCCCAGGCGTGGCAGTGGCTGTCGATAATCATTGGTCGTAGACTCCGTTGCATGAAAGGGGAATATTTTTTGTAAATGAAGGGTGCTGCGTGCTGCGTGAGATCGTCGGGCCTTCTCATGCAGCACGCAGCACCCTTCCGGGACGAAAACAGATCCGCTCTACGGCGTCTGGTTCTCTACGCAAAAATCTTCTTCTTCAGCGTCGTCTGTGTCTCGTAGATCGAGCCGCCCTTCAGCGCCGGGGGCAGGGGCATCAGCACCGGCACATCAGCCAACCGGGGGCGGTTGGTCGGTTCGCCGCGCAGGAGATTGGCGTTGAATTTGTCCCACTCCCCTGCGCCGCCCAGGGGCCAGGCATCTGCCGCACAATATTGGAAAAGGAGCAGACGCCGGGGATGGGCCGATTTGTTCAGCGCAGAGGCGTGGAGGGTGCGGGCGTGATGGATAGTAATGCCGCCTGCTTTCACTTCCAGAGGCACAGCCTTATCCGCGTCGGGGACCTCCTCCGAGACCGCGCCCACAAAGTGGCCGTCTTCGTGATGGGAAAGGATCGGTCCTTTGTGGCTACCGGGGATGACCAGCAGGCAGCCGTTGAGCAGCATCATATCGTCCATACAGACGCCCACGGCCAGCAGGTCGTCGTTGGTGTGGGGATAGAAGGCCCAGTCCTGATGCCATTCCACCGGGCTGCCAAATTCCGGCGATTTCATATTCAGTTTATTGCCATTCGTGCGGATAGCTGGGCCGATCAAATCCGCCACAATATCCAGAATCTTCGGGTGGCGCAGGGTGGCGTCGTAGACCGGGTGATGGAGAATCGGGTTCTTCAGTCGGCGCAGGCGGGGGGCTTGCGGTGTGTGGCCCGGCTCCAGATCAAAGACATCCGTGTGTTCGGTGAAGGCTGCGCTCTGGGCTACAAACTCGTCGCTGACCCGGCGCAGGTCAGCCACTTCATCGACGGAAAGCACATTTTCTACGGCCAGGTAGCCGGTTTCGTGATAATAGGCGATCTGCTCTTGGGACAGCATTGGGGTCTCCTTTTGTTCGGTGGGGTGTGCAACGGTTGCAGGTGCATACGCTACCCCAATTGGCGAGTGATGTCAAAGAGGCAAAAACTGCCCAGTTGGCTATTTGCGTTGTCTCGTCAATCGGTGTTTACTAAGACAACACTTCCCGTCGTCTGGGTATAACCACCGATTACGCCGTACGAAATATCCAATACCCAAATCTACCACCCCAGGAGGCTCCAATGTCCACCCCAGTTCTTGCCGCCCAACTATACACTGTGCGTGAATTCACCAAAACCGCGGCGGACTTTGCCGCCAGTATGAAAAAAGTGCGGGAGATCGGCTACACCGCCGCGCAGGTCTCCGCCATCGGCCCTATCCCGCCCGCCGAAGTCAAGCAGATCACCGACGACAACGGCATCACCATCTGCATCACCCACATCGGCTGGAATCGCCTGCAGGACGATCTGGACGCGGTGATTGCCGAGCATCACCTGTGGGATTGTAAGCACGTGGCCGTGGGCAGTATGCCCGCGGAATATCGGGACGGGGGCGAGGATGCCTATCGCCGCTTTGCGGCTGATGCCAACGCCGTCGGTGAAAAGCTGGCCGCGGCCAATCTCACCTTTAGCTATCACAACCACAGCTTTGAATTTGCCCGCTTTGGCAAGCGCAACGGCCTGGAAATCCTCTATGCCGAGAGCGATCCCCGCTATGTGCAGGCCGAACTGGACACTTATTGGATTCAGCACGGCGGCGGCGATGTAATCGACTGGATCAAACGGATGGCGAACCGGATGCCTGTGATCCACCTGAAGGATATGGCGATTGTTGGGGCGCGGGAGCAGGTGATGGCCGAAGTGGGCGAGGGCAATCTCAACTGGCCGGGAATTTTGGCCGCCTGCAAAGAGGCGAATGTGGAGTGGTACGCGGTGGAGCAGGACATCTGCCCCGGCGATCCCTTCGAGAGTCTGGCTATCTCCTACCGCAATCTGGCCGGGATGGGGCTTTCTTAACCGTAGGTCGGACTGTCAGTCCGACTTACACAAATAGTGTCGGCCCGGTCAGCACAAAAGACCTGCCAGGTTTCAGAAAACCTGGCAGGTCTTTTTCGATCCTTCGCCCGCTGACCAGATCGTAGACCGTCCCCCGGCGATTGTCGTCAATCTCCAATTGCGCAAAAGAATGCTCCTCCTGTGCATTGGGCAGGAGCAGATGGAAAGCCTTGGCCCCGCGCATCCCGCTCAATAGACGACCGCCGGGAATCTCCTTTTGGCTGAAACCGGTGAGCGGAGAGGGTTGGCTGAAGAGTAGCGTATTCAGGTGACGCAGGAGATGAAAGATCGGTGTGGGATTGCACAGCCGGTCCAGCAGTCCTTCGGCCACGTCCATTGTGCGGTCCAGTTCGACGAACGGTTCGACGAATAGACGTGAAGCAGGCCGCGCTGCCAGGGCAAAGAGTGCTTCCGCCGCGCTATTCAGCCGTTGCCCCGTGGAAGTGGACGGCAATTCCACAATCCAATCCAGCGTGCCGATAGCTGCCGGATGCATAGAGTCACTCTCCTCTACCTGGGCCAGAAGAGTCTGATTTTCGCCGGAGGCATCCATCCGGCAGAGAACCCGTTCTACCGCCAAGTCGTTGGTTGCCAGCCATTTGCCCAGTGCGGTCAGTTGGCCGGGCAAAAACCCGATCTGGGAGCGGTTGTGCTGCTTGCCGGGGACAGTCCAGTTGGGTAGCACGCAGGAGAGGGTGATAGGCAGGGAACTGCTCTGCCGCCATTCCCGCAAGCACGCGGCCAGTTCCAGCGCAGGTACGGGATCGCCCAACACATCGATTTGCAGCCCGTCACAGCTGTCCAGCGTCTCTGGACCGGGCAACGCCACGCCGGGTCGCCAGAGCAGTCGGGCTGTGATAGCTACCCCCTCTTCCCGCAATATGCCCAGCCGTTCCCGCTGTAGGGGATCGGCCAGATCGGAGACGGGCGCGAGCAGGTGGCGCAGCCCTACTTCCTGCGCGGCCAGTAGGGGGTAGTCATTGCGCACGGGCTGGCGCACTGCCGAAGGCCAGATGCTGGGGGTCTGGCCCTGGCGGGAAAGTGGGTGATGGAGGACGACGCCCAAGGGTGATGCGGGCAGGTCGGGCGATGTGCGGGTGAGCAGCCGGAGGCGGGGATCGGTCACGCCCACTTCGCCTCTGGTACGCACAAAATGGACCCGGCTGCCCTCGTCCATCACCCGCACCAGATAGAAGCCCAGTTTGCCCGCGTCGTCCCGGCCCTGTTCTGGCGGGGGCGGGCTGGCGAAGAGTTCGCTGAAGCCGGGGCGGGTGAAGGCGACGGAAGGGACGGTGTAGTAAGAAGTTCGACTTCTGCCAGAAGTCGAACTTCTGATTTCGTTGTAGAAGGCCCAATGGATGTGCGCGGCAAAGAGCATCTCGATTTGGTGGCGCTGGACCAGCGCCAACAGCCAGCTCCGGGCCGGTTCGTCGATGTTGTCGTAGTGGCCCAGGGATATCTCCGCCGGGTTGTGGAGGTAGGGGGGCAGGTGCAGAAAGAGAAAGATGCGCTCTCCCGCGTGGGCCTGCAAATCGGCTTCCAGCCATTCGGCCTGTTCGGCTTCGGCGGGCAGACCGCTGTTGAGAATCTGGGAGTTGAGGATGACGAAGTGCAGGCCGGATTCGTCCCAACTCTGCCAGGAGGAGCCAAAGCGCCGGTGAAAATCTGCCAGATACGCGGGTGTTACCCAATCCGCGGGCATTGTAGGGTCGGGCTTGTCACCCACGTCGTGGTTGCCTGGCACAAAGCGGGGGCTGACGCCGCACGCGGCCAGTTGGGCCAGGGCTTCGTCCACCGCCTGGGCAAAGCCGGGCCGCTCTGGGAATTCCTGCACCAGATCGCCCATGTGGATCACCGGCAGATCGCCCAGCCCGGCCACTGTGCGCAGGGCAAAATCGGCCCGGGCCGTCTGCCTGCGCCGGGAGTTGAACTCCACCGATTGGCCGGTGACGTCCAGCATATAGTGGGTGTCGGCGATGACGATGAATTGGTGGCGGGCTGGGGGGAGGTGGGAGAAGTCGAACATTAGAAGTTTCTCGCGATTCGTTCAGTTGAGTGGAGGGTGAATTCCTGCCAGAATCCATATTTGCCGTGCTCGTAGTATCCACGGATCGTTCAAGCGCAGGGCATCAATTGTGGCACGTCCCTGTGCAGTCAATCCGACGATTTGCAACCCATCGGATGTCCAGGCGAAATGCTCTGCCCAAGTCTGCTGTTTTGGGTGATAGAGTGCCACAATCTGCTCGGTAAGGGGATCAGCGGCGTGTGTGAGTGGACCTTTGAATTCGTTGCAACGATAGCACGCCTGGCACAGATTGTCTTTGTCATTGCTGCCGTTTTTCGAGATGCGCAATTCTAGGCTGGATTGGGTTCTACTAAGACCGAATGGCCGCGCCACTTTAGCAGAGCCAATGCATAGGACCGTCGCAGAACCAGTCGATCGGTTATTTCCCGCAAATGGGCTAACTCTTCCGCTTCCTGGGCAGAAAGCACTTCTTCTCTGTTCCGTTCAAGCAAATCTTCCAACAATTCCTGCTGGGTGGCAGGCAGAGAATCTCTGGCAATACGCCAAAGGGTTGCGTTGTCGGCAGCTTGTAACAGAATTGAGTCCTTCTGCATATCATCCGGCAGATCAGCCAGCGCTGGGGGGAGATTGCCCTGGATGGTCTGGGACAGCACATCACCAACCGATACTTGCATTGACTGGGCAGCCTGCTGCAAACGTTTGACAATTGTTTCAGGGAGTGTGACCGTCAAGGATTCAACTGCCATTTTCTGTATTCCTCCATTTGCCAAATCAGATACCTGGAGGATAGGGCATCCCCGCCTGTCTGTCAAACCCGGAATTCTACGCCTCGTTACCCCATCATACCGCAATCTTACTCGTTCATTGCTAATTCGGTAAAGTAGGGTTATAATGGGCCAAGCAGTAAAACCTCCGCCGCTCACAAATTCAATCCATCTGCCCAGCAGGGCAACACATCCCTTGCAGGAGACCCCTAATGCTACGCACAATCAGTCGAATTGTTGTGGTGCTTTCTCTCGCTGCGCTTGTCGTAGCTGGAACCGTACTCTATCGAAACGGACTGCCTGAACTTGCCAGCGAGCCTGCCGAAATTCAGACCGGGCAAGCCAGCTCCACGGAACCCCTCGCCTTCTTTGGGGCGCTGCAGGTGGCCGAGCCGCGTCAAGTTATTCTGGGTGTCGGCGGTCAGGTGACAGCCCTGCTGGTGGATGAGGGAGACAAAGTGACCGCGGGCCAGGAGTTGCTGCGCCTGGATACAACCGGCCTGGAAACCAGTCTGGAAAAAGCAGAGATCGGCCTGGACCTGGCGAAGATCGCCCTGGCCCAATTGGGCGAAGGCTCCAAAGAGAGCGAATTGGCCACGGCCAAAGCCAATGTGGATGTGGCGAAGATCAGTTTGGAAAAGCTGAAAGAGGGGGCTACCAAAGACGAAATCACAGCCGCCGAGAATGCCAACAGCGCGGCGTGGGCACGCTATAACGAACTGAAAGCTGGCCCCACCCAGGCCCGCATCGATCAGTTGCGTGCAGCTATGGACAAAGCGCAGATCGCCCTGACCGAAGCCCAGCGCAACTACGACGAGATCGCCTGGCGGCCCGATGTGGGTAAGACGCCCCAATCCGCGGCCTTGCAACGGGCGACCATCGACTTTACCTCGGTCAAAGCGGCCTTTGACGAAGCCACTGCGCCGGCCAAACAGTCGGACCTGCTGACCGCCCTGACCGCGGCCCAGCGCACACAGATTGCCCTGGACGATCTGATGGAAGGCGCAACCGACGCCGACATTGCCCTGGCCGAAGCCCGGGTGCTGAGTGCCCAGGCCGCGCTGGATCGGCTGGAAGAATTGGCCGGAGCCAGCGATCTGGCCGCGGCAGAGTTGCGGGTGCGCCAGGCTGAAATCAGTCTGGAAGAAGCCGAGGCTGCTCTTGTCAAGGCCAAAGTTATTGCCCCGATTGCGGGTACTGTGACCAGTCTGAATGTAGAGTTGGGCGAGATGGCGAGCGCCGGTTCTGCGGTAGCCGTTCTGGGCGATGTGGTCGCCCTGAAGCTGGTAGTCAATGTGCCCCAGGATGACATCGATCGGGTCAGCGCTGGCGCGGCTGTTACCGTCACCCGCTATGGCACGGACAAGACTGTGGACGCTGTGGTAGAGCGCATCTCCCCTGTCGGCACACCCGGCGCGGGCACGGCCACCTTCCCGGTGACAATCATCCTGCCTGTCGAAGGCGCGGAAGGTTTCAGCCCTGGGATGCTGGTCTCGGTGGCCTTTAGCGAGAAGAGTGAATAGGGATGCTGGGAGTGTGGGATGGCGGGGGCAACCCCATCATCCCACACTCCCGCCGCCCCATTGAGTTTTCCCCATGCAATTTGGCATTTTCTATGAACACCAACTCCCCCGCCCCTGGGACATCGACGCGGAACACCGGCTGCTGAAACAGGCGTTGGAACAGGTGGAGTTGGCCGATCACCTGGGCATCGACTACGCCTGGGAAGTTGAACACCATTTCCTCGAAGAATACTCCCACTCCTCCGCACCGGAAGTCTTCCTGGCTGCGTGTAGCCAGCGGACCAGGCGCATCCGTCTGGGCCACGGCATTGTGCTCATGCCTCCCGCCTACAACCACCCGGCCCGCGTGGCCGAGCGCATCGCCACCCTGGATCTGATCAGCGACGGACGGGTGGAGTGGGGCACGGGTTCGTCCAGCAGCCGGGCCGAATTGGAGGCTTTTGGTATCGACCCGGCCCAGAAACAGGCGATGTGGCAGGAGAGCGTGCGGGAGACGGCGCTGATGATGTGTAGCGCTCCCTATCCCGGCTACCGGGGCCAGCACTTCTCTATGCCCGCCCGCAATGTGATTCCCAAGCCCCTGCAAAAGCCCCATCCGCCCCTCTGGCTGGCCTGCTCCAATCGGGAGACTATCCGTGTCGCCGCTCGCAATGGAATGGGCGCGCTGACTTTTGCTTTTGTCGATCCGGAAAATGCCCGTTTCTGGGTGGAGGAGTATTACGAGACCTTCGAGAAGGCGTGTGTCCCCATCGGGCGGGCGGTGAACCCGAATGTGGCAATGGTGACCGGCCTGATGTGCCACCCGGACAGCGAAGTGGCAGTGGCAAGGGGGGCGGAGGGTTTTCGTTTCTTTGGCTATGCGCTCAGCCATTTCTACATCACCGGCAGCCACACACCGGGGCGCTTTGATCTGTGGGAGGACTTTCAGCGGCACGCGCCCAAGGAATATGCCCCCACCGGCGGGATCGGCAACCCGGAGCAGGTGCGGGAAAATCTGGAGGTCTTCGAGGAGATGGGCGTGGATCAGGTGGTGTTTGTGCAGCAGGCGGGCAAGAACCGCCACGAACACATCTGCGCCTCGCTGGAACTCTTTGCGGATCGGGTGATGCCTGCCTTTGCCCAGCGCCATCTGGCCCAGGTGGCGGCCAAAGCGGAACGTCTTGCGCCGGCTATCGAGCGGGCTATGCTGCGGATTCCGCCTCTGCCATCAGCAGATGAAATTCCATCAGTGCATTCCTATCCTGTCCTGGCCCGACTGGCCGGTGAAAGCCAGCCGGATACCGCTGATCGCGACGATATGATTTCGGCCATCAGCGGGCGGTCAAAGTAGACGGGAGAAGCAGGAACAGATTGCTGTGTCCATTCTCCCCACCCCATACATCTACCTCTTCTTCAATCCCTTGTCCGTCCAAATCAGATGCCATCAACACACCGTACAGGAATCGATACGATTCGATACTGTTTGTGGATGCGTTGGTTGACGAGACTGCATCTCTCTCCTCCCGCAGTGGGATCATCTCATACTCCTTTGGCTGTTTCGTCGGTCAGAAGATTTCCGGCGGATGGGTATTCGGGCCAGCCGTGCCGTCTCACTGCTTTGGCCATACGCCAAATCGTGCGCGGTGTCCAGAGATATCCCCCCGGGAATATCTCTCCCGCTTCAATAGCCATACGCAGATCCGTAGAAGTGCGCCCCCGGTACCAGGTAAATGCCTGGCCCGCGGCGTAGGGAATGTGGGCGTCGCTGTTGCCCATCTCTGGCAGTTTTTGTCCGAACCAGCGATTGACCAGCCGCGCCACACCGTTGCTGAAAATACTCAGTGGACAGCCGTGGCGAACTTCAACGGCGTCAAAGGGAACTGTGCGGATGTGGAAATGCACACTCTCCATTTCCCATCCCCACACAAAGAAGGGGTGGGGTGCGATAGCCAGACCGCCGAGCCGGTGGACCGTATGGACGGCCTCGGCAGCGGTTGAGAAGCGGGGCAGGCTTTCGTCGATGAAGAGGGCCAGCACATCGCCTTGACCAGTGGTGATCTCCTGACCGACCACAACTTCCAATTCCAAGCCCCGTCTTCGGGCAAAGGAGCGGGCCACCAGCGCGCCTTCTGCGGTGTCGTGATCTGTGATGGCGATCGTCCGTAGATCAGTCTCCAGAGCGATGGTGACAAGTGTCTCCTCCGGTGACATCATTCCATCGCTGTAATTGGTGTGCAGGTGGAGGTCAGCTTTGTTCCATTCTTTCGGAAAGGTGGATATGGGCATAGGGTATTATCTCGTGTGAATATTGGGTTTAGGAGTGGCGAACTAAGTTCGTCTTTTCCCTTTCCCAGAAAGAGAGCCGTTTTGTGACGGCCGTTTACTTCCAGTATTACAGTTCTCTGTTAAGAAGTTGGTCTTCTGGGGTAAAGATTTTGTGAAGAAACGGTTAACGCCCCATCAAAGCAAAGAGGGACGGCCACATTTGTAGCCGTCCCTCTTTGCTTTGATGGGGCTATTGCCGCCATACCGATGGCACAACGACGCACCCGCGTCGAAACAGCCTATTTTTGCAGTGCCAGCAATACATCCCGCATCACGCCAAAGCCAAGCTCTGCCTCGCCCCGGCTGAGAAGCAGTGGGGGCGCCAGACGCAAAGATTTGGCCCCGGCGGTCAGGGTCAGCACGCCCCGCTCAAAACAACCCTGCATCCACGCCTGGGCAGTGGCTTTGTCCGCGGTTTCCAGGCCAATCATCAGCCCTATCCCCCGCACCGCGACGAGGCGGGGCGTCTCCTGGGCCAGCTCCCGGAAGCGGGCCATCAGCCACTCGCCCTGCTCCATTGCGTTCTCCATCAGCCCCTCTTCTTCGATGGCCCGGATGTTGGCCCGCGCCGCCGCACAGCCAATCGGTGTGCCGCCCCAGGTGGAGCCGTGGGCGCTCTCTGGCCAGGTGGCGACGCTCTTGCGGGCCATAAAACCACCCACAGGCACGCCGCTGCCGATGCCCTTCGCCATACAAATGATGTCCGGCTGCACGCCCCAATGCTCGATGGCAAACCATTTGCCTGTGCGCCCAAAGCCGGTCTGCACTTCGTCGGCGATGAAGAGAATGCCGTAGCGGTCGCACAGTTCCCGGATGGCCTGGAAGAAGCCGTCCGGTGGCACGACATATCCCCCTTCGCCCTGGATGGGTTCGGCGATGACTGCGGCCACCTCTTCGGGTGGGGTGGTCGTCTCAAATATTGTCTCGAATTGGCGTTCGGCCTGCTGGCGACCCCAGACGGTTTCGTTCATTCCTGCCGGGCAGTCGTCCCGGTTGGGGAAGCTCAGATGCTCCACACCGGCGATCATCGGGCCAAAGCCCCGGCGCTGTACGGCTTTGCTGGCGGTCAAACTGAGTGAGCCAGCCGTGCGTCCATGGAAGCCGCCCCGAAAGGCGATGACCCGTTGGCGGCCTGTGTTGTAGCGGGCCAATTTGAGCGCGCCCTCCACCGATTCTGTGCCGCTGTTGGTGAGGAAGACCTCCCAGCCACCGGTGTACGCTCCCGTCGGGGCGATCTCCACTAGTTGCTCGCACAGTTCCATATAGCCGGGGCTGTAGACATCCGCCCCGCCCGCGTGGATCAGCCGCCGCGCCTGTTGCTCCACCGCTTCCACCACCGCGGGGTGGCAGTGGCCTGTAGCACAGACCGCGATGCCCGCGAAGAGATCGAGAAATGTGTTGCCGTCCACATCTGTCACCCAGCAGCCCTGGCCGCTCTCCGGCACAAGCGGGTAGACTCGCCCCAGGGCTTTGCTGGTCACAGCTTCATCTCTGGCAATATAGGCCGCGGCTTTGGGGCCGGGCAGGGGGGTGGTGATAGATATGCGATTGGTTTGCGTCGTCGTTGACACAGGGTCCTCCAATGGGTGAAAAAGGCAAAAGGAGAGAGCAAAAGCGATCAGGTCAGCGCCTTCACAGGCACCGCGTCTTGGGGAATGTCGCTGGTTTCGGGTGGGTGGGCTGTACGCTCTTGCAAGTGATAGGTGAAGTTGGCCGCCAGCGCGTGGATTTTCATCCCCAGCAGGCTGAGTGGGTCCGGGTTGCGGAAGTCGGCGATGTCTGTGTAGGTGACGCCGGAGCCGTCCACCACCAGTGCGCTGTAGCGACCAAAGATTTCCAGAGAATTGTCCTGATAGATCACCGCGCCCGTGTCCACTTCCAGCGAGAGGCCGACGAGAAAGGGGTTGTAGGCCACCGCGTGGAGCAGGCGGGAAAGCCGGTTCCAGCCGTCGCCCAACTCCGCGGGGATTGTGTCCAGCACCAGCCGGTTGGTCAGCCCCAGGCCCGGTGCAAATTGGATCAGGTGGCGGTGCAGAAAGGGGTGATGGGCGTCGTCCGCGGCCCGGCTGTCGTGGGCAATCATATGCTCGCAGAGCAGAGCCGCGCCCCGGCCATAGCCCGCGGTCACTTTGCCCCGGGCGTTGGCCCGGCGAATCGCCTGGGCCAGGGGTGTGCCGCCCATAAAAGTCGCCATACGCACCGGGTTTTCCCCCAGCAGCAGAATGCCGGTCGCACTGGTGATCCGCGCCAAATTGTCCGGGTGGAGTGCCTCTTGCCGGCTGGTGACGCTGAGAATCTCCACGGAATCGGTCTCCCATTCGGCAAAGAGGGAGCGGCATCGCTCGGCTGTTGCCACCGATTCAGCATCGCCGGCCACAATGGCAATGCGCGCGCCATAGGCTCCCGCCTCTTCCCAAAAGTATTGGAGCAGGTGGCCTTCACTCTTTTCGTCCGCGCAGGCGGGGATGAAGAGCAGTGCGCCGCGTGTGTATCCAGAAGGGACTGGTGCTGGCATTATTATTCGAACTCCAAATGATAGATGAGTGTGCGGAACATTTCTTCCAGCGCCGGGAAATTGTCCGAAACGCCGGTCAGGGAAAGGATAAGCAGCCGGTCGGCGTTGGTGTCGTAGAGCGCCACCTGCCAGCCGTCGATCTGCGTACCGTCGGCCAGGCCGTAGAGCGACGCACCGTCCATTGAATAGCGCAGTGAGGCCACATCCAGCCCGCCGGGGCGCAGGCCGCTTTCTACCTGCGCGCTCTGCACGCCAAGCGTTTCAACGATCTCCATCTGCGCGGCAACCAATTCCACGTACGCGTCCAGCGTCAGCCCGTCGGCTGGCACAACGAGTCCCGTGAAGTTGCTGACGAATTTGTGAGCGTCTACTGTCGGATCGTCAAAGAGAAAGCCCAACACTGCGAACTTTTCCAGCGCGCCGGGTGTGTCGGTCAACTGGCGCAGAATAGACCGGATCGAATCGCTTGCCACACTGCTCTCGGCTTCTGCAAAGAGCGCTGCCAGATTCTCAACGGTCGGCTGGGCCACTTCCCACTGGGCCGTGTGATGGATGACCAGCCCTTGCGCCTCGTCGGTGAAAGTCACCCAATCTGCGGGCAAGGAAGCATCTGGCACAGGTGTGGCCGTTGGCTCAATCGTTGCGGTCGGCTGCGGCGTGGCAGTCGGGGGGACGGCTGTGGCAGTTGGCGGCGCGGCTGTCGCCGTGGCCGGAATGGGCGTGGCCGCTGGCTGGGGGATAGCAGTGGGTTCGGGTCCACTGCACGCGGCCAGCAGCAGGACGACAAGTCCAGCAGAAATGCCTTTTAGAATGAGTGTTCGCATAGAATTTCCCCTGCGGGTCATGCCGGAAAGGTCGATACACTATTGTAGCAGAGGGATGCGGCGCATAGAAAAGTGAAGGCGTGCCAACGCTCCTTGACATTGCCGCTCTATCGCCGCTATGATGGATAGCGTCTGTATTGTCGAACGTTTTTTTTACGCACCTTACAGGAAACCCCCTATGAAAGTACTCATCACCGGAGCCAGCGGCAAACTGGCCGCCTATATCATCCGCGATCTGGCCGCGGACTACGAAGTTGTGCTGATGTCCCGGCGCAAACCAGCGGACGAATTCAGCCACCTGCCCTGGGTCGAAGGCGATCTGGCGAACTTCGCCGACTGTGCGCGAGCCGTGGCCGGGGTGGACGCCATCCAGCACATCGGCGCGCAGCCCTGGCCTGTGGACCACCCATCCATGCGCGCCCGCGCCGAGGAGCAGGGCATCCCCTTCGATGCCACCTTCAAATCGAATATGCTGGGAAGTTATTATCTGATGCAGGCCGCGGTGGAGGCGGGCGTGAAGACAGTCGTGATGGCGGGCAGCAACTGCGCGCTGGGCCACGGCTTCCGCATTAGCGACACCCCCTTCCCCATCGAGCGCTTACCCATCGACGAAACCCACCCCACCTGGCCGGAAGATTCCTACAGCTTCACCAAACGGGCCGGGGAAGATTTGCTGGCGAGCTACAGCCGGGCCTACGGCATTCGCACGTATGTGACCCGCATCGCCGGCATCTGCCCCTTGGAACGGCGGCAGGCAATGGCGGCCAACGCCAAGCCCGTGCAAAGCTGGTCTCCCTGGCTCTACTGCTGGGTGAGCAGCGAAGACACGGCGTCGGCCCACCGGATGCTGATGGAAGCAGCGCCCGAACTACCCGTCCACGACGTCTATTTTCTCAACGCCGACGACACCAGCACACTGGAACCCTCTCTCGAACTGATCGAACGCTTCAATCCGGGGCTGCTGCCGCTGGTTACCCAACTGGACGGCCATCAGTCCTTTCTCAACTGCGACAAACTCAAAAGTGCCGTCGGCTGGCGGCACACAAAATCCTGGAGAGAACATCTATGAAAAATCCTATACGAATGGGCGTCATCGGCACCGGCAGCATTGCGGTGCGCGGCATTTTGCCCCACCTGACAATGGACGACGTGCAGGACCGGGTCAATGTCGTCTCCGTCTGCGATCCCGTCTTTGAGCGGGCAGAGGCAGCCGCGGCCCGTTTTGGTGCAAAACACGCCTTCGCCACTCTGGAAGAGTTGTTGGAATCGAAGACTGTCGATGCGGTTTCCATCGCTTCGCCCATCGGCTTTCATTTCGAGCAGGGGATGCAGTGTGTGGACGCGGGCGTACATCTCCACTTCAACAAAACGATGACGACGACTGTGGACGAGGCTGACCAACTCATCGCTGCCGCGGCTGCCAAAGGCGTGAAACTGGTCTCTTCTCCCGGCGAGATGCTGCGTCCCCGACACCAGGCCATCAAAGCGATGATCGACGAGGGCGCACTGGGGCGGTTGACCTGGGCGGTGACTGGCTCGGCCTTTGGTCAATATCACGAAAAGGAGAATGTTCGTCACGGCGACGACCCGCTCTCCAATATCAACCCGGCCTGGTATTTCCGCCGACCCGGTGGCGGGCCGCTGTATGATATGACCGTCTACGGTCTGCACGCGATGACCGGCATCCTCGGCCCGGCCAAGCGGGTGACGGGCTTCTCCGGCGTGCGGGTGACCGAGCGGGAGTTCCGGGGGGAGAAACTGCCCACAGATATGGACGACAATACGCTGATGGTGCTGGACTTTGGCGACAACTTCTTTGCCTTTGTCTATGGCGTGGCCGCGGGGGGACTGCCCCAGATGGGCCGTCCGCTGATCTTCGGCACAGGCGGTAACATCAACGGCAACAAACTGAACGGGGAAATTTTTGACTATCCGGGCCGGGAACTGGATGAGCAGTACGGGATGAACGGCAGCCTGCCCCACGTGGTCGGCCCCCACTTGCAGCAGGAGGAATCCCACGTCTACGAGGATGTGATGCAACTGGTGGACCTGCTGCGGGACGGCACGCCTACTCTCTCCACCGCGGAGCACGCCCGTCACGTCATCGAGATTTTCGACGGGGCCTATCGCAGCGCAGAGAGCGGGAAAGCCGTGGAGTTGCGGACGACGTTTTAGGGGAGGGACGAAGGTTCCTTGAAAAACGGGAAACGGGGAACGTGGGATCATTTGTCTGATCTCACGTTCCCCGTTTCTATGAATACTATTGGGCAATGATTTTGAGTACCAGGTCGGTGGCAAATGTGGAAATGGAGAGGGTAATGACCATTTTGACTTTTGCTTGTTCTCGGCCTACCCTTCGTGAACGCAGTTCAGCGCTGCTCAATTCCAAATCATGAAAATCTGCGTCCCTCTTTTACCCCTTCAGACCGGTCGTGGCGATCCCTTCTACAAAGTAGCGTTGCCCGACGAAAAAGAGAATCAGACAAGGCAGGGCTACCATCAGCGCCGCGGCCATCAGCAGATGATCTTGCGGACGGGAGACGACAGCGGAGCCACCGGCAAAGGTGCTTTGCAGATAGCGCAGACCGACGGCGACAGTGTATTTGCTCTCTGTGTTGAGGAAGATCAGCGGCCCCAGGAAGTTGTTCCAGTTGCCGATGAAACCGAGCGTAGCCAGTGTCGCAAGGGCAGGCTTGCTCAGGGGCAAGATAATCTGCCAGAGGATGCGCCAACTGTTGGCCCCATCGATGCGGGCGGCCTCGTCCAGGTCATAGGGGATGCCGAGCAAAAACTGGCGCATTAGAAAGATATTGAAGGCCCCACCACCAAACCAGGCGGGCACAATCAGCGGATAGTAGGTGTCGATCCAGTTGAATTTGCTAAAGAGCAGATAGGTGGGGATCAGCGTGACTTCTACCGGCAACATCAGTGTTCCCAGGGTAATGACGAAAAACAGGTCCCGTCCGGGGAAACGGAAGCGGGAGAATCCGTAGGCGACGATGGCCGAGGAGAGAGTGCCGCCGATCAATGCCCAGGTCGTCACCCAAGCTGTGTTGAGCAGCCAGCGTCCAAAGGGGACTGCCGACCAGACCTCAGAATAGTTCTTAACAAATTGGGTGGACTCTGGCCAAAAGGTGGGCGGATAGCGGTACAACTCAGAAATGGTCTTGCCCGAACTGACGACCGTCCAGAAAAACGGGAACATCGAGGCAATTGCGCCAATCGCCACAATCAGATAGAGCAGGCTGACTTTGCCGATCTGACCCACAACCCAGTCCCGGCTGTGACGTTGTCCAGATTTTGTACCTACAACTTGTTGAGCCATGATTTAGCGCTCCCCCGCGTAGTAGACCCAGCGACCGGAGAGCCGAAACTGGACGAGTGTCAATAGCAAGATAAGC
Source organism: Anaerolineae bacterium (assembly GCA_030432295.1). Lineage (GTDB taxonomy): Bacteria > Chloroflexota > Anaerolineae > Caldilineales > Caldilineaceae > JACQGT01. The sequence goes on along the minus strand of JAUIHI010000012.1, from coordinate 133,717 downwards.
AGCAGGAATACCCAGGCTAATGCCGAGGCGTAGCCCATATCGAAGCTGGTAAAGGCGTTCTGGTAGATGTGCAGCGAAATGAACCAGGTTGCGCGCGCTGGTCCGCCTGCCGTAGCGACGAAGGCGATGTCGAAGGTGCGCAGGGCGAAGATAATCCCCAGCACCAGATTGAAAAAGACTGTGGGTGTAATCATCGGCAGCGTAATCCGCCAGAATTTGGCCCAGGTCCCGGCCCCGTCGATTTCGGCTGCTTCCAGCATTTCGGTGGGTACATCCTGTAAACCGGCCAAAAAGATGATCATCCGAGAGCCGCCCACACTGGCCCACAGTCCCATCAGTACAAGCGAGGGGATGGCCCAAGTGGTGCTGGAGAGCCAGCCAGGACCCTCGATGCCGATCTTGTCCAGCAAAAAGTTAATCAGACCCACATCGGGATTGAGCATCCAACGCCAAAGCAGCGCTGCGGCGACAATAGGCGTGAGTGTAGGTAAGAAGTACATCGTGCGCCATACAGTTGTACCCACCAATTTCTGGTTGAGTAAAATGGCGACGAACAGCGATCCAATCATTGCGAGTGGTACGCTCGCCAGGGCAAAATAGAAGGTGCGCCCAATCGACGGCAGAAAGAGAGGATCATTGGTAAAGGCAAAGATGTAATTCGTAAGACCGATGAATTTAGCGGGTCGCAATACATTGTATTTGGTGAAACTCAGATAGAGCGAAGCCAACAACGGGCCTGCGATGAAGACCAGGAAGCCGATAATCCAGGGGGAGGTATAGAGTATCCCCTCAATTGCTTCACGGCGGCGGGCTGCCGACATCTTTACGCGCTGCTTGGGCAAAGGGGCTGTTGCCGACAAAGCAGAGGAGGAATCTTGGGATGTCATGGGTTTCTCTCGATATTTGCGTGGGACGAATCGCCTTTGACCAGCTACAGAAGCACGATTGCGGGAATCGGCCATAGGATGGGCTGGACTGTGCCTTCATCCTATGGCCGATTCCCGCAATCAATTACTTAGGCAGGTTCCTTGTCCAGTACAGCCTGGCAGAGATCCTGGATTTCAATCGCGGCCTCTTCGGGTTGCTTTTCACCCAATTGCATGGCGTCGAATACCTGGGCAAAGGCCAGATCGAATTCGTCACCGCGGTAGTTTGCTACCAAGTAATCAGGTTCGATGCTTTCCATAATCGGGCGCAGTTTGGCATAGGTGGGGACCGCATCATAGACCCGCTCATCCGCCCAGACATCGGCGCGGGCAATCGGGCCTTTTTGTCCCTGCACCAGGGCCTGCACATTCATCTCGTAGCCACAGAACCAGGCCATAGAGGCAAAGGCTGCATCCGGGTTTTTGCTGGCGGTGGTCATCCCGAAGACATGCTCGTTGAGCATGCTGCGGCGCTTGTCACCTTTATTCACAACTGGTGTCAGCACGAAACCGATTTCGAAGTCGGTGAAAGTGGCGGGGTAGATCTGAATGCGGAAAGGCCAGATGTCCACAGCCAGCACCTTCTGGCCACCAAACATCTCGGGGGCATTGACCGCACCGGCAGATGGCGATGGGGATACCTTCCAAGTATTTACCAGATCGTAGGTATATTTAAGGGCCTTGACGAAAGCCTCCTGGTTGTCCAGGAACGTGGCCTGGGTTCCCTCTTCGTTCACAGGTTCTACGCCGTGCTGGCGGTAGTAGGGGCCGCCACTAAAGGCAGCGTAGGCCCGGTCAGCCGGATCGTAGCCGAAAACGTCGTCGGTTGTGCCCTGCTGCGCCCAATCGGCCAGTTCGTCAAAGGTCCAATCATCCGACGGCTCGGCAAGACCCATCTCCGCGATTTTGGTCTTGTTGTAGGCAATAATGGGGACGATGGGTTCCGAGATGTAGGACATCCAGTAGGCCTTGCCACCAGAGCTATTGACGTCGATAGCGCCCTGGAAGAAATTGTCTTCCAGCTTGTAGCCAACTCCATCCGCATAGGGGCGGTAGTCCTGCACGATGCCGTAGCTCTCGCCCCAGGCGATGTGGCTACGATGACGCGGCGGGAACCAGACCAGATCACCCAGCGTGCCAGCGGCGGTAAAGGAAAGAATCTTGGGAATGTACTCCGGTGTCCAGCCAGGGATTGTCTCCAGAACAAGATCGATTTCGGGATTAGCTTCCTTGAAACCTTCGATGTCCTGGTCCAGCCCCATCTGGATCCAGGCCGACACATCCTGCTTTTCTACCATATGGGCACGCACAGTCACGCGCTCGGCCGCGGGGGCTGCGTCACTGCTGGCAGCCGGTGCTTCCGCAGCCGGAGCCGCCGCGGGGCTGGCTGGCGCACAAGCCACCAGCAGGGAACTTGCGGTTACTGCGCCCATTGTCACGAGAAATTGCCGTCGTGACAATAGTCCTGCATTCTTGCGGTTCATACGATTCTCCCTTTCTAAACTGCGTGAAAAAACCAGGAACTACACTGCTGTGTATGCCAGAAAAATCCGAAACGAATCTGGCTGGCACGCGGAATGGGTTGAGGAAAAGGGTGGGAATGTATACAAGACTGTATTGGTCAGATAGATACTGAAATTTAACGCAAAGACGCAGGGACGCAGAGAACAGCTTTGCATCTTCTATCTTTACGTCATTGGGTTGAGGATCGGCAGTTCAAGCTCTTGTTGACCAATACAGAATGTATACAAGACACCAGCCGCTGTGTGTGGGGCAACGGTCAAATCAATTGTATACACCGGTGGATGATATGACAGATGATCAAAAAGCAGATAATCCCTCTTTGTTTCTATCTATCCATATCACTAAAAGTATTTTATCACCGAACAGATAATTGTCAAATGACTTTATTTTAACGAGGAATAGAAATTTCCATCAAGCCACCCGACGATATACGCGGCCTGTTTCTCCCGAACGGCTTCGTGAAAATGCACGTGATCGCAGTACACATCCGGTCCCAGAGTGGTGGTGAAATTGTGTAGATCGATGGACGGCACACCCACCGCCGCCATCACCCCATCTGCCACGGCGTTGTAGGCCGCGCAGTCCGCGGCGAAGCGGTGGAAAGCCATATCCGGGCGGCTGTTGTGGACCGCCTCATCACAGGGCGTTGTGCGCACCCAGACCAGCGGCACTTTTGCTTTCTGTGCCTGCGCGACGATCCCCTCCAGATTACGCCGGTAGTCGTCGATCCGCACCTGCTTGCGCCCAGTCACCGGGTCGGTTTTGATGTCGTGCAGCCCGCAGTTGACCAGCAGCAGATCCGCGGCCAGTTCGTCCCGTTCTACCAGCCCGCTCAGATAAGCCAGCACCGCCAATGAATCCCCTCCGTTGTCGCCCTGGGGATTGGGTAGGTTGAGCCGGGCCTCAGCCTCTGCCGTCTTGCGGGCATAGGCAAAACGTCCCGCCAGATACTGTTCCAAATAGGGTCCGTACTGCATAGAGATACTGTCACCGATGACGTACAATCGCTGTTTATTCATTTTTCTTTCCTTGCGAGTGATACAAAATATCTAAACCACAAAGACACGAAGCACAGCAACGACCTTTGCTTTTTCTTCTTTTGTGTCTTTGTGGTTAATTCAGTTCCGCACTTCCCACCAGAAGTTTCCAAAGTGCATTGAGTTCTCGTCCTCCCAATAGGCTGTGTAGCCCGGCATAGACCACACATCCACCGCCGATGCTTGCAACCAAAAAGGGAACAATCGCCAATCCCATCTGCCCGACACCGGCAATATAAGTGGCCATCCCCGCGCAGGCCAGCCCCGTGCGCAGCAGGGCCAACGCCAACTCCCGCTCCTCGCCCAAACTGGCATCCATCTGCCGGTTGAGCCAGTAGAGCGCCAGGGCCAGCGAGGCCGAAGCCGCCGTCGTGGCCCAGGCCAGCCCCGCTATGCCGAAGGGTTTCACCAGCAAAAAGCTGAGCGCGACATTCAGACCGGCCCAGCCCAGATTGGCCCACATCACAATACGGGTGTTGTGCCGGGCATAGAAGCCCATCGACAGCACGTCCTGGGTGGAATCCATCACCAGCCGCAGGCTGAAGATCGCCATCAGCCCAAAGACCAGCCCCGTAGAACGGTCGTCAAACGCCCCCCGTTGAAAGAGGAAGGCCACGGCTGGTTTGCCCAATGCCAGTAACCCCACAGCCGCGGGGATCACCAGCAGCCAGGCCGCACGCAGACCGGTAAAGAGGGTGGACTGCATGGCAGCGGGTCTGCCCGCGTTATACTCCTCGGCCAGAGTGGGGAAAAATACAGCGGTGATCGTCCCGGTCAGCAGGGACTTGGGCATAGCCACCATCACCAGCATTGCGTAGAAAAAGGCGGTGATGCTGCCCGCGGCCAGGGGAGAAGCCAGACGCAGAAAGACCAAATCCACCGCCTGCACCACTCCCAGGGTAATCATCCGCGGCCAGATCAGATGGGCCATCTCCCGACTGCCCGTCAGACCCAGGGCCAGTGCCGGGCGCAGACGGATGCCTTTGTGCCAGAGCGCGGGCAGTTGGGTGAGCAGCAGCAGAATTGCCCCAATCACACTGCCCCAGGCCACCCCGTGGATGCCCCAGCGGGGAGCCAGCACATACAGGCCGAATATCTGCCCCAGATCGATAAGGCTTAAAGCCAGGGCCGGGGCCAGAAAGTGCTGGTGGGCCTGGAGCAAACTGCTGAAAACGCTGCTCACCCCCACAATCACCGACGAGAGCAGCACAATCCGCATCAGTTCCGCGGTCAGTGCCTGCTGCTCCGGGCTGAACTCCGGCACGAGCAGCACCCGGCTGATCCAGGGCGCGGCCAGGGCTGCCAGCCCACAGATAGCACCCAAAACTACCAGTGTCAGCGTGAAAACCGTATTGCCCAGCGCGTCGGCCTGTGCCCGGTGCTGGCCGGTCAGGTAGGCGGAATAGACGGGGATGAAGGCAGCGGCAATTGCGCCGCCGGTCAGCGCGTAGAGGAAGAGTTCGGGCAGTTGATTGGCCGCGGTGTAGGCGTCGGCAGCCGCACCTGTGCCAAACTGACGGGTCATCAGAAAGAGCTTGCCCAGCCCGGTAAACTTTTCCAGAATGTAGAGGGAAAGCACCAGCAGTGTGGAGCGGGCCAGATGGCGAGAACGGTGCATTTCAGACGACACCGGCAAAGCAGGCGTAGTTGTTGGCCGATGTAGGATTTTCCACATCCTTTTCCAGATAGGCTAGCCGGGCCACATCCCGGAAGCCCGCTGCCCGCAGCATTTCCTCGTGACGGCTGGGCGTAATGCGCCCCGGCTCGTACGCAAATTTACTCTCGTTGGGCTTGACGAAATCCCCGTTGAGAAGCAGTCCACCGGATGGCAACACAGCCCGCGCCTGCTGATAGACTGCCGCGATATGCGCTTCCCCGCCCAGATCGTGCAGCGCCCAGGTGGAGACAATCGCGCCCGGCGGCTGGGAGAGGCGGGCCGTCCAATCGTCGCGGATCAGATCGGCCTGGGTGTAGACGATACGCCCGGCAAAGTCCGCCAGCCGGGCGCGTGCAATCGCAAACATCGCCTCCGAGAAATCCACCCCTTCGTAACTCACGCCTGGAATCCGGCGCAGAATCTCCAGCGCCAGATAGCCAGGGCCAATGCCCAACTCCACAATGTGGGTGTTCGGCAAAGCGCGGCTGGTCAACTGGTCCACAATCGCATCAAAAAGTGCCTGGCGCGCCCGCGTAGGCACAAAGCGGTCGGCCCAATCCTGGGCATAGGCCGGGTTGTGAAAGTCGTGCTGCGCGCCGATGGGTTGCATTGGGACAATCCTTACCGGAATGGGGAGAATTGGGATACAATAGAGGGTACGTTCGTATTGCGTATTCGCATTGCATACGCAGTACGCAATACTCTACCACACCCCACACCGGAGCCAAATCGTGGACACAGAACTGCTACTCATCAACGGCAATTTTCGCACAATGGACCCGGCCTGTCCCCGCGCCTCTGCTGTGGCGATCCGGGGCGATCGCTTTGTGGCTGTGGGCGACAGCGACAAACTGCTGGAAGCCTTTTCCAATGCACGGGTCGTCGATCTGGGCGGCGAGACTGTCGTGCCCGGCTTCATCGACGCCCACATCCACTTTCTCTCCTATGGCCTCAGCCTGGCTGAGATCGATCTGGCGAACGTCTCCACGCTGGAAAGCGCGCTGGCGCGAGTAGCCAGCCGGGCCGCGGAAACCCCCGCAGGCCAGTGGCTCACCGGGCGGGGCTGGGACCAGTCCCTCTGGGGCGACGGCGCATTCCCCAGCGCGGCGGAACTGGACGCTATCAGCACCGAGCACCCCATCTTCCTGCGCCGCAAGTGCGGTCACGCGGGCTGGGCCAACAGCGCCGCGCTGGCGTTGGCTGGAATCACCAGTGCCAAGCAAGACCCGGAAGGCGGCGAGATTGTCCGCGACGCCGCGGGCCAGCCCACAGGCATTCTGCTGGAAACCGCCATGCATCCCCTCTTTGCGCTGGTGGCCGAGCCGGACGACGAACAGGCCGCGGCAGCCGTGCGCGAGGCCCAGTCAGTTGTCCACAAAATGGGCATCGTCGGCGTCCACACAATGGAAGCCGCCTCTGCCCTGCGTGCCTTTCAAAAGCTGCGCGCCGACGGTGAGCTGCGGCTGCGCATCGTCTCCCAAATCCCCGTCTCCGAACTGGACGACGCCATCCACCTGGGCTTGCAGACCGGCCTGGGCGACGAGTGGCTGCGCATCGGTGGAGTGAAAGTCTTCAGCGATGGCGCGCTGGGTCCGCGCACGGCCTGGATGCTGGCCCCCTATGAAAACGAACCCGACAACACCGGCATCGCCGTCACCGACGCCGCGGCGATGGCTGATATTGTGGCGCGGGCCACCGCCGCTGGACTCTCCGTCGTCACCCACGCCATCGGCGACCGGGCCAACCGGATGGTGCTGGACGCACTGGAGGCGAGCCGCAAAGCCGGTGTTGGCCTGCACCTGCGCCACCGCATCGAGCACGCCCAGGTCCTCGACCCCCACGACATCCCCCGCTTTGTGGATTTGGGTGTCATCCCGTCCATGCAGCCCATCCACGCCACCCAGGATATGCTGCTTTCCGACAAACACTGGGGCAGCCGCAGTCGCCACGCCTATGCCTGGCGCAGCCTGCAACAGACAGGCGCACCCCTGGCCTTCGGCTCCGACGCGCCGGTGGAGACGCCGGATGTGATCCAGGGCATCCACGCCGCGGTTACCCGCTGCCGGGCTGATGGCACGCCCGGCGGCAAGGGTTGGATCCCCGAAGAGCGGCTGACCGCCGAAGAGGCGGTCTGGGCCTATACAGTCGGCGCGGCCTATGCGGGCGGGATGGAGAACGAGCAGGGCAGCATCACCCCCGGCAAGCTGGCCGATCTGACGATTCTCTCCCAGGACATTTTTAGTGTCAACCCGATGGCGATTCTGGAGACGGACGTGACGGCGACAGTTGTGGGCGGGGCGTTTGTGTACAGAACAATTGACTGAGAACAGCACAAGACCAGCGCCGGTTTAGTAGGCTGGCGCTGGTCTTGTGCCGAGGTGATTTAGCCATCTGATGTGGTAGCAAAATGGCGAAGGAGATAATTCTGATGACTGACATATTGTACTACGACGATGAAGTTCCTACCGTCAATGAATATTGCAGATGCGGTAGCTTGACGAAGACCGTTTCTTCATTTAGCCAGAGATTTCATTACGATGACGATAGTTACTCAATTGAAGTAGTAAAAACCCTCAAATGCCTGACCTGTGAAAAGATTAGTGTTGTGTTATACAGAGCTTCCGGAATCTTTTTCACTGACGAAACAGCAAGCAAGGACTACCCTCCTAGTCATAAATATACCCGGAGCGAATTATTCGCACCAAAAAGACGTTATAATACTGCAATTCCGTGGTCGATTGATGACGTAATGAATCAGGCAGAAGCAGTCTTGGCCAACTCTCCACGCGCTAGTTTTATACTGTGCCGAGCAGTACTCGAAGAAATATGTGCGGACTTCAAAATCCCCAAAGAGAGGCCTAATCGTAAGGGGGAAATGCGATTCATCATTCTTGCAGATCGGCTAGATATATTGATGGAGCAAGAGAAAATAAGCCCAAGCATTATGGGTATCTTCGACGGAGTACGGCTACTTGGCAATGAAGGCACCCACGGTGAACACAGCAATTTACAACAACGCATACAAAACTCAGATGCTGAGAAATTAATAGAGCTCGTGCAGTATTTACTTGAGAGAATATACGTCAGTCGCGAGCGTGCGCGTATCGCTGATGAGAATCTAAGAGACCTAAGAGAAAGAGTGATCCCGGAAAAGTGACTATGCGGTTGAGGTTGAACCAATGACAACGACAGAATTCATCCCCGGCCTCACCCTTTGCGGTGACTTCTACCGGGAAGCCGTGCGCCCAATTTTGGACGACGCCTTCCCCTGTCTGGCCCACAGCGCCGGGCTGATCGGCAGCGGCTCGGAAGTGCTGGGCTTCGACGACGAAATGTCCACGGACCACCACTGGGGACCCCGCGTCCAATTGTTTGTCAGCGAAGCGGACCATCCGCAGGTGGCCGACGCCATCCACACAACGCTGGCGGAGCGCTTGCCCTACACCTTCCGGGGCTATTCCACCAACTTCAGCGAGCCGGACCTGAATGACAACGGCGTGCAGCATCTCACCGTTCTGCAAAGCGGCCCGGTCAACCATCGGGTGAGCGTCTCCACCATTCGGGGCTTTGTCCAGGACTATCTGGGCTACGACATTTGCACGCCGCTGACCGCCGCGGACTGGCTCACTTTTCCCCAGCAGAAGCTGCGCACGCTGACCGCAGGTGCTGTCTATCACGACGGCGTTGGACTGGAAGATATGCGTGCCCGCTTCGCCTGGTATCCCCAGGATGTCTGGCTCTATCTCCTGGCCGCGGGCTGGGCGCGCATCGGCCAGGAGGAGCATCTGATGGGCCGGGCCGGGCTGGTGGGGGACGAACTCGGCTCGGCGCTGATGGGGTCCCGGCTGGTGCGGGATGTGATGCGGCTGGCCTTCCTGATGGAGCGCCAATACGCGCCCTATCCCAAATGGTTCGGCACGGCCTTCTCGAAGCTGGACTGTGCGGCGGAATTGACGCCCCACCTGCTGGCCGCGCAGACCGCGCCGACCTGGCAGGAACGGGAGAGCCATCTGGTCCCCGCCTATGAGTCTCTGGCGCAGATGCATAACCGGTTGGGGTTGATTGAGTCGATGTCGGAGAGGGTGCGGGATTTCTTTGGGCGTCCCTTTCGGGTCATCGCCCTGAACGGCTTTTGCGACGCTCTGCTGGCCCGGATCACAGACCCGGAAGTCCGGCGCTTCGCATCCCGCCAGCCCATCGGCAGCATTGATCTTTTCAGCGACAACACCGACCTGCTGGAAGGCACAAACTGGCGACCCGCACTGCTGAAACTTTGGCAATAGAAGTCCGACTTTTTCTGAAAAGTCGGACTTCTGAGATACCACTCACTACTCCCGAAAGGACAGCCCAATGGCCCCCCATATCGTTGACCTGACCCGCGTCATCCAGCCCACCGGCCCCGACGACGAACGCAAATTCGTCGTCAATATCCACAATGCGCTGGCCGAAATCCCCGGCAAGCAGCGGCCCGCGGGGGAGTGGTATGTGATGTCCGATGTAGCCCTGATGAACCACGTGGGAACCCACATCGAAATGCCCTTCCACTGCCTGAAAGAGGGGGCAGACCTGGCCCAGATTCCTGTGGAGCAGCTTTGCGGCGAGGCGGTTATTCTCGACCTGAGCGAAGCCGAAGCCGAGTTTGGCGTGACGCTGGCCCAGGTGCAGACCGCCGCGGCGAAAGCAGGCGGTATCCATCCTGGCGACATCGCCTTTGGCCGGATGGGACCGACGAAATACTTTTCCACCGAAGGGCTGGCCTGGCTGGTGGAGCAGGGCATCAAACTGATGGGCGTGGACTCCGGCGGGGTGGAGTTGACCCACGACACCACCCACGCCAACGTCAACCACCTGCTGCTCTTCCGGGCGGGCATTCCTCTCATCGAAAATCTGACCAATCTGGACGCGCTCAACCAGAGCTGGGTGCATGTCTACGCCCTGCCCGTGCCCGTCAGCGGCTTGGACGCCTTCCCGCTGCGGGTGATTGCTGTGGAAAACTGAAGTACACGGATTTTCACGGATCATTCGAATGGTCTGAATGGGTTTTCTGGCACGCGATGAACTGTAGACACTCTCCCTTTGCTGACAGAACCCGTCCGCCCATCCGTGGAAATCCTTAAAATCCGTTTCAGTCCGTGTCCATTTTTTACAGGAGACTGTCAATGAAATTTCTCGTTCTCGGCAGCGGTCTGATGGGACCGGCTGCCGCCTACATCGGGATGCAGGCCGACGACGTGACGGCTGTCACCCTGGCCGACCGTAGCCCGGAGCAGTTGGCGGTCGCAGAGAAACGGCTGGCCGGTCTGCCCGGTCTGGACAAGGTGACTTTTACTGAAATTGATCTGGCCGATCGGCTGGAAGCGGTGGCGCTGATGGCTCAGCACGATGTGGTGCTGGCCGCGCTGCCCCCGGAGATTATCCCGCTGGGGATGCGCACGGCCATCGCGGCCCGACGCCCACTGGTCGATTTGAGCACACCGCCGCTGACAGAGTTGGACGCGCTGGAATCTGAAGCCGCCGAGGCTGGTGCGTTCCTGCTGCGGGGTTGCGGTGTGGAGCCGGGATTGACTGAAATCTGGGCGCGGCGGCTGGCCGAGGAACTGGACAGTATCGACAGCCTGCACATCAAATGTGGGGGGATTCCTGCCGCGCCTACGCCGCCGTTGGGCTATAAAATCGTCTTCGGCGGGCGGCGGCTGCCCCTGCGCGACATCGACGGTCACGCGGTCAAAGAGGGAGAACTGGTGCAGGTGGCCCGCTACAGCGAAGCCGAGCCGATCACATTCGAGGGCGTGGGCGAGGTGGAGGCCTGGCACGAAAACTTTATGCCCTGGCTGCTCGAACTGGACTGCCTGAAGGGACTGGGCAGCGGCAGCCAGAAGACCATCCGCTGGCCGGGCTATGCGGCCAAAGTGACGCTGCTCAAAGAGATGGGCCTGCTCAGCAGCGAGCCTATCGACATCGACGGCGCATCGATCGCACCCAAGCACTTTTTGGATGTGCTGCTCTACCCCAAAGTGCGTTTCGACGAGACAGATCGGGACATTACCCTCGTGCGCCTGGACGCGGAAGGTAGGCAGAACGGCAGTCTGACCCGGCTCTCCGTCGAGATGATCGACCGCTTCGACGAGGCCTTGGGCTTTACATCAATGGCCCGCACAACGGCCATGACCGGCGCGATTATTGCCCGGATGGTGGGCCGGGGCGAGATCAGGGGGAGTGGACTGCTAACACCGGAACAGGTGGTGACCGGCCCCCACTTTGACCGATTATTGCAGGAACTGGCCGACATCGGCGTCGTTTTTCGGCGCACAAGAGAGGAAGTATCGAATGAGTGAGAATAATCCAACCCTGTCTGTACAGGATATTCGCCCCATCCCCAATCACCTGAAAATTGTCTCTGTGGCCCAGATGCAGGAATTGGAGCGCGTGGCAAATGAGGGCGGCCACTCCTACGCCCAGATGATGGAGCAGGCGGGCAAAGCCGTGGCGGATGTGATCGTCGAAGCTTTTCCCGCCGCCGAAGAAACGCCTGTGCTGGTGCTGGTGGGGCCGGGCAACAACGGCGGCGATGGACTGGTCTGTGCCCGTTACCTGCACGACGCGGGCTATCCCGTGCGCCTCTACATTTGGCGGCGCAAGACCGACGCCGAACACGACTATCAGGAACATTTCGGCCAAGTGGCGGCTCGCGGACTGGAAAGCGTGCGCGCCGACGAGGACAGCGATTTCACCGCCTTGGCCGAATGGCTGCACCCGGCCACGGTCGTCGTGGATAGTCTGCTGGGCACGGGCAACAACCGGCCTGTGGAGGGCGATCTGGCCGCCCTGTTGGACCAGGTGAATGATGTACGCACACAGCGGCAGAGTGGCGCAGAGGAGGCCGGTCCGCTGATGGTTGTGGCGGTGGACTGTCCCAGCGGTACAAATTGCGACACGGGCGACCTCTACGCCCACGCTGTTCCGGCGGATGTGACGGTCACCTTTGCCTATGCCAAGTGGGGCCACTTTCTCTTCCCCGCGGCCAATGCCCTGGGTCAACTGGTGGTGGCCGACATCGGCATCGCTCCAGCCCTTGCCGACGATATCCACACTTTCACCCTGGCACCGGAATATGTGGCCGCACTGCTACCTGCCCGCAGCCGAGTCAGCCACAAGGGCAGCTTTGGCAAAGGAATGGCAGTCGTCGGCAGCGTCAACTATCCAGGCGCGGCCTTTCTGAGTTGCGCGGCCATGGGTCGGGCCGGTGCGGGGCTGGTGACAGGCGCGGTGCCCCAGCCGGTCTGGGTTCCCGTCGCCACGGCTCTGGCCGAACCGACCTGGCTGCTGCTCTCCCACGAGATGGGTGTAATCAACGAAAACGCGGTGGCGACCATCAACGAGAAGCTCGGCGGCTATCAGGCTCTGCTCCTGGGCTGCGGGCTGAGCCACGAGAATGCCACAATTGACTTTGTGCGTTCTTTCCTCACCCGCACAAAATCCGGGCGCTCGTCGGTTCTGCCCACCAATTTTCAGGCCGAAGCAGGTACGGCCGAGGAAGGGGAGGCGGATGCCCACGCGCTCTCCACATCGCCCTTTGGCGCCATCCGCCGCCGTAGCCAACTACCCGCGGCCACGCCCAGCCTGCCCCCCACTGTCATCGATGCCGATGGGCTGAACTGTCTGGCGCTGATCGACAACTGGCCGGAACTCCTGCCCGATCCGGTGATTCTGACCCCCCACGCAGGGGAGATGGTCCGGCTGTGCGGGGTGGAGATCGACGCTGTGCTGGACGGGGGCTGGCAGTTGGCCCAGGAAAAGGCCGCGGTCTGGAATGCGGTGGTTCTGCTGAAGGGGCCATATACAGTCATCGCCGCGCCGGATGGACGGCTGGCGGTGCTGCCCGTGGCGACGCCCGCGCTGGCGACCGCAGGCACAGGCGATGTGCTGGCCGGGACGATTACGGGTCTGCTGGCGCAAGGGGTGGAGCCTTTCGACGCGGCCTGTCTGGGCGCGTGGCTGCATGGCCGAGCCGGGGAAGAATGCGAGGCGGAGATCGGTCCCGGCGGGGTGATCGCCAGCGATCTGTTGGGCTATTTGCCCGCGGTGATGAATGAGTTGCGGGGGTAGGGGCAAGACTTGCACCGCTAATCCTGCGCAAGGACTTGGATTGGACGCGTCCAGGTAGACGAGAGAAGAGAGCCAGAACCGTTCGGTTCTGGCTCTCTTCTCTCGTGAACGGTATGCGGCAAACGAGGCAGATTAGCGACTGGTGGCCGGAGGTATAACCACCAGCGTTAGTCGCGTCTAGGGTGTCCGTGCTGATTGACAAGAACCTCCTTACCTATCCAATGATGGCAGATAGAGACGCCATTCGGCTTTGGGCGCGGGCACCGGGTTCATTGATGTCTCACCTGTGCCTGACACATCCACATTCTGCCACTGGAAGCCATCCGTATTGTATTGGGGTGGCAACTGCACGGCCAGTTCATAGACCCCGATGGGAATATTCGTAAAGCGATAGCTTCCGTCCGCGCCGGTGTGGGTCTCCCGTTCTTGCTGTACGCTACGGGCTTGCGGATCGCGTAGTTTTACGACGGCATCTTCGACACCTGGCTCGTCCGATTCCTTTGTATCGTTGCCGTTGCGATCTTCGTAGACAAAGCCGCTAACACTACTGCCGCCAGAGGTTGGCTGTGTTGCGGTTGCGGCGGGCGTTGCTGTCGGTGTCTGTGTCGATGTGGATGTCGGTGTTAATGTATGCGTTGCTGTCGGTGTCTGGGTCGGCGCTCCTGGCGTCGCGGTGGGAGTAGTCGTCGGTGTTTGAGTGGGCATCGGCGTAGGTGTATGAGTGCTGGTTGCTGTCGCCGTGAGAGTTGGCGGCTGTGTAGCTGTCGGTGTTTGAGTTGGTGTTGGGGTCGCGGTCGGCGTCGCTGGTGAAATGGGAGGTGCTGCGATAGTAACCGTAGTGGTCCGCGCTGATGTGTTTTTGTCATTGTCAGTGGCTACTAGGGTTATCAGATGTTGACCGAGGGAGAGAAAAGTGTATATATCTTCTCCACTGCCCAGGCTCCCGTCAATACTGGATATCCATTGTATCATATCTCCTGAAAGAGGACCGTCTTCAAGGTCATAGGCTCTTCCCTGAAGTAGAACTGGATATCCCAAGGTAACGGTTGTAACGGAGTTGGGTTCGATAATGGATACGGTTGGGTTATTAGTTCCCGCGCTAATAATGCCTGAAATGTCTGAACTAATATGGAAACCATCGCTTGCTGTTACTCGTATACGTACACTATCACTTCCTGGAAAGTTCGAAACGTCAAAAATGGCGTGCGTTTCTGTGATATTGCTGGCGACAGGAATCCAACTACCTCCATTATCCTCACTATATGACACGGAATGGTATAAGACATCATCGTCGGCATCGTTAGAGCTCCAAGAGATCTGGTATGTGCCTATGCTACTCCAAATCTCTCCCCCCATAGGCGAAACTAGCTGAATTGTCGGTTCATTTGCGCTCATTGAGATACTTCCGAGTATTTCAGTATCTTTTATAAGGTCGAATCGAACTGTTGCGTCAAAATGCGGTAATACGAGACTAAAGAAAGTGGCTGCTTTGAGTTCAGAACTTGAATTATCTATAAAGTCGAAACTTGCATCAAAGCAGCGATGATCTAGCTCTGCTCCACCTGTATCAAATTGAGCGATACAGAATGCCCCTTCTTCCGCTGTCTCGATAGGTACTTGCGAGACAAGCTGATAAATTGGATCGAATCTCACAGATAAAGTTGGACTAAAGATATCACCTGAAATCAGTATCTGCTTTTGTGGTTCGGCCAGAAACGTTCGACGAGTCTCTATCGTTGATCGCTCAGTCTTAATGTTATTGGCGAGATTTCCATATGTATATGGTGAAACCCAGTTCTTTCCACAACCACCCATGATATCATTGTGATTTGGCTCAAGTATCTTGTTGGCAGATAAGCTAATACCGTATGTACCGATAGTGCCGGCACCTGTACCGTATGTAGGAAAATCTTCATCGATTTGTGAGGAGGGAGGTAGCCCGCACGGTGCGTGTTTCCGACCGTAAGTATGTCCAATTTCATGGGAAAATGTCCATTGGGCGATTGTTGTTACACCACTTTCTGAATCATCATCATCAGTTCCTAGCGCGATGCTCGGATACGTCGCTAGAGCGATACCATATGGACCGTCAATAGCGTCTTCAGAAACCCAACCATAAAGACGATCTGGTGCTGCACCATTTTTCCACGTGCCTTCTCGTTCAACTTTTGTCCAAAAAGCATCGAGAACCTTTAGATATTGGATCTGCGAACAGAATGGATTGAGACTATTGCCTATCAGACACGGGCCAAGTTTTTTGTTCATAACTTCTATGATGCCTGGTTGATAGAAGTATTCTAAGTTTCCAATAGGGTATATTGCCTTAAGAAAGTCAGCACCTGAGTTGGCAATATCAGACGTTGTAAGTGAAAGAGGTGAACCACTTTCGGTCGCATACGGAATTCTGTTCCACCCGATACGTAGGACAGGCATTTCAGTAAATACAGTTGGCTTGCTCAATGTTGAACCATTGTCTAAGGCGGCCTCGAATACAACATCGCCACTGGCAATTCGAGCTGGCAGTATGAAATTGAGAGTCTTAGATAAATCTGGCTGCTGTTTATGCCAGTCATTCTCAAACTCCGGTATTACTTGGTTATTGTCTGCTGAAGTTTCGTAGACGCTCGTGGAGCCACGCACTGTCAAAATTCCTCTGACAGAAGTGGTGGAAAAGCAATCGATTGCACAGCTAACATATACGCGTACAATTGTGGGTTTGTTTGCAATCAACGGTATTCTTTTAGCGGTCAAGGGATCCACCTCTGCAAGTAGAACTTGTGCCACCTCTATATGAGTGATCGAGACTCGCGGTTCATCTGTAACCTTTGTACCGCTAAAGTCCAGAGGGCCTGCCTGGGGGATCGTGACTTGCGTATTTGCGGGTATAAATGTATATCCTGCTTTAAATGCTTGGAGTGCATATGTTCCTGGAGGCAAGTTATCTACTCTATAGTTGCCATTGCTATCAGTAATAACGCTGGCACCACCATAAGAAATTCTTGTGTTTGCTAAAGGCTCACCGCTCTGTTTATCGGTGATAGTCCCCACGATGCTATGTCGCAAAGGCGCTGTAGATGTGGCTGCAAAGTTAAACCCTACTATATCACTTTCACGAATGACAATAGTTCGCGATGTTGGGGCAAACAAATAGCCGGTCTTGGACGGTGTAAGTGTGTATGTGCCGGGAGGCAGATCTCGCAATATGAATTCGCCACTAGCATCGGATCGGGCAGTATGCTCGGCCCCATTTGTAACAGTGACATCAGGGACAACCGTGAGTCCATCCAATACACGCCCAGAGATTGCGTAGTGGTTTGGACCATGCAATGCGGCATTGTCGAAGTAATAATCGACACTATCGGGTGACTCCAGGTAAACCTCGGCCCGCAAATTGGAATGATTACTTCTTTCGATCAGCAAGTGTGCCTCGACATATTGCCATGCTGTACCGTTCGTCGTGAATGCTATGGTTGCATTCTCATCCTGACCGCCCCGAGCCCATAGAGCAACCGCGCCTTTGCGTACTGAGCCATCCGATGACCGCACCCAGATACCAAATTTATACTCTTCACCTGTTACTGGACGGCGGTCTATATCCTGGTAAAAGGAACTACAATTCAGGTTGCCTGCTCGATTAGTTGCTAAATATCGGGTACCGTGCTGCGCAATGTTAGCGGTATCCGCAAATCGATTGCAAGGGCCGATCCATTCCCATGGAAAAGGATCAGAACCATTTTCGAAGGATTGGTTCCGGAGCAATGAATTCGTTGTACCGACTGCGCTTCTTACCGTAAAATCAACCCCAGGTGTTGCCGAATATGCAACGAGCTCTGACCGCGATGCTGGCTCAAAAAACTTCCCTGACTGAAATGGTATAATCGTATAGCTTCCATTGGGTAAATTTTCAAAAATGTATCTACCATCACTGTTTGTAGTTGTACGACGGCCATTGTTCAACGCAACAACTACCCCTTCAGCAAGCACGCCTCTGCCAGTGCGAATCTGGCCAGAGATACTGTGTCGTTCAGATCCCAATAGCCGGGCATTATCAAAGTTATAATTCACTGCGTCCAGGTCTATCAGATAGACTTCGGCCCGAATATACATGGCATCCTGTAAAGTCTGAAAGGTTATGGTGAACTCATCCCACTCGTTGCTGCTCACAGTGAATTGCTGTCTCCGACTCGACTGTTGATTCTGCCCATTTCCATCGTAGGTATGCAATTGCAAGTCAAAAGTGCGGCTGACGCCGTCCACTGGCGCTCTGGCAGCTATCGTGAACGTGTAGGTGTCTCCGGATTGGGGGAAACGCTGCACATTCTGGAAGAAGGAAGTACAATCGGCATTTCCATTGCGATGAGTGACCAGGAAATGGTCACCGTCCTGGGGCGGGCCGGCTGCATCACTAGCTGGATAGGTCCACCCAAAACAGGTATTGTTGTCGTCGGTAGGACCATTGGGTGTCAGCCATTGCCAGTGTCCTTCAGAACGAGGATCGATCGCTGCATCGAAGGACGGATTGACTAACGCTTGGTATGCTTGGGGATCGCTTTCAAACTCTACAACAGCCACTGGTGCGCTGCTGTCTGTCATAGTACCGTTGCCAAGGTTGCCATATGTGTTTTTCCCCCAACACACAAGTGACCTGTTTAGCATTCGCCCACACGCAAAATTTCCGCCAGATTCAAGGTTTGTCACGGTACTGTTCAACCCCATCACGTCAGTCGGGAGGCTCCGATTTGTAGTAGTTCCATCGCCAAGTTGGCCATAATTGTTTAGTCCCCAACACTTAATCGTACCAGTATCCAATAATCCACATGTACTTAATGCACCAGCGTCTATCGACATAAGGCCACTGTTCAATCCCATTACATCCACAGGGGTTGTTCTATTCTTTAATGTTCCGTCACCTAGCTGACCCAAATTATTGGCTCCCCAGCACTTGGCTTCGCCATGGTCGTTCAATGCGCAGGTATGAAGATCGCCTGCAGTGACGGCACTCATATTGCTGCTAAGCTGAATTACATCCACAGGTGTCAGACGTTGCGTTCTTGTACCATCACCTAACTGACCAAAATTGTTAGCCCCCCAACATTTAATTCCCCCCGACGCAGTTAGGGCACACGTATGTTCGCCAGAAAAATAATAACCACCTGCACTGATTGATGTGATTTTTTGATCTAGTTCAACCACATTGACAGGTGTCAGACGATTAATTACTGTGCCATCACCCAACTGACCCACACTATTCCCCCCCCAGCATTTGACATTCCCAGAACTTGTTACCACGCACGTATAGTTGAGACCAGCACTGACCGCAACAATTTCACTCTGTAATCCGGTAACGGCTACTGGGAGAGTAGCATACCCTGTAGATCCATTACCTAGTTCTCCACTCCGGTTTCTTCCCCAACATTTGACACCGCCATTCTCGATCAATGCACAAGTGTGGCTAGCACCTGCGTCGATCGCAATTATGCCACGACTCATCCCGAAAACGTCCACTGGTGTTGCGCGGTCAATTGAGGTACCATCTCCCAGTTCACCGTAAGAATTTCGTCCCCAACATTTCACGCCACCGCTCTTTGTCAAGGCACAGGCATGATTATTGCCTACGGTCACTGCAACCGCTTGGTCCAAGACATCAGATATGCTATTGGGTTGCATATAGATATTATCAGCCCAAGTAATACTTACTGATGCAACCGTAATCAAAAGTACAGATAAGGCAATTGATAGAATAACTGAATTTGAGATGCGGTAGCTCATGCCAATGTATCCTTCTCGTGAGGCGGAATCATCCCACACATTCGGACTGTTTTGGGTTTTCCGTGCTTTGTCGATCATGAAAAACTATCCCATCAAGAAACCATTGAGGGCCTTCAGATACCTGTCTGAATTGCAGGTAGAAAGATATGATATTCCGGCGTCGCCACTGACGTAGCAGTTGGTGTGTTGGTTGGCGTAGGTGTAGCAGTTGGTGTGTTGGTTGGCGTAGGTGTAGCAGTTGGTGTGTTGGTTGGCGTAGGTGTAGCAGTTGGTGTGTTGGTTGGCGTAGGTGTGGCAGTTGGTGTGTTGGTTGGCGTAGGTGTGGCAGTTGGTGTCGCAAATGGAAGTACGACCTCAGCAAGTCCACCATAACCTGTTAGAAACACAGTGCTATCATCTGTGCCAGTGTCAATGTATTTCACGTCACTACCACCAATTATTAACTCATAAGCGATTTCAAGCGATTGGGTGTCTAGTAAACTCAGTTTGTAATTGTTTAACTCTGTGTTTATCTCGGAATCGTCCTTTCCAAGAAGCACGATATATTTACCATTTCCTGCCTGAACGAATCGCCTGTTGTAAAAGCCAGTATGAATCTGTTTGATGAGAGTATAATCCGTCGCATTCCAAACACTCAGGCCGTCAGTAGTGCCTTGGAACAGGAACCGTCCATCTGCGCTCGGTATAATATGCCAATATGCATTATGGCCAACAGACTCTTGTTGTAGAATAGAGTGATATGTTGAGCTTTCTGGGTCAATATCGATTTCAACTATTTGGATTGGATAGGGATCGTATGTTCCAACATAGGCCCTTTTCTCATCTGCCGAGAGTGAAATGTAAAGGTTTCTTCTGGTGGTTGGAATAATATCAACAATGGTATTGTTGTTCATGTCGATCACCAAAATTTTGTTTTCATTATTAGCAGCATTTTCACTATTATGACCAGTTGCTATATAGGCGACATTTGATGATGTAACTGCGATATCATGGGGCCATTCGGGCAATTCGATCTTTGAAAGAATCTGATATTGCGTTGAACTATCCGGTGAGATGTCAATGACAGATATGGAAGGTTCCTCCAACCCCAGTGCGTAAAGCCGGGTTCCGTCGGGTGAAAATTTGAGTGTCGTTGCCTTAACGGCTATTACAGCGTGTAGCACTCCACCTCGATCAATAACGTGTACATTGCCGTTGGCTATTCTATAGGACATAGGCAACAGATAAATCTTGTCTGATAAACTGCTATAAATCGCTTCACCTATTCCAGAATTTTGAAATAATGTATATGGTTTCAACGCTTCTTGTCTCTGGATATTTACTATCTCATTTGTGATGATATTACCGGCGGTGACAGTATATGTTTGTCCTGCCTTCAAATGTTGGTGAATAAACCAGCCACCATCACCACTAAGAGATTCTGCGACAATCCGATATTCCCCGGGCGGAATGCCTACCAGTTCAAAAGTGCCATCAGCATTGGTGTTACGAGTTACAATACGTGGTTGATCGGTTTGGGCTATGTCGTAGGCTACCAGTCTAGCATCGGCTGGGCTGCCTTGATCCAGCAAGACTTGTCCGCTGATGGAGCCTGTGGTGCTTGACAATAGAAAGTCAGGATTAGGATAAAGGGTTGCAAGCCCTGCGATATCATCTGCAGATAATTTTCCATTTACAGTAGCTTCATAAACGGCAGAATCTGCTCCCGTAGAAGAATGATCGAGCCCAAGAAAATGACATATCTCGTGCAATGCTAGGCCAAAAGGACCAGAACCATGTGTTGTACCATTAATGCCAATGTCTGCCGAATGAATAAGTCCATCTGATAAATTGTAATTAGTTACAATCCCATAACTACTAGTATGATCAAGATAGACTACATTTATTTCATCCCGCGCTGGAAGACGAGTAGTCTCACCAGCATATTCAAATTGCACGTTGATTTGAGGTTGTTCCTCTATTTCCTGAAAGGCATTACGAATTTCTTGAATGATATCATCTCGATTTGCTGCATTTTCAAAACTACCCAGATTGATATAGTATTTAATAGGTTGGCTGTTGTCATGTCGATAAGGCACCCCATCTGGCGTCCTGCCCAAGATATTAAAGGCTGTCACGGGACGGGAGACAGAGAATAATAAGCAGCAGAGTATCAATGCAAAATATTTGTGCTTTCGTCTTATTTCAATAGAGAAAATGTTCTGAACGTACTTACCCATAGCTGCACTCCGCTAATGAAAATTTATTGCCTTGCAATAGTTCGGGTAAAAATTGACCACAAAATTAATGCCGCAAAGCATCTGAAATGAACGCGCGGGAAAAATGTTGACAATACAAACCCGGCCGGGGAGTGTTGAATGGATGTGATGGGGGCCAACGAATGTAAATTCCATCGCAGAGTATCACCGATGCGGAAGATTGACAAACTCCCATTGGACACGCATCCTCATACCTTCCTCACCACCATCTCCACCACCGACCGCACGTGCCCCTCTACCTCCGCGTCCGTCAATGACGGAACCACCTGAACGTATTAGCAAAAAATAAAACATAATTCGTTGCCCTTGACTCTCCTCCCCACATTCCGCACCTGTTTTGAGTGGAATTGAGGAATAAACGGAATCGTAGCTCCAAAATGGTCATGAACAACCGGGTTTCCCTACGAAAACGACAACTTCTGGCTGAAAGCTTTGAAATTAGTAGCCAGAATTGGCTGATCAGCCGCACTTCAAAGAATCGAAGGCTTTTGATGAACCATTGTTGGATCCAGAATGATCGGAATTCATGTTTTGCACGGATTTACCAGTGCCGAACAATACCAAAATCCGGAAATTGTCTAATGCGGAATGTGGGCTCCTCCCGTGTCTGACCGATAATGCACCTATCGCATCCGATCAGCCACGAGAGGAGACCCCACCCCAATGCCCAACCGTACGCCCACCTACCAAACCTATCTCGACGCCCACCAGCCTCGCTTTCAGGACGAACTCCTCGACTTCCTGCGCATCCCCAGCATCTCGGCCCTGCCCGCCCACAAGGGCGATGTGCAACGGGCCGGCGAGTGGGTGGTGGCCCGTCTGCAGGCCGCGGGCGCGGAGAATGTCCAGTTGCTGCCCACCGCGGGCCACCCGGTCGTCTACGGCGATTGGCTGCACGCGGAGGGCCAGCCGACGATCCTCATTTACGGCCACTTCGACGTCCAGCCCGCAGACCCCCTCCATCTCTGGACCAGTCCACCCTTTGAGCCGCGCATCGACGGCGACAAAATCTTCGCCCGGGGTGCGTCCGACGACAAAGGCAATATGCTCGTCCCCATTCTGGCGGTCGAGGCCCTGCTGAAGGGCGAAGGCAGCCTGCCCGTCAACCTCAAATTCTGTTTTGAGGGCCAGGAGGAGATCGGCTCTCCTCAGATTCCTGGCTTTCTGGCCAAGCACAAGAAGCTCTTCGCCTGTGACCTGGCCGTCAGCGCGGACGGCGGCCAGTGGAGCGACAGCGAAGGCATTCTGCTCATCGCACTGCGGGGCATCTGCGGCCTGCAAATCGACGTCAAAGGGGCCAAGACCGACCTCCACTCCGGCGGCTACGGGGGCACAATCCGCAACCCTGCCCACGTCCTGGCCGAACTGCTGGCATCTATGCACGACGCCGACGGACGCATTGCCGTGGATGGCTTCTACGACGATGTGGCCGACCTGACCGACGACGAGCGGGCTGCCATCGCCCGTGTCCCCTTCGACGAAGAAGAGTATCTGGACAATCTGGGCCTGGAGGCCACCTACGGCGAAGCGGGCTACACCACCCGGGAGCGGGTCTGGGCGCGGCCCACGCTGGAAGTCAACGGGATGTGGAGCGGCTTTCAGGGCGAGGGTATCAAAACTGTCCTGCCCAACGAGGCCCACGCCAAAATTACCTGCCGGCTGGTCAGCAACCAGCGCCCGGAAAAGATTGTGGAACTGGTGAAGGCCCACGTGGCGAAGCACACGCCCCCCGGCGTCACCGCCACTGTCACCCCGGAAGAGACCGGCGGCAAACCCTACGTCACCACCGCGGACCACTGGGGCAATGTAGTGGTGGCCGATGTCCTGCGCGAACTCTACGGCAGCGAACCCTATCACGTGCGCAGCGGTGGCAGCATTCCCATCACCGGCGTCTTTCTGGACGAGCTGGGCGCATACACCGTCAGCTTTGGCTTTGGCCTGCGGGACGAGGGCGCGCACGCGCCGGATGAGTTCTTCCGCCTGAGCAGTTTTGTCAAAGGCCAGGCGGCCTATTGCCAGTTGTTAAAGCGCTTTGCCGAAGGGAAAAAGTGATTTGACAGTGCAGCGTTTCAGTGGTCTGATTGAACAAAAGGACAGGCACGCGCTGATTCGCCTGCCCTTCGATCCCAACGCGGTGTGGGGCGAAAAAGATCGCCATCACATCACCGGTACAGTCAACGGCTGTACCGTCCGCGGTCCGCTGGGCGCAGACGAGCAGGGCTACTTTCTGTCGTTGGGCGCTGCCTGGCGGCGGGACAGCAGGCTGGATGTGGGTGCGGCGGTGACGGTAGAACTCCGAGCCGAAGGTCCACAGGTCGAGCAATTGGCAGATGACATCAACGAAGCGCTGGCCGCGGAACCGGAAGCGCTGGCCTTCTTTCAGAGGCTGGCGACCTTCTATCGCAAAGGCTATCTGCGCTGGATCGATGCCACCAAACGTCGCCCGGAAGTCCGTGCCGAACGCATTGCCGAGATGATTCGGCTGCTCAAGGCTGGGGAGAAGCAACGAAAATGAGCCAAATGCCATCCGCTACTATCGCTCTCATCGGCGCGCTGGACACCAAAGGAGAGGACTTCGCTTTCGTCAAAGTGGAGATCGAGCGGCGCGGGCTGACCGCTTTGGTCATCGACACCGGCGTCATCGGCGAACCCTCCTTCGCACCGGATATCTCCGCTGCGGCGGTGGCCGAAGCCGGCGGATCGTCCCTGGCGGCTCTGCGCAAGGCGGGGGATCGGGGCGCTGCGATTGGGGTGATGGCGAAGGGCGCTGCTGCCATTCTCAAACGGTTGCACGACGCAGGCCGGGTGCAGGGCGTGCTGGGAATGGGCGGCTCCGCGGGGACGACGATAGTCACGACGGCCATGCGTGGCCTGCCTCTGAGCGTGCCGAAGGTGATGGTCAGCACCCTGGCGGGCGGGAATGTGGCCGCCTATGTGGGGGACAGTGACATTGCGATGCTGCCCTCGATTGTGGATGTGGCCGGCGTCAATTCCATCAGCGCCCGCATTTACACGAACGCAGTGGCGGCTGTCTGCGGGATGGCGACAGCCACACCGCCGGCGTTGGCGACGAAACCCCTCATCGCAGCGTCGATGTTTGGCAACACCACCGAATTGGTGGGCAAGTGCAAGGCCAAGCTGGAGGCCGCTGGCTACGAAGTGCTGGTCTTTCACGCCACCGGCGCGGGCGGGCGGATGATGGAAAAGCTTATCGGCGAGGGCTATTTTGTGGGTGTGCTGGACGTGACCACTACCGAATGGGCCGACGAACTGGTGGGCGGGATGCTCACGGCTGGCCCCACCCGGCTGGACGCGGCAGCCCAGGCAGGCATCCCCCAGGTCATCGCGCCGGGCTGTCTGGATATGGTGAACTTTGGGCCGCGGGAAAATGTGCCGTCCAAATTCGACGACCGGCTCTTTTATGTCTGGAACCCGACGGTTACACTGATGCGCACGACGCCGGAGGAGAACGCCAGCCTGGGCCGCATCCTGGCCGAGAAGGCCAACGCATCGAGCGGGCCAGTCGCCTTCTTCCTGCCCGCCAACGGCGTCTCGGTTCTCGATTCACCTGACGGCCTTTTCTGGTGGCCGGAAGCCGACGCCGCGCTTTTCGACGCCATCCAACTCAACGCCAGGGCCGATATTTCTGTGGATGTCGTCGAAGCAAATATCAACGACGACGCATTTGCAGACGCAGTAACAACAAAACTATTGAACTTCCTGACAGGAGAACGCTGATCAATGCCCTACATTTCCCGATCCGAATCCCTGCGCCGTCTGCGCGCCAAAGTCTCTGCGGGCCGCCCGATTATCGGTGCGGGCGCAGGCACAGGCATCTCTGCCAAGTTCAGCGAACGGGGCGGGGTGGACCTGATTATCATCTACAATTCTGGCCGCTATCGCATGGCCGGGCGGGGCAGTCTGGCCGGGATGATGCCCTACGGCGACGCCAACGCAATCGTTGTGGAGATGGCCAGTGAAGTGCTGCCGGTGGTGGTGGACACGCCGGTGCTGGCCGGCGTCTGCGGCACTGACCCCTTCCGGCTGATGCCCCATTTTCTGCGCCAACTCAAAGAGATGGGCTTCGATGGGGTGCAGAACTTCCCGACGGTCGGGCTGATCGACGGGGTGATGCGGGCCAATCTGGAGGAGACAGGGATGGGCTACGAGCTGGAGGTGGAAATGATCGCCCAGGCCCACCGGCTGGATATGCTCACCTGCCCGTATGTTTTCAATCCCGACGAAGCCCGGGCCATGGCCGAGGCTGGCGCGGATGTGCTGGTCCCCCATATGGGGCTGACGACGAAGGGTTCCATCGGCGCGGATACCGCGCTGACCCTGGCCGAGTCTGCCAAGCGAGTGCAGGCCATGCGCGACGCCGCGGTGGCGGTCAACCCGGAGATTCTCGTCCTCTGCCACGGGGGGCCGATAGCCGAACCCGCCGACGCCCAATATATTTTCGAACACACCGAAGGCATCGCGGGTTTCTTCGGCGCATCCAGCATCGAGCGGCTGGCGGTAGAACCGGCGATTGAGGGGCAGGCCCAGGCATTTACGGAGTTGCATTTGTAACGCAAGCTGTCAGCTTGCGCCGCAGACGGGCTAACAGCCCGTGTTACAAAAGTAGCATCAAGCGGCTGGCCGTGGAACCAGCGATCGAAGGGCAGGCTCGGGCGTTTACGGAGTTGCATTTGTAACGCAAGCGGCTCGCTTGCAGTACTTAACGGAGAACCCAATGGACGGCAAATTCATCAAAAGCAACACAATGGAACGGGACCAACTGGACTGGGGGGTGATGGGCTGGCTGAGCCGCCCGTCCACCACCGGGGCCAAGGATTTGGTCGTCATCGAAGTGAGCCTGGAACCGGGCTGCGGCCACAACTTTCATATGCACCCCGGCCAGGAAGAGGTGATCTACGTCGTCTCTGGCGCGGTGGAGCAGTGGGTGGGCCAGGAATCCACGACCCTCTCCGCGGGCGATGGCGTCTTCATTGCCGGGGATGTGGTCCACGCTTCCTTCAACACCGGCAGCCAGACGGCCAAGCTGATCGCCATTCTCGGCCCTTGCGTGGGCGACGAAGGCTACCAGTTGGTCGAAGTTCACGAGCAAGAACCGTGGGCCAGTTTGAGAAAATAGGCGAGATGATGGCACAGAAAACGGGACGCGGATTCGTGTGGATAGGCGCCGATTCAGTGGCGAAAATCTGCGTTTTCAGCGTTTATCTGCGTCCAGCTCTTTTTCATCGTCAGCCTCTCCACTTCAGAAAGTCGAAATTATGATCATTCGCGACATCGACGCCGTATGGCTTCAGTGCCCCATCCCACCCGAAAAGCAGCACATCTCCGACTTTGGCCGTCTGGCCAGCTTTGATATGACCCTCGTCACCATTACCACCGAAGACGGCCTGCAGGGCTTCGGCGAAGCCAAGGCCGCGGTGGGCAGCGCGGGGGTCTGCGCTTCCCTCGTCGCCTGCATCCGCCACGAACTGCGCCCCCTGCTCATCGGCCAGGACGCCCGCCACATCCACAAACTGTGGGAGATGATGTACAACGGCGTGCGGGATCACTACGCCCTGAGCCGGGGCCGGAGCTTTCCTGTCCTGGGCCGCCGAGGGCTGACCATCTCCGCCATCAGCGGGGTGGATATGGCCCTGTGGGACCTGCTGGGCAAACACCTGAACACACCGGTTGTCCAACTTCTGGGCGGGGCCTGTAGGGAGCGGATGCCCGCCTATGCCAGCGGCGGCTGGGCCGACGTGGCCGCAATCGGTACACAGGTGACGGGCTACACCAGCCGGGGCTTTGGCGGGGTGAAGATGCGTGTGGGGGTGATGGATGGCACTGTTGCCAACAGTGTGGCCCGAGTCAAAGCGGCCAGGGACGCGCTGGGGCCGGATATCGACCTGATGGTGGACGCCCACGGAACCTTCAGCGTGCCCGAAGCCAAGCGCTTCTGCCGGGAGGTGGAGGCGTGCAATCTGCGCTGGTTCGAGGAGCCGGTCAACAGCGACAACTACGCGGGCTGCGCCGAAGTGCGGGCCAGCACAGACATCCCCATTTCGGTGGGCGAGAGCGAATTCACCCGTTTCGACTTTCGGGATATCATCGCACACCGGGCCGCGGACATCTTTCAGCCGGACCTGGCCATCTGCGGCGGCGTCAGCGAAGGGCGACGCATCGCGGCTCTGGCCGAGACCCACCAGATCGAATTGGCCCCCCACTGCTGGGGATCGGCCTTCTCCTTTATGGCCGGGGTCAGCCTGGCCTTTGCCAGCCCTGCAGGCATTGTCATCGAATTCAGCGTAGGCAGCAACCCGATGCTCTACGATCTGGTGGCGGAAAGCATCAGCGCGGAGGAGGGCCAGATTGCTGCGCCCAGCCGTCCCGGCCTGGGGGTGACGCCTCGGCCCGAATTTGTGCAGGAATACCGACAGAATGTCTGAGGCTGGGAAGAGTGGGGATGGGCGGCTGGGAAAACCCGAACTCCAATCCCCAGTCTATCGACATCGCCGCGGCACAGAAACGGGCCATCCCCCTCCTCCCCCATCCCGCCGCCGGAGAGGAGAATAACTCGCCCCTTACCTTCCTGCAATTTTGCAAAGACGGCTTCCCAGAGTAAAATTGTACTGCCTGTTTGTCGAACCCCAGTAGTATCGATTTGGCAGTGCCCCATCTTTTGACCTAACACCTGGACAGATAAACCCAATGACTCGTTCAACGCTCTCCCATTTGGAATGCGGCAAATGCGGCGAAACCTACGACGCTGACCGCCTGATGAACCTCTGCCCGGCCTGCAATCGTCCTCTGCTGGCCCGCTACGATCTGGCAAAGGCGGCCCAAACCCTGACCAAAGAGAGTCTGGCCGAGCGGGAACCTTCCCTGTGGCGTTACGAAGAAGTGCTGCCCGTGCGCCGGGACGATGCCTGTATGAAGCTGGGTGAAGGCTGGACGCCTCTGGTGCAGGCGGGCCGCCTGGGCGCGGAAATTGGCTGTGCCAACACATATATTAAAGATGAATCCCTCAACCCGACCGGCAGCTTCAAAGCTCGCGGGCTGGTGATGGCCGTCAGCCGGGCCTATGAACTCGGGGCGAAAGAAGTCGCCATCCCCAGCGCGGGCAACGCGGCCGGCGCGATGGCCGCCTACGCGGCCGCGGCTGGTCTGCCCGCCTATGTCTTTATGCCCAACGACGTGCCAATGACCTTTCGGGTGGAGTGCAAACTGCTGGGCGCAGAGGTGACGCTGGTGGACGGCCTGATCACCGACTGCGGCGTGAAGGTGAAGGAAGGGGTGCAGAAGTACGGCTGGTTCGATGTCAGCACCCTGAAAGAACCCTACCGGCTGGAAGGCAAAAAGACGATGGGCTACGAGCTGGCAGAGCAGATGGGCTGGCAGTTGCCCGATGTGATAATCTATCCCACCGGCGGTGGCACAGGGCTGATCGGGATGTGGAAAGCCTTTGACGAAATGGAGCAGATGGGGCTGATTGGCTCCAAACGACCCCGGATGGTCAGCGTGCAGAGCACGGGGTGCGCGCCGATGGTGCGGGCTTTTGAGGAAGAGACCGAACACGCTGAGATGTGGCAGGGAGCCAAAACCGTAGCCGACGGCCTGCGTGTCCCCGCCGCGGTGGGGGACTTTCTGATTCTCAACGCCATCCGCGCCAGCGGCGGCACAGCCATCGCCGTCCCCGACGAGGAGATGCTTACCCACGCCCGCACAATGGGCCAGCATACGGGTATCTTCCCCGCGCCGGAAGGGGCCGCCTGTCTGGCTGCCCAGATTCGTCTGCTCCAGAGCGGCTGGATTGCACCGGATGATAGCGTCGTCCTTTTCAACACCGGAACCGGCCTGAAATACGCGCATCTGTGGGCGTAAAAGAGAAGATTAGGACGCAGATTTTCATGATTTGGATTGACCTGCGCTGATCTTTTGTTTCATTCTTTTAATCTGCGTCCGCTTTTAATCTGTTCTTATCATCATTTCCTTTAGCTAGAAAGACAGTCCATTGGCGAAAACTACCCGAAACCGGGCCGCGGTAGCGGGGCCGGTAGAAACACATGAAAATCTGACGGTGGGTATCAATCTCATCGCAGATCTGCTCGCACCGACCCTCGGCCCAGTCTCCGGTCATATCGCCAGCCAGCGGGACACCCGCGGCCCCGAACTGTTGGACGATTCGGGCACAGTTGTGCGCCGTATCCTCAGCTTTGGCGATCCCCGCATCGACATCGGCGCAATGCTCATGCGCAGCCTGGTCTGGCACACGGCCGAGCGGGTGGGAGACGGCGGCGCAACCTGCGCTATCCTGGCACGGGCCGTCTATATGGACGCGCTGCGGATGATCGCCGGGGGTATCAACTTCCGGGATTTGGAGCAGGGAATCAAAGCGGCTCTGGAAGCCATCTGCACCAGCCTGACCGAAAATGCCCTGCCCGTCGTCTCGGAAGATGAACTCTCCGAAGTGGCCTATACGGTTGTGCGCAACCGTTCCCTGGCCGGAATGCTGGGTGAAATGAGCCATCTGCTGGGGGCCGAGGCCAAAGTCAATGTGCAGAAATATGTGGCCCCCTATCTGGAACGGGAGTACCACGCGGGAGCCAACTTCGGCGCAGAGATCGCCAGCTATCTGCTCTACACCGACGCGGCCCGCAAGCAGGCTGTGCAGACCGACTGCGCGGTGGCGCTGGTTGCCTCCAATCTGGCCGAGGCCGAGGATGTGATTCCCCTGATGGAAGCGGCCCTGGCTGGCGGGCACAAATCGCTGGTGATCGTTGCCAATAACTTCAAAGACGCCGCGCTCCACGTCATTGTGACCAATGAAAAGGCCGAAAAGAAGAAACTCAGCGTGCTGGCCGCCAAAATCAAACCTGTGGGCGAAGAGCGGCGCTATGCCCTGGAAGATATGGGCCTGCTCACTGGCGCGACTGTGCTGGGCCAGGGCTTTACACCGCCCCCCAGCCGGGCTGTGCCGGAGCATCTGGGCAAGGCCCTGCGTGTGGAAGTGGACAACGGCCAGTTCCGGCTGCTCCCCGAACGGCAGCGGCTGATCGACGCCCAACCGGAAGTGGATATCATCCGCCAGCGGTTGGCTGCGATGCCCCAGAACGACGAAGGCCGTCCTCTGCTGATGAGCCGTCTGGCCTCACTCAGCGGCGGGATGGGTACGCTGAAGGTGGGCGCGATTGGCAAATTGGAGCGGGAAGTTCTCTCGGAGAATGCGGAACGGGCCTTCAAAGTGCTCTCCACCGCCCAATTGACCGGTGTGGTCCCCGGGGGCGGTGCGGCCCTGCTCCACGCCCGGTGCGCGCTCAAAGATGTCCACTTTGACAGCGACGCCCAATACGGCGTGAAGCTGATCCACGACGCGCTGGCCGCCCCCATGCGCCAGATTCTGGTCAATGCCCACGTATCCGCACCCGCGGTGATTATCGACCGGGTGTTGGACGCGGGGCCGGGCGCGGCCTACGACGTTTTGCAGGAAAAGGTGGGCAACGCGATGGAATCCGGCGTGCTCGACGTGGCCGGCGTGTTGGAGATCGTTCTGCGCACTGCGGTCAGCACCGCGCTGATGGCCCTGAGCACCGATACGATTGTCTACCACAAGAATCCCAAGCAGGCATTGGAGCCATAAGCAATGACGATTATTCTTTCGATTTCCGCCCAGGGCGAGCAGCGCTGGGCGGCGGGACCCTACGGACTTTTCGCCCTGGAAGAAGGCGGACTGGTCCCCACCTCCCAGCCGATGGAACGGCTGATTGTCTGCTCGGCCATCAGCGACCGGCTGCTGGTCGGCGGTGAACCCCACGGCATCGCCTATCTCTACCGAGACGGCGAGGAGTGGCAGGCCTCCTGGATGGGCGGGGCTACGGAAGCCGCGCTCTGCCTGGCTCCCCACCCGGATGTTTTTCGTACGGCTGTGCTGCTGGCCGGGACCGAAGGCGGCGGCATTCTGCGCTCCACCGATCGGGGCCACCGTTGGACGCCCTGCAACTACGGCCTGCGCAACTACACTGTGCTTAGCCTGGCCTGGGCACCCCTGGACCCGGCAGCCCGTTGGCCGGGTCGGGAGCACGTCTTTGCCGGAACCGAAGAGGGCATCTACCGTTCACCCAGCGGTGGCCGGGGCTGGAAGCGCTCCAACTCGCCGGATGCCGCCTACCAGAGCATCGCCATCTCCCCCGCCTTCCACAGCGACGGGCTGGTGCTAGCCGGGACCGAAGAGCAGGGCCTGTGGCGCTCGGGAGACAGCGGGCTGACCTTTTCTCTGGTGGAAAACGCACCGGAACGCATCAACTCCTTGGCCGCGCTGGACGGCGGCTGGCTGTTGAGCGATGAAGAGAAACTGTGGCGATCCACAGACGGTCTCTCCTGGCAGCCGGTGGCCGGCAGCGAGCCTGCGCTCGTGCTGACACCCACCGCCGAGGGCATTCTCGCTGGCACAGAAGAGGGCGTGCAGTTGTTGGATGCACAGAGTTTGGTTGTAGTCGCGAGCTACGGGGTGGCAGAGACTGCGTAGGGAAGTGTTGCTTATGTGGCGTCGGACCAGTGAGCGCCGGTTGAGTAGCCGAGTCTTCGAGGCGTATCGAAACCAGCGAACGGGTCTACACGCAATTTCCTGTCGACCCGCTTGGTTTCGATACGGCGGGAAAAAGCACCCGCCTACTCAACCGGCGCTGGTCATTTGCTGGTTCTCGAATGTTTGGCAAAGGAGTCTTCCACAATGACCGACGACCTGCTCACCCGCTACAACTACGACGAATTCGTCCCGGCCAAATTCGAGCCGTGGATGCGCTTTGACCAGAGTCCACCTCTGGGCAGCAAAGGGCCGGATTTTCCGTTGTGGACGTTGGACGGCACGGAGACGAGCCTCTCTGCGATCTGGTCGGCCAACAGCTATACAGTCGTGGAGTTTGGCAGCTTCACCTGACCCTACTGCGGGATGGCGTCGCCATCTATGAATGCCATTGCCGAGCGCTACGCCGATGCAGGCGTCGGCTCGATCTTTCTCTACACCAACGAAGCCCACCCGGGGGAAATCTATCCTCACCTGACGTCGATGGAGCAGAAATTACGCCATGCGACTGCCCTGCGCGATGTGTTGGGCGTCAGCCGCCGGATTCTGGTAGATAGCCTGGACGGAGCGTGCCATCGGGCCTACGGCTCAATGCCCAATATGACCTGGATTTTCAACCAGGCGGGTACGCCCATCTACAAATCCGACTGGTCCGATTCCCACAGCGTGGAAAATGCCGTCCAATACTTTTTGCAGGTGTTGGATCGGCGGCGCAATCGGGAACGGATGGCTCCCTTCCGGGTAGAGCGTCTCGACTACCGCATCCAGGACCAGGCCCAGTTTTACACCGGGCTGGAGCGCAACGGACCGAAAGCGGTCACAGAGTTTCGGGACGCGTTTGGGTAGGGAGCGATAGCCCCGCCGAATCAATTCGGCGTCTGCTATGGGAAGTGCGTTGAAACGCACTAAAACCCAACTCGTTTCAACGGGTTTCCTGTAACAGGCGTCGGTTTCAAACTGACGCTGGGATTCGCACATTTGTTACTTTCGACTCTTTCTCGGCGACTTGCCGCCAGCCATTTTTGCCTTCTCCTTTTGCCTTTTGCCTTCCACGGAGACATCTATGCTTCTCATCGACGCCCACCTCGACCTTTCGATGAACGCCCTGCAGGGCAACCGGGACTTGCTGGCCTCGGCCTATACCATCCGCAGCCGGGAGCAGCAGACCCCAGGCAAAGGCCGGGGGCAAGGCACTGTCGCCTTCCCGGAGATGCGCCGGGGACGGATTGCCCTCTCTTTCGCCACCCTCATCGCCCGTTCTACAGGGCGGCCCGCCCTCCACATCGACTACGACTCGCCTGCCCAGGCTTATGGGATGGCCCACGGCCAGTTGGCCTACTATCGGGCGCTGGAGGAGATGGACGTCGTCCGCATCCTGACGAATGTGGATCAGTTGGACGGCCATTGGAGCGATTGGATCGAATGGGAGGCCGACGGCGGTGTGGAAGGTGAGGAACCGCCCCTGGGCTTTCTGATTTCGATGGAAGGGGCCGACCCCATCCTTTACCCGGAGCAGGTGGAGGCCTGGTACGCGGCGGGGCTGCGCGCCATCGGTCCGGCTCACTACGGCCCTTGCCGCTATGCAGGTGGCACAGGCACGGAGATCGGTTTGACTGATCTGGGCCGTCCCCTATTGGAGGAGATGGACCGGCTGGGGATGCTGCTGGACCTGACCCATCTTTCGGACCAGGCATTCTGGGAAGCGCTGGAAATCTTCGACGGTTCTGTCCTGGCCAGCCACAACAACTGCCGGGCGCTCGTGCCCCATCAGCGCCAGTTCAGCGACGAGCAGCTACGGGCCATCTTCGAGCGGGACGGGGTAATCGGCGCGGCTTTCGACATTTGGATGGTGACACCCAACTGGCGAGCCGGGCAACAGAGCAGCGAGGGCGTCTATATCGGCGATGTGGTGGATCACATCGACCACATCTGCCAGTTGGCAGGTAATGCGCGTCACGTGGCCCTGGGCACCGACCTGGACGGCGGCTTTGGCCGGGAACAGTCCCCCTGTGACTTGGACACGATTACCGATTTACAGCAGGTTCCGCTGATTTTGTCCGAGCGGGGCTACAAAGAGAGCGACATCCAGGCCATCTGTTCCGGCAACTGGCTGCGTTTGCTGCACGATGTGTTGTAGAAGAAGATTGTGTAATGCTGGGGTGACGAAAAGTGCCATCATCCCAGCCCCCCAAATCTACCGGATATAGGAGGATTATCCGAATGCGCAAAGAAGTCTTCAGTGAAAAGGGCGCGCCGCCCGCGGGGATCTATTCCCAGGGGATTGTGGCGAGTGGGCCGACAGTCTACATTTCTGGGCAAGGGCCACGCAATCCGGCTACGGGTGAGGTTGCACCGGATTTTCGCAGCCAGGCGGTGCAAGTCTTTGAGAATCTGAAAGTGCTGTTGGAAGCCGCGGGCACAGACTGGGCGCACGTAACCAAAACCGGCGTCTATCTGGCGAACCTGAGCGACTTTGCCGAGATGAACGAAGTTTATCAGACTTACCTGACCAAACCCTATCCGGCGCGTACGACTGTGGGTGTACATTTGCCCAACATTTTGATCGAAGTAGATGTTATCGCTCTCTTACCAGAGTAGTAATCATACAGTGTAAGGAATTTTCTGTATGCACGGATAGCAAGGAACAGAGGTTTTTTAGACTGATCCGTATTTCTTTCTATGCGTGTATACAAGCCACGAAGTCACAAAGCAAGAAAGGAAAAGAAGAATGTCATACGCAGCAAAATTGCAGGAATTGGGCTATAGCCTGGAGACGATTGAACTGAACGGGGGGCGGCTGATGCACGCCAAACGCACGGGCAATCTCGTCTATACATCCGGCCAGGTCTCCCGCTGGGGCGATCAGCAGATCAAAGGCAAAGTGGGACAAGACGTATCGGTGGAGGATGGCTACGAAGCCGCCAAACTGTGTACGCTCAACTGTCTGCAGGCTGTGCATAGCCTGGCGGGGGGCTTGGACAATGTGGTGCAGGTGGTGAAGGTCTTTGGGATGGTGAATGTGGCCTCGGACTTTGACAATACCCCGGCTGTGATCCACGGGTGCAGCGATCTGCTCATCAATGTCTTTGGCGAAGCCGGTCGCCACGCCCGCAGCGCCATCGGCCTGACAGTGCCCGACAATTGGGCCTGTGAGATCGAGATTATTTTCGAAGTGAAGTAGACCGAAAACCAGGCCAATAAACAAAGCCCCCAATCACCGGTTCTATGCGGTGATTGGGGGCTTTGCTTATTGGGAGAATCGAAGCTCGCTATGCGCCCATTTTGTGGAAGTTGACCAGCAGACCCGCCACTTCCTGCACAATCACATCCAGCATCGCCTTGCCCTCTTCGGCAGTGGCCGCGGCTGGCTGGTCTGTGTAGCCAGGGCCAGCGTCCCACGCGCCATTGATCTGCACAGTGGCCCCGGTCAGGGGAACCATCAGCCCCAACTCCTTCTTCGACACATCCTCCGTCTGGGCCAGGCCGTCGGCAAAGACCAGATCGGGCCGAATCGCCATCATCAGCGAGGTCTCGAAGCGGCCGGCGTGGCCGGGGATGCGCTCACCCGCCATCAGCCCCTTGGACACAATCGCGGGCCGGGCCACATCCCAATAGGCCGCGGCGGCAATCGTCACCGGGTGGTTGCGCAGGTTGGCGATGTCCAGGGCCACGACCCGGTTGGAATCGGTATTGCCCCCGTGACCGTTGAGGATGAGAATCTTGTGAAAGCCGCTTTTGATCAGCCCTTCCACTGCATCCGTCACCGCCAGGTAATAGTTCTCGCTGGTCAGAGAGAGTACACCGGGGAAGGGAAAGTGGTGATGCGAGTTGCCAAAGGCCAGCGTCGGCGCGACGACGACAGGGATTTGGGCCGAGGCCAATTCAGCCGATAGTTGGGCCACCGTGGAGCAGAGCACTGTGTCTGTGCTGACAGCCAGATGGGGGCCGTGTTGCTCGGTGGAGGCGGTGGGCAGGATGGCGAGGCCTGTGGGCGCGAGCGAACGGATTTGTTCGCGGCTCATTTCACCAAAAAGGACGGTCATGAATTTATCTCCGTGTATGGAAAGTGGAAGGTCAAAAGTGGCAGGCGGTAGATTGCCCGTTCACAATTCGCAATTCGCAATTCACAATTTGCCTGTTGATCCTACCTGATATGGGGATGCAATGCAACCCTGTTTTGGGATGGATCGAACTTTGCTTTGCCTCTTTCTGGCTTCGTCGGTAGAATTCTTCTGTGTACACTTGCCACATAGCCTGGAGGTTTCCTCAATGTTAGACCAAATCACCGCCATCACCGGCGTCTCTGCTCGTTATTGGCAAGACTTTGCAACCGTTTCCCCTGGCGGCCACACCTTCTCCGGCTATCTCTGCCGCCAGGAGAGCGAGAAGTTTGGGATGCTCGCTATCACCGAACTGGATGGCGAAGAGCGTCTGGAATTTGTCTACGCCATGCCCAAAATCCACTACCCCTATGCCAAAGAGACCGACGCGGCAGGGGAGGAGATTCTGCGGGTAGAGATTCCCGTGTCGCCGGACGTAGTGGATGCCCGCTTCACCCACAAGCTGGACGGGACCGCGATTATCTTCTACCCGCTTACTGCGGCGGATGGAAAAGTGTTGGAGGTGGTCCCCCGCACGAGGCTGCAAGCGGTGGTCAGTCCCAGCCGCTGGGGCAACTGGAACGAACTGATCGCCGAGGCCATGCCCGACCGCTCTGCGCTGGAGCGGGCTGTCACCCAGGAACGGGTGGTCCTCATCTTTGAACTGTGGGGCTATCGCAACGCCCATCTGGTCACATACAGCACGCCCCTGGCGATGACTCTGCATACGGGCGTACAGAACGGACAGGTCATCAGCTACAGCCGTTTGTCGGAGATTGCTGAACGCTACGGCCTGCCACTGGTCGATTCGGTGGCTGTGCTTTCCCCCGGCAGCACCGGGCTGGCCGATGCCTATCGGCGGCTGCAAGCCGAGATGGAAGCTACCAATCAGGCCGCAGGGGAGGAAACTTTTGCCGAGGAGGGCGCGATTCTGATGCTTTCCACAGCAGAGAGCGCCACCCTCTGGAAATGCAAGCCGCCTTCGGTGGAGGAGATTCACTGGGCCGCGGGCGCGGGGCTGAGCAAAGCCAACATCGAGCAGGCTCTCTACAAAATGCTGGAAAACGGCTACGACTTCCTCACCGGCTCTGTGGCCGATTTGAAGAC
This sequence comes from Anaerolineae bacterium, assembly GCA_030432295.1. GTDB lineage: Bacteria > Chloroflexota > Anaerolineae > Caldilineales > Caldilineaceae > JACQGT01. The sequence continues at coordinate 96,657 of JAUIHI010000012.1, read as the reverse complement.
GGAATTGGAGAGCGACTTCGAGCCGACGCAGATCGAATATGCGGCAGAGATGGTTGAAGAAGTGTATCGGGGTTTTGTGGAGGAAATGGTACGTCGTGCCCGCCTGCGTCAGTTGGTGGACGAGTCTGGCCTGGCTCTGAACGATCTGCCCAATCTGATGCGCACCCTCTCTGCCCACTATCCCAAAAACCAGATGGGCTGGGTCTATGCGACGGTAAAGAGGATGTACGGATTGGAGTAGGGGATCAGGCTGCTAAGAAAGTAAAGTGTCTGCGTTCAAGGCCAGCCGCCCCAGCCAGACGGCCACGGCCAGCCAGACGACGATCACCGCACCGGCCAACAGACGTGCATACCAGGGCGTGCGCGGGTCACAGTAGGCCAGGTAGAGGGCGTAGCTCTCGATTTTGAGTTGGCGGACTTGGACTTTCCAAGCGCTAGGCAATGCGAAATTTCCTACTGTGGCGTAGCGGGTGCAAAGAAGAAATGGTAAACACGGATAGAAAGAAACACAGATAGCTCTTTTATCTGTGTTTCTTTCTATCCGTGTTTACAGAAAAATCTTCGCGCAGGATCGATTAAGCGGAGATTGCCAATCGCTGGTTCTGTTTGTCCCGGGGGGACAGGACCGGCTGGGTCACACCCCAGTCGATGGCGAGGGTGGGGTCGTCCCAGGCCACGCCCAGTTCGTCCGCGCCGTCGTAGTAGTTGTCTACGATATACGTGAGGGTGGCGTCGGTCAGGGCCACAAAGCCGTGGGCCACACCAACGGGGATAAAGACGCCCATCTGGTTGGCGTCGCCGATCTCGACGATTTCGGTCTTCAGATAGCTGGGCGAATCGGGGCGCACATCGGCCAGGGCCACGCGGATTGTGCCAAAGGGGCAGTACCAATAGTCCACCTGATGGCAGTGGTGGTGCAGCCCTCGCAACACACCGGCCTGGGAATCACTGCGGTTGGTCTGCACCCGCTCCCAACTTCGTTCGGGGAACCACTCCTTGCGGAAGGTCTCCACAAAACGTCCCCGCTCGTCGGCAAAGGCTCGCAGGACCGCAAATTTTACGCCGGGGATGATTTTTGATTCGATGATTTCAGCCATTGTTTTCCTCAAGAAAAAATGATGGGATGATGAAGTACGTGCATCATCCCATCATCTCATATCACTGCCCGTATTCGTTCAATAATTCCCTGAATCTGTTTACTCTTCAACTGATACGCGGCCCGGTTGATGATCAGCACCGCCTGCACGTCCAGAATTGTGCGGATTTCCACCAGCCCGTTGGCCCGCAGGGTGGAGCCGGTCTCCACAATATCCACTATCAGATCGGCCAGCCCCAGCACTGGCCCCAATTCCACCGAGCCGGAAAGGCCGATGACTTCGGCGTTGACCCCCCGTTTGCGGAAAAATTCCTGGGCCAGCCGGGGATATTTGGTGGCGATGCGGGGCTGGCTGGCGTAGCGCAGGGGTGTGTCCGGGCGATCTTTGGGACCAGCTACGCTCAAGCGGCAGTGGCCGAAGGGCAGGCGCAGGGGTTCGTGGACCCGCCGCCCGCTCTCCCGCAGCACATCCAGCCCACAGATGCCCACATCCGCCGCGCCGTATTCCACGTAGGTGGGCACGTCCCAGGGCTTCGCCATCACAAAACCGATGCTGTTATCTGCGTTGGGCAATACCAGTTTGCGGCTGTTGGTATCCAGCGGGCCAGTCAGACCCGCCTTTTCCAGCAGGGCAAGACTTTCTTCGGCTGTGCGGCCTTTGGGCAGGGCAAAGAGAATCGGGGGACGGCTCTCTACACTCGATTCGGATGGGGCAGCGAAAACCGGAGTGCTACTCATCGAAGAAAATCTCCCCTGAAGTCGACTCGAAACTGCCATCGCTCTGACGACGAAAGGCAGAAAACCCCTCGTCTTCCCAAATCAATACCTGCGCTATACCCGTGCGCTCTGCAGAGGCCAGCACATCGGCCAGCCCCCGCCCGTTGACCTCCATTTGCAGCCGGTAGCCCGCGGCCCGCCAGCGCTGCACTTGGGCCAAAGCTGCCGGGTTCTGATGGCTGATTACCAGCGCATGGGGTGGAGTCGGTTGCAGGGAGGCAATTTGGCCTGATTGTCTCTGGCGAGCCAGGAGCAGACGCTCCACACCTAGGGCCACGCCCACCGCGGGCTGGGCCGGGCCAAAGTGTCCCACCAGATCGTCGTAGCGGCCACCGCTGCCGATGGAAAAGCCCGACTCCGGGGCCAGGGCCTCGAAGCTGATGCCTGTGTAGTAGCCGAGACTGCGGATTTCGGTCAGGTCCAGCACCACACTTTCCAAGACGCCGTAGCCAGCCAGCGCGTCGACTACTCCGCGCAAATTGACCAGCGCCCGGTGCATCTCCGTATTCAGACAGTGACGCTCGGCCTGGTCGATCACCCGCTGAATGTCGCCACCGCTGAGGCCGGGCAGAGCCTCGACTGCCTGACGCTGGCCCGTGCGCAGAGGCGTGTCGCGCAGAAAGTCAGCCAAGGCAGGCTCGCTCTTGCGTTCGATGGCCCAGCGTAGGCTGTCAGCCTGATCCGGTGTCAGTTCCAGCGCGGCCAGCAGCCCGCCAAAATAGCGGATCTGCCCCAGCACAATCCGGTAGTCGGTCAGACCGGCCACCTTCATCGCTTCGGCGGTCAGGGCCAGCACTTCGGCGTCAGCGTCGGGGGAAGGGGCGCCGATCAGTTCCACGCCCGCCTGCCAGAACTCCCGCTGGCGGCCCGCTTGTGGGTCCACATAGCGGAAGACGCTGCCCCCATAGCAGAAGCGTTGGGGCATAGGCCAGTCGTGGAGACGGGTCCCTGCCAGCCGGGCGATAGGTGTGGTGAATTCCGGGCGCAGGGCCAGTGTGCTGCCGTCCCGGTCCAGAAAGCGGTACATCTCCGCTTGCAAGCTGGCGCTGGCCTGGGCCGTGAGAGAAGCCGCATACTCAAAGGCGGGGGGCATCACATCGCCGTAGCCCCAGGCGCGAAAAGTCGCCAGCAGACTGGTGATTAGCTCCTGGCGCTGGAGCGCTTCTTCCCAAAAATAGTCGGCGACACCGAAAGGGATTTGGCCTTGCATAATTTTCCCGGAATGGGACGCAGATGGCGCAGAAAGCAGAGATTTGCGCAGATTTCTCTGGTGAATCGGCGACGTCCGTGTCTTTTATTTATACCAGAATGCGAAACCCTCTGCTGCTGGCGTCAGGTTCTGTTTCGGCAATCGTCACATCGGTGACAAAGGCATTGGCCGGGCCTCTGTTACACCAGCGCACCAGTGCATTGACAGCTTCGGTGTCGCCCCACACCTTCGCCTCCACCCGGCCATCGGGCAGGTTGCGCACCCACCCGGAAAGGCCCAGTCGTCGGGCCTGCTGCTGTGTGCTCTGGCGAAAGAAGACGCCCTGGACGTGGCCGCTGATGAGCAGATGGCGAGCGACCTGGCCGGTCACGCTCAGCCCTCTTTCTTCTTTTTGTTGGCCCGGTATTGGTCGATCTGCTCTTTGGGCAGAAAGGAGGCCATCTTTTCTGCGTGGGCTGTCTCTTTGGCGTCGGAGGCCCGCTGCTCGCCCGGTGTCAGCCCGCCCAATCCGCCCAGCACAGAGACTTGGGAGACGACCCGCTGGGTCTCAGCTTCTCCACAGGCGGGACAGACGGGCTGCTTGCCCGATGCCGTGGCTTCTTCGGCAGATCGCAGGGTCAGCCACAGGTGGTCGAAGATTTCCCCGCAGTTCTGGCAGGCGTATTCGTAGATGGGCATTGTTGGCTCCTGTCAATAGACGCGTTCAAAGGAGTATGCCAGATTTCGGCGAAATGCTCAAAGAATGGGGGAAGTTGATCGGTTGACTTGTTGATTGGTTGATTGTGCGTCGGGAGGGAAATGTGTGTACAATAATCACCCAATACCCCTTTAACCAATGAACCAATCAACCAATGAATCAATGAACCAATCAACTTCTCCTCTCATCGGCATCACCACCTACGGTCGCAACGCCGAAAATCATTTCACTCTGCCCGGCGAATATGTGGACGCGGTGCGTCGGGCAGGGGGTATTCCTGTGCTGATCCCCGCGGGGGAGACGCAGATCGACGCGCTGCTGGAACGACTGGATGGGCTGGTTCTGGCTGGCGGGGGCGATGTGGACCCGGAACTCTACGCGGGAAATCAGCACATCGAAATTTATATGATTGACCCGGAGCGGGACAGCAGCGAACTGATCCTGGCCCGCACAGTGGCGTCCAACGGTATGCCGACGCTGGGCATCTGTCGGGGGTTGCAGGTGTTGAATGTAGCCTTGGGCGGTTCGTTGGTGGAGCATCTGCCCGACGAAGTGGGCGAGGCTATCACCCATCGCAACCCGCCGCCGGGCCACGCCCAGATCAGCAGCTACGCCCTGCACCCACTGAGTGTGGATGAGAAGAGTCGTCTGGCCGACATTCTGGGCGCGAGAGAAATTGAGCCAGCCTCCTGGCATCATCAGGCCGTGCGTCGTCTGGCCGACGGGCTTCGTATAGTTGCTCGTGCTGAGGACGGGACAATTGAGGCCGCGGAACTGGCGGATCACCCCTGGCTGGTGGCGGTGCAGTGGCATCCGGAGATCACCGCCGCCGATGATCCCAGCCAGCAGCGGATTTTTGATGCGTTTGTAGAAGCGGCGCGGGCAAATGCGAAACAACCGACCGGATAGTGACAGTCGGTCCGTAGCTGGGGCCTACAGAAGAAATATAAACACGGAAAACAGAGAACACACGGAAAAGTAGAAATGGTTTCCGTGTGTTCTCTGTTTTCCGTGGTCAAGCAGATTTATCCTGCGTCTACAATTATCTGAGTCTCCAGGGCCGTCTCGGCCACAAAGGAGTTTGTGATCAGACAGCCCTTTTCGGCTTTGTGGAGCAGCCGTTCGGCCTGTTCCGGGTCGCCGCCAGCGGGGATGTGCAGTTCAGCGACAATCCGAAAAGCGTTGAAGCGGGTGACACGATCCACCCGGTCTAGGCTGCCTTCGGCGTGGCAGTTGAGAGATGTCCACTCGAATCGGGAGGCTTTGGCAATCCCCCGAAAGGTGAGCGTGAAACAGTCGGCGACCGCTGCGGTCAGCAGGGTCTCTGGCGACCAGAGACCGCCGGGGCCGTCGAATTCAGCCGGGGCGTCGGTGGTCAGACCGGGCAGGCCGGGAGAAGCAATCGCGACGGTGCTAGTCGGCTGGGCGCTGGCGCTGGCCTGGTAGAGATGGGGGAAGGGGTGCATAGTAGTTTTCCTTTGTTGATGGTGAAATCTCGTGTATAAAACTCAATCCAGACTACCCCGGCAGCGTTTCTGCCGAGTTCCTGGACTTTGGTCGCGGCTGTCCACTTCCTAATATTTCGCCTCTTTTTGGGCCACTGATGAACGCTGATAAACGCGGATAGTTGTACTGCAGAAGGAATTTTCGCGCTGGGGCGCAGAGAAATGCAGGCATGCTGTCCGCTATTATCAGCGTTCATCAGTGTGTATCAGCGGCTCATTTTTCCCCCAGCGCCTTCTGCCCCGCGTCCAGCACTTCCAGAATTCGCTCCACATCGTAGACGCAGCCGCCCCAGGTTCCGCCGCTGACCGCTTGCAGCGCGGCCCACAGCTTCGTGTCGTCGGGCAGGCGGGGGTCCCCGGCGATGTTGGGATCGACGCCCCGGCCCGCCAGGACTTGCGCGCCCTCCTCCGGGCTATACGTGCGCCCGCCGTGGCCGATCAGGTCCAGGCTGCCGGTCAGATTGCGGGTGTCAATTTCGATGCGGATGGTATCGCCTTCCTGTACCCGGCCGATTGGCCCACCGGCCAGGGCTTCCGGCCCGATGTGGCCGATGCAGGCGCCTGTGCTGACGCCGGAGAAGCGGGCGTCGGTGATGAGCGCCACCTGCTTGCCAAAGTCCAGATAGCGCAGGGCCGCGGTGAGCTGGTAGGTCTCTTCCATCCCGCTGCCCTGGGGACCCCGGCCCATCAGCACCAGCACATCCCCGGCTTTCAGGCTGCGCCCGCCCTCGCCTTTGATGGCCGCGATGGCTTCCCGCTCGCTGGTGAAGACCCTCGCCGGGCCAACTTTGCGGTAGACGCCGTCCGTGTCCACCACAGACGGGTCGATGGCCGTGGATTTGATGACCGAACCTTCCGGGGCCAGATTGCCAATGGGGAAGGTGACGGTACTGGTCAATCCCCGCTCTTTGGCTTTGGTGGGGGACATAATCACATTGTCCGGGTCGATGCCGTCGGCCTCGAAGAGACGCTCTCGCAGCCGTTTGCGCCGTTCGCTGCCCTGCCACTCGTCCAGCAGATCGCCCAGCCGCGCGCCGTGGACGGTCAGTACGTCCAGTTTGAGCAGGTCCAGTTCGCGCAGGTGGAGCATCACTTCCGGCACGCCACCGGCCAGCCAGCCCTGCACAGTCGGATGGCCGACCGGGCCGTTGGGCAGCACATCCACCAGCCGGGGAACCTGTGCGTTGATGCGCCGCCAGTCGGCGACTGTGGGCCGGGGCAGCCCTGCGGCGTGGGCGATAGCGGGGATGTGGATGAGCAGATTGGTGCTGCCCCCAAAGGCGGCGTGGACAACCATCGCGTTGTGCAGGCTGTCGGCGGTGAGAATGTCTGCGCCAGTCATTTTGTTTTCGTACAGGGAAACAAGCGCGCGGGCAGAGCGCTCGGCCATCTCTTTCCAGATGGGTTGGCCGGAGGGGGCCAGAGCCGCGTGCATCAGCGTCAGCCCCAGTGCTTCGGCCACGACTTGACTGGTGGCCGCCGTGCCCAGGAACTGGCAGCCGCCGCCGGGGGAGGCGCAGGTCTTGCAGCCGATTTCCGCGGCCTCTTCCATTGTGAGTTCGCCGTGGGCGTAGCGCACCCCAATCGTCTGGGCCTTGCCCGAATCTTCGCCTTCGGTAGGGGGCAGCATCACCCCGCCGGGGACGAGGATGACCGGCAGCTCCTTCTGCGCGGCCAGGGCCAGCATCATCGCCGGGAGTCCTTTGTCGCAGGTGGCGACGCCCATCACCCCTTTTCGTGTAGGCATAGAGCGGATGAGGCGGCGCAGGACGATGGCCGCGTCGTTGCGATAGGGCAGGGAATCCATCATTCCGGTTGTGCCCTGGCTGCGCCCGTCGCAGGGGTCAGTGACGAAACCGGCGTAGGGAACCATCTCCATTTCGGCGATTGTGCGGGCCGCGGCCTGCATCAGCAGCCCGACCTCCCAGTGGCCGCTGTGGTAGCCCAGGGCGATGGGCGTGCCGTCCTCGGCGCGGATGCCGCCCTGTGTACTCAGAATCAGAAATTCGGGGCGGCGCAGCCAGCGGGGGTCCCAGCCCATCCCCGCGTTCTGGCTCATCCCGAAGATGTCGCCGCTGGGTGCGTGGCGCAGGAAGTCGTCGTCCAGGGGTAGGCTGCCTTCGGGTCCGTCGGCGTGGGTGATGACGTCGAAAAGGGCGAGATCGCCGGTGTCCACGGGAATGTGGCCGTTGGCGGATGAGGGAACAGTCATTGGATGGGGTCTCCTTTGGGTGGGTGATTGGGTGAGCAGTCGATTGGGGGAATTATCGACGGAATGAAGGCAAAAGGCAAAAGGGGAAGGCAAAAGTCGTGGGGTTTTGTTTCGGCGTCGCTGGGTCTCGGCGGCTTGGCAAGCGGCAATTGTTTGGGCTGCAATGACGTGTTCAAGAATTCGTCAATCAATTGGCAGGTGATCTATAATTTTTGGTTGCTGTCAAAAAATTTTGGAAAGAGACCTACAGATGGCCGACAAAGCGTATGACGCACACAATCATTCGCCAGAACAATATTTTGAGTCCTTCTTCTATTATGCCGTGCAGGCTTGCAAGGAAGTAGAACACTTCAAGCCTGATATTGTGCTAGGGCTGGCCCATGCGGGCTGGGCACCGGTAGTGGCCACACAGTCTGTGTGGGAGGTTCTCTCTCAGCGTCCTTTTCCGCCGGCCCTGCGCACGAATTTGGGGCGCGAGAAGTTGAAACCTTATCGGGACCAGCGGCGGGAAGCCCGGCAGGGTGACTTTTATGGCAGGACGTCGTCGTTGAGAGATGTGGCCGACTTTCTCAATTGGCTGGATGGGCAGACGGAGTTGCAGGAACAGTTGGCGCAACAGATCGCAGAAACTCTGGGCAGTGGTTATCCGCCCAATCGTCTTCTCATTATTGATGAGATGATTGCCGAAGGCAATACTTGGCTGCTGGCGGTCGGGCTGATAGACATTTTGTATCCGGGCGCAGAGGTGCGCTTTGTGGATGGTCCCTATTTCAACTGGCGGGATGTGTTGAGCAAACACTGGCTGGAGGAGCACCACCCGGAGCTATTTGTCGAAATGCTCGACCTGCTGGCAAAGATGGAAGAAGAACGGCGCTGGGATACCTGGACCCATCACGCCTATGCGATTGCGCCGGGCACAGAGGACATTGATCCCCGTCTGCCCTCGTGGCGTCCCCTTCAGCCGGATGATCCGGATGTGCAGGCACTATCGGAATTTTTGCCAGCGGAGGAGTGGCTGAAGATGTCGGATTGGATATACACCCAATTGCGCCACGAGATGCGCTGGCGGGTAGCCGAACATCCTGACGTGGCGAGCCTCTTGACTCTGGATCCGCCGCGCGATTGGCCGGGGATGGACCCCAGAGATTTGGAAGTGAACAGATTTCACAGCTTTCTGATTGCTAAGTATGTGCTGCGCTATGGCCCTATCAATGCCAAAATCGCAGCTCGTCTTTGTGGGGTCAGCGAAGATCTGGCCGGTTATATGCTGCGCAGTCTTGTCGGGAAACGTTATTGGGGGGAATATCGCAAAGAGTATTTTGCGATGCATAGCACCCGTCGTGGCCCAATCTATGGGTTTTGGGAGACGGACGAAAGCGAATAGGGGCCGTAGAGGCTGAACCATCGGGGCTGCACAAAAAACGCGCGAATGGCTGGCGAAGACCTACAATAATAGCTTCTCCAACAATAGGAGATCGTGGCGTACTGCTGGATGTTGATTTTAGTGGCCAGAGAAAAGGAGTTCGACTTTTTCCGAAAAAGCCGAACTCCTTTTCTTTTCGTATTCCCTCCTCCACACCTACCAGGCCGTGTGGGTGATGCCTTCCTTGCCGCCAGCTTTGTAGACGATACCCCGGCTAAAGCCCTGGGCACGCACGCCGCCGACTGTATATTCGTTGGTCACAGGCATGCCCAGCCCGTGGGCACGGGCGTAGTTGGCAAAGGCGGAATCCGGGCTGGACTCCACACCGGCCAGCCGCCACGCTGCCTGGCGCACACCGGTCAAGAACGCAACGTCCGCGCCTGGGCTGGGGTCCACCTTCTCGATCGGTTTCTGTGGTTTCCCTGGTTTTTCTGGTTGCTCCGGCTGCTCTGATGTGGGCGTGGCCGAGCGCTTTTCGGCCTGCCAGACCACAAAGATTGAGACGTGCCAGTTGGTTGGCAGCCCACCCCCCACCACCACATCGGCCGCGCCCACCGGACACCAACTCCAGGGGCCGATCTCCTTGCGTTCCGGCACATAGCCGCTGAAGATGACGATATTCGACCAGCCCGATTTCTGTTTGGGCGTCTGCTTGACATACCCGTTGTAGTTGGGATCGCCCAGTTTGTCGAATCCGTCCGACCAGTAGAGGATCGAATCCCGCTCTTTGATCGGGTTGCCGTCGAGATCGAGCACCCGGGCAAAGAGGTGGTGATCGGCACCGGCGTCGTCAAAGTAGTCGGCCGCGCCCCAGGGCTTCAGGTATTCGTCCCGCGCCCAACTGTTGACCGCGCCGGGGGTGGCGGATGGCTCCCAGGAGCCGTCTCGGGTGGTGAAGATGTCCTTCACCCGGTAGACGATATCGCCCTGGGGCTTGTCCGGTCGCTCTTCACAGGTTTTGACGGTGATGTTGAACTGATTGATCCAATCGCCAGCGCGCATGGTTTACCCTCCCAGGTGGTTGTCTGTGCCAGACAGTGGGCCGTATCCCGCGTGAGGATTCCATCCTATCACCAAAGGGGAGAAGGGCGCAAGGTTACAAAAAATTCAGCCTTTGTGGACGGAATGGGGATCGCTTATAATGGGTGAAAATTCTTCCGCACGGCTACAAACGAAAAGAGATTTCTATGGCTACTTACATTTCCCTCCTGCGCGGCATCAATGTCGGCGGGAACAAAAAAATCCGCATGGCCGAGCTGAAGGCGCTCTACGAATCCCTCGGTTTTTCGAGTGTGACCACCTACGTGCAGAGCGGGAATGTGGTCTTTGACGCAGATTCCGCGGATGCGGTGGCACTGATCGCCCGCATCGAGGCTGCCATCGACGAGCACTTCGGCTTCGACGTGACCGTCCTGCTGCGCACGGCGGACGATCTGCGGCAGATTCTGGACAACAACCCTTTCCCCGGCGCAGAGGCAAAGTATCTGCACGTTCTTTTTCTGTCGGCTGCGCCAGAGCCTGGGGCCGTGGCGGCGTTGAATGTGCCCGCGGCGAATGGGGAAGATTGGCTGCTGGCGGGCCGGGAAATCTACCTCCACTACCCCAACGGCTCCGGGCGCTCCAAAATGACCGGGGCCTTCTTTGAGCGGGGGCTGGGCCTGGCCGGGTCTGCCCGCAACTGGAACAGCGTCAACTCGCTACACAAGCTGGCCAAAGGTTAATTCCGCTTTCTCTCCGGTCCTGTTTCGTGTTACACTCTGTTCCAGAGAGACTCATCTCTACCTTCTCATTTGCCCTCATTTCCCTGCCCAAAGGAACACCCATGAAATCGTTCAGCGCCACCACAACTATCACCGCTTCCTCCGACAGAATTTGGAAGATTCTGACCGATGGCTCCAAATATCCCCAGTGGGAACCGGGCGTCATCCGCATTGAAGGCAAGATCGCGTTGGGCGAGAAAATTACGGTCTACACCAAACTCAGCCCGGACCGGGCCTTCCCGGTGACAGTCAGCGTCTTTGAACCCGGCAAAAAGATGGTCTGGAGCAGCAGTATGCCCCTGGGTCTATTCAAAGGCGAGCGCACTTTTACCCTCACCCCCGTCGGCAAAGGCAAAGTGGAGGTTGTGACGAAGGAAGAGTTCAGCGGCCCGTTGCTCTTTCTCATCGGCAGGACTATCCCGGACCTGAGCGAGAGTTTCAATAATTTTGCCGCAGGACTGAAGAAGCGGGCGGAGTCGACGAAATAGCGATCACCTATCGAAAGGAGACTCTCGTGTACACGACCGATCAATACGAAGGGATGCTGGCCGAAACCGTCGTCATATCCGGCCACAACGGCGATCCCATCCGCGCCTACTACGCCCGTCCGTTGGGGCCTGGCCCCTTTCCCGCAACGGTGCTGATCCATCACTTCCCCGGCTGGGACGAGTGGTATCGGGAGGCGACCCGCAAGTTTGCCCATCACGGCTATCTGACGATTTCGCCCAATCTCTACGAACGAATGGGCCACGCCACGCCAGAGGATATGGGCGCGGCCGCGCGGGCCGCGGGTGGCGTTCCCGACGACCAGGCCGTGGGCGACATCGCTGCTTCTATGCGCTTTCTGCGCAGCCAAGCCCAGAGCAGCGGCAAAGTCGGCGTCTTTGGCACCTGTTCCGGGGGACGCCACGCCTTTCTGGCCGCCTGCCGTGCGCCGGGTTTTGACGCTGTGGTGGAGTGCTGGGGGGGACGGGTGGTTATGCCGCCGGAGCAACTCACGGACAATTGGCCGGTGGCCCCCATCGACTATACCGCAGACCTGCCCTGTCCGATCCTCGGCCTCTTCGGCGCGGATGACCGCAGCCCCACGCCCGAGCAGGTCGCCATCCACGAAGCCGCGCTGAAAGAGCACGGCAAAGAGTACGAGTTTCACATGTACGAAGGCGCGGGCCACGGCTTCTTCTACTACGACCGGGCGGCCTATCGTCAGGAGCAGGCGGTGGATGGGTGGGGGAAGATTTGGGCCTTTTTGGGCAAACATCTGGCGTGATGCGTGATGCGTGAGAACTAACGGCGCTCTCACGCATCACGCATCACGCTTCTTCGCCGCAGTTCTGCATTTTTACCGATACTTACCCAGCGGAGTCTTCGTTATGTGTACAATGATCTGTCACAAAGCATTCATCAGCGGCAGCGGCAAGGGGCGGGAGGGCTGGTTTCCACTCCAGCAGGCCAATGTCTCCTACGATCACCCCTTCAGCCTGCCCGATGAGCACGCGCTGAACATTGACTTTGTGAATGAAGCCAAAGGACCGGGGGCGCGGGTGGCCGTGGAATTGAGCGTGGAAGCGGCCCGCTCGCTGGTGGCGACGATTCAGGCGGTGTTGGCAGAAGCTGAGGCGGGTGGTCACCTGGAACCGGGCGGTCATCGGTGACGAGTGCGGAAACTGCCCACGCCCAGACCACCCGCTATGTGGCGAATGCTGCATTCGATCAGGCTGTACTATTTTTTGCCGATGGCAGCTATCTGCAATTGCAGCACACGGGGATCGACACCCGCTGGGCCAAAGCCAGCGCCGAGCCGAGTATGGCCGACAGCGTTTGTCAGGCAATGCGCCTCTTTCGGCTCAATGCCAAGCACCTGCAACTCTACTTCACCGACGGTAGCGACGCTGAATTCTTTATCACCACAGAGGCACAAAGCCACGAAGAAGAGAAGAACTGATTCTTGCTTTTCCTTTGTGTCTTCGTGACTTTGTGGCTTATGCAGTATCGAGGAGAGATCGATGGCCCAGGTCCACGAACGGCACGAATTCAATAGCTGGGCGCTGGCGTTAGCCGCCGATGCGCTGACACCCCAACAGATGGCCGTCTTAGAGGAGTTGGTGGACGAGGGCAAAGTTGCCAACCTGAAAACAGCGGCGGATTTTCTGGACTGGCAGGGGGAAGCGCTCGATTCCATCGAGCATATGTATGGTCACTGATACGAATCAATTCCTCGCAGAAACCCCAACAGCGCAGCACCCACTTCGTTGGTCCTCTCCGTCATCATAAAATGTCCCCCGTCTTCGATGACTGCCAGTTGGCTGCCGGGGATAGCCTCGGCCAATGCCTGGCTCTGGGCCAGAGGCATCATCCGGTCGCTGGTGCTGCCGATGACGAGGGTTGGCACGCTGATTTCCCCCAGCCGCGCCCGGATGTCGAAGTTGTTGCAGGCGGCAAAATCCCCGTGGACTATCTCCGACCCGGCGGCCAGCAGATGCTGGGTCGCCATTTCCCGATAGAGGGGCCTCGCCTCTTTGCGCCAACTGAACTTTAGTATCAGCCCGACGGTCAGGGCAAAGTTGGTGCGCAGACCGTCCAGAATGGCGTCACTGACCGGCATTGTCGGCCCACTACCCAGGATGACCAGCCCGGCCAGCGCTTCCGGCTGCATCAGCCCAACAGTCAGGGCGATTGCCCCACCCATCGAATGACCAACAATCACCGCTTTCCGAATGTCCGCGGTCTGGAGGAATCCAGCGACATCGGCTGCGTAGTCGTCGATGCTCGTCCGCGCCGGCGGCTGGGAGTGTCCGTGGCCGGGGAGGTCGAGGAAATAGCGGGGGTAGTCGCTGATCCAGCGGGGTTCGCCCCGGCTGGGCGGGATGCCCGTCTGCTGCCACTGGTAGGGCCAGTCCGCCGCGCAGCCGCCCGCGCCGTGGACAAAGACAATCGTTGGTCGGTTCGTGGCCACCGGGCTATGGGTGAAGTGGAGTTGGCTGTTGTGGATGGAAATAGAGGGCACGGACTAAAAACTCCATCTCAGTGAATCACCAGAGTGTTCGAAGTTCACTGATTTGGCGCAGATTCCGATCTGCTGTAATCAGTGTGATATTTTCGACAATGGATGTGGCAGCGATAATTCGGTCGGCTGGGTCGTTATTCAAACCAATGGGAAGTTTGCTTGTCATCGCTGCAATCTCTGGCGAAATTGGGTATACGTGAAACCTGTAGCTTTCGATCATAAGATTAAGAAACGAAACGCAATCGTCTGCGACATTGATTCTCTTCTTATCGATCAGCATAGCCGTTTCCCACAAGGAAATACCACTGATCGCAAGTCGCCTCTGCTGTCGTCCGACATCGATTGCTTGGATCGCCCGATCTGACAACCGATGTGGAGCGAGGGCAAGCCAAATAGCGATGTGGGTATCCAATAAAATCATTGCAGGACTTCCCATTTTTCGTCAAGAGGGGATAGAACATCACCCACATAAGCTGTCTCACGTAGCTTCTCAAGTTTTGCCAAGGCAAGGTCACTGGCAATGTCCGGTGGAACAAGTTTTGCCACTTCTGTCCCGCGTATCTGCAATGATACGATCTCCCCATCCTGAACCTTTTGCAGTATAGCGCTCATATTCGAGCGAAATTCGCTGATTCCAATATATAACATTAGGTTATCTCCTTGTGCAGACAGATTTTATGTCTTCTTGTACATGTTAAACGTACAATACAAGTGGAATCTACACAAATCTTTGCCCAATAAAAAGCAAAAGGTGAAACGTGAGAAGGGGGGCTGATCTCACGTTTCACCTTTCTTCATTACGACACAATCCGCTGCGTTGAGTCTCAACGCAGCACGCAGCACTGCCCTACGGCTTCGCAAACCCTTCGGGATAGAGCGCCACTTCGATATAGCGATCTGCGGGCAGAAACTCCACTGCTGCGGCCTGAATGTCAGCGGCGTCGATGGCGTCGAGCCGCGCCGCCAGGTCCAGTGCTTCTGCCGGGTCTTGGCTTTGGGCAGAGGCATAGGACGTCAGCAGATCGAGCCAGAAGCCGTTCTGCTCCAAATCCTCTTCCCGCTGACGCAGGACCTGTGCTCTGGCCTTCTCCATCAGATCGGCTCGCGGACCGTTGACCTGTACGTCCTCAATCAGGGCGAAGAGGGCATCGACCAATTCGTCCACCCGTTCCGGGTCGCTGCCAAAGACAACACTGACTTCGTAGAGTTCGTCCGGTTCCACCAGTAGACCCGAGGAAACTGAAGATGCGTAGACCCCCGAACGCTTCTCCCGTAGCTCCTCACGAGCCAGAATGTCGATAACACCTTCCAGCAGGCGTAGACGCAGCCGGTTTTCCGCTGTCGGCTCCGCTGGCCCGGTGAAGAGAATGCGGGTCAGGCTCTGGGCTTCCTGGCCTGCGAAGACAGCCTCGTCCACCACACCCGCGGGCGGGTCCGGCGAGACATCCACCCACGTCTCTACCCGGCCTGTGGAGGGCAGATTGCCGAGATAGATTTGGGACCACTCGACCATCTGCTCGATGTCAAAATGGCCTACAAAGACGAAGGTGAAGTCGCTGAAATCGGCGAAACGCTCCTGGAAGATGGCAAAGGCCCGCTGCTGATCCAACTGCTCGATATCGTCCAGGGAGAATACGCTGTGGCGGATGCTGTCGCCGTAGCGGGCCGCGCTGAAGGCATCCTGCCAGGCTGCGTCGGGCTGGGTGGCCCGGTTGCGCAGAAAGGCACGGGCCTGGTCTTGCAGGGTGGCGAAGGCGGCTTCGTCGGCCTGGGGGGCTGTCCCATAGAGGTAGATCATCTGGAAAAGGGCTGGCAGGAAGTCATCCCCCGCACCGCCCACAAAGCCCTCTTCTGTCTCGTCAATATAGGGCGAAACATTGACCGACTGGCCGGAGAGAATACGCAGGACTTCGTTGTAGGTAAAGCCATTCAGGCCGCTCTGGGAAATGATATTGGGAATGAGCGTGGCCTCGGCATAGTCGGCGTCGCTGACCAGAGACGATCCACCAGGGCTGAACGCGGTGAAGAGTACTTCGTTCGCTTTGAAATCGGTGGCCTTCAGCAAGACCCGCACACCGTTTGCCAGCTTCAGATCGACTGCATCGACCGGGTCGAGGGTTTCTCGGCTGATGATTTCCGCGGGTGCAGGTTCTTCAGTCATCAGTGCGTCGGCTGTGACAGTATCCTCGTAGGCGGCGATCTCTTTGTTGTCAATCCCGGCGATGACTTCGGCCAGGGCTGCTTCGTCGGGGAGCAGGTCCGCCGCGCTCTGGGGGGCGACGACGAGCACAGCCCGGCCCTTCTCGCCCACATAGCGGTCGGCCTGGCGATTCACTTCTTCAATCGTAATTTCTGGGACAAAGCGGCTGGCCAGCAGATATTCGTAGGCAATGCCGGGGATGGCTTCGTCCTGCAGGAAATTGCGCTTGTACTCGTCGGCAAAGCTGCCGCTGTCGCTGTTGTTGCGCTCGTTGTAAATGCGCTGGTAGCGGTTGAGGATTTCCTCTTTGGCCCGTTCCAACTCTGTCTCAGTGAAGCCGTGGCGGCGCACCCGTTCCACTTCGGTGAGGATGGCCTCCAACCCCAGCAGCACCTCCTCGTCCTGCACCTGTGCGCTGACACTGAGTGCTTCCAGCGTGCGCACCAGATTGCCGCTGCTCACCCCCGCGCCCACAAAGGGCGAATCGGCCTCCCGGCTGATCTCGTCCAGACGCAGATTGAGCATCCGTTCAAAAAGCCCGCCCACCAGCATCTCCCGATAGGCCCCGGCTGTGTCCAGGGCGCGGGCTGGTTGCTGGTAGTCAATCTCGACAAATGTCACCGGGAATTCCGGGTCGGTGATGATCAGGTAGTTGGGGTTCGCGTTGTCGGGGACTGTATAGACAACCCGTTCTCTGGGCTGATCCGGGTTGGTCAGGCCGGAGAAGTGCTCGCGAATGCGTGCCTCAAACTGGTCTGCATCGAAGTCACCCACGGCGATCACCGCCATCAGGTCGGGCCGATACCACTCTTCGTAGTAGCGGCGCACGGCCTCGGTGGGTGCGTTGCGAATGATCTCCACCTGGCCAATGGGCTGGCGCACCGCGTAGCGGGAGTCGCCCAGCAGGAAAGGAAGCACCTGTTCGTTGATGCGCCCATTGGCATTCTGGTCCCGCAGCCGCTCCTCCTCCAGCACAACGCCCCGCTCCGCGTCCACTTCCTCCGGTTCGATGGAGGCGTTGGCGGCCCAATCGACCAACACGGCAAAGGCGGCGTCGACGGCCGCCGAATCATCCATCGGGAAGCGTAGCATATAGACCGTCTCGTCGAAGGATGTGTAGGCATTGATGTCCGGCCCAAAGGTCATGCCCACGCCCTCGAAGAAGTCGATGAGGGCCTGCTTGGGAAAATTCTCTGTGCCGTTGAAGAGCATATGCTCCAGGAAATGGGCCAGCCCCTGCTGGTCGTCGTCCTCTTGCAGAGAACCCGCGTTGATGGCCAGCCAGAGTTCGGCCCGGTTGGCCGGTTCGCTGTTGGCCCGCACGTAATAGGTCAGCCCGTTGTCGAGTTGGCCCGTGCGGATGGCCGGATCGATGGGAATGATCTGGTCCAATCCGACTTCCAGGGGGCCGGGCGCGTCGGCTGTGACTGCGGCGGCCGCGGCCAGGTCCGGGTCGTTGATGACCGCGGGCGGCGGGAACTGGCAGGCGGCCAGGAGTAGAATCGACAGCAGGAGGGTGAGAATGCGATTGGTCATGGGTGACTCCGGGAACGGAAGGAAGTAATAGTGAATAGCGAATAGTGAATGGTGAATAGCGAATGACAACGCCGTCAGACCGGGGCTATTCGTTACGGCTTTCGTTTTGCAGCCACTTGCCGACGACGCGGGACATGCCGTGGCCGTCCTTCGCATATCCAAGCTTCGTGTAGAGGTCGTATACGTCGTCGTCTGCGGCCAGGTAGATGTGCTGACCGGGAACCCGCTCGGCGATCATTTCCATCATTCGGCGCGCGATTCCCCGCTTGCGGTAGGGCGTTTTCGTCCACACATCGACCACATATGCGTTGCAGACGCCGTCGGAGAGGGCACGGGCATTGCCGACGATTTCATCGCCCGCATAGGCGAAGATGTTGACCGCGCTGTTCTCGCACGACAGACGCATCTGCTCTGCCGTGCGCCCGTTGTCGAAGTCGTCGTCGGCGACCGCTGCCTTCAGTGCATCCCAGTCTATGCGGTTGATGTCCGTGGTGTATGTAATCTCCAACATTTGTTTCACCTGTTTCGTTGACAGACCATCAGCAGATTGCCGTCTGGATCGCGAAAGCGCAGGGTGGTGACACTGCCGATGTCTTCGGCCTGGCTGAGAATCTCCACGCCGGACTCTTGCAGAAATGTATGGGTGGTGGAAATGTCGTCTGTCCAGAAGAAAAAGAGCGGCTGGGATGAGTTGTGAACGACGGGATTCGTGCTGTCCAGAATCACGCCGGTCTCGCCCTGCATAGGCAGATCGTAGATTGTGCCGTTGTGCGCGGGTGCGCCGATAGGTAGTCCGAGCAGATGGCTGTACCAGGCAATGGATCGCGCCATTTCTGCCACCGGGACAAAAACCATTCCCACCCGATTGATAATTGGTGATTGCATCGTCATAAGTGGGAAGCCAGGGGTGTGGGCAGCCCGTCCACGCTGACGGAGTTTTTCTCCCGTTGGTATTGGGCCATCCCTTCCTCTCCCTTGGCGGCAGAAGCGCGCAGGAGGGTGTCCCGTTCTCCGGCGAATTGCATAAATGGCACGGCAAAGCCGCAGGAGGTCTGGGCTTGATAAATGTCTGCGCTGATAATTTGACGCACGCCCGCATAGCCAGCGGGGAAGTGACCGGCCAGTTCAGCCCACGCCGCGTCGCCGGGTAGAGTCGTCTCTCCCCGGCCAAAGAGGCGGGTAATGCGGGGCGCTTTGTCGAAGGAACAGAACATAAAAGTGATCCGCCCGTTTTCGGCCAAATGGGCGGATGTTTCGTTGCCGCTGCCGGTCAGGTCCAGATAGGCCACCCGGTTGGGTCCGAGGACCCGGAAGCAGTCGAGTCCTTTGGGCGAGAGGTTGACGTGGCCCTCGGCGCTGAGAGGTGCAGAGGCAACGAAGAAGATGTGCTGAGCCTCGATCCATTCTTGCAGATCGGGGGAGATAGAGTCGTAGAAAGTTGCCATAAGAATCCTTTGGATGGGGGGACGCCAGTCAACTAATGAACCAATCAACCGGTTGATTGGTTCATTAGTTGACTGGTTCGGGAACGTTATTCTTCGACCTCAACTACAAATGTCAGTGCCGCGCTGCCACCTTCGGCAGGTGTGTAGGTGGCGGTAACTTCCCAGCAGCCGGCAGTGGGAAAGGTGATTCCTGTGACCATCGCCGAGTGAATGTTCGGCCCGAAGGCGTGGGTGGTTGGGACATGGCCGATCAGGGGCGACGCATCGCTATCCAGCCGTCGTCCACTGACTGCCAGCCGCGGTTGAGGTTCAGCCGTTGGGTCATAGCCCACCCGCCAGACAAAGAGCTTCTGGCCGTAGCCGTCGTCGTTGTGGGGCAGCCCCCGCCAAATACCGTCGTCGGGCAGGCCGGTCCACAGGGTGTCGGAGCCATACCAGAAGTAATTATCTGGCGGTGCAGGGTAGGGAGCGGGCGGCGTGTAGGGCGATTCCATCGGTTGGGTGACTGGGCAGTCCGAAGACTAGCCTGCCTGGGGTGGTGGAATCGTCGCCGCGATTGGATTACAGGCCGACACCAGAAGGGCGAGAAAGAGTGGCAGGCTGACAGATCGAAGAATAGGACGTAAAAGTAGCATACGGACCTCCCTCGTCTTCGGGCAAGCGGCACAGGTTTTTGGCGAAAATCTGCCTATAGTATACCAGCAACAGCACCAAAAGGGCATCTAAACGAAAGGCCGATGCCACACGGCATCGGCCTTTCTCATTCAGATTGTCCAGAGCATCAATACTGGGACGGACAGTCCTTTTTTATGCGTTTGTCGCCTTCATGTTGTGCAGAATCATCCCAATCGTCATCGTCATCGTCCAGAACGCGCCGTTGACATAAGGGTTGTCCCGATCAGGCCAGTTAGTCAAACCGATGGTTAGCGAGATACGGCGACTTTCTTGGAACGGAAAAGCGTACCCACATCGTCACCAGGCAACACTGGCTTGTCGTCGAAAAGATAGCAGGAGGCCACCCGATTGTTGTCATCCGGCCAGTAGAGGGGGGGAGGCGCGACTTTGCACTTGTCCATCACATGGGGGCAGCGACCGGCGAACTTGCAACCGACGCGAGATTCCTCGGAAGTATCCTCTTCGATATCGATTATTGCGATATCCTCGCCCCACACCCGGTCCAGATCAGGCCAAGGAATAGAACCGATGAGCAGTTGGGTGTAGGGGTGCTGGGGGTTGCGGATGATAGACTCAATATCCCCGGCCTCCATAATCGACCCCTTGTAAAGGATCAGTATATAATCGCTGACGTGATAAGCAGTGGTCAGATCGTGAGTGATGTAGAGGACGGTGATGCCGAACTCTTTGTTCAGCTTGTCCATAGCCTCCAGAATCGTGGCACGCAGAGATGCGTCTACCATGGAAACCGGCTCATCCGCAATCAGGAGCTTGGGGCGCAGGAGCAGGGCACGGCCCAGGGCTATACGCTGGCGTTGGCCACCGCTTAACTGATGGGGAAAGCGCCCCAGCGTTTCTTCTGGGCGCAGACCCACACTGATCAGCGCCTGTTCCATCATCTCTCTGGCTTCTTTCTTGCTGCTTGCCATCTTGAAGTTGGCAATCGGCACTTCCATAATGTGGTCTACTTTGTAGAAGGGGTTGTAGACCGCAAAGGGATCTTGAAAGACTGCCTGCACTTCTTTGCGAAATTCCTTGTGATCACTTCCGCTCATCTCGGCCAGGTCATTGCCTCTATACAGCACGCTGCCGGTGCTCGCCGTGAGGAAGCCCATTGCCATCAAACCGAGGGTCGTCTTGCCGCTACCACTCTCACCGGCTATGGCAATAATACTAGGCTCATCCGCATCTATCGAGAAGGAAATGTTGTCAAGGGCAACCGTGCCACCTTTGAACTGTTTCGTTACATTTTTGAGTTCCAGTAGTAGTTCGCTCATGAGCGGGCTGGCTCGCTTTCGTTCTCATACAGGTGGCAGGCGACCCATTGGTTGGGCCGATGTTCTAGAAATTTGGGCATGACTTCCTTGCATGGACCAAAAGATTGGGGGCAGCGAGGATTGAAAACACAGCCCGGCGGCAGATCGCGCAGCAACGGTGTGATGCCGGGGATGCCATGAAATTCGCCTTTGGCACCAAGTTTGGGCAGGCTCTCAATTAGCATCTGGGTGTAGGGGTGCATAGGCGCACGGAAAGCTCCTTCTTTGGGCGCAACCTCCGCCATCTGGCCCGCATACATCACAGCCAGGCGGTCTACAAACTGGGCCATCAAGCCCATATCGTGGCCGATCATAATCACCGCCGCGCCCATCTCTTCCTGAATGCGGCGAATAGTCTGCATTACCTGACGTTGGGTTACCACATCCAATGCACTGGTTGGCTCGTCGGCGATGATCACTTTGGGTTTCATGGCGATGGCGATGGCGATACAGGCGCGCTGTTTCATGCCGCCGCTAAGCTCGTGGGGATACATATTGCCCACCGTGCGATCTAACTCCACCGCTTCCAGGGCATACCTAACCATCTCTTCCATCTCCTCCTTGCCCAGACCAAGTTCATGATCGATCACCGAATCGATAATCTGATCTTTGACGCGCATGACCGGGTTGAGCGAGTTCATGGCTCCCTGGGGGATCATACTGATCTCTCGTCCCCGCATCTGGCGCGTCTCTTCTTCGTCTAGTTTGGTGATATCGCGTCCGTCAAGAAGAATTTCTCCTCCAGCAATGCCACCCGGCGGCTTGATCATACCCAAAATCGCCAAGGCTAGAGTGGACTTGCCTGAGCCGGATTCACCCACCAAGCCAAGACGTTCGCCCGCTTTCAGTTCTAGATTGATTTTGTTGTTGGCGTAGACGATTCCTGCATCCGTGTAATATTGAACATCCAAGTTTTTGATCTGTAGTATGTGTTCTCTGCTCATCGGGCCCTCCTCACTCTAGGATTGGCCACTTCGTCCAGGCCCATGGAAATCAAGAACAGCATAATGAAGATCAGCGCAACAATGACAATTGGCACAGCCGCCCACCACCAGAGTCCGCGCAAGAAGGCATTTTGGTTGATCACCCAATAGATGGTCACCCCCAGAGTAGGTTCACGCAGAGGTCCTAAACCGAGCGCGGCCAGACCCATGGAAGCGAAGATGGCCCCCGTGACCGAGCCTACCAGACCCGCGCCCAGATAGGGCAGCAAGTTAGGGATCATTTCGCGAAAGATGATGCCCAGGCTGGACATGCCGTTGAGCCGGGCCATCATCACATAAGGGCGTTCACGCATGCTGAGCACCTGGGATCGAATAGTCCGGGTGGGACCCATCCAGGCCAGGAGGGCAATGACGAGACCCATCTGGTTGATCGTCAACGTCTTGCCGTTTTCCAATCCGGCGATGGTGGACGCTATGATGATCAAGATCAACAGACCAGGTACCGTGAGTAATACGTCGACAGTCCATTGGATAAAGGCGTCGTAGACTCCTCCATAGTACGCAGAGGTGAAGCCTAGGACAGTACCGATCGCCAGTCCAATCATACCAGCCAGGAGACCAATACGAATTGTCATCCACGTACCTACAACGGCGACAGCAAAGAGGTCTCTTCCCTGACCGTCAGTGCCAAAGGGATAGGCCACGGGTTCCACCTGGGCGCACTCCGGATCCGTGCGTGGACAATAACTGAGTGTGGGTGCAACACTGGCCGGTCCAGCCAGTGGATAGGGGTCAACCTTTGTGTCTACGAGAAAGGAACCGATGACGGCAAAGAGGATCAGAAAGATCAAAATCCCCAAACCGATGGCCAGTGATACGTTGCGTCGTATGTAGCGCAGGGCAATTATAATACGCTGCATGCTATCCTCCTTCGTAGCTGATTCGAGGATCCAGCAATGGGTAGAGCAGGTCGATGACCAACATGGCGATAGCAAGGGTTAGAATGATGACAAATACAATCCCTTGAATCACAAAGTAGTCCAGTTGTGTAACAGCCTGAGCCAGTTTTGTGCCCAGCCCTGGATAACCCATGACCAGTTCCACCAGAACCGCGCCCGAAACCACAAAACTTAAGGCTAGAGCCAAGCCTGTCACTTGGGGCAAAAGAGCGTTGCGTACACCGTACTTGTAGAAAAGACGCCAATCTTTGACCCCTTTTGCCTCGGCAAAGGTCATATAGTCCTCGCCCTCTACCGTTACCATCATGCCACGCATACCCAATGCCCAACCGCCGGTACGGGCCAGTACCAGGGCCAGGGCCGGCAAGATGGAGTGTTTTAATATCTCCAAGATAAAGGGGATGCTGAGCGCGGGGATGGTGCTAATGCCATACCCTCCCCCCGTAGGCAGGATTTTCAGTCGAAAGGCAAAGAAGTAGACCAGCGAAAGAGCAATCACATAGGCAGGGATGGCGCCAAAGATTAGGATGGACGGCATCACATAGCGCACGAAAGGTCCGGAGTTTTGCCATGCCATCAGCGCGCCCAGCAGGGTACCCAGCGCAAAGGCAATTATCGTCGTTACTGCCAAGAGCCCGATAGTCCAGGGCAAACCCTCCAGGATCACCTGCCAGACAGTCTTGGGGTAGCTGGCGATAGAAAAACCCAGGTCAAGTCGAGCCATATCACCCAAGTAATTGATGTACTGCCGCCAAATAGGCAGATCCAGACCAAACTTCGTCTCGTACGCTGCGACCATCTCGTCAAACCCAATCGGGATATAGCCGCTGCGCGAAGCTTCCTGTAGCAACTTCTCGCGCAGCGGGTTGCGTGGCGTGATACGCGGAATTATGAAGTTGAAGGTCGCGGCCGACCAGATAATGAGCAATAGCAATCCAACCCGGCGCAATAAATATTGTTTGGAGTACCTCATGTCTATCCTTCTATTAGGTCCAGTGAGGAGAAACCACATTCTGCGGTGTAGGCTAGGTCAATAGCTAACTCATTGAAATAATCCAAGTAAGACAATTGACAGAGGGGCAGGCGAACCAACCCCTCTGTCAATTTGCTATTGCACGCAAGCCCAATGGAAGTATCGTCTAGGCATTACTTCCTGGCCTTGCGATAAACTTCACGATTCTCGCAAGGCGTCAGTGAAGACTTTGTTTCTAGGCGAATTTCCCCCCTGAACTACCCCTGTGTTGGCTTCATGCGATGCAGCATCAAGGGGAAGGTCAGGTGCCAGAAGGAACCGTTCACGTAGCTGTTGTCGGCAGTGGGCCAGTCCGACCAGTAAGTGGTGTTCATGGGAATGCGATGCATCCACTGTTGGATTGGCGCATCAACCAAGTCATCCAGCCAGATTTCAAGTGCGGACAAGAAGAGATCCATATACTTTGGTTGGTCTGAAGGCGTGGTCGCCATCTCCTCAAGGATTGCATCGTACTCTGGGTTGTTATAGCGGGAGCTCTGAGCTGTCGGTTCGCCAATGGGCGCATAGTACTTGCCGGTGTAGAAGTCCAAGGTGGTGAAGGGATCCCGGATGGTACCACCGTGGCCGTTTAGCCACAGTCCATAACTGCCGTCACTCATACGGGTGCCATGATCAGCAGGTGTCGTATAGTCGGCCTCAAAGCCAGCCTTGCGCAACTGCTCGGCGACGATGGGGCCAATGTCATTGAAGACTGACCAACCGCCAAAGGGTGCCAGCACCCGAGATCCATCCTTAGCCCAGAAACCATCCGCATCCTTCTCATACCCGGAGGCGGTCATGCGCTCTGCCACTTTGTCCAGGTTGTACTCGTTGGTGTTGTATTTCTCCAGGAGAGGTTTGGCCGCTTCGTAGTAGGGCAGCAGGGGCGGGTATTCGGGGAAAGGTAAGGATGCGACCATGCCGGATCCTTCCAGCGCTACATCAATCAACTGCTGGCGGTCAATGGCATAGCTGATGGCCCAGCGCACGTTCTTGTCACTAAAATGCTCAGCATCGTGATTGAACCACATGGAACTCGGCCACCAGTCCATATAGCCATAGGGCAACTCTCTGCCCGTATGGGTGATGATGGCAGGGTTCTGAGACACTGTAGCGGCAATGGTTGTGGCCCGCAGGTCGAGAATGGAGTCCACCTCGTTGTTGATGATACGCTGTGTCATGATGCTGTCATCAGCCCGGGGAGCGATGACGATGCGCTCAATCGCTGGCAATTCACCCATAAATCCGGTCTTGACGGCCCACCAGTCATCTCGGCGATCGATGAATTTCTGGGTGGTATTCCAAGCGACGATCTTGTAGGGTCCGGTGGACAGTGGCCAGTTCTTTTCGGGATCGTAGTATTCAAACGATACTATCTCGTCCGGGGTCTTGCCGGCATAGATGTGTTCCGGTACCAAATAGATGCCCGTGTCGAATTTGGACATCAACTGGTTGAACATGTAACGTGGCCGGGGACCGTTCATCACGATCTGTACGGTCAGGTCATCCACCGCTGTGGCAGACGCCACAGCTGCTGCCGTGGCCTGAGACCGACTCAAAAGCGGGGCACCGTCCTTGAGCATATTCAGGGTAAAGACTACATCCTTGGCCGTGAAGGGTGTGCCGTCGCTCCACTCCACGCCATCCCGAATGCTGATGGTCAATTCGGTGAAGTCTTCGTTGTACTCATAGCCCGTAGCCAGCCAGGGAATTTCGCCTTCGCCATAGGCGGAGTAGAAAAAGAGGGGCTCCCATAAGGCGGCACTGCCGATTTGATGAGTAGCACCCGTAGCGTAGGGATTGCCCAGACCCGTGTCCTCAAACTGGCCCGGCTGACCGCCAAACATCAAGATCAGTGATTTTTCTCGGGCTACTTCCTTGAGCGCACCGCTTGCGGCAGGCGCTTCCACTGCTGCGGCAGGTGCTGCTGCGGGCGCTGCTGCCCCACCGGCTGCAGGTGCTTCGGCAGGTGCTGTTGCACCACAGGCCGCGGCCAACACACCGGCGGAGGCAATACCGCTCAGGCGCAGAAAGTCGCGACGGTTGAGTTTTTTCTGTTCTTGCATGGGTGTTCCCCTTTGTACTGGAATTGGGAGTTAAACAAAACAACTATTGGGATAGGGTCAAAACGTTAGGTGAGGCCAACCAGATGCAGTTTTGTAGGATTTGGGGCAAGCCAAGTCTGTAGCGGGTGGTTAGCCGGGACTCTGGAGTACATATCCAGGGGGGAGGGTATTTGTACTCACGCGTTTACACAGGTTTGGAGCGAACGGTGGGTTATTGGTTGCGCGGAATTCCCTCCTTACGCTACAGCGTGTTACGTCCATCAATATCAAAACGATGTTTAAATGTCGGTTGCAGGCTGTCTGCAATCATGACTTCTGTGGGGAAGTGGGGAGTTGCGACCATAAAATTGTCGGAGACTCTCGGCGCATCGGATGTCTCCGATAGCGCCGTCGGTAATTGTCGAACCCAGTCATTTGAGTATATGATAGAATCTATAGAGTGTCAAACTGAGCGAAAAAATAAACGACGAACCAATCGAACTGTGCCCCGATGACCACTTCTCCGAAGACAGGTATAAAGACGGACTCTTCCGATCCGGTGTATTCAACAGCCATTCCATCGCCTGCCGTCCAAGCCCCCCCATTCGTGCTGTGGCGCAACCTGAACCGGGGGGCTGGGCTGGTTCTGCTCTCCCTGCGCCGCCTGCGCCACTATGTGGGGTTGAATTTTCTGGCCCTGATCGGCGTAATTCTGGCGGTGGGTCTTGTGACCAGCGCTGGCTTCTTCTCCCAGGCCGTGGACACAGTCGTCATGCGCCAGGAGTTGGCCGAATATAGCCGTATCACCGGCAAGCCTCCCTTCTCCATACGCGTCTTCAACTCCTCCACCGCAGCAGTCCCCCTCTCGCTGGAATGGGCCACGGAACTGGGCAAAGGCATTGCCACCACCCTCTCCCAAGAGATGAACCTGCCTGTGAGCGATCTGCTCCTCCAGGCCAACAGCGGTATTGTCTCTATGAGCACGGAGCGGGGCGGGGCCACGGCCAGCACCAATGTCAATGTGCTCTATCAGGACGGCATTGCCGGGTATATGTCCATCGCCCAGGGCACAGCACTGGACGAAAGCGGGGCTTCCGGCGAGCAGGTGGATGTGTGGATACATGCGCGCCTGGCCGGGAAGATCGGCATAGATGTGGGCGATCTGATCTCCCTCTCCCTCAGCGGCAGCGAACAGTCGGCGGCGGGCCGGGTGGCCGGTGTCTGGCAGGCCGCTGATCCCAAAGATGCCTATTGGCTGACCGACCCGGACCAGGCATTTCAGGACGCGTTGGTGGTGCGTCGGGCCGACTATATCGGGCGTATCGAACCGCTGCTGGCTATCAAAGTGCGGGCCGCCACCTGGCGGGTGACGCTGGACGAGAGCCAGGCCAATCCCGCGGATGGCCGTCTCTACGTCACAGGGCTGGAACGTGCGCCCATTATTATCGACCGCTTTCTGCCTGGCGCACGGGTGACTTCGCCCTCTCTACCCCTGGAAAAATTTGTCAACCGTCAGACCAGCCTGACGACGCTGCTCTTGGGCTTCAATGTGCCGGGGCTGGGCTTCCTCCTCTACTTTCTCGTTCTCACTTCGGCTGTCATCGCCTACTGGCAGCGGCGGGAGATCGCAGTTCTGGTCAGCCGGGGGATGGGCCGTCTGACTGTACTCAATTTCACAATGACCGAGGCGATTCTGCTCTTCCTCTTTGGCCTGCCTTTGGGGCTGGCTTTTGGCATCGGGCTGGCCCGGCTGATGGGCTATGTCTCCAGCTTTCTCTCCTTTACAGATCGGGCTCCCTTGCCTGTCTCCTGGCTGGGGATCAACTGGCGGCTGATTCTGTTGACGCTGGGTATTGTGCTGTTGGCCCGGCTGTGGGCATCCTTTGGGGCCAGCCGGGAGAGTGTGGTCTCCCAGGAGCGGGAGAATGTGCGGCCCCAGCAGGGGCCTTTCTGGTATCGCTACTATCTGGACCTTCTACTCATCATCCCAACTTTCTACGCCTACGATCAGTTGTCCAAAACCGGCTCACTGGGCCAATTGATCGAGAACCGGCCCGAAGACATCTTCCAGGACCCACTGCTGGTGCTGGTTCCCGCGCTCTTTATCGTAAGTTTCAGCCTGCTGGCCATGCGCCCCTTTCCGTTGCTCATGCGCCTGATCGACAGTCTAGCCTCCCGGCTCCCCTCGCTTTCTCTGCATATGGCCTTGCGCCAGCTCAGCCGCCAAAGCCACACTTATATTAACCCGTTGCTGCTGGTGATCGTCTCGCTGGCTCTGGGTGTCTACACATTTTCTATGGCCGCCAGTCTGGACAAGTGGTTGCAGGACCGCATCTTCTACAGCACCGGCGCGGATGTGACTTTGGAGCCGTATTCGGAGACCGCGGCCTTGTCCAGCGTGCCTGGCGCGGATTGGATTCCCCCCACTGGTGACTACGCGGCTGTGCCCGGCGTGGCCGCGGCGACCCGAGTGGGCGACTACCGGGCCGAGGTGATTTTGCCCGGCGGACAGACCCGGGCACGTTTTCTGGCGGTGGATCGCAGCGACTTCCCCCAGGTGGCCTGGTTCCGCAGCGACCTGGCCCGAGAGTCCCTGGGCGGGCTGATGAACCGAATGGCTCTGGGCGGGCCAAATGTGCTGGTGTCGGAGAAGTTTTTTACCGATAATCTGCTCTCGATTGGGGATCGCATCGGCCTGCTTGTCTTTGCGGATGCGGGGTCCACTGTGCGGGATGATTTTGTGATTGCCGGAATCTACGAACACTTCCCCACTGTATACGAGGACGAAGTGGTGGTAGTTGGCAATATGGACTATCTCTTCTCCTATTTTCCTGTGGTTATGCCCCACAACATTTGGCTGCGTTTGCAGCCGGGGGCCAACAGCGCAGATGTGCTCGCCGACATTCCCGAAGTGACCGGTGTGGACGCCATCCGCACTGTCCGCGCGGATGTGGCGTTGACCGCGCAGCGGGCGCAGATGGAGCGGGTAGGCGTCTTTGGTACGTTGACCGTCAGCTTTGTGATGTCGGCGCTGATGGCCGCGCTGGGGTTGCTCACCTACAGCTACGCTTCGCTCAACGAACGGCTCTTCCACTTCTCTGTACTGCGCGCGATTGGGATGCGCCGGGCCGCGGTGGCTGTGCAGGTGATGCTGGAATACGCGATTCTGACCGCCTATGGCGCGGTGGTGGGTGTGCTGGTTGGCTCCTATGCCGCGGAATTGTTCGTGCCCCTTTTCCGGGTGGGGGCCGGCGCCAACGCACCCCTGCCGCCCCTCATTCCCGTCATTGCCGGGGAGGAGATTCTGCCGCTGGTCCTGGCCTTTTCCGGGTTGATGGTGCTGCTGGAGTTGGTGGTTCTCTCGTCTGCGCTCTATCGACGTATTTTTGTGGCATTGCGGATGGGCTATAGCGGGTAGGGGGCTGGGAACGGGGAATGCGGAAAGCGGAATGCGGAAAGCGGATTGCCTGATTCCGCTTTCCATCGGCAACCCGCCATTATGCGCCGTCACTTTGTGCCGCCCCTATGCCCGGTTCTATAGCAAAGTGTACTGGTCAATGGGATGGTGGAACGGCTATTTCTTAACGCAAAGCTGCAAAGAGGCAAAGGCACAGAGAGAAAAGCGATTTCTTTGCGTCTCTGCTCCTTTGCGCCATTGCGTTGAAAATTTGTAGTGATCAGACTGATGGTGAAAAAAGTTGGACGCAGATAAACGCTGAAAAACGCAGATTTTTGCCTCTGGATCAGCGTTTATCTGCGTGAATCAGCGTCCCATTTTCTGTTTCATCATCCTCCTGATCAGTACACATTGCGTTGAAAATTTCACCATCTTCTTGACTACTATAGGTTTTATAGCAAAGCCACTTTGAAAGACGGCGTTTTGTAGGGCAGGTTTCTCACCTGCTATCGGTGGCGGATATGGAAATCCGCCCAACGAAAACTCCTGGTTTCTATAATCCCCAATCCCTAATTCCCAATCCCCCTACCCCTCCACCGCGCCCAGGGCCAGCAAACTGGTATACTGCGCCCGACTGATCCCCGTGACACCGCGGATGTTCATCCCCTCATACGGGCCAGGAATGCGCTGTTTGTCCAGCCGCTCCCCGCTGGCCGTGTCCCAGATTTCCACATAACCTTCGGCGTTGCCCGTGTAGATCAGCCTGCCATCCGGGCTAAAGCGCAGGGCTTCGCTGGCATATTCGATCTTCTGCTGCCAGAGCAGCCGCCCGCTGGCGACCTCCCATAGAAAAATCTGCTTCGTATCGTTGGTGCTGACCAGCCAGCACCCATCCGGGCTGGCGGCCAGGGCCATTGTCCACGCCCGCTCGGTGGGGAAGGCAAGGCGCATCTCGCCGCTTACCAGATCGCACAGGTAGAGACCCTCCTCTGTGCCAAAGGCCAACTGCCCGTCAGCGGGTAGCTGCTTGTTACCGGATAGCCGCTGGCCGTCTGGCAATAGAGCTAGTACAGGGCCATAATCTTTGCGCACCGGGACCGCAAACTCTTTCTGAAGGACCAGATGGGCCTCTTCATCAATGGACCAGAGGCAGATACGTGTATCGCCTCCGGCGGAGATAAAGTGTGTCCCATCCTCCGTCGCGATCAGGTCGCTGATCCAGGCGCTGTGGGCTTGGACTTTGCCCAGCAGTGCGCCGCTTTCCACCTGCCAGACACAGAGTATGCCATCCGAAGAGGCGCTGACCAGCAGGGGCCGGTGGGGATGGAAAATGGCACGCTGGACGGGCCTTTCGTGGCCCCAGAGCGTCCGCAGCAGAAGACCGCTCCTGGCATCCCACAGCCGCACGCTGGTATCCGCCGATGCGCTGGCGACCCGTTGCCCGTCCGGATGAAAGGCGAGACCGGAGATGCGCCGCTGGTGGCCCGCCCACGTGCCATGCGGGGTCAACGCCGGTGTATCCCATAGATTCACAACCGCGCCGTGGCCCCCGCAGATCAGTCGGCGGCCATCGGGCGCCAGGGCCAACGCGGCAATCGAGCGACGGTAGCCGGAGAGCTCGTACAATTGGCGACCGCTTTCCACCTCCCAGATGCGTATTGTGCGATCCGAACTGGCACTGACCACCCATTGGTCGTGGGGAAAAAAGGCCACACCTTCCACAAAGTGTGTGTGCCCGCGCAGAAGCTGCACCAGTTTGCCGGTCTGGGCCTGCCAGAGATGTATCAGTCCCTGGTGGCCTGCCCCCGCCAGCCACTCTCCGTCCGAGCTAAAGGCAAGCCCGTTGAAGTAGCCTGTGTCAGGCAGCCCACTGGCTATCTCTTCCCCAGCCAATGTCCACAGTTTGATGCCCCGGTTGAGAATATGGCCCGCGATGTGCGTTCCCTGGGGGTGAACAGCCAGGTGGCGCACATCGGTTTCGGCCACCTGCCACCCGTGATGGAGGCGGGCCTGACGCCAATCCCATACATAGACAAAACCGGAAGAATCTGTGCTTATCAGCCACGTGCCATCGGGCGTGAAGGCCAGGTCGAGGACTTTGTGTCCGTTTGCCATCAGCGAGGGCAACAGCCGTTGGGCCGCCACATCCCACAGCCAAATCTCGTCATTGATAGTGCCGACCAATAGCCGGCTGTCAGGACTAAAAGCGAGGGCAATGCTGTCGAGTTTGGGAATCTCCCCGTGGGGCTTTTCCTGCTCCACGTCCCATAGATTCGTCCCTTTGTACCGGGTGGCATAGGCCAGCCACTTCCCATCCGGGCTGAATTGGGCGGCCCGAATCAGGTTCTGCTGTTGGGTGGGAATGAGGGTGACGCTCTGTTCGGGCATCTGCCAGAGCCAGAGCAACCCGTTCAAGTCCCCCGCCACAATGCGGCGTCCATCCGGGTGGACGGTCAGGCTTTGCAAACCCCCCAATTGTTGGGCAAAAGTCGCGCCGGTCAGGTCTGCGCCCGTTAAATTGACTGCGGGCAGATGCGCGCCGACCAGAAAGGCATTGGGCAGGGGGAGCCGGGAAAAGTCGCTGCCTGCAACGGCTGTGTCGGAGAGCAGCAGCAGGTGCAGCAGATTGACCGCGGCATAGCCAACCCCCTGGGGAGATTCGTCGCGCAATCCATCCAACAGGGCACGGGCCTGGCTGATCCAGCCGCCTTCTCCTTTGCCTGCCAGCAGCCGTTGCAGGATGGGCTGCAAAATCAGCCGCGCCTGCATCTCTCGAATGTATTGAACCGCGTCGGCCCGAGTCAGGGCCAGCCGACGCATCCACTGCAACGCCCCCGCCTCAATCCCCGCCTCAACCTCTGCCGCCATCTGCTCCACCAGACGATCGGTGACAAATTCCATCACCACATTTTGCAGGCCAAAGCGCCCCGGGGCACTGTGCCCGTCGGCCAAAGCCGGGGTGTCGCTGTATTGGCTGTTGATCAGAGAGCGATGGCTGAGGGAATGCACACTTTCCAGCAAGGCCACCGGCGAATCCGCGGCCGGCAGATTCTGGCGCAGTTCCGGCCAGGCCAGCGGCTCCCGGGCCAGGGCCAACTGGTACAGAATCTGCTGCTCCATCCGGGTAAGCCGTTCAAACTGCCCGGTCAACACCTCCCGCACATCGCCAAAGACCAGTGTGTCCAGGGCCAGAAAGGCGGAAATATCGTCGGCAAAGAGTTCGCTGACCGTGCGCGCGGCCAAGAGCAGGGCCAGGGGATTGCCCGAAAAGTGGCGGGTGAGGGTGGAGAGTTTTTCGCCAGGGACGGAGATGTATTGGCGCAGGAGTTGCTCCCCAGCCGCATCGTCCAGCCCGTGCAGGCGCAGGCGATGGACGCCGGGATAGGATTGCAGCCAGCGGGCAAATCCGGCCGGCTGCTCCCGGCTGGTGACGAGGACTGCGCTGCTCTGGGCGCTCTGGGCCATACGTTCCAGGAATTGGCCATAGGCTTCGTAGCTAGGCAGAAAGCGCCCGGCCACTACGCCCGCTTCCAGAATCGTCTCCAGATTGTCCAGCACAAAGAGCACCCGGCGTTGGCGGGCCAGGCCCAGGAGCAGGGCCAGTTGGCCTTCCAGGTGGTCGGGCAACCGCAGCGGGGGGCGTGGGTCAGCGTGTGTACCCACTCGGAAAAGAGGGCTGTCCAGGGCTGGGCGTTGACAAGTGTAGACCAGAGGATCAGCTCAAAGTCGCCCTCTTCCAGGCTGCGGGCAAAGGTGGCGGCCAGGGTCGTCTTGCCCTGTCCGCCCATCCCAAAAATACCGACCAGCCGTCCCGGTTGGGCAACCAGCCAGGTATGAAGCTGGGCCAATTGGGTCTCTCGCCCGACCGGTGGGCGGTGTTCGGGGATAGGGCCGACCCCAGCGTGGAGTGGGGATGGCTCTCTTTCTCTGGCAGCCTGGGCTAGCCGCTGGCGAAGCAGGCCGCGCTGCTCGTCCAGCCAGCCCATAAAGGCCGGGCAGTCGGGCAGGTGGAAGCCTTCCATCAGCTCCGGGTGGCGGCCCTGTGGCTCAATTGGCGGCGAACCGTTCGTCACCGTCTCCCAATCGCACCAGAATTCGCCGGGCTGGGGGCAGAGTTGAATCTCTTTGTGGTTGGACTTGATTATTTCGTAGGGCAGGCAGAGTTGGCGCAGACGATAGAGTGTGGTGCGCAGATTGGCCTGACCACTCTTGGGTGCATAGCCGGGCCAAAGCAGATCGATAAGATAAGCCCTGGCGACCGGGCGCTGGCGAGCCTCGATGGCCAGATAGGCGAAAAGGGCTTGCACCTTTTCCTGCCGAAATTGGGGAATCGGCTGGCCGTTGAAGAGGAGATGGGGGGTTCCCATCAGAAAAAGCTGTAGAACTGGGGTATCTGCCGGAGACCGCTGGGGTAGGTGCTGTTGCATAGAGCCACCAAAAGAGAGGAGCGATGTGAGCCTGAAAAATGGTTCCGCAACGGAGTTACGACGCAACCGTCACGCTGGACACTGCCAGCGTTATTTGCGGGGGTACTGTCTATTCTATCATAGACGGTCGGAAGAATTCTGCCCACCAAATGAATTGGTCTCTGCGCGGCAAGTCTGCGACAGGAAATCCGTTGTTGTGAATAAAAAAACAGATCGGGTAATCGGCGCAATAGCATCGGTTACAAATCGGTGTTGTGATCCCTTTGCGCTCTGTCCTGGCTTGAATGCACTCTGGGCTTTCTGAACGGCGACTGGCCTTGCCCTCTGGCCCGCATCGCCCAGATTTCATCGGTATGATGGGCGACGGTAGCCAGACCGGCTACGCCCACATCCACCGCCTATCTCCGGCCTATCGGCTTGTGCTGGACCCATCCGGGATACGGCTGGAGCGCTACTGGTATCCCGGAAAGAATCCGAAACTGCATTTGGCCGACGGCAACGTCTATTACGAAAAGCGGAGTTTGATGCCCACAATAAGAGACGACTTTTGACATCATATCCACCTCGTGGTAACGTTACCCTAAGTAACTTGATTCTACCCCTACCTCAATCTATTATTGCAGCAAATCTAAACTATCTGACGAGTTGTTTATGCGCATCTCCCGCGTTGAAACTTTCCAGGTTGCTCCTCGTTGGCTCTTCTTGAAAATCCACACCGATGAAGGCATTGTCGGGTGGGGCGAGCCGACGCTGGAAAACCGCGTGCATACGGTGGCCCAGGCTATCGCCGAAGTGGAACCCTATCTGCTGGGCAAAGACCCGACCCGGGTGATGCACCACTGGCAGTCCATCTACAAGCACGCCTTCTATCGGGGCGGCCCCGTCCTCACCAGCGCCCTTTCCGGCATTGAACACGCCCTTTGGGATATCGCGGGCAAGGCACTGGGCGTGCCTGTCTACAAACTCTTCGGTGGTCCCCTGCGCGATCGCATCAAAGTCTATTCCCACATCCGGGGCAATACTCTGGACGAACAGATTGCCTATGTGCAGGCGCGCAAAGCCGAGGGCTTTCGTGCTTTCAAGACGGGGCCGCGCACAGCCACAGGCCAGAGTGCCCATCGCTTCATCGAGACCCCCGCCTTTGTGGACGCTGTGGTGGATCGTTTTGCTGCGCTGCGGGAGGGTGCAGGCCGGGACGTGGACATCGCCATCGACTTCCACGGCGCAGTCAGCCCCCAGATGGCCGGCACGCTCATCAAAGCGCTTGAACCCTTTCAGCCGATGTTTATTGAAGAGCCTGTGCAATGCCAGAATGTGGATGTGCTGGCCGACCTGGCCCGTAAAACCCATCTGCCCATTGCTGCGGGTGAACGTATCTTCACCAAATGGGGCTTTCGGGAGCTTTTGGAGAAAGGCGCTGCTTCCATTCTCCAGCCCGACATCAGCCACGCTGGGGGTATCTTTGAGGGGCGGCTGATCGCAGGGATGGCGGAAAGCCACTATGCGCTGGTCGCACCCCACTGCCCGCTGGGGCCGATTTCCCTGGCCGCGGGCATCCAACTGGACGCATCCATTCCCAACTTTCTCTGTCAGGAGCAGGTCCATCTGGGCGAGGGCTACCTAAAACAGCCTTTCGTTGTCAAAGATGGCTATATCGACCTGCCCACCGCGCCCGGTCTGGGCATTGAGATCGACGAGGAGGCGCTGCAAGACAAAATCGGTATTTTCCGTCGTCATCCGGGCTTGTTCCATCCGGACGACGGCGCGGCTATTGACCATTGACGAAGAGTTCCTATCAGAGGAGAGAAGAAATGTCTGACAAACGAAGCCTGTCCCGCCGTGATTTCTTGCGGACCACTGCTTTCAGCGCCGTAGGGTTGGCCCTGGCCGCCTGCGCCGCGCCCGCCGCCGCTCCTGCTGCCCCCGAGGCCAGTTCCGGTGAGTCTGCCGCTGCCCCCGCGGCCGAGAAGGTGACCGTCCGCTTCCACGCCCGCATCGGCCAGCAGGAAGACACCCTGTACGATATGCAGATGCCGAAGTTTATGGAAGAGAATCCTGACATCGAGATTGTCAAGGAATCCTTCCCTGGCGCTGAGTTCAACACCAAAATGTCCACGATGATGGCAGGTGGCACATTGGGTGATGTGATGTGGAGCGCGCTGGGCGGTTCGACAATTCAGTTTGCTTATGCCCAAAACCAAGTTGCTTCCATCAGCGATCTGGCGGCCTCGGAAGGGGTGGATTTGAGCCAGTGGTACGAGGGTTGTCTGAATGCGATTACCCTGGAAGGCAACCTGTTGGGCTTGCCGTTTAAGGCTCATCCTGGTCTTGCTATCATTTACTACAATCAGAACATTTTGGATGAGGCTGGGGTCGATTATCCCACGGCGGCAACCACTATCGACGAACAGGTTGAGATTGCCAAGGCTGCCACGAAGAAGGACGGCGACCGCACGGTGCAGTTCGGTTACTTGCCCGGCGTAGATTGGAAGTCCCATGTCACCCTCTTCCGAGCCTATGGCGCCGAGTTGATCAACGAAGACGGCACGGTCTTCCAACTCAATTCCGAGTTGGGAATGCAGGCCATCAATCACCTCTACGATCTCTTCCACACCCATGAAGTTTCCCCGTCACCGGATCAGGTGTTGGGCAGCGGCAATGATATGTGGATCAGCGGTGTGTTAGGCTTGTACCAGGGCGGCACATCTGTCTCCGTGACAGGTGGCTCGATTGGCGATAAGTTTGAATGGATGGTTGCTCCCAATGCGGTCGGGCCAGCTGGTGTCGGTGGCTCGGACTTCGAGGTGGATGCCTATTGTGTCACTACCGTAACAGAGCACGCACCGGAAGCCTTTAAGTGGGTGCAGTACCTGTGCAGCAAAGACAGCGGTGTCCAACTGGGCCTCATCGGCGGCACAGTTGGTGGTCGCCCGGACGTCTACAATGCGCCTGAACTGCTGGCCTTCCCCTTCCGCCAGGTCTTCAAGGATGTCATGGACAATGCCCAGGCTAGCCGCATCATCGCCAACTGGCGCCAAACTGAGGCCCAGAACACCTTCGCCCAGGTGATGCAACCCCTGTGGGCAGGCGAAGAGCAGCCCACCCAGGAGTTCATCGACAGTGTGACCGAGCAGGTCCAGGCGATTATGGACTTGCCGAAACCGTAACCGACCGCGCACCAGTACGCGTGAGGCCCATGATGCGTGGTGCGTGAAACGTGAGATTGTCGAATATTCTCACATTTTACGCACCACGCATCAGTATGGCCGAAATTTTCCCAACCTACCGAAAACGATTTTTCAATTTTTCTTAACATCCAAAGGATCGACACCCCGATGGCAGCAGCAACAGCGAGCAGTTGGTGGAAATCACCGACGCAACGGCGGGAAGCCCTGGAAGGATACCTCTGGATCAGCCCTTGGGTCATTGGCTTTCTTCTTTTTACGCTGGGACCGATGATCGGTTCCCTTTATCTCAGTATGACCTCCTATAAGATTGGAGGCACGCCAGAGTGGCTCGGGTTCGACAATTATATACGTGCCTTCAGCGGCCAGGATAAGCTCTTCTGGGATTCGCTCTGGCGCACAGTCTATTTTGCTGTCGCCACTGTTATTTTGGGCACGGTTGGCTCACTGCTGGCCGCGATTCTGCTCAATCAGAACGTGCGCGGCCGCAATTTCTTTCGTGCTCTCTTCTACCTGCCTTCCCTGACGCCGGTCGTAGCTTTGGCGATTCTTTGGCAATGGCTGCTTCAACCCCAGGTAGGCTTTGTCAACTACACACTCTATCAGTTTGGCATCGAAGGACCGGGCTGGATGACCAGCCGTCAATGGGCGCTCCCTTCGCTGATTCTTATTTCCCTGTGGGCTGGCATCGGCGGCGGGCGTATGATTATCTTTCTGGCCGGTCTGCAAGGCGTGCCCATCGAGTTGTACGAATCCGCGGAACTGGACGGGGCCAGTACGCTCCAACGCTTCTTTAATATTACCCTGCCGATGATCTCGCCCGTGATTCTGTTCAATGTGCTTCTGGGGGTGATCGGTAGCTTCAGCGTCTTCTCCCTGGCCTACGTCGCCACCGATGGCGGTCCCAGCTACGCCACCTATTTTTATGTGTTACACCTGTACTACAGCGCATTTACCTATTTCCAGATGGGATACGCCTCGGCCCTGGCTTGGGTATTCTTCCTGATTATTTTTGTGCTCTCTTTTATTCAGATCAAAACCTCAGACCGTTGGGTCTACTACGAGTTCTCCTAAGATGACCACATCCAATCCTACTACACCCCTTTCTGGCGGCGGCACTCCTTCCACAGGCACAAATGTATCCCGCCGCGCTAACAGGCGACAATTGTCGAAATTTTGGATCTATGTCCTGCTTTTGGTGGCGGGCCTTGCCTTTGGTCTGCCCTTTTTCTGGACAATTTCCAGTTCTCTCAAGCCGATCACTGAGCTGTTTGTCTTCCCCCCCACTGTGTGGCCAGAGAATATCCGCTGGCAGAACTACGCCGATGTCTTTACAATTGCGCCGTTTGCTCTCTTCATCTGGAATACGGTGATTGTGACCTCTCTGGCAATGATCGGCCAGATTCTTTCGGCGGCGGTCGTGGCCTTCGGTTTTACCCGTTTCCGCTTTCCTGGACGCGAGCCGCTCTTTGTGCTGGTGCTGAGTACGCTGATGCTGCCCTGGCAGGTGACGGTTGTGCCCCAGTTTTTGCTCTTTCGCTATCTGGGCTGGATCAATACCTTTGCGCCCCTGATTGTGCCCTCATTTTTCGGCGGTGGGGCCTTTTACATCTTTATGCTCCGCCAGTTCTTTCTTACTATTCCCAGAGACCTGGACGAAGCGGCCAAACTGGACGGCGCTTCCTCCTTCCGCATCTTCTGGAATATTATGCTGCCCCTTTCCAAAGCAGCTCTGGCGACTGTGGCTATCTTCTCCTTTATCGGCCACTGGAACGAATTTTTTGGGCCGCTGATCTATCTCAACTCCCCCGATAAATTCACTATCTCCATCGGCCTGCGCTATTTCGTCTCCAATCCCTTTGAAAGCGACGAACCCCGCGAAGCGATTCTGATGGCGGCTTCGCTGATTACGGCTGCACCTGTGCTTATGCTCTTCTTCGCCGCCCAGAAATACTTTGTGCAGGGTATCGCAACCACCGGCCTCAAAGGATAATCCCATGCAACTGCTTCTCTTCAACGACTACAAACTGGGCGTACTGATCGACGGCGCGGTCCACGACGCTTCTGCGGCGGTGGCCGGGCTGGATTATCACTCGCCCCAGGAGATGATGCAGATGCTCATCACCGGCTGGGCGCAGATGGAAGGCCGGGTGGCAGAGGCCGCGGGGAAATCTGCTGGCGTGCCCCTGGACTCTGTGACCTGCCGCCCGCCTATGCCCCGACCCGGCCAACTGGTCTGTCTGGCTGGCAACTATCTGGAACCGGCCAAACCGGAGCGGGGACTCTTCAACGCCTTTCTCAAATCGCCCAACAGCCTCGTCGGCCACGGCGGAACAGTGACGTTGCCCGACACGGACGCGTCGGTCTTCCACTTTGAGCCGGAGATGGCGCTGGTCATCGGCAAAGCCGCCAGCCATCTCCGGCCAGAGGACGCACTGGATTGCGTCTTTGGCTACACCCAATTTATGGATGTGTCGGCCCGTGGCCTGCCCGGTGGCTTCTTCCTGGGCAAATCCTGGCACACCTTTGGACCGATGGGGCCTGTGTTGACCACTCGCGATTCTGTGCCGAATGCCAACGATCTCTCCATCGGCCTGTGGGTGAACGACGAGCAGCGCCACGACATTTCCACCAGAGATATGGACCGTCACATCCCCGAACTGCTGGTGGAGGTGACGAAAGTGCTGCCCCTGGAACCCGGCGATGTTGTCTCCACCGGGACCCACCACTTCGGTCTTTCGCCCGTGCAGGACGGGGATACCATCCGCCTGCAAGTAGAAGGGCTGGGACCCGCGCTGGTCGTACGCTGCGCCGATCCCCTAAAACGCACTTGGGACAGATAACTGTACGTCGAACTGTTAGTTCGACAGACGCAGGAACACGCCGATGATCATCGAATGGAACCATCACCTCTTCCACGGGGATACGGCCCGCTATCCCTTTCATCCGAAGGCCGCCTATCGGCCCGACGCCAGCCGCTTCCCGGCTGATCCCCTGGCCGACTATCTGGCCCATATGGATGCCCACGCCATCGACCGGGCAATCCTCGTCCACCCGGAACCCTACGGCGACGATCACCGGCTGGTGTTGGAAAGCCTGGAACGGGAGCCAGACCGCTTTCTGGGCACATCCCTCTTCTATCCAGAAGACCCGGACGCACCGAAAAAGCTGCGGGCACTGGTCGCGCAACAGCCGCGTATCATTGCCACGCGCTTTCACGCACATCAGGGTAAGTCACACTATTTGAACAGTTTTGCGGATCCAGGGGTGACAGCCCTGTGGGAGACGGCTGCCGAACTGGGGCTGTGGGTGGAATTGCACATCGGCCCGGACTTTGCCGCCCAGGTTGTGCCGCTGGTGGAACGCTTCCCGGAGACCCGGGTGCTCATCGACCATCTGGCCGAACCCCATTTGGGCACAGGCGTGGAATTCGGCAATGTGCTGGCGTTGGCCGAGTATCCGAACGTCTATATGAAACTTTCTGGCCTCAACCACTTCGCCACAGACGCTCCCCTCTACACCAGCGCGCTGCCTTTCACCCGCTGGGTGGCCGACGCCTTTGGCCCCGAACGGATGGTCTGGGGCAGCGGTTCGCCTCAGATTGTGGACGCCCATCTGGCCCACTTCTCCGCAGCAGAGCGGGCGCTGGTCAAGGGCGGGACGCTGGCGAAGTTGCTGCCCTGGTAGCTACCCTCTCCGTTATGCAGGACAGCCCCGAAGAAGTTCGACTTTTTCTGAAAAGTCGAACTTCTCAAGTTTCTGGTAGCTACTCTTTGGGCAGCAGATGCTTCTGCACTTTCCCCATCGCGTTGCGGGGCAACTGCTCGATGTAACGAAAGCGACGGGGCAGTTTGAAGCTGGCAAGTTGTGATCGGCAATAGACCACCAGCGCATCCTCGTCCACTGTGCCATCACAGACCAGATAGGCCGCGGGCACCTCACCCCATTCGGGATGGGGCATCCCCACCACCGCTGCCTCCACCACCCCGGCAAAGGTGCAAAGCATCTCCTCGATTTCCCGCGGATAAATGTTGAACCCCCCACTAATAATCAGTTCGTGGCGGCGGCCCAGCAAGGTGACGTATCCGGTCTTCGTGTCCTGCCGGGCCAGGTCACCCGTGTGAAACCAGCGGATACCCTCGGCGTCGATGCTGAAACTGGCCGCGGTCTTCTCCGGGTCCTGCCAGTAGCCGTCAAAGACATTGCTGCCCCGCACCAGCATCTCCCCCTCCTCGCCCGGCTGCACCGGCTGATTCTGCCCATCCACAATGCGGCCAAAGACGCCGGGCAGAGGCGTGCCGACTGTCCCGGCGATGCGCGGCCCCGCGTATGGATTGCTGAAGTTCATCCCTGTTTCGGTCATCCCATAGCGCTCCAGAATGCGCAGACCGGTCAACTGCTCGAATTCGTTGTGGGTCTCGGCGGGCAGGGGCGCGCTGCCGGAGCAGAAGAGGCGCATCCGGCGGAAATCTGGGCTGGGGTCCATCCCCCGGATCGTCTCTACCAGCCGGAAATAGACTGTCGGCACTGCGAAAAAGAGTGTCGCTCCGCCGCTGCCCAGCACATCCAGCGTCTCGGCCAGATCGAACTTCGGGCGCAGGCGGGTGGTGGCTCCGGCGGCCAGTGCACAGTGCAGCCCCACCATCAGCCCGTGGGTGTGAAAGAGGGGCAGGGGCAACAGAATCACATCCTCCTGCTCCCAGGCCCAAGCGGAGAGCAGCCCCGTCACCGTCGCCAGCACATTGTTGTGGGTGATCATCGCGCCTTTGCTGCGCCCGGTGGTGCCGCTGGTGTACATAATCAGGGCCAGCTCTTCGCCCTGGACAACCACCGGCGTGGGGGTTGTGGCATCGCCCAGCCAATTTTCTGCCTCGTCCACCAGCAGCACCCGCTCCACATCGGCCAGGTCCTCCGGCTCCAGTTCGTCTAACACCGGCTGCTGGACAGCTTCGGTCAAAAGGATTTTGGCCGTGCAGTCGTGGAGGATGTGGTTGATCTCCCGCTTGCGATAGCGCAGATTGACCGGAACCATCACCCCACCGATGCGGATGACGGC
Source organism: Anaerolineae bacterium (assembly GCA_030432295.1). Lineage (GTDB taxonomy): Bacteria > Chloroflexota > Anaerolineae > Caldilineales > Caldilineaceae > JACQGT01. The sequence continues at coordinate 54,773 of JAUIHI010000012.1, read as the reverse complement.
CAGATAGGCGATGACAAATTCCGAGCGATTGCCCAGAAAGAAGGCGATGCGGTCCCCCTTTTGCAGCCCCATCTGCTGGAAGGCCGCGGCCCAGCGTTCAACCGCCGCGTAGAGTTCCCGGTAGGTGTAGGACTCCACAAAGTCAGGCTGTTCCGCGTCGGCAAATTCCAGGGCCAGTTTGTCCGGCGTGCGTTCCAGGGCAATCGCAAAAAGTGTCGAGAGATTCATAACTGTCCTTGTCCGTGAAAATTTTTCTTCTGTTCGCCAAAGGAGTAAACCACCAAGACACAAAGTCACAAAGAACAGCCTTCTTTCCTGCTTTTCTTTGTGACTTTGTGTCTTAGTGGTTAAGATTTTAACGTGGGTAGCGCACTTCTGCTTCGTCCACCAGTGCCTGGGCGTTTTCCACGCCGATCAGAATATCCGCCACGTACATCCGCTGGGTTAGGGGCACGGAGAACCAGCCGCTGCCGCTGTCCAGCAGCCCCAGCGTGCGTTCTGGTCCCCAATTGTAGGCAGCCAGGGACCATTTGGGGTCGGTGTAGCCCAGATCGCTGAAATAGCTGTGGATGTAGGAGTAGTAGGCCGCGCCCACCAGCACATTGCTGTAGGGGTCCCAGGGATCGCTCACTTGGACCAGAGGCGCCCACTCGTTCCAGGTGGATGGGAGTATCTGCATCAACCCGTATTCTCCGGCAGCGCCCTGGGCGTTGGGATTCATTCGGCTCTCCCGCTGGGCGTGGGAGGCCAACTGCCGCCAGTCCTGGCCGTAGAGTGCGCCGATCTCCTGGAATATTTCCGCGTAGGTCATTTCGCCAGATGGCCTGGCTTTGGCTCCACCGGTTGCCAGCAGAGGGCGGGGCACAGTCTCGGCGCTGGGGGCCATCCAGGCCAGGCGGGGAATTGTGACTGTCTCTTGGATTACCAGTGGCGCTGCCCTGGCCCGGCCAGAGCTGGCAGAGATATCGCCCCGAAAAAAGTAGAGTGTGGAGAGGGCCAGAAGAAAGAGCAGCAGCAACAGAAAACCCACGCGAATGGCCGGACGACTCTCAAAAGTGCCGCCAGTGGTCTGGGGGGCAAAGGTCCCTTCTGGCGATTGGGCGCTGACGGTGAAGCGGTGGTGGATAGACCCCAGGCCGAAGCGCCGCCCACTGAGGGGGGTAATTGTCAGGCGCAGGTGGGCCAGGTGGCCGGGGGGCAGATGGAGCAAAAGATCAGAAGGGTAGACCTCTCCATCGGCCTGGGGGCGTTCCCATTCCAGGCCCTCTTCGATGCTACTCTCGTCCAATACGGGATCGATCTGCACCGCGCAGTCGTCCCGCCGTTCCCGACCGCTCAGGTAGAGCTGGGCGGGGATATTGCCCCAATTGGCAACGGTGATGTGGCCACGGCCAGCCCGGCGAAAAGGGCGGGAGACGATGTGGCTCGGCTCTGGCCTGCTCATCTGGACAAGGGGCGCGGCGTCGATCTGGAGGTAGAGCGGCTCGCTCTGTGTCCAGCCCGGATATTCAGGGGATTCCATCTGCCAGGTGAGAGGGTAGACGCCGGGCTGGGTGTCGGGGCCGGTGGGCGGGGTGATGGCCAATTGGACCCCGGCCTGACCGCCCGGTTGCAGGGTGACTGCCTGCTGGGAGAGAAAAAGCCACTCCTCCGGCACGCCACCGGCACTGATCAGAAAGGTGGCCGGGTTGTCCCCGCTGTTCTGGATGGTGAGGTTGTGGCGCACGGTCTGGCCTGGTCTGGCACGCCAGCGGGGCGCGGCTTCGCTGTCTGCGGGCAAGGGCACAGCAGGCGGCAGACTGGCGGTTTCAGCCGCGGCCGCGTGCGCTGGCGCCTGGGATTGGCCCATCCGTTCGCCGTCTATCAACACCAGTTCGTGTTCGCCAATGCGCAGTCGATCCCACTGGGAAAAGGGCCGCTCCTCGTCAAAGCCGCCGCCGTCTGCCAGGGATGCGTAGTGGTAGGGATGGCGTCGGTAGTCGATCAGCCCGTGGAAGGGGCGCACGTCCCGCCCGTCCAACACAATGTCGTTGTCCGGGTGCTGGCCGATATTGACCACGCCCAGAGAGGGGTCCAGTGTGTAGAAACGGATTTGGCCGTGGGGAGAGACGATCTCGATCTGTTCTTGACCAGCCATAGGACTTTTCAGAATAGGAGGAAGGATCAGTTCATGGCTATTCTACCATCTTTACCGCGGGGAGAGTAATCGGAAAATTACCCTTGCCAAAGTTGCTTTTGATGCGTAGCCACCCAAAAAGTCTGTACTCTTCATCCACCGATCTCCTCCGTAGGCGTCGGTTCAAAAGGGAGCGAAACAGTGAATGTGGAACCAACCTCCGACGTACTCTCCAGGTGGATGTCGCCGCCATGCACCTCGACAATCCGTTTGACAATCAGCAGTCCAAGGCCGGTGCTTTTCTCGCCAGCGGTTCCTGTCTGCCCTTTGGCAAATGCTGTAAATAACCGGTTCTGAATTTCCGGCGGGATGCCCGTGCCCCAGTCCTGCACCGCAATTTCAAAGCGTTCGCGGGCTTGATGAAGGCGCACTTCGACACGTCCACCGGGCAAAGAGAATTTGACTGCGTTGCCGATGAGATTGTTGAGAACCTGTTCAATCTTGGAAATGTCTAACTGGGCAGCGGGGAGGGGTTGACCCACAAAAGATATCTCAATCTGCTTGCGAGAGGCCAGTAGATTCTGTCGCTTGATAGTGGCTTTCAGCAGATCATTGATGTCGCACGGGGCAAGTTCCAGTGCGACCTGGCCGGATTCGATCTTGGCTACATCCAGCAGATCGTCGACGAGGCGGGCCATAAAAGTGGTGCTGGAACGAATTTCTTCGAGAAATTCCTTCTGCTCCCCTTCAGGACCCTCATCCAGCAGAAATTGACTCAGCATCAAAATTGCATGCAGAGGGTTGCGCAGGTCGTGGGCGGCGATACCCAAAAGACGATTCTTCTCCTGGTTAATCTCTGTAAGTTGAGCGTTCTTCTTGGCCAGTTCCCGCTGCATATCCACCAACTCGTTGTTGAGGCGGCTTACCTCATCGTACAGATTTCTGTCCCGTTTCATCCCTCCATAGACCTGGCGCAACGCATTGGTCTGCTCGTTGTTGACGTTCATCATCTCTTGGTAATAGCGCAGGGCTACAGCGCCATCCAGAGCGGCCACCACCAGCACCCGATCTCCGATTTTGCCTCCGGTAAAGTGAAGCGAGCGGGGCTGCTCCACGGCGAGACTGAATTCCCAATCGAAAGCTACACCCTTTTGCTGGATCTGTGTGACGAAGGAAAGGGCCTTGGCCAATGAACCCCTGGCAGCCAGGCGCGCAAAGGGCATCCCGATTGTGACGGCGGCGCCCAGGCCGAGCGGGTCGCTTATGATTTCTGTGATATTGCCCTCTGCGTCGAGAACCAATCCCAGCCCGTTTTCTGTCTTCATTCTGCCATCACTCTCTCTGCTTCCTGTAGGGCCGTGGCCGCGTCACGGGCGCAGCCATCGGCCCCCACTTTCTGCCACAATTGGGGGGCAAGATTGAATGGATAGCCCCCCACAAGCACCCGGGTCTGCTGTTTGCTACGCGTTTTACGCAGTTCCTGGATCATCTCCGCAACCTGACCGACGTGATATGTCATTGTAGCAGAAATTGCCAATACATCCGCCTGGAGTTCGTCCACCGATTGTAGTACGCTCTTCGCTGGCATATTCGCACCCACAAAATAGGTGTCCCAGCCCTCCATCTCAAAGAAGTCCGCCACCATCCGCGCCCCGATCTCGTGCAGTTCGCCGCCCACACAGGCCATCACCATCCGCCGCCCTGTGCGCTGGCCGGTGAAAATATAGGGGTAGAGTTGGGACATGACCATTTGGGTGGCGGCTGTACAGAAATGCTCCTGGGCTACACTGATGCTGTTGATCTGCCACAGGCGACCCACTTCCCGCTGGGTGCGCTCGAATACTTGGGCGTAGATTTCTTTTACTGTGACACCGCCCTGGACTGCCGCCAGAATCATCTCGCTGGCCCGACGTCGATTTCCATCAAGCAAGGAAGCCAGAAACTCTCTGGCCAGTTGGTCCAGTTCGCCATCGCCGTCGAGGAAGGAGGGGGGCAGAACAGGCGCAGCCTCCACCTCCTGTCGTCCACTCTCCAGGACTTCGAGAATTTCGGCCCGTACATCCTCCGGGACCGATTCGGAAATGACCGTATGCATTTCGGCCAGAGTATCGGGCAACACACTCGGAGAGAAATTCAGCCCGGTAAATAGAACTTTGACCCAGGCCAGATACTCTGTGTAGAGGGCAGCGTCGTCCGCGGCCAGCGCCTCTGCCAGATAGCGCAGATGATAGACTGTGTCCCGCACACTCTTTTGGCGGCCTTCCTCCCCATAGGAGCCCCAACGCTCCCGCTGGCGGCGATAGATATTCTCCACCACCTGCTCCGCCAGGCCAGATGCCTGTTCGCTGATCGTTCTGCTTGCTTGTATAGACATGCCAACCTCCCTGGAATCAGCTATCGTCTCTGGGTCTGGTGTGGCGCTCACATAACGCAGGCCACCCCCTGCCTATTCTTGTACAGGTAGCTGACTGTTTCAAGTGTGAGAAATACGGAGAAATACCATCGACCCTTTGTGTGGCAGGGGATGCCACAGCAGAAGCAATTTTCCGACCAAAATGGGGCGAGAAGCTGGGGGTAGTATAGCACTGCCTACGGTATGACGAAAGCGGCCCCGGCAATATCTGCCGGGGCCGCTTTTTGTGGTGGAGATGGCGGGAATCGAACCCGCGTCCGAAACATTTGACCTGAGACGTCTACAAGCGTAGTTGCTCACTTTGGTGGTTCGCTGGGGGACCTCTGGGCAACGAGAGTTCAGCCCCAACTAGCCGAAAGTCTTAGGCAGCCGTCATCGGCGTCGGGCTACCGCAGCTCACAGTATATGTCGGTTACGTTTCAGCCTGCTGGCCCCACTGAAACGACCGTAACCCCTCGAGGGAGGTTATGGCCTAACTTAGGCGGCCATCGCTACAGGAGCAGCGTTGGCGAATCCGAAGTTAAAAGCCTTGCCAGTTGTTTTGGCATTTGTAGTGTTTGCGCCTTTTTAACGTAGTCGACACTCTACGGCTTGCAATCTCAGTTCTTCCTGCCCCGTCGAAGCCGATCATCCCCACGGGTGTCTATACAATAGCACAGATGGGCTGCGGATGCAAGCGATTTGCATTTGAAATTTGTTGGCATTTGTCCTTTGCCTCGCCAAAGACAGACCAATCCCATCAGCTTTTGTGCAGAATTCCCTCGCGCAATTCCCATACCTCCTCGGCAAAGCGCTGGATAAAGCGTCTGTCGTGGGAGACGGCCAGAATCGGGCCGGGGAATTCCAGCAGGGCCTGCTCGAACTCTTCCAACACATCGAAGCTGATGTGATTGGTTGGTTCGTCCAGCAGCAGCAGATTGGCCTGCTGGGCAATTAACCGGGCGATCTGCAACTTGCGCTTCTGGCCGATGCTCAGGCTGGCAACGGGCTTCAGTAGCTCCGGCCAGGCGAAGAGTCCATAGCCCATCAGTTCGGCCTTGCGCTCCTCCCAGTGGCCGGACAGATTCTCCCGATAGGCGTCGATGAGTGTGCCTGCCTGGGCCAGCCGCTCCTGTTCCTGGTCCAGATAGCCCAGGCGCACGCTGGCGGCCCGGTTGATTTCGCCTCTATCCGCACTCTCCAGCCCGGCCAATATTTTGAGCAGTGTGGATTTGCCCGTGCCGTTGCCGCCTGTAATCACCACCCGGCTGCGGGGCGAGAGGGAGAAGGTCACATCCTCAAAGAGCAGCCGGTCGTCGTAGCACTTGGACAACCCCTCCACGCCCAGAGGGGAGCGGCCCGCCAGCTCCAGGGGATCGAATTCCGGGTTGATCTTCAGCCGATCCGGCGGCCGGGGGATGGGGTCGGCCTCGATCCGGCGCAGACGTTCCTCGGCCGAGTGGACATTGCGGGCCACAGCCGTATCAATGCGTTCCCGCTTGAAATGTTTGAGGAATTTGTCGTTGTCCCGGGCCGGGCGGTTGTGGGCCACCTGGCGACTTTTGCCTTTGATAGCGGCGCGCAGGTCCACAATCTCCTCCTGCTGTGCGGCAAACTCGGCTTCCCAGCGCACCCGTTCCTGGGCTTTGGCCCCGGCGTAGGCGTCGTAGTCGCCGGTGTAAAGACGCGCCTGATGGCTGTGTTCGTCGATCTCCAGAATTTCGTGGACAGTGCGGTTGAGAAAGTGGCGGTCGTGGGAGACAACCAGCAGCCCGCCCGCATAGCCAGCCAGATAGTCCTCCAGCCAGGCCAGCGCGCTGGGGTCCAGATGGTTTGTCGGCTCATCCAGCAGCAGCACATCCGGCCCGGTGAGGAGCAGCGCGGCCAGGCTCGCCCGCACTTTCTCGCCGCCGGAGAGTGTGGCAACCACCCGGGATCGATCCAGACCGGCCAGCCCCAGCCCTTCCAACACAATGTCGATGCGGTAGTCCAGATCGTAGCCACCCAACCGCTCGAAGCGCTTGACCAGACGCCCGTACTCGGCCACCACCTGGCCAAAGTCGAAGTCACTGTCGCTATCAGCGGTAGCGGTGGCCATGCGCGCTTCCAGCCTGCGCATTTTCGCCGCCAGTTCGCTCAGATTGCCCGCCGCGCTGTCGATGAGTTGGGCCAGGCTGTGGTCACTCCACAGGGCCAGGGTTTGGGGCAGATAGCCGGTTGTGACACCGGCCATCCACCCGGCTTCACCGGTATCGGCCTCCACTTCGCCCGCCACAATTTTGAGCAGGGTGGATTTGCCCGCGCCGTTTGCGCCCACCAGCCCCACGTGGCACCCCGGATTCAGAACAAAATTGACATCGCTCAGTACGGTCTGGTCGCCGTAGCTTTTGGAAATGTTGGAAAGGGTGAGAAGCATCTGTTATTCCTCGTGTACAATGCGTCCGTAGCCATTGCTGCGATCCCAGACGGCCATCGCTCTGTGAACCGTCTCCGTTACCTGGGCGATGAAATCCTCCACCTGCCGGTCGCCGCACTGGGCATATTTCGTCATCACCGCAAGCGCGTAGGGGCGGCGGGGCAGGCTGACCAGCGCTGCATCGCACATCGCGCCGTCCACGTGGCCCGGTTTGCTGGCGAAGATTGTACCCGATGGCAGCCCCCGATCGATAAATCCCCCTTTGGGTTTGCGCAGAATTTCCAGCGCCTCCGTCACCACCCAACCGGTCAGCCTCCCTTCGTGTAGCAGGCCGAATGTCTTCACCAGTTCATCCGGTGTGGAGACGTTTTCCCGATCCGCCACGGCGGCTATGGCGTCCAGCATTTTGCGGCGCAGGACGGTCTCCTTCAACCCCAGCGAGCGAAGCAGCCCGTTTGTGTCGTCGATACCTGCCCGCTCGATGCAGATGTTTGTGGCCGTATTGTCCGAAACGATAATCATCAGCGTGGCGATATCGCGCAGGGAGAGAGTCACCGGCCCGCTCAAGTGCCAGAGGACGCCGCTGCCCTGGACGGTATTCGTCAGGTCGATGGGTATCCGCTCGGTCAGGTCCACTTCGCCCCGTTCTGCTCGCGCCAGCAGTTGCAGCAGCACGTGGATTTTGATGGTGGATGCGGTCGGGAAAACCTCGTCGCCGTTGATCTGCACACCGCCGCCAGCGCTCAGGTCGCGCAGGGAGACACCAGCCACGCCCGGGAAGCCATCGACCAGCCGCCGCAGCCTGTCGTGGAGATTGCCCCAAAAAAGTGATTCACTCATTGCTGGCTTCCTTTCAGCGCAATTGCTCGATAGGGCTGTGCCGTATAGAATAGAGATGGACAGCGCATTATAGTCTACTATTTTGTCTCTCCTTCCTCAACTTCCATCTCCCACCCGTGAGGACCCTTTGATGCGTATCACATCCATCGAAAGTTTTCTGCTGGAAGCCCCCATCCATATCCCCTTTGGCTGGTCTCAGGGCTGGACCGAAAAGCGAGCCTGCGGGCTGGTGAAGATCACCACCGACGACGGACTGGTGGGCTGGGGCGAGGGGCTGAGCAGCCCGACAGCCGCACTCCTCCACGACGGCTTTGCGCCCCTTCTGTTGGGCGCAGACCCGATGCAGCGCAACGGCCTGTGGGAGCGGATGTATCACAGCCTCTACAACGCTGGCCTGGCCGGTGGCTACGGGGGCAGCGCCATCAGCGCGGTGGACATTGCCCTGTGGGACATCGCGGGCAAAGCCGCGGGGCTGCCCGTCTCCGCGCTGCTGGGCGGCAAAGTGCGGGACAAAATCGCAGTCTACGCCACCGGCCTCTATTACACAGAGGGCGAATTTCCCGACCGGCTGCTGGACGAGGCCCGGATGTATGTGGAGTTGGGCTTTCAGGGGATGAAGACGAAAGTCGGCGGCCTCTCCGTGCGGGAAGATGTGGAGCGGGTGGCCGCCATTCGGGAGGTCATCGGCCCGGACATCTTTCTGATGGTGGACGCCAACCAGGCCTACAACGCCACCACCGCCATCCGCATTGGCCGGGAGATGGACAATCTGGAGGTCTTCTGGTTCGAGGAGCCGGTCGGCGCTAAGGATGTGGAGGGCTATTTACAGGTGAAAAACGCGCTCCCGATGGCGATTGCCGGGGGCGAGAATCTGCGCACCCGCTTCGAGGCCAAAGACTTTATCGGGCGGCGGGCCGTGGACATCGTCCAGCCCGATGTGGTAATCGTCGGCGGCGTCACCGAACTGCACCGGGTGGCCCAGATGGCGAACAGTTTTGGTATTCTGTGCAACCCGCATGTCTGGGGTTCACCGGTGATGATTGCGGCCAGCCTGCACGTGGCCTCGACGATCCCGCCCTGCCCGCCCGCCCGCAACCCGCTTCCCTATCAGCAGGAGCCGGTGATGGAGTTCGACCGCACGCCCAGCCCCATCCGGGAAGGCATCGCCACGCCTTTCGATCAGGTGGACGGCTTTTTGGCTGTGCCTACAGGTCCAGGGCTGGGGGTGGAGATCGACGAGGCGGCGGTGGCGCGGCTGAGTGTAGCCCGGCAGAAGAGCGCGCTTTGAGCGCAAACGGCTGACGATAGACGACAGACGAACCAATTCGGCCCTTTCTTCGTCTATCGTCCACCGTCCGTCGTCGAGCTTTCAGATTCACCGGAGGGAAAAAGATGCACTATCGACAACTGGGCAAAACAGACATCGATGTTTCGGCCATTGCCCTGGGCTGCTGGCCCTTTGCGGGCGGCAAAGTCTGGGGCGAGCAGAGCGACGACGACTCCATCGCCACTGTCCACGCCGCGCTGGACGCGGGCATCAACTTTTTCGACACGGCCGAGGGCTACGAAGCGGGCACTTCCGAGCGGGTGCTGGGCCGGGGATTGGTTGGCCGCCGGGACGAAGCGGTCATCGCCACCAAAGTCAGCCCCTCCCATCTGGCCGGGGCAGATGTAATTGCTGCCTGTGAACAGAGCCTGCGCAATTTGCAGACGGACGTCATCGACCTCTACCAGATTCACTGGCCCAACTGGGCTGTGCAGTTGGAGGAGACCGTTGGCGCACTGGAGACCCTGCAAAGCCAAGGCAAAATCCGCGCCATCGGTGTAAGCAATTTCGGCGTGCAGGATTTATCCGCCATCCTGGAACTGACCGATGTGGTGACAGACCAAATGCCCTTTTCTCTGCTCTGGCGGGTGATCGAAGGCGATGTGCTGCCCCTTTGCGTGGAACGGGGCGTGGGGATCATCTGCTACAGCCCCTTGGCCCAGGGGCTGCTGACCGGGCGCTACGCTTCTGCCGACGATGTGCCGGAAGGATTGGCCCGCACCCGTCTCTACGCCGACAGTCGCCCCCAGTCCCAGCACGGCGAAGCGGGCTGCGAGGCAGAGGTCTTTGCAGCCCTGGCCGAGATTCGTCGTATCGCCGACGGATTGGGCCAGCCTATGGCCGCGGTGGCGCTGGCCTGGGTGCGTCAGCAGGCGGGTGTCACTTCGTTTTTGGTGGGGGCGCGCAAGCCGGAGGAGTTGGCCTGGAATCTGCCCAGCCTGGGACTGGAATTGTCGGCGGAGGTGGTGGCGGCGTTGAACCGGGTCACGGAGCCGGTCAAACGGGCGCTGGGCAACAACCCGGACCCGTGGATGTCGCCGTCCCGGATGCGGTAGGAGATGACGATGGACGGTGGAGGATAGACGAACTTACTTCCGAATCGGTTCGTCTGCCGTCTGCCGTCTGTCGTCCCTGAACGAAGATTGTTGCGCATTTCTCTGACTTTTCCTCAGCGAAAGAGGCATTCCATGAAAATCACCGCGATCAAAACCTTTCTTGTGGACGGCGGCTTCCGTCCTTGGACATTCGTGAAAGTCGAAACCGACCAGCCCGGACTTGTCGGCTGGGGCGACTGCACGGACTGGGGGTCCCCCGGCCCGGTAGCTGCGACGGTCGAGCGCTATAGCGAGTGGGTGATTGGCCGGGACCCTATGCAGGCCGAGGCGATCTGGTGGGATTTGGCTGCGGCTTCCGTGCGGCATATAGGGGGTATTGCCTATAAGGCGATGTCAGGCATCGACTCGGCCCTCTGGGACATCCGGGGCAAAGAGTTGGGTGTGCCGGTCTGGCAACTGTTGGGCGGCAAAATGCGGGATCGCCTGCGCCTCTACTGGTCCCACTGCGGCAGCGTGCGCGCGGCCCACGCCCAGACCCTCGGCCTGCCTCCGGTAGAGACCACCGACGATCTGCGCCGTCTGGCCGATGAAGTATTGGAACGGGGCTATACCGCCATCAAAACCAATCTCTTCCCGCTCGCAGATCGGGCCGACGCCCAGCCCGTACTCAACCGCTTCTGGAACCGGGCCGGGGATTGTCCGCCCGCCACCATCCGCAGCGCTGAGGCGATTGTTGGTACTTTTCGCGAAGCCCTGGGGTCGGATGTGGGCATTGCGTTGGACGTAGCCTTCACCTTCAAACTAGGCGGGGCCATCAAACTGGCCCAGGCTCTGGAACCCTACAATCTGATGTGGCTGGAGACGGAGACCCTCGACCCGGACGCCCTGCGCACGATTCGGGAGGCGACGATGACGACCATCTGCCACGGCGAGAGCCTCTTTGGAACCCACGGCTATCGGCCCTTTTTGGAACGCCACGCCCAGGATGTGATTATGCCGGACTTCGCTTGGAACGGGATTACGCTGGGCAAGAAAATCTGCGATTTGGCCCACGCCTACGACGTGCTGGTCGCGCCGCATAATTGTCACAGTCCCATCAATACGCTTGTCTCGGCCAATGTCTGCGCCACCATTCCCAACTTCTACATCCACGAACTGGACGTGGACGACGCGCCCTGGCGCGACGATCTAATGACCCACCCCTTTACAATCGAGGAAGGCCATCTGCTCCTGCCCACCCGGCCTGGGCTGGGTTCGGATTTGATTGAAGCGGAATTGTTGAAGCACCCAGCAGGTCATTATCCCCACGCGCGGTAGGAGGGATGTGACACAATCAGGCCAAAGTCCACGCCAACTGAGGGCCGTCGAGGGTGATGCGCAGAAGGTTGAGGAGATTGCGTCCGATGATTCCCATGGAGTGGTCTAGCACGAGGAACTGGCCGCGGAAAGTGCGCCCGGAAAAGGTCAATTCCAGCGCAACGGGAAAGGCGATACTCTGCTGGCCGTCGAAGCCGCTGAGTTCATACCCTTGCTCAGTATCGATACTCAGTCCGATCTCCGTTGCAGCGGCTAAGGGCACAAGCGTGACATCCGCCCCGGAATCGATGAGCATCAGCACCGAAGTGAGTCGGCTTGGTTGCTGAGGATTGCGCAGTTGGACCTGGGCGACCGGTGCAGGTGGATTAAATTGAAGGGCGTCATAGCGCGGCATAATCGGTTGATGTTACCTCGTTTAGCTGGAAGTCCGCTGCATCTTTGGCATTGACCAATCGGGGCGAATAGATATGCCGTGGCTGTTTCCCTAACTTCTCGTCAAATTCTGGCACGACGATAAAGACCCGGGCGCGGATCGGCAGAACCACTGGTTCCAATAGACGCACCTGTCCTGACTCGTCGACAAATCCTTCGTAGGTTGCAACGCTCATAAAAACCTCCTTTGATACTTACGCACTGACTTTCTTGTAGTTTAACACATCTATTCCATCCGATTCAAATCCAATTTCATCCTCTCAGGAGAAACAACCCCATGCCCCAGACCCACCTTTCCATTTCCGGCGAGAAATTTCTGATCAACGACAAACTGGTCTACAGCGACATTCCCGGCAGCAAACTCGCGGCCCACGGCCTGTTGATGAACGCCCGCTTCATCCAGGGCATCTTCGACGACAAAGCCGACCCGGCCCGCTTTGCCCGCTATGGCCGGGACGCCTGGGACCCGGAGCAGCACACGGACGAACTGATCGCGGCCCTGCCCGAATGGTACAGCTACGGCCTGCGCGCCTTTACCGTCGGTCTGCAAGGCGGTGGCCCCTGCTTCACAGTCAACAATCTGACCATCGACAACAACCCCTTTGGCGAGGACGGAACCAGCCTGGATCCGGCCTACGCGGGCCGTCTGGACCGGCTGATCCGGGCCGCGGACGCGATCGGAATGGTTGTGATCGTCAGCTATTTCTACGGCGACCAGACCGCGCGCCTGCGGGATGGCCGGGCCGTGCGCGCGGCTGTCACCACCGCTTCCCGCTTCTTGAAAGAGGGGGGCTACACAAATGTGATCATCGAAGTGGCCAACGAGCACGACATCCCCCCCTTTCAGAAGCACCCCCTGCTCTTCTATCCGGAAGGAGTGGCCGCGCTTAATGACCTGGCCCGGGCTGAATCGGGTGGCCTGCCCGTGGGATGCAGCGGCAAGGGTGGCTCCGTCTTCCGGGAGATCGCCGAAGCCAGCGATGTGATTCTGATCCATGGCAACGGCTGCACACGCCAGCGGTTGCACAATATGATTCGGGAGATTCGGGGCTGGAACCTCAACCGGCCTATCGTCTGCAACGAGGATTCCCAGGCCATCGGTCAGATGGCGGTGACCTACAAAGAGGGGGTCTCCTGGGGCTATTACAACAATATGACCAAACAGGAGCCGCCCGCGTACTGGTCTGTGCTGCCCGGCGAGGATCGTTTCTTCGCCTGTCGCATGGCAGAGGGTATCGGCATCGGTGTAGACCCCATCCCCGCGGATGAGCAGTATTATCTGCAAGGGCTGGAACCCCACATGACCGACATCGGCCAGCGCTGGCTGCGGGTGGCCAGCCTCTACCCGGAGAGCATTGAACACGTGGACTTTTTCCGCAACGGCGAACTCTACGATAGCGCCTGGGACGAGTCGTTTATGGTACACTATCAGAGCAACTGGCGACAGGGCGGTGTGCCGTCGGTCTCTGGCGACGAATGGCGGGCCGAGATTCATCTGCGCGACGGACGGGTGATTGAACGCACTGGTATCGTGGCGTAAAAAATATTGGGTATTTCGTATAGACCGAAAAAGCGTGAAGCGTGAGATCGTTGTCTACTCTCACGTTTCACGTTTTACGTTTCAGCAACAGGACTGGCATTTCGTATGCTCACATCTTTGCGCGCCACAGTGCGACTTTTCAGCCCCAATGTGCGCCTCTTTTTGTTTTCGGCCTTTCTGGTCGGCTTCGGTTTCGACGGCGGTATTTTTTCCGTCCTCTTCAACCTCTACCTCCTGCGTCTGGGCTACGGGCCGGAAGCAGTGGGTGCGATCAACTCCGCCGGACTCTTCGCCTTTGCCCTTTTCAGCCTGCCTGCGGCCCTCTTTGGCAACTGGTGGGGCGTGCGTCGGATGATTCTGGTGGGATTAAGTGTGCTGCTGCTGGGTGCGGCTCTGTTGCCTGTGGCCGAAATGCTGGGGGGTGGCTGGCAGCAGGCTGGGTTGACCGGCGCGTATATCGTCGTCTTTTTGGGGATGTCCCTCTATTTTGTCAACAGCGCGCCTTTTATGATGGCGAGTACGGCCCCAGCCAACCGGGACCACCTCTTTTCCATGCAGACCGGGCTGATGGCGACCGCTGCTTTTGCGGGCAGTCTGATCGGTGGCGCGCTGCCTGCGCTCTTTGCGCCCCTGCTGGGGACGACGCTGGACTCACCTGTGCCCTATCGCTTGCCATTGCTGCTGGCCGGGCTGCTGATAGTGCCCGCTATTCTGGTTCTGCGCCGTGCCGAGAATGTGGCCGCTGACGACAACGAGGAGGAAGTGCCGGACAAAGACCCCCGCGCGCCTGCACCAGCGGGCAAAGAGCCTCTGCCCTTCGGCCTCTTTCTGCTGCTGCTGGTCGTGCGTGTGCTACAGGTGGCTGGGGTCGCCACTGTCTTCGTCTTTTTCAACGTCTATCTGGACACCCACTTGCAGGCCGCCACTTCGACAATTGGGCTGATCTCGGCGGCAGGGCGGCTGATCGCCGTGCCCGTGGCTCTGCTCACCCCCGTCTTCACCCGGCGCTTTGGCAACCTGAATGTGGTGGTGGTCTCCTGCCTGATCGTCACCCTCGGCTATCTGCCTATGACCTTTCTGCCCACAGTCGGCGCGGCTGCGGTGGGCTATATTGCGATTGTGGGGCTGTCGGCCATGCGCTACCCGGCCACAATGAATTTTTCCATGCGCATTGTGGCGCCCCGCCAGCGGGGAACCCTCACCGGCGCGGGGGAGATGGCCGCGGGCATCTCCTTCACCAGTCTGGCCCTGGGCGGCGGCTATATGATTACGCGCCTGGGCTACGAGAGCCTCTTCCTGTTGACGGGTGGGCTTAATCTGGCTGGCGCGTTTATCTTCTGGTGGTTCTTCCGCGATTTCCGGCGCAGGAAGAGCGAACGCACGGCCACTCCCGTCGCACCCCAGGCAGTCAAGGCGATCGACAGCCCGCCGGTGTAAATTGAGTGCCGGTCAGCCTGGACAGTAGAGCCGAAGCTCTCCATTCCCGCTGCGGCCCGGGTTTTTGGCCGCTTGCGGTTCGGTAGCGTGACGGGTATGATTGGGGACGTTCCATTTACTTTCTTCATCCCCCTGGAGGAACCCATGCGCATTACCGACGTAAAATTGTTGATTCTCGAAAACCCTGAACAGAAACGGGGCGGCCACCGTTTGGTCCAGGTCCCCGGTCTGCACCGCACCCAATACACCCACAAAGCCTTGCCCGGCGACCAGCCCGCCCGGCTCCACATCATCGAAGTCCACACCGACGCGGGCGTTGTGGGGCGGATGGCTCCCACTTCCATCACCCCGGCCCAGGCGGAGATTCTGCGCCGCCACGTCATCGGTGAAAACCCCTTCCACCGGGAACGTCTCTTTCAGATGCTGCAGAAGGGGACCCGCTGGGTCTACCAGGAGCCGGGCTGGTTTGGCGAGTTCGACAACTGCCTGTGGGACATCGCCGGGCAGGTGGCCGGGCTGCCTGTCCACGCGCTGATTGGCCGGGTGCGGGATCGCCTGCCCGTCTACCTCACCGGCGGGGATATGGACACCGCAGGCTATCTGGCCCACATCGACGGCGGGCGGGACTACGGCGTGACAGCCTACAAATTCCACAGCTACAAAGGGGGCAAAGCCGACATCCCCATCTATCACGCGGTGCGCCGGGAAGTGGGCGACGACTACGCGCTGATCAGCGACCCGGTCTGCTCCTACAGTCTGCGTGAAGCCATCGAAACCGGACGGGTGATGGAGGAACTCGACTTCGTATGGCTGGAAGAGCCGATGCACGAGCAGAAGATGAACCAGTATCAGGAATTGTGCGCAGCGCTGACGATGCCGGTGATGGCGACCGAGCGGCTCTTTCACGATATGGACATCACTGCCCAGTGGCTGATCCAGGGCGCGACGGACCGGCTGCGGGCGCGGGCCACCTTTGGCACGACCCAAGTGCTGAAACTGGCCCACCTGGCCGAACTCCACGGCACGAATGTGGAACTCAACGGCCAGGGCGGACTCTTCGGACTGGTCCACGCCCACGTGGGCTGTTGCATCGACAACACCGACTACTACGAATATTTTGGCAGGGACAACACCCTCAACCGGCAGATGGGCGAGGCGTGGGGTCTGCTCAACGCGCCGCTGATCGAAGACGGCCACATCGCCCCGCCGGAGGATGCACCGGGCTGGGGCGCGGTCTGGGACGAGGCGCGGGTGAAGAAGTTGACAGTGGAAGTCTGTTGATCGAAGAGCCGACAGATTTTCTCGCCTGGCCTCTCAGCACCGGGGGACGGCAGAAGATCGACGCTATCTTCCAAAAACACAGAGCAGACCCCGCGCGCTGCCGGTTTGGCTCGAAGCGTAACGAGAGAACGATCCCATCACCCAATCGCTTGACAATCCATTCGGTTATCGGGTGGTTGGGATATCTTAATGATTTCAACCCAACAGAGGAGAGTACGTCCAGTGGAAAAGTTTGCACCGTTGAATCTCAACCCCGAAGAGATTATCGACTATACCCCCGAATGGACCGGTGAGCGTTTTGCCGACGGACGGCCCAGAGTGCCCGACAGCATTCTGGAGCGTATGCGGCTGGTGACGGTCACCGAAGCTTGGGGAATTCTGCGCGGGGACAACTTTCACTACCAGTACGCGGGCGATTTTATCTGCACCCATCCCAGCGAGGTTCTGGTGGGCCGGGCGCTGACAGCGATGTATATGCCCCGCCGCCCGGATATGCGCAAGCTGATGGAGGAGAAAGGCGCACGCGTGGGCGCGATTGGCGATCAGATTTCCTGGCCGATTGATATGCTCGTGCCGGGGGATGTCTACGTGGCCGATGTCTACGGCAAGATCGAGCAGGGCGCGGTCATCGGCGACAATCTGGCCACGAGTATCCTGCGCAAGTCGGGCAACGGCGTCGTCCACGACGCGGCCATCCGGGACATCGACGGTGTGGAGGAACTGCCCGGTTTCGTCAGCTTCTTCCGGGGCGTCCACCCCAGCTATGCCTCGCCCACAATTATGCTGGCCGGGGTCAACTGCCCCACCCGCATCGGCCAGGTGACTGTTATGCCTGGCGATGTGGTGCTGGGGCGCAAGGACGGCGTTGTCTTCATCCCGCCCCATCTGGCCGAAAAGGTGGTGAAGACCTCCGAACTCATCCGCCTGCGGGACCAGTTCGGCAAGCAGCGTCTGCGGGAAGAAGTCTATACCTCTGGCGAGATCGACCGGCGCTGGGAGGACCACATCGAAGCTGATTTCTCCCGTTGGCTGGAGGATCACATCGACGAACTCTCCGTGTCGCGGGATGCGATTCAGGATTTGTTGAAAGAACGGACGTGGTAGGAAAGACCGCGGACGACGGACGAACGTTGAGCACCTTTTCTCGCCATACGTTCGTCCGTCGTCCGCGGTCCGCCGTCAAAAAAAACATTTCAGAACCAATTTTCGAAAGGACAACCCCCAATGCTTCGCGTTTCTATCTTTTCCCACAATGCCGAACTGACCGACACATTTCTGCGCCAGCGGGTGGCGCTGGGCGCGGACGCCATCGACTTTGGCGGCGACCGGGAGATGCCCGGTGTGGCCGAGCAGGGCTACCCGGATTTGGAGGGTGTCAAGACGCTACGCCGCCGTCTGCGCGCCCTGGGCATGGACATCAACCGGGTCACTCTGCCCAACCTGAGCGAAGTCTTTGTCGAGGACCGGGTGGGCGCAGAGGACGAGCTGGAGAACGTCTGCAAGGCGTTGCGGGTCTACGGTGAAGCCGGAATTCCCATCGCCCGCCAGCGGGTGGAGGGCGATGTCTTCAAACAGATGATGCGCCGGGAGCAGACGGCCCACCGGGGCGGTTATCTGGCCCGGGCCGAGACGCTTGTGCGGGAGCCGGTGGAGATTCCCTCCCCGGCCCAGTTGCAGAAGTGGTGGGACCGCTTCTGCTACGCCTTCGAGCGTACGGTTCCCATCGCCGAGGAGTACGACATCAAACTGGCCGTACATCCCTCAGACACGCCTAATGTAGACACACCCTTCGGCGGCATCGGCTTTCACCGGGTCATCGACGCTTTCCCCAGCGCCAATGTGGGCTACGTCTACTGCATCGGCACCCGGGCCGAGGCGGGAGGGAGCAGTCTGGTCATCGACGAAATCAACAACTACGGGCGCAAGGGCAAGATTTTTATGGTGCACATGCGCAACGTGCGGGGCAGCCTGGCCACATCCGGCGGCTACGAAGAGACGTTGCTGGACGACGGCGACCTGAATATGATGAAAATCCTGCGCGAACTGGTCAAAGTCGGCTTTGACGGCTGCATCAACCCGGACCACATCCCGGCCATCCCCGGCGATAACAGCACCAAAGACATCGGCTGGGGCTATTCGATTGGCTATGTGAAGGCGCTGATTACTGCGCTGGTTGCCTGACCAACGATAGGTGCTGCGTGCTGCGTGAGATCAAACGGTGATCTCACGCAGCACGCAGCACACTTCTTCTGCAAACAGATCCACACCCTACAGGAGTTTTTCCCTATGACCTCCGCCGCCACCGAACACCGCTACAACCGGCTGACCTGGGCTGAGATGAACGACGCCATTGCTATGCAAAAGGTCGTCATCCTGCCCACCGGCTCCACCGAGCAGCACGGACGCCACCTGCCTCTGGACGTGGACCTCTTCCTGGCTGAATCGGTCTGCCTGGAAGCGGGCCGCCGCGCCCCAGACAAAATTCTCGTCCTGCCGCCTATCGCCTACGGGCTGAATCGTCATCACATCGACTTTCCCGGCACAATCCACATCGAGCCGGATGTCTTCATCGCCTTCTGTCTGAATATCCTCAAAAGCGTCGCTTATCACGGCTTTACCCATATGCTGCTGGTCAACGGCCACGGCTCCAACACGCCTCTCATCGACTTGATCGCCCGGCGGGTGACGCTGGAAACCGATTCGGTATGCGGCGCACTGGGCTATTTCCCCCTGGCGACAGAGGCATTCAACGCGGTGAAGGATACGGAAGTGATGGCCCACGCCGACGAATTTGAGACGTCCCTCTACCTGCACCTGGCCCCGGAGCGGGTGCAGATGGACAAAGCCGCGGCCGACGACGACGTGCGGGGTAAATTTGTCAGTTCGGACAGCGTCTACAAAAACCCGGTCCGCTTCAACGACTATTGGGGGCGTTGGACGAATCTGGGCGTACACGGCGACCCGACCACCGCGACCCCGGAAAAGGGCAAAGCTATCTTTGAGGCTGCGGTGAACGGGCTGGTGGAGGTGGCGACCGAATGGCAGAACTGGCCCATCGCCAAACGCCAGGATCAGCACACCGGCCCGGTGCAGTCCCACATCCGCTGGTAGAATGGCCTGCCTATCCTCGGACGGGAATCCGAGAACACCGAAGTACCCCACACACCCACAACAACACTGAACGGGAGAGAAGCGTGTCAACAAACATCCACTTTGCAATGGGCGGCGCCATTTTTGGCCAATTCACCGCCGAATCCGCCCAGATGATCGCCAAGTACGGCCTACCCGGTGTCGAACCCTACCGGGGCTGGCTGCTCGACTGGCTGGACAAACCCCAGGCACTGAAGGACCTTTTGGACGAGCACGGCATCCGGCTGATTACCGCCTCGAACGGCGGGCCGGGCCAGTCCACAGAGTTCATCGATCCATCCAAGCGTGCGGAAACTGTCGCCGACCACGTGGCCTTCTGCCGGGATTTTCTGACGATTTTCGGTTGCACCCACTTCAAAATTAATATGGGGGGCCGCCCTCAGAACGGGACCACCGCAGAAGACATCAAAGCCATCGCCGAAACTGTGACAGAAATCGGCAAGCGAACTCTGGATATGGGCGTCACCATCGCGCCACACCCCCACATCTGGGGACCGATCGAGCGGCCAGAGGAGGTGCGTGCCCTGCTCGACCAGACCGATCCGGCGATCGTCTCGTGGATTCCTGACACCGCGCAGCTCAACCTGGGCGGCGGCGACCCGGTTCAGTTGATCGACGACTACTACGACCGACTGGCCGCCGTCCATTGGAAGGACTCAAAGGCGTCTTATCGGGGCTATACCGGCCCGACACCGACGAAGGAGATGCACGCGCAGGAGATTCTCTACAAGGACCTGGGGGCTGGCGGCGTTGACCACCCGGCGATCTGGGCGATGCTGGTTGAGCGGGGCTACAACGGATGGATCACCCTCGATCTCGACCCGCCCCGACCCAACGAAGGCGAGGGTTCCGTCGATGAGAAAATCGGTATCAACTGCCGCTATCTGACTGAAACTTTGCAGGTTCCACACTTTTAGTACAGCACCGCTTCATTTCCAATTCAACGGCCCGGCACATCTGCCGGGCCGTTGAATTCTCCACTTACCCCCACAGCAGCCCAACCCCTGTGAATACATCCGGCTGATGCAGCAGCCCCTCGTAGGCCGTTTTGACCCGCTCCGCTGGCATCCGGTGGGAGATGAGCGGCTCCACCCGCAGCAGGCGTCGCTCCATCCAATCCAGGAGCATCTGCTGTTTGCTGAACTGGGAGGTGCGGTTGCCGATGTCCGGGTACATAGGCAGAAACCACTCGTGCGCGCCCCGCACAGTCAGCCGCCCCCGGTGGATGCGGTTGAAAGTCGCGGTCAGGTCGCCGGGCACAGAGACCCGGGGCGTGCCCAGTGCGATGACCTGCCCTTCGGTCCCGGTGATATTGAGGCAGTCCATCAGCACGCCGCTGTGCCCCACCGCGTCCACGCTGATATGTGCGCCGCCCACACCGGTTAGCGAACGCACCCCGTCCAGGGCTTCGTCGGAGGTGCCACCCACCGTCCATTCCACGCCGCACTCCTCGGCCAGTTCCCGCCGGGCCGCCACCGGGTCCACGCCGATGACCCGGCAGCCCCGGATGCGAAATAGCTGCGCGGCCAGATTGCCCACTAGCCCCAGGCCAAAGACTACCACCCAGGGGTTTTCCCGAATCTCTGCCAGCAGAATCGACGAAGCCGCCACCCCGGCCATACGCGAGGCCGCTGCTGTCATCGAATCCAGCCGCTCCGGCACGGGGACGATCAGCCGTTCCTGGGGGTAGCGAAAAGCCGAAGCGTGGGAGCCGTAGGAAAAGACCCGCTGGCCCACCTCTGCCCGGTTCACCCCTTCGCCCACAGCCCGCACAATGCCCACATTCGCATAGCCAGAGCGCCAGGGATAGCTGCACCACTTGCCCGGCAGGTAGACATCCGGGTCTTTGGCCGTGTAGTTTGCCAGCTCCGTGCCCGAACTGATGAAAGTCGCTTCACTCTCAATCAGCAATTCACCGGGGCCGGGGTGCTCGTCCACCTCTCCCGGTTTCAGCACCACCTGCTCTTTGCCCGTCACCACCACTTCGCGAATCTGCATTGGGATCTCCTTCAGTGGATTCCTTGGGATTGTTCATCTGCTTGAAGCACGTCGGTTCGGGTTTGTGACGGTGGACGGCGGACCGCAGACCGAACCAGCCGTCGGCCGTCTGTCGTCCGCCGTCCGCCGCGCAATTTGACGCCATTCGCGGATCAGTGTAGCGTAGAATGAAATTCGTGCCAACCGTCATGAATGGAGATGCCCTATGCCCGTCACTACACACTCTCCCGATCAGTTATACGCTCCCGAAGGGCTGGAATCGGCCCGTTCTGCCTTTTTGCAAGCCAATCCGTCCTACGCGGCCACCGCGCGTCTGCGCGACCTGCGGGCCACCGAATACGCGCGTCTGGACCGCCAGGGACACACCTATCTGGACTATACGGGGGGCGGCCTCTACGCCGAGGGGCAGGTGCGCCGCCATTGGGAACTGTTGCAGGAGAACGTCTTCGGCAACCCCCATTCGGTCAATCCCACGTCGATGGCCGCCACCCGCCTGGTGGACGAGGCCCGGGCCTACGTCTACGACTTCTTCCGGGCCTCGCCCGACGAATATACGGTCATCTTCACCCCCAACGCCAGCGGCGCGCTCAAACTGGTGGGCGAAGCCTATCCCTTTGCGCCGGGCGGCCACTATCTGCTCACTTTCGACAACCACAATTCAGTCAACGGTATCCGGGAATTTGCCCAGGCCAAAGGCGCAGAAGTCAATTATCTGCCGGTTGTGCCGCCGGACTTGCGCATCAATCAGGAACGGCTGGACGATTTTCTGGGCCGGGCCGCGCCGGAACAGGCCAACCTTTTCGCCTTCCCGGCCCAATCCAACTTCTCCGGTGTGCAACACCCGTTGGAATTCATCGAGCAGGCCAAAGCCGCGGGCTGGGATGTGCTGTTGGACGCGGCCGCCTTCACCCCCACCAATCGGCTGGACCTGAGCGTCTGGAAGCCCGATTTTGTCACTCTCTCCTTCTACAAAATCTTTGGCTATCCGACCGGCGTGGGCTGTCTGCTGGCCCGCAAAAACGCACTGAAAAAGCTGCGCCGTCCCTGGTTCGCCGGAGGGACAATCACCATTGCCTCCGTCCAGGGCTGCGGCCACGTTCTGGCCGACAGTGAGGCCGCGTTTGAGGACGGGACAGTGGACTATCTCAATCTGCCCGCCGTCCACATCGGCCTGGAATACATCGACTCTATCGGCGTGGACCTGATCCACGAGCGGGTGGAAGCGCTCACCAGCTGGCTGCTGGATGCGTTGACCGGCCTGCGCCACAGCAACGATGCGCCGCTTGTGCGTATCTACGGCCCGACGGATACGGAGAGCCGGGGCGGAACAATCGCCTTCAACTTCTATGATCCGGATGCCCGTCTGGTGGACTATCACAAAGTGGAGCAGCTTGCCAACGGTTTCAACATCTCTCTGCGCACGGGCTGCTTCTGCAATCCCGGCGCGGGGGAACTGGCCCACGGCCTGACCGCGGACGAGATGGCCGAGGCTTTTCAGAACGAGGAGCGCATGACTATGGACCAGTTTCAGGCGATTGTACTGAGCAAACATCAGAAGAGCGCGGGCGCCGTGCGGGTCTCTCTGGGCATCGCCAGCAACTTTGCCGATGTCTACCGTTTTTTGGGCTTCGCCGCGGGCTTTTTGGACAGAGAAGCGGAGGTCGGATGAGTAAACACGAAGAGACAAAGACGCAAAGAAGTTGGAAATTCTTGCGTTCACCGGCAGGGCTGGTGCGGGGATTTACTTTTCTGGCCGTGGCTATCGCCCTGCTGCTGTGGCTGGCCCCTGCGGAAAAGACACTGGGCACAGGCATGCGTTCGGTCTATCTGCACGTGGGATTGATCTGGACGGGGATCGCCGGTTTCACAGCCAGCGGGCTGCTGGGATTGCTCGTCCTGTGGCGGGACGATGCCCGGCTGGATAGCTGGGCGCAGACGGTGGGTTGGGTGGCCTGTGGCTTCTTTGCCGCTGGTTTTCTCTCCAGTATGCTGGCTTCGTCCATCAATTGGGGTGGTGTCTTTCTGGCCGAACCCCGCAATGTGTCGGCGCTGATGGTTCTGTCTGTGGCGCTGATTGTGCAGATTTGGGGAAGCTGGCCGGTCTGGATCCGATCCAAAGGGCTATTGCGGATGGTTGTGGTATCGGTTTTCGTCTGGTCCGATCTCACAACGCCTCTGGTGTTGCATCCCGACGATCCGATTCGTACCTCCACATCCGTGGCGATCCAGTACGCTTTCCTGGGCGTTTTCGTGCTCTTTTCTCTGGCAGCGGCGCTAGTGGTTGTGGCCGTAAAGGGTTGGGACGAAGGGGTGAAGGGATAAAAAAAGGCCGAAGTTCCGTCGGAACTTCGGCCTTTCGTATCTGAACGATTACTGCGCACAGGCTACTGACTACTTCTCTTCATCCTGGGCGTCTTCGTCCCACAGCTCATCCACCGAGAAGGGGTCGGCAGCGACGGCGGCGTCCTCATCCTCATCCTCTACAGCCAAATCGCTGGTGTCCACGCTCATACTATAGGTCGAGCTGCTCTCTGCCGGGGCTTTGCGGGCAGACTCCCACCCGCCGTAGCTGGAGGATGTGGTGGCTGCATAGCTGCTACCCATGCGGAATTCGCCCTCAAAGAAAGCGCCCTCTTCCACAACCAGTGTGGCGGCCTGGGCCTTGCCCCGCATCTCACCGGTGGCACGCACAGTAAAGCGCTCGTCACAGGTCACTTCGCCGTTGGCCGAACCGGCGATCACGACGTTGCGTGCCTTGACAGTGGCCGATAGGGTGGCGTTTTCCGCCACAGTCACTGTCGCGTTACATTCGATTTCACCCTCAAAATGGCCTTCGATAATCAAGTCCGAGTCCGAGCGGTAGTTGCCGGTGAAATGGGACTGGGCATCGATTACAGTGGCCTGGCCGGTTGGTTTCGCCTGGCGGCTGTTGCCCTGGACGGGCAGGTCGGGATAGGGTAGATTTTCGCGTGCAATGTTGCTCATCGCTGGCTGACTCCTCTTTTGTTCCATCACATCCGGCGGCGCGGGTGGGGGTTCTGTTGGTTGGGACGGTGCAATTGGCTGGTCGTAGTCCGTCACGGTTGGTGGGGCCTGGACTGATTCTGTCACAGTTACAGGGCGGCGTTCATACCCACGCGCAGAGCCATTCTCATACCAATTGGCCGGGGTGATCGGTTGCTCGCTCGCCAGCTTTGTCTCTTCCTCTTGTTCGTCTCGTTTGTCTCGTCGAAATAGTTGCATTTTTCTTTCCTCCGCGCATATGCGCGCTATACAGGGGAGCATACCAGACCCAGCGGGTCTGATGCAAAAACAGGTATGAGTCCACTGCAAAAAGATCAAAAACCGAGCATTTAAGGCTGACTAATCTTGGGTTTTCGGACAATTTCGCCAAAAACTCGATTTTTCATTGGAGCCGGATATGGCTTCACGCAAAAATCAGCCTTCAATCCCTCTCCTGCAACGGCAAAACGCAGCTTTTCGGCCTCTGGTTCCCCACTTTCCCCGTTTGTCGGTTTCCGTTTGGGCCGGTTGCCCGGCGCTGGGCTGCCATTCGACCTACGCCCGACTAGCGATTCACCTTCGGCAGATAGACGTTCGTCTCCGATGTGGAAGTGGGCGTGGCTGTCGGCGTGGCTGTCGGCGTGGCAGACGGCCCTGCGGTGGCTGTCGATGTCGTTGTGGGCGTGGCTGTCGGTGTCCCGGTCGAGCCTCGTTGGGGTGTGACAGTCGCAGTCGGCGTAGACCGGTCATAGGCCAGCACCAATTGGGGCGGGTCGTTGCCCTCTCTGGATGAAATGTCCAGCCCATCGCTGCCGCTGGACTCAACGGCAAGGGTAACAGATTCGCCAAAGAAAATTTGCAGGGCACTATCCAGTTCAATGGAAATCCACTCTCCCTGAGAACCGCCGTTGGCTGTGCCTATCTGTCCGTTTTCCAGCCCCGGACGATTGGCGAAGACAAGACTGGTTTCCCCCCAATCTCCGTCGGCAGTCAGCCGCACACTCTGGCTGCTGGTCGATTCCGCGTCGGCAACTGCAGCCACCCGCAGGCGCAGATGGGCCGAGCGCAGGGTGGCCCCGGCCAGATCATCCAGGCCAAAGAGCAGATAGGCCAACTTTTGCGGGCTGCCGTCGATCTGCAGGAGGGTCTCTGTGCCAAAGTTGGTGTCGGGCGCATCCGCGCTGACGAAGGCGTCGGCCAATGGCTGCAAAACCACAGTGGCCTGGGGCGTGGGGGTGGCAGTGGGTGGTGCTGTCTTGTCCAGGGCAAAGTCGTCGATCACTTCTCCCGAACGGTTGATGAACTGGAAACGAAGCTCAGTTGGGCTGGCCTCGATCAGTTGTGCGCCGTGATCCCCGTTGTAGCGGGCTGTGCTGCCTTGCACAGGTTCACCGAATGCGCGAATGCCCGCGCCGCCCATACCGTTGACAAAATAGGGGAAGCCGTCGAGCATCACCCGCTCGTAGGTGTGGTCGTGGCCGCTCAATACCGCGCTGGCACCCCATTCCCGGTAGGGCCACTGCAAGATCGGCTCGGAGCCGTGCAGGGACGACGAGTAGATGGTGTGGTGCATATAGACCAGTTTCCAGGGCGCAGTGGAATGTTCCAACCCCTCTTTCAGCCAGCGGGCCTGCACCGATTCCGCGTCCTGTCCAGCCGGCTCCTGGGGGGCGCTGTCGATGACAAAAAAGTGGACCGGCCCCCGCACAAAGTCGTAATAGCGCTCGTTTCCGGGCAGGGTGAAATACTCGAGATAGGGGCCAGTACAGCTATTCTGCACACATTCCAGGGAAAGCCAGTCGTGGTTGCCCAGGGCGGGAAAGAAGCGATTCTCTGTGGCTCCCGGTCCAAAAGCACCGGTGTAGGGGGAGATAAAACTCGCGTAGTCTTTGCCGATGTGCTGGTCGATGGTCGCTGCCTCGCCGCTGGGATAATTGTTGTCGCCCAGGGTGATGACAAATTCCGGGTTCCAGCTTTTCACCAGGGCTGCCACATCGCTTTCGGCCTGATTGCCCATGCCATAATCGCCGATGGCCGCAAAGCGCAGGGTTCCTTCGGTTGCCGGGCCTTTGGGGGTGAGGACTGGTAGCGGACGCAGACGATAGCGGGGTGTGCCCGCGATCAGTGTGTAGACGCTGGACATACTGATCAATAGGAGTAGGACGGCGATGACGCGATGGAGTTTCATGGGCGTAGAATGCTCGGCAGATAGAGCGAAATCGCTGCTCGCTGATCCAGACAGTCCAATCGTTGCGCGTCCAGGTCCAGATTCTTCTTGAGCCAGCTATAGTTTGCGGCATTGGCCCGGGGACAGAAGTCGGCTGGATCACCGCTGTATTCTACCCCAAAGACCGCCTTGCCCGCCTGAACAAAGGGCAGTAGGGTGTCGCACTCGTCGAATTCGTAGCATTGCTCGTTGAGCGCCCAGTCAAAATCCCCTACCAGATCGGGAATCTGGTCCAGATCATTTTTTAGCCCGATGGAGAGATTCCGGTCATGGGCCTGCTGGGCCAGCCAGCGATTGAAGGCCAACTGGTCGGCTCCAGAGAGGGGGAAGCCGCTGTCATTCGCATAGCCGTCTACGTTGTCCGGCTCCACGCCGTCGCACTGTTTGGTCACAGCCAAGTCGAGCCGGGCGGTCATCACCGGTGCCAACTGATCGATCTGGCGAATGTCCAGCCATTTCTCGTCGGGCCAGCCGTCTAGGGCTTTGCCCAGCACCTCTTCCGGAAAGGCCGAAGCGTCATCGCGCCAGTTCTCCCAGCTACCCGCGCTGAAATAGCAGATGACAATCCGCCCGTCGTTGTGGAGTTGGTCGATGGTGGCTTGGGGCGCATCGAAGAGATCGATGTCATACATCGTCACATCGAAGGAGGTGTCGATGGTCTCCTTCAGTTGCCACTGCCAGGTTGTGCCTGGTGGGGGCTGCCAGATGTCGCTCCCAGACTCTTTAATGTCTGGCTCAGACTGCTCGATGTCTGGCCCAGAGCGGGGGGTGGCAGAGCCGGGGGCTGTGGGGGGCAAGGGGGTGGCCGGTGAACTATCGCTGCCCTGCAAAGGGACGCAGCCCAATGCGCCCAGCAGAAGCACCAGCCCCAACGCCAGCACCCGACGAGTTGCACGAATCATTGTGTACTCCTTCCCTTCCTGTATCACACCGGACCAGTATACCACATTGCTGGCCCGGCTGCTTCCCAGATTGGGCCAGGGCCGAAAGGCACGTGGATTTGGAAAGCTGTGATGAACCCGCTGGTCTGCGCGCTTTTGACGCTTCCCCCCGCAGACTCTATAATGACGGGGAGATCACCGATTGCCATCCTGTCACCGAATGCTGAGAGCCATGCCCGTTTACGCCACCGCCGACGAATTGTATGCCGTACTCAAAGAAGTCTTTGACCGGGTGAACCAGGAGCCGGAGCACATCACGGCCTTTACCAGCAGCAATCTGGTGATCCGGATGCGCTTTTCCGGGCCAGAGGCGGAAGTGCTGCTGGACGGTCGTCAGCCGCCCCTGGAGGTCTTTTTTGGGACCCGGCCCGGCGCTGCCGATTTAGAGTTGGCGATGGACGCGGATCTGCTGCATAAAATCTGGCTGGGGCAGACGGAACTGAAGACCGCTTTCTTTAGCGGTCAGATTCAGATGAAGGGGAATATGCTGCGGGCGATGAAATTGACAGACCTCTTTCGCGAAGCCGAGGCGGCCTATCCCCACGTGCTTGCAGAGATGGGGCGGAGTTGAGCGATCTTTTTGCGCTTTGACACGCCTCGTATGTCTCGTTATAATGCCCCCAGCCGTTCTGCGCACTGGTGTCTAACTGCTGGTGTTGATATTGAAGGAGCAGAATGAGTGTTATAGATGATATCAAGGCCCGCATCGATATTGTCGATCTTGTCTCCCGCTATGTGCCCTTAAAACGCGCCGGACGTTCGTATAAGGCGTGTTGCCCCTTTCACGAAGAACGCACCCCTAGCTTCGTCGTCACCCCAGATCGGGGCACCTGGTACTGTTTTGGCGCTTGCGGCGAAGGCGGCGACATCTTTTCATTTATAATGAAGAAGGAGAATGTCGATTTTCGCGACGCTCTCCAGATACTTGCCGCCGAAGCCGGGGTGGAGCTTGTCCAGCCGGACGAAGACGACAGCAGCAAAGAGCGGGAACGGCTTTACGACGTCAACGCCCAGGCCGCCCACTTTTTCCGTAATCTGTTACACCGTCATCCCTCGGCCCAGGCGGCCCGGGACTATCTGCGCAAGCGCGGCATCGATGCCAGTGTGGCTGAATCGTTCCAGCTTGGCTTTGCCCCGGAGAGTTGGGACACTCTGCGCGATCATCTGGCTGGCCAGGGCTATGACTATGCCTGGCAACACAAAGCCGGATTGCTGAAATATAACGAGGAGCGGGACAGCTACTACGACGCCTTTCGCAACCGGCTGATGATTCCCATCTGCGACCGGCAGGGACGTATCATCGGTTTCGGCGGACGGGTGCTGGACGATTCGGTTCCCAAATATCTCAACACAGCCGATACGCCCCTCTTCCACAAGTCCTCCGTCATCTACGGTTTCGACAAAGCCTATCGGGCCATTCGGGATGCGGATGCGGTGGTGATTGTGGAAGGCTATATGGATGTGATTGCGGCCCAACAATTTGGTTTTGGCAATGTAGTGGCCTGTATGGGCACGGCCATCACCGAAGAACAGTTGCGCCAGTTGCAACGCTACACCAACAACTTTGTGCTGGCCCTGGACGCGGACAACGCGGGCCAGCAGGCCACCATCCGGGGGCTGAACCAGGCCCGGCAAGCCCTGCAACGGGTGAGCAAACCGGTGATCGCTCCCAATGGCCGGGTGCGGCTGGAAGATCGGCTGGTAGCGGATCTGCGCATCGTGGCCCTGCCCACAGGCCGGGACCCGGACGACATTGTCCGGCAGGACGCGGACCTCTGGCGGGAGCTGGTCAAGAATGCCCAGCCGCTAGTCGACTACTATATCAGTGTGATCACCGCCCAGACCGATCTGGACAGCGCCCAGGGCAAGGGACAGGCTGTGGGTGAACTGGCTCCACTGATCGCCGAGTTGGGCGATGAGATCGAGCGGGAGCACTACACCCAACTGCTCAGCCGTCTGGTGCAGATCGACGAACAGACTATCGCCCATCGGGTCCAGGCAGCCGGGCGCTCGGCCAGCCACCGACGATCCACAACCAGACAGCCGGGTCAGCCAGCGCAGAGCAACGAACCGGCCAGCCCGACACCATCGGGAGCAGAACCAGCCCCAGAACCAGTCCCCGGCCCGGTGCAGAATGGCAGCCAGAGGCGACAGATCCAAACTCCTGGCCCAGAGGCCAAAGTGCCTACCCTTGTGGACCCGGAGACCCGTTTGGAGCGTTATGTGCTGGCGATGCTGCTGATCGAGCCGAATCTGCTGATATGGCTTTCCGAGGTGATGGAGAAATTGGAGATTCCGCCCTTGGAAGTAGATGATATGGATGACATCAAACACCGGGAGATATTTGCGGCCCTGAAGCATTTTCTGGCCGGGGATGAATTGTGGGATTTGGAGCAGTTTCAGACATCCCTTAATGTGGATCTTCATGAAGCTATGACAGAATTGTTGCTACAGGGTATGGCCTTGCCAGAACGAGAAACCGAAGCAATCCGGGAAGCGTTGGTCAAAGGCATTCTTCGGATGCGCCGCGAACGTCTCTCGGACGTATTCAGCACACTCAACTTTTTATTGCAGGACGCCCAAGAGAGCGGAGATCGACAGGCTCTGTTGGGATTTTCCACTGCTATCAACAGCAACCGCCGGGAACGGCACCACCTGGACAGGGTTTCGGCCAGTATCAACCGGGCGCCATATGGCGTCACCCGCACGGAACAAGGCGTCCGTATCGCCTGATGATCCCTCGACTGCGAGACAGCGCATGACCACACGTGAAAAACGCCCGATCCGACAAACATCCGGCAATGGCCGGGCTTCGGCAGCTAAGTCCAAGGTAAGCGAACTGGATGAGTACATCCACATGGGCGAAGCAAAAGAAGAGGAAGAAGATGTCTTTTCGGACATCGAAGAAGAAGAGGACGACGACGAGAGCGCGCCTCTGCCCCGTATTGCCCGGGATATAAAGCTGGAAGAAGAGATCGAAGCAGAAAAATATGTCCCGGTAGAAAAAGTGATCGAAGATGTGCCCGAGCTGGGCCAGGCCCTGGACCCGGTGCGAATGTATCTGCGCGAGATCGGGCGACATGCCCTGTTGACCGGGGAAGAGGAAGTTTCTCTGGCCAAGCGTATTGAACTGGGCTTGCACGCCACAGAGAGTTTGGAAGATCTGAACGCCGACGGCGATGTGCTGGATGGGTCGCCGGAGGATATTGATTTTGACGAACTGGACCGGCTGCGCCATCTTATCCGGGATGGCAAGCTGGCCCAGGACCAGTTGGCCCAGAGCAATCTGCGCCTGGTAGTCAGTGTGGCCAAGCGTTATATTGGCCGGGGGCTGAACTTTCAGGACCTGATCCAGGAGGGCAATGTAGGGCTGTTGCGGGCTGTGGAGAAGTTCGATCACTCTCTGGGCTTCAAATTCAGCACCTACGCCACCTGGTGGATCCGTCAGGCCATCAGCCGGGCCATTGCTGATCAGGCCCGCACCATCCGCATTCCTGTGCATATGGTGGAGACGATCAACCGGCAGGTACGGGTGCAGCGTCGCTTGCAGCAGGAGATGGGCCGGGAGCCGACCGCGGAAGAGATCGCCCTGGAAATGGAGTTTATGGAGCCAAAGGATGTGGAGGATATCCGCAGAGCCTTGCGGGCCGGGGTGGAACTGGACCCCGCGCTGCAACACAGCCTGGAACGGGCCTCGACCAAAGTGCAGAAAATTCAACGCCTGAGCCGGGAACCGATCAGCTTGGACACACCGGTCGGTTCCGAGGAGAACAGCTATCTGGGCGACTTTATCGAGGACGAAAGTCTGCCCGGCCCTGTGGATGCGGCCAGTCGGCATATGCTCAAAGAACAGATGGGGGAGATTCTGGACCAGTTGGCCGAGCGGGAGCGCCAGGTATTGATCATGCGCTTTGGCCTGGAGGACGGTATCAGCCGCACCCTGGAAGATGTAGGCAAGGAGTTCAAGGTGACCCGGGAGCGGGTGCGCCAGATCGAGGCCAAAGCTCTGCGTAAACTGCGCCATCCACTGCGCAGCCGCAAACTGCGGGATTATTTGGGGTAGGGGAATTTGACATTCCGCCCAAAAACCGTATACTAGACAGCGCAAACGCCGATCCTCGATAGCTCAATTGGCAGAGCATGCGGCTGTTAACCGCAGGGTTCTTGGTTCGAGTCCAAGTCGAGGAGCCTGAGAAAAGTCCGTCACCAATGCTGGTGACGGACTTTTTTGTTGAGCAGGTGAGTGGCTGACTTCATCTGCCTTCGTTCCATCCCCGAATGCTGTGGCTACGGATTCTCAAATTGACTGTTCATTGCTGTCGATTTTCATCTCCCCCATTCGTCGTATTCACAGATGGGCGCAACTGAGCGCTTATAACCACAAGTTTCGAGGAGAGACAAAGATGGCAAAGTATGTTTTGCTCTACAGCGGTGGTGGAATGCCTGCGAGCGAGGAAGAAGGAGCAAAAGTGATAGCGGCGTGGGGGGCATGGATGGGCAGTCTGGGCGCAGCCCTGGTGGACGGCGGCAACCCCTTTACGAACGCCAAGAATATCTCGCCTGATGGCAGCGTGAGCGACGGCCCGGTTGGGACGCGCAATACGGGTTACTCTGTCATCAGCGCCGACTCTCACGACGCGGCTGTGGAATTGGCAAAGGGCTGCCCCCATCTGCAGAGCGGCGGGCAGATTACTGTATATGAGACGATGGAAATGTAGCGGTTGGGCGCGGCTCAACGCGAAATGAGTAGTGTCCAGATTCTCACAAAAAGAGAGCCGCTCCTGTGAGGGAGCGGCTCTCTTTTTGCTCGGAGGGGCTGAAACTTCGGCCCTGCAAGATTCTTGAATTGACAGAATCTCAGGCAACGGGCATTTTGACTCTGCCATTCGAACCACCTGCATTCTGTTTCTCCGATTGACCGTTGCCATTGGCTTTTGCGTCTGCCTTGACAGAACCAACGGGCCGTGGCTCAGGGACAGTGCCAGAACCCTTCGGCCAGCCCTCCCGTTGACGGCTGCGGTCGCCGTCGGTGGCTTCTGTCTGATCGTGGAAGAGCATGACCTGGGTAGGATAGGGCATATCGACTCCTTCCGTGTCCAGGCGTGTCTTGATGGCTGTGATCACTTTGTCTTGCACCCGGACCACATTGCTGCGCTGGGGCTTCACCCACCAGCGGGCGCGCAGCACAACGGAGGAGTCGGCCAATTCAGTTGCCAATACCTCCGGGGCTGGTTCTTCCAGCACATCCGGCACGCTCTGGATCGCTTCCAGAATCTGCTTTTTTGCGCCATCCATATCGTCGCCGTAACCGATGCCTACGTCGAAATCCTGGCGGCGACGGTCGGTTGCTGTGTTGATAGTGATCGGATTGGTGAAGAGCTTTGTATTGGGAATCAGCACCAATCGTCCGTCATAAGTTCGCAGGTAGGTGGCACGGGTGTAGATGTTTTCAATTGTGCCTTCGTGGCCGCTGACTACGATCTGGTCCCCTTCTTCAATCGGCGCAGTGAGCAGCAAGAGCATACCGGCCAGGAAGTTTTGCAGGATGTCTTTGAAGGCGAAACCAATCGCAACACTGGCGATTCCCAGAGAGGCCAATAGCTCTGCCGGAGAAAAACCGGGCAGGACCACCATCAGGCCCAGCAAGAAACCGGCAATGACGGTTGACCAGCGGGCCAGCCGTCCAAAGACCAATGCCACATTGTCCCGTCTGCCAGCTTTCTTCAATAGCTTTTCGACCAGCGACTGGACTGAGCCTGCGATGAAGAGGAATAGGATAATGACCAGTAACCCCAGGAGGATATAGGGGATACGGGCAATCAACTGAGAGCCAATTCTATTGGCACTTGCGAAAATTTCTGATAGATACGCTTGCATCTCGTTCTCCTTCTATTGGGATAAA
This sequence comes from Anaerolineae bacterium, assembly GCA_030432295.1. Taxonomy (GTDB): domain Bacteria; phylum Chloroflexota; class Anaerolineae; order Caldilineales; family Caldilineaceae; genus JACQGT01. Next base: position 21,399 of record JAUIHI010000012.1, on the reverse strand, counting down.
TCGGATGATAAGTGAAGTGAGCAGATTAAGCGTAGCGGTTCACCCCCCTGCTTACAATGGCGTATCGCGCAGGTTTCCCCTGTCGGGAGCGACAGGTCGGCTTGGCCTCGATTGCCAGCGGTGAACTGTCCGGCACACCGTTGAGGAATAGAACCAACCGGTCTAGGCTATAGGCAGAAGTTTGGCAGGACCGAAACCATCCGAATATTCACTGATTCAGAACTGGAGGTTCAAAATGTTACGCTGGGCAGTCATCTTTTTCGTAGTCGCACTGATCGCTGCTGTGCTTGGCTTTGGCGGAATTGCCGGAGCCGCGGCAGGCATCGCCAAGCTGCTTTTCTGGGTGTTTGTGGTGCTCTTTGTCGCTTCCCTTTTCTTTGGGCGCAAAGTCGTCACATAAGGAGTGATTATTGGGGGAGTGGACTTCCCCCTGTCCACTTTCTCCGAACAAAAAGAGAGGCTTCCCGACGTACGGGAAGCCTCTCTTTTTGCCTGGATATCTTTCTTGCGGGGGAATTGTCTGAATTCTTTGACCCACCAATCCCCAATTCCGTCTACTTCTTTTTCTTCCTGCGTTGCGCCTTACGCTGCTTTTGGGCATCTTTGCGTTTGCGCTTCTTTTTCTTGGGATCAACCCCAACTGGCGATTCCAGACCGAATATAAGCAGACCGGGACTCCCCGGCTCGTCCTCATCTTCGTCTTCATCCTCGCCGCCCAGCCAGCTATCTTCGAGCCTGCCACCCCCAAAAAGAGTTTCTGCGATGTAATTTCGCTTGGGGGTGATACGCGCGTCCAGCAAGCCCATATCAACTTGGACATCCTCCCAGTCACCGCGCAGGGAAAGGTCTACTTTTCCCGCTGCAAAGGCACGCTCTATTACCGGCGCTGCTTCGACAGCTTTCAACTCGGCCAGGCAGTCAATCAGCGCCGTATTGATAATTTCGTCTTGATCGGCAAATAGTTCGAGTTGTTGTGTAGCAATCTGTACGCAGTGCGGACGACTTTCTGGATATGCTTTGCCGATCTCTTCGACGATCCTGGCGCTGCCTACCCGCGCCCAAACGCCTTTCTCCGTGTCAGCAAGAAAATTGGCCGCCGGTTGCAAAGAATCGATCCCAATCTGGACCAAAATACCGGGCATCTCTTCTCCAACCCTATCATCGCCCCGCTCATCGATATAACGAAGCAGATTGAGCAGGGGAACAATCGCATCTTGGGCACGTAGCTGGCCCAAAATTCGCCAAGCGTGGGTTTGCGCCCACACCGCTGGCTGATCCAGGTCGCCGTCAGCCAACTCGTCGTCTTCCAAAATGCGGATGAGATCGGGAACGTGACTTTCGTCAAAACCATCGGCCAGATAGTTGTACCCATCATCCAGGCGGAATGGCTTATTGCGAACATCTCCGTATTCCAACGTTTTTGCTATCAAGCCAGTGTATATTTCAGTTGTCATTCTGGTTGTGTATCCTTTCCCTGTCTGTGACTATTCAATCGGACCGCCGCCAAACTTCGTTTGAACTTCCTCCCCGGCTGGCGTACAATAAAACCGTTGTTTCTACCCACCTCAATCCACAGGAGACACCCAATGTCCTGGACATTTGAAATCCTTGCCGAACCGACGGACGGCCTGACCGAAGGCCCTGTCTGGGACGGCAGTGGTCTGCTCTACACCAACATTCCCAACAGTCGAATCCTACGCTACGATCCGGTCAGCGGCCAAATCAGCGTCTGGCGTGAGGGCACGAACAACGCCAACGGGCTGATGCTGGATAGCCAGGGCCGTCTCTTCGCCTGTGAGGGCGGCGGACGGCGAATGGTCCACTACCCAGCAGACGGCGGCGAAACCGTCGTCCTCGGTGACAATTATGGCGGCAAGCGGCTCAACAGCCCCAACGATCTGGCCGTGGACAGCCAGGGCCGCGTCTGGTTCACCGACCCTCGCTATGGCGACTTCCGGGACGATATGGAATTGGATCACGAATCGGTCTTGCGGCTGGATCCTCAGGCCGACGGAAGCTGGCAGTGTGTGCGCGTCACTTACGACACCACCTCTCCCAACGGCCTGCTCCTCTCCCACGACGAGAAGACCCTTTACGTGGCCCAGTCCAAATACGGCGACGGCCAACTACGGGAACTGCGGGCCTATCCCGTCAACCCGGACGGCAGTGTAGGGCAATACGAAGTGCTCCACAACTTCTATCCCCACCGGGGCATCGACGGCATGACACTGGACAGCGACGGCAATATCGTCGCCACCGCAGGCTGGGAAGTCAGCGGGCCAGGCGGGATGATCTACGTCTTCGCCCCCAATGGCCGGGTGCTGGAAACCCATCCCCTGCCCTGCCAGCGCCCCACCAACTGCACCTTTGGCGGGCCAGAATTGACCGATCTCTACGTCACCAGCATCAAAGGTCATCTGCTGCGGGCCAAGACAGATCGCCAGGGGAAAGCGGTGGGTGCATAGCCATGCAAATTACATCCATCGAACCCCTCGTCCTGCAAGTCAACCGCCGGGGCGACTGGCTGCACGTCCTTGTGCATACGGACGCGGGCATCACCGGCATCGGCGAGGCCAGCCACAATATGAACGATGCCCTCTGCGTGGCGACGCTCGGCGTCTTTGCCCAGCGGCTGGTGGGCAAAAATCCCCTGGAGATCGCCGGCATCCGCCAGAGCCTGCGCCAGAAAGAGGGCGGCCGGGTCTGGAACACCGCGCTGAGCGGGCTGGAACAGGCGTTGTGGGACATCCTCGGCCAGCACCTGGGCGTGCCCGTGCATACCCTCTTTGGCGGCGCTGTGCGGGATCGACTGCGCTTGTACGCCAACATCAACCGCCACGTCAACAACCGCACACCGGAGGGCTTTGCCACCGCAGCGGCCCAGGCCGCGGACCAGGGCTTTACGGCCATCAAACTGGCCCCCTTCGACGAAATGCGCCATCCCTACCGCCATGCCACGGGTCCCCTGGCCGACTGGCAGATGGGGGTGGCCCGGGTGCGGGCTGTGCGCAAGGCCATCGGTGATGAAGTCGAGTTGGCCGTGGACTGTCACAGCCGGATGGAGGCGTCAGTCGCCAAAATTGTGGGACAGGAGTTGGCCGACTGCAATCTTTTCTGGTACGAGGAGCCGGTCTCCCACGACCACCCGGAGATGCTGGCTGCCATCACCGCGTCCGTGCCCATGCCCACTGCTTCCGCCGAGAGTGTCTTCGGCGTGGAGGGTTTCCGCCCCTTCCTGGCCCAGCGCTGTGTGGATGTGATTATGCCCGATGTGAAGCATTGCGGCGGCATTCTGGAATTGAGCGAAATCGCGGCCGCGGCCCGGATGCATCAGGTGCAGGTCGCACCCCACAACCCGGCAGGTCCCCTTTCCACCGCGGCGACGGCGCAGGTAGCGGCCACCTGGCCTAATTTCTACATTCTGGAATACGCCTGGGGCGAGGTGGATTGGCGGGCCGATCTGCTGCAACCGGCAGAGAAGATCGAAGACGGCCATCTGGTCCTCTCCCAAGAGCCGGGGCTGGGCCATCGCCTGAACCCGGCGCTGGTGGAGAAATACCGGCGGGGCAGCGCCAGCGCGGCCGATTCGTCGAAGGTTGTGGTGGCGGGGTAGAAAAGCGTAACGCGGAGACGGGGAGGCGCAGAGAATCTGATTTTCTCTGCGCCTCCCCGTCTCCGCGCCTCTGCGTTAAAAAGACAATCTATGCCAGACTGAGTGCCGTAAACGACAACGGCGGCAGGCTGAGAGCGATTTTGCCGTCCTGGATGGTTGGGTTCGCCACTTTTTGGGCAGTGAGCAGATTGGGCTGTTCCCAGCTATTGGCGGCTTTGGGGTCCCTGTCGGAAAGCTGCCAGGTCTCCGTCACCCGCTGGGGCGCGCCGCCCTGCCAGATGAGTTCGGTGTTCACCGCGTCGGTCTGGCTGCGGTTGACGACGAAGATCGCCTGCGTGCCACTGGCTTCGTCGTAGCTGGCGGAGACGTCCAGATGGGGCACGTCGCCGTAGCGGGCTGTCTCGTGGAGGGGGGACTGGACCAGGAGGTCCAGCGCTTTACCCTTTGCCAGATTGCTCATCAGTTGGAAGGGGTAGAAGGAGACCTGTTTGAGCAGCCCATCCTTGCGGGTGTGCAGCCAGGAGATGATATTGACCACCTGGGCCACACAGGCCACCTTCAGCACATCCGACTTGCGCAGGAAGACATTCAGCCACTGGGCCACCAGCAGCGCGTCCTCCAGATTGTAGATTTCCTCGCTCAGATGGGGCGCTTCGGTCCAGTTGCCCCGCCCGGAACGGTCTTTGTACCAGACCTGCCATTCGTCCCAGGAGAGATAGACGTCGTGCTTGCTGCGCCGTTTGGCCTTCGCATAGCGCAGGGTGGCGGCCACCGTATCCACGTAATTTTCCAGATCGATGGGCAGGGCCAGATAGCTGGCCGTGTCATTTTCGTGGTTCTGGGCGTAGTAGTGGATCGAGTGGTAGTCCACCTTCTCCCAGGCAATCTCCAGTGCGGTGCGGTCCCAGTCGGGATAGGTGGGCATTTTGTCGTTGGATGAGCCGCAAAGGACGGTTTTGATGGAAGGGTCCTGCCACTTCATCATTTTGGCCGCTTCCAGGGCTTTGAGACCGTAGGCTTCGGCCTCCAGATGGCCGATCTGCCAAGGACCGTCCATTTCGTTGCCCACGCACCAGTATTCGACGGCGTGGGGGTCCCGGTAGCCGTGCGCCGCGCGCAGGTCGGCCCAGTAGGTTCCTGTGGGCGCATTGCAATACTCCACCAGATTGCCCGCGCTTTCAATCGTGCCCGTACCCATATTCACGCCCAGCATCGGCGCGCAGTCGATGGCCCGGCAGAAGTCGATGAATTCATTTGTGCCGAACTGATTAGTCTCGATGGATTGCCAGGCCAGTTCCCGGCGGCGGGGGCGATCCGCTTTGGGGCCAACGCCGTCCAGCCAGTTGTAGCCGCTGAGAAAGTTGCCGCCGGGGTAGCGCATGACAGTGTAACTCTGCGCCCGCAGGGCCTCCATCACATCCGTGCGCAGGCCGTTGGCGTCGGCCAGGGGGGAGTCGGGGTCGTAGATGCCTTCGTAGACGCAGCGGCCCATATGCTCGACAAAGCCGCCGAAGAGCAGGGGGGAAATGTCGGCGATGGTGCGGTATGTGTCGATGAAAACTTTCGCGGTGGGGTCGGCCATTTGGGTCTCTTTCTGTGGGGCGCAAATGTGGGTTTAGATGAATGTCGCGATGTCGGACAACGGCTTTTTTGCAATGACCGGAACCTGGGCGTCGTCGGTGGGGTAGCCGACCACCAGCAGGAGAAAGGGGCGTTCGTTGCTGGGCCGTCCCAAAATTTCGTTGAGAAAGCGCATAGGACTGGGGGTGTGGGTCAGGCAAGCCAGCCCCGCGTTGTGTAGGGCGGCGATGAGAAAACCGGTGGCAATCCCCACAGATTCGGTGACGTAGTAGTTGAGATGCTTCTGGCCTTCGTTGTCCAGCTGGTAGCTCTGGGAGAAAATGGCGATCAGACAGGGCGCAATCTCCAGAAAGGGTTTGTTGGCGTCGGTTCCCAGGGGAGCCAAATCATTGAGCCACTCCTCCGAGGCCCGCTGGGTGTAGAAGGCCCGCTCCTCCTCCTCGGCGGCTGCCCGGATGCGCTGTTTCACCGCCGGGTCCGTCACCACCGCAAAGTGCCAGGGCTGTTTGTTTGCCCCGCTGGGTGCGCTGCCCGCGGCCAGCAGGCAATTTTCGATCACATCCATCGGTACAGCCCGGTCAGAATAGTCCCGCACAGAGCGGCGGCCGCGCAACTGTTGGTGGAAGGCGGCGGCCCTTTCCTGCATTTCAGCTTCGGGCAGGCGCTGGAAATTGAGGGGGGCAAACGGACCAGCAGTCATCTTGCTTTTCCTTTGTGTCTTTGTGCCTTTGTGGTTTTATTGACTTCCCATTGCCACGACGAAGGCGATGGCGTGGGTGCGGTCGTGGCTGAGGCTGACCGACCATTCGGTCAGGCCGTGGGCCGCGGCCAACTGGGCTGCCGCGTTGTGCAGAATCAGAGAAGGTGCGCCGCTGGTTTCGTCCCGCACCACTTCCAGATCGGTCCAGCCGATGCCCTGCCGCCAGATGCCGGTTTGCAGGGCTTTGGCCCCGGCCTCTTTGGCCGCAAAACGGGCGGCCAGGGATTCCACCCGTCCCGCGCAGTGGGCCAGCTCGCCCGGAGTGAAGACCCGCTTCAAAAAGCGTTCGCCGTGGCGCTCGATGGCCTGGCCCATTCGTTCGATTTCGATGAGGTCAACGCCGGTTCGGAGAATCATTGGGGACCGTTAAAGAATAGAACGCGGATTGGGCGGAACAGACGGATAAAAGCAGATTTTTTTCTGCGCAATCTGCGGTTTCTGCGTAATCTGCGTTACGCTCTGGCTTGCTGATGAAAATGGTAGACCATTTTTCCGCTGTCGTTGGGCTGGTAGTGACCGTAGATTACCGCCTGGCTGTCGCGCAGGAGGGGCAGCAGTTGGTAGAGATCATCCACCAGCGGCAGGGAAGCCAAATCCGCCACAGGAACCCAATGCAGCCCGCCTTCGCTGCTGGCTGCGATCTCCCGGCTGGCGGTGTGGCCGGTGAAGACGAGTACACCTACGCCGCTGGGCGCGTCCCCATCCGGGTGGACGGCGATGTTGATCAGCCCGCGTAGAGTCAGGTCCACATCCCGCAGCCCAGTCTCTTCGGCCAGCTCCCGGTGGGCCGCGGCGAGAAAGTCTTCGCCCGCTTCGATGTGGCCACCGATGCCGTTGAATTTGTTGGCCCACAGCCGTTTGTCCGGTGCGCCTTGGATCAGCAGCATTTCCTCGCTGCCCGTGGCCGGGTTGACGCTCGTCACAAAAATCAGCGTGCGCGGCACCACCTGATAGCGGCCCGCTTTTCCCTTGCCCACCCCCTGCTCTGACGCTTTCATATCACTCCTGTATCACCACAAAGCCACGAAGGAAAAACAAAGAGACATTTCTTGCTCTTCTTTGTGCCTTTGTGTCTTTGTGGTCAAGATTTTGAATTGTCCGTTTCCTCGAAGCCGTGGGCGCGGGCGACAATGTAGAGCGGGCGTTCCTTCACTTCGTCGTAGATGCGGCCCAGATATTCGCCCAGAATGCCCAGAAAAATGAGCTGAATGCCGCCGAGGAAAAGCACGGCCACAAGCGTCGTCGCCTGACCGTAGAAGGCGTTGTTGCCGGAGAGACGCAGACCGACGGTAATAGCCACGCCGACGAGGCTGATGAGGGCCAAAGAGAAACCAAACCAGGTCGCCATGCGTAGTGGCACATAGCTGAAGCTGGTGATGGCGTCGGTGGTCAGGCGCAGCATCTTGCGCAGGGGATATTTCGTCTCCCCGGCAAAGCGCTCGGCCCGGTGATATTCCACACCGATCTGCCTGTAGCCCACCCAACTGCTCAGCCCGCGCATAAAGCGGTGGTTCTCGCGTAGGCTGCGCATTGTCTGCACAACTTTGCGGTCCATCAGGCGAAAGTCGCCCGCGTCCAGGGGGATGTCCACATCGGTAATCGAGCGTAGCAGACGGTAGAAGGCATTGGCGGTCCACAGCTTGAAAAAGGATTCGCCCTGGCGCTCGGCCCGCACCGCATAGACCACTTCGTAGCCCTCCCGCCAGCGGGCCAGCATCTCGGCGATGACTTCCGGCGGGTCTTGTAGGTCAGCGTCGATGATGACCACCGCGTCGCCCTCCGCGTAGTCCAGCCCGGCGGTGATGGCAAGCTGATGGCCGAAGTTGCGGCTGAAATCGAGCAGTTTGATGCGGGAATCGGCCCGGCGCAGGTCGAGCAGCATTTCGACGGAACGATCCCGGCTACCGTCGTTGATGCAGACCATCTCCCAGCTTACGCCGATTTCGTCCATTACGCCGGTGATCCGCTTGTAGAGTTCCGGGATGACCGCCTCTTCGTTGTAGATGGGAACAATAATCGAAAGTGTGACGGGGGCCGTTTCGGTCATGGGTTTGCCGCCTGCGGGTGGGTAGAAAGACAGACAATCGCTGCTGCTATCCTACTGCATTGGGGGCGGTCGGTCAAACGGCGCTGGATGGTGGGATGATTAGATGATGTACGGATTGACGCTCTCTGCGACGGCTGCTACACTGGAAGGGTAAGGCCATCTGTCAGAACCCACAAAACCCGCGATAATCCCTGTCCCTACTTTTGCTCAGGAGTGCCTGTGTCTTCTCTATCCCAAACCAATTTGCCAACGATTCCCGGCGCTGATCTGGCGGGCAGTCGTCCGATTTTTCCCGGTCTGCCTGGGGGAAAGCTGGCGAATGGACTGCCCCTGGACGATTTTGCCAAAAAACGGCTGATCTTCAATCATCTGGGCACACCCGGCCAGGTACACATTTACCGGGCCGATTGCGCGGCAGGGGAGCGGCTGCGCGCCCAACTGCTTGTGCCTGTGCTGACCCGAGGGGGGACAGCCGTGCCTGCTTTTGCCCTGATTGGACAGAGCCTGCCCTATAGCGCGGACGCCCAGCAACTGCCGATTGAACTGCCCAAAGGCTACAGCGCGATTGTCGCACCGCCGCCCAGCAAACTGCTGCAACCCATAGAAGATGTGCTGACCCGCGCCCGCTACTATCCCGGCCCGGTCATCGACACCCGCACCCTTGTGGGCGGCAGATTCTATCTGGCCGTCTGGAGTCCCCAAAACCAGATGGGCAAATATGCGATCCAGACCGGTCACCGCTGGCCCCTGGCTGTCACCTATTGGGCCAGCATTCCCTATTTCTGGTGGCAGATTCGGGGCTGGTTTGGCTTGGACCGGAGTGGCGCGGTCGGTACAGTCGTCGGTGTAGCCCTGGCCGGGCTGATGGCGGCCTGGTTGTTGAAGAAGAAATAGATATTGGGTATTGGATATTTCGTAGGGATGCCCCAGAACATCCCTACGAAATATCCAATACCCAATACCTGCTACCCTCTCACCCGAAAGGAACCCCACTTGCGAATCATCCTCTATCTCGGCAAAGGCGGCGTGGGCAAGACGACGATTGCTGCGGCCACGGCCCTGCGCAGCGCGGAACTGGGCCACCGCACGCTTGTCGTCAGCACCGACATCGCCCATAGCCTGGCCGATAGTTTGGACACTCCGCTGAAAGGCGAGGCGATAGAAGTCGCGCCCAATCTCTTCGCCCAGGAAATCAACGTCCTGGACGAAGTGCGGGAGCATTGGGGCAAACTCCAGGGCTATATGGGGTCGATGTTGCGCCGTCAGGGGATGGACAAAGCCATTGCCGAAGAGATGGCGATCATTCCGGGGATGGAGGAAATCGTCAGCCTGCTCAACATCTACCGGGCTGCGTCCACAGGCGACTACGACCGGGTGGTGGTGGACGCGGCGCCGACCGGCGAGACAATGCGCCTGCTCACAATGCCGGAGAGCTTCCAGTGGTATGTGGACCGTTTCAACAATTGGGGCGACACAGCCATCCGCATGACGGGCGGTCTGCTGCGGCGGATGATGCCCAGCATCGATCCTCTGGCTGGTCTGCCCAAGCTGGTGGACGACGTGAAATTGCTGCAGGGGGTGTTGAGCAATCCTGAGATCACCAGCTATCGGGTGGTGCTGAACCCGGAAAAAATGGTGGTGAAGGAAGGCGCGCGGGCTGTGACCTATCTTTCGCTCTTCGGCTACCCGGTGGATGCGGCGGTGGTCAACCGGATTTTGCCCGGCGTTGTCTCCGACGGCGCGGGCAATGCGCGCGTAGCCGAGCCGAGCAACGACCCCTATCTCCTGCGCCTGCAGGAAACCCAGGCCCAATATCTGGCGGAGATCGAGCGGGACTTCTATCCCCTGCCCATCTTCCGCAGCGGCTGGTCCGGGGAGGAGATGGTTGGCTTGCCCCAATTGCGCTCTCTGGCCGCCTCTCTCTTTGGCAACGACGACCCCGGACGCATCTTTTTTGTGGGCCAGCCTCAGGAGATTGTGGAGGAGGGGAACGACTTTGTGCTAGTGCTGCCCCTGCCCAATGTGGAACTGAACAAAGTGAAGCTGACCAAACGGGGTGATGAGTTATTTGTCACAATTGGCAACTTCAAGCGAGAATTGTTGTTACCCGCGGTCTTGGCCCAGCGGGACGCAGGCGGCGCGGTCTTTGCCGACGGTCGTCTGCGTATTCGCTTTCCGATGAAAGTTGCCGATAGCGTTTCGTAGGTGCGGTTTCTAACCGCACAATGACTTTTATACCCCAATTGTGCGGTTAGAAACCGCACCTACAAATTATTGGACGAAAAGATGGGACTTCTCGACACACTCGCATTCGGCGCTGGCGTATTGGCTGGCACACAGGTCGGTATGCGTGCGCTCTGGCAGCGCACGCCCCGGCCCCATCCCCGCGTCCTGGCGACAATTCTGGAACACCCCCTGCGCCTGAAATACCGGGAACCGGCCCAGACCCTCGGCCCCTTTGGCCTGGCCGAAGGGATGACTGTGCTGGATTTGGGCTGCGGCACGGGACTTTTCAGCGCGGAGATGGCCCGACAGGTGGGCGTGACAGGCATCGTTCACGCGGTGGACATCCAGTCCGCGCTGGTGGAGAAGACCCGGCTGCGGATGGATGTGGCGGGGCTGTCGGCCCGTGTCCGTTTTCACCACAGCGGCGCATATCGGCTGCCCCTGGCCGACGAGAGCATTGACATTGCCATCCTGATCGCCACCTTTTCCGAAGTCCCCAACGGCCTGCTCCTGCTGGAAGAACTGCGCCGGGTCCTCAAACCCGGTGGGCGCATCGGCATCAGCGAGGAGATGCCCCACCCCGGCTATCTGCCCGCGGCGGTTGTGCGCAGCCGATTGCGGGAGGCGGGCTTCCGCTACGGCGGTCAGCAGGGCAACGCTTTCTGCTACAGTCTGCTCTATTTTCGGGAATAGGGCGGATAGAAGGCAAAAGGAGAAGGCAGAAGTCGCGGGATGTCACCTGCCACTTGCACTTTCCAACTGCCACCTGCACCCTTTGGAACGTTCCTTCCTTCCTCCACGACTCAAACCTGCTACTCTTTCCCTATGACAACAGATACGGTGACTCCTTTGGAACTTGACTTGACTTTGCCCTTTATCAGCGGTGACCTGCCCGGTGTGGGCGGTAGCCTGCGCGCCAGCACAGACCATTTTATTGTGGAGGAGATTCCCCTCTACGAACCATCCGGCGAGGGTCAGCACCTCTACGTCAACATCACCAAAGAGGGACTGAACACCCGGGATGTGGAGATGGGGCTGGCCCGGGTCTTTGGGATTGCCAACCGGGACGTGGGCATTGCCGGGATGAAGGACAAGCACGCCCGCACTACCCAGACATTCAGCGTTTCGGTGGGTTATGTGGACGAAGCCTTTGTCCAGGCCGCGCCGGCTCGCATCGCCGAGAAGCTGCCGGTGACTGTCAACTGGGCCAAGCTGCACAAAAATAAACTCAAACGGGGCCATCTGCTGGGCAACCGTTTCACCGTCACTATCACCGATCTGGCCGTGCCGCCGGAGGAAGCCCTGGTACGGGGACAGGCCATTGTTGACCTGCTGGAAAAGCGGGGGCTGCCCAATTTTTACGGCCCCCAGCGCCTGGGGCGGGATGGGATGAATGTGCAGCGGGGCATGGAAATTTTGCGCACCAAACAGCACGTGTCGGATCGCTGGCTGCGCAATCTGCTCCTGGCCAGTGTGCAGAGCTATCTGTGCAACCGCTATCTGACCCGGCGCATCCTCGACGGCAGCTATGACCATTTGCTGCTGGGAGACATTGCCAAAAAAGTGGACACGGGTGGTCTCTTTGAAGTGGCCGATGTGGAAGCGGAGAATCCCCGCTACCTGGCCCAGGAGATTAGCTTTACCGCGCCGATGTATGGGCCGGATATGTGGGGCGCGTCAGGGCCATCCGGCACGCTGGAAGAAGCGGTGCTGGCCGAACACAGTTTTACGATTGAGCAGATGGCAAAGGCTCGGCTGTCGGGGACACGGCGCATGGGCCGCCTGCGTCTGACCGATCTGGCTGTGGAAACCAGCGAAGACGGGCTGGTTGTGCGTTTCTCGTTGCCCAAAGGTGCATTCGCCACGACTCTGCTGCGGGAACTGATGAAGAATGAGGACGGAACCCTGGCTTCTGTGCCGGAAGAAGATGAATGACGGCAGACAACAGACCGCTGACCCGTGTATTGTTCTGTAGGCGGTCAATTCTTGGAGTGTGTAAATGACTGAGCAAAATCGCATTGGTAGGTATCGTCACTACCAACGAGAACAATGGACATCCGGTATGGAACTGCCCCTTTTTCCCTTGCAGACCGTTCTCTTTCCGGGGATGATGCTGCCACTGCATATCTTCGAGCCGCGCTACCGGGAGATGATCAATCGCTGTCTGGATGAGAAGCTGCCTTTCGGTGTTGTACTCATTCAGGAGGGCAAGGAAGTGGGCGAGACAGCCACACCCCACACCATCGGCACTGCGGCCCGCATCACGCGGGTGGATCGCAAACCCGATGGCCGTATGGACATTGTGGCCGTGGGGACCAAGCGTTTTCGCATTTTGGAATTGAACGACGAACACGCCTATCTGAGCGCGGAGGTCAGCCACTATCCGGTGTTGAACGGTGACACCCAACTGGCTGTGGAGCAGGCCCAGCGGGTCCGGCCCAAAGTTATGCAATATGTGGAGCTGATGACCAAAGCCACAGGCGTCCAATTGCAGTTGGACCAATTGCCTGAAGACCCTACAACCCTGGCTTTTCTGATCGCGATTGCCCTGCAAGTGAATCCCAAAGAAAAACAGCGGATGCTCAATCAGGCTGGCATCCCCGAAATTCTTGACCTGGGCAACTACCTGATGGGCCGGGAATTGCAACTTCTGCGCTATATGCTGGACAGCCAGCACGTGCTCCAGACGCTGACCAGTGGCCCGACGGGTTATCTCTTCGCCAATTAGGCTCGTATCCAAAAATGACTATCCACAGATTTCCAGATGGACACAGATTTTTCTCTGTAATCTGTGGATAGTCAAAAATTCTGGTTCATATTAGATGTGAAGCTGCTTTGCCAGAAGTGTTCGATTGTTTGTACATTCCCCTTCGCTTGTGCCCCTCTTCCTTCGCTGTGGTATACTCGTCCAGAAATATCTGTACAGGATTTTCTCATTCACCGAGCATTTGAACTGTGTCTCTGATCTCCCGCATCTGGCCGATCTTTCTGCTTCTATCCCTTGCCTTTGTCCTCTCTGGTTGCGGGCAGGTCATCACCCTGACCCCCACGCCCACGCCGGAGCCGACGCCCACAGTGGAGATTGCTGCCCTGGCAACCCTGCCACCCACTGCCACGCCCGCGCCCTATACGCCGGCTCCCACGCCCACCCCTACCGTCACGCCCACCCCAATCTTCTACACCATTCAGCCGGGTGACAGTCTGCTCGGCGTGGCCCAGGATTACGGGGTCACAGTGGCCGCGGTGCAGGATGCCAACGGTATTCTCGATCCCCGCTCCCTGCAAATCGGCCAGCAACTGGTCATCCCTCTGCCCGAAGAAGCGGAAGAAGACCTGGCCAATGCTACGCCCACACCCACGCCCCTGGCTGTGACTGTGCAGAATATGCACTTCAGCGAGACAACCATCGGTGGCCTGTGGGTATTGGGAGAGGTGCAGAATGCCAGCGGGCAGCCTTTGGAGCAGGTGCGGGTGGCGGTCTCGTTGCTGGGGACAGACGACGTTGAAATTGCGCGTAGCAATGGGCTGGTTGCGCTGGACCTGCTGGATGTGAGCGATACGGCCCCTTTCGCTATCCTCTTTGGCGAAGTACCCGGCGAATTCGCCCGCTATCAGAGCTTCGCCATCAGCGCAGTGCCCGCCTATGTCGGCAACTACTACCGGGACTTGGTGGTGGAGAATGTCGCCAGCGAAGGGGAGCGCTACGCCTCCTATACTGTGACCGGCACTGTGCGCAACACTGGCCCGGAGGAAGCGGTCAGCGTGCAGGTGATTCTGACCGCCTATGACACCCTGGACCGGGTGGTCGCCATGCGCAAAATTGTGCCCGAACACAATGTGGTGGCCCAGGGCGGCGAAACCACATTCAGCGCTGTGCTGGTTCCCGCTGGCGGCCCTGTGGTCCGCATTGCCGCCGTGGCCCAGGGGCGGCGTCTGTCAGGTACAAGTCCATAAAAGACTCCACTGCAAAAGGCCAAAAAACCGAGTTTTTGAGTAGCGGTCCATTCCTGGGAATCCGGATGCTCTGCACGAAAAACTCGGTTTTTTACGGTGGACTCATAGAATTTTGGAAATGAAGCAGGACAGAAAGATGGATCACACTATCGATTACGCGCAGATCGACTATTCCCAGTGGACAAGACGACAGGCAGCGTTTCGCGCTTTTGTCCTACTGATCCTCCGGTTGCTGACCCGCATTCAGGTAGAAGGCGAAGAAAATATCCCGGCCACAGGCCCCTTTGTGCTGGCCCCAAACCACATCCATATGTTCGATATTCCGGTGATCTTTGGCTATCTGCCCCGGCGCACAGTCGTCTTCGCCGCGGACAAATGGCAGAAAATTCCTCTCTTTGGCTGGCTGCTCAGCTTTTTTGGCGACGCAATCTACGTGCATCGGGGCGTGCCGGACCGCAAAGCGCTGGGGCTGGCCCAGGATGTGCTGAAGGGGGGTGGCGTGCTGGGGTTGGCCCCGGAAGGAACCCGCAGCCGCACAGGTGGATTGCAGAAGGGGCGCACCGGGGTTGTCTATCTGGCCAGCCGGGCCAGCGCACCGATTCTGCCCGTGGCGGCCTTTGGGCAGGAGAAAGCCTTTGCCTGCTGGCTGCGTCTGCGCAGAGTACCGATCTGCCTGCGCTTTGGCAAGCCGATCCATCTGCCCGCGAGCAAATTGCGCGCGCCGGATCTGGACGCCCACACCGACGAACTGATGATGACATTGGCCCGGATGTTGCCCGCTGAATACCGGGGGGTTTATGGCGACCGATTGTCGGGAGAAGGGGAGTAGCACGCAGATGCAGCCGATTGGACGGATAGGAACGGATCAGCGGTGGGGCCTCTGGCTCTGCATTTTCGGCCTGTGCCTGGCTCTTCTGTCCGGTTGCAGTCAGACAGGCAACGCAGCGGATAACGCGCCGTCTGTCCTGCCCGCGGGCCAGGATGCCCTGCCCGCGCAGGCCAACAATGCGCCGCCCCTCGGCCCCTCGCTGGGCGCAAACACCGCAGACCAGCCTCGGCGTATCGCCCTGCCCTCCATCGGTGTAGAGACGGATGTGGTAAAAATCGGCTGGCAGTCGGTTACGCTTGCCAACGGCCAGACCGCCAGCCAGTGGGATGTGGCCAATTTCGCGGCGGGCTGGCACAAGAACAGCAGCCTGCCCGGTCAGACCGGCAATGTGGTGCTGAGTGGTCACAACAATATTCAGGGGGCAGTCTTTCGCAAACTCTACCAACTTCAGCCCGGCGACATCGCCAAAGTCTGGGCTGGGGGCAAAGAGTTCGATTATCTGGTGGAAGAGGTGTTGATTCTGCCCGAAACTGGCGCGCCCATCGAACAGCGCCGGGAGAACGCCCGTTGGATTCAATCCTTCGACGACGAACGGCTCACCCTCGTCAGTTGCTGGCCGGAGACGGGCAATAGCCATCGGGTGGTGGTGGTGGCGAAGCCGGTGGGGAAATGATGATGGGATAATGAGATGATGCGCATTATGCCATCATCTCATTATCCCATCATCTGCCTATGGAAAAATAGGCAGCAAGCAGATTAGATTCGCTCCACAAACCTGACAAACCGCTCCATCGCCGGTTCCAGCACCGCCATCTCCGGCGCGTAGCAGATGCGGATGGCCCCTTCGCCGCCGTTGCCAAAGGCATTGCCCGGCGCGACGGCCACTTTCTCCTCTTTCAACAACGCCAACGCAAATGCAAAGGAATCTTCCACCCCGTCGATTTGCGGGAAGAGATAGAACGCGCCTTCCGGTTTGGCGAGGGAGATGCGGGGGACCGACGTCAGGGCCTGATAGCAGAAACTCATCCGCTCGTGGAATAGCTCCACCATTCCAGCGATCTCGTCGTCGCCCTGGGCCAGGGCGGTCTCGCCCGCTTTCTGGATCATCGACGCCGCGTGGGAGACGATAAATTCGTTGAGTTGGGAAGCTTTTGCCACCAGATCGGCCCGGCTCACCACCCAGCCCAGCCGCCAGCCGGTCATCCGATAGCTTTTGGAGAAGGACTGGACAACGATCACCGCGTCCTCCCGGCTGCATAGGCGCAGAATCGAGGGGGCCACTGAGCCGCCCCCCTGTGAATTGCCATAGTAGAGCCGCTCGTAGACCTCATCGGCCAGGAGCCAGAGATTGTGGGCACGGCAGAAGTCCAGCAACGCCTGCTGCTCGGCCACCGTCGCCACCCAGCCCAGGGGATTGGAGGGCGATGTGTAAATCAGCAGTCGGGTGCGGGGGGTGAGCGCGGCGGCCAGCGCGTCGAAATCGACAGTGTAGCGGCTGCCCTGGCGGACGAGAGGAATCTCCCGTGCCCGCGCCCCGAACATCTCCACAATCGCCGAGCCGTTGGGCCAGTTGGGGCTGAGCACCAGCGCCTCATCGCCGTAGTCGATGACGCAGCGGATGGATACGTTGAGGGCCTGCACACCAGAGGCGGTGATCAGCACCTCCCGCGCCGGGTCCAGGGCCACCTGATGGAGTTGGGCATATTTGGCGGCGATGGCGGCGCGTAGGCTGGGCAGCCCCGCGTTTTCCGTGTAAAAGGTGTAGCCGTCGGCGATGGCCTGACTGACCGCGGCCACAATGTAGTCGGGCGTGGGCAGGTTGGATTCGCCAAATTGCAGGCGCAGCACACCCTCCATCCCAAAGGCCACATTCGCCAGCTCCCGGATCAGCGACGGCTGGACTCCGGCCAGGCTGGGGGCAAGGGTGGGGCCGCTCACTTTGCACTCTCCAGCAGCGCGGTGGCGATGGCATCCCATTCCTCGGCCAGCGTCGCGCTGGATTCCGGTTTGTTGGCCCGGCGATACCAGTAGCGGGCGTTGGCCGGGTCGCCCTCTTTGCGGTGCAGATAGGCGTGGACCCAGGCCGAGCCGTTGCCGTCGGGCTGGTCTTGCAGCGCGTCGTGGGATGCGTCCCAATCCTCCTTGCCATCCAACCAGAGGGCCAGCAAGGGCGCTGCCAGCCCCGCAGGGGGCGTGGAAAGGGCGAGGGTGGCTTTGAATTCGCTGAGGTTCATCGATAGTCTCCTTTGGTTTGTGGGAACAGCAGGTATTGGGTATTTGGCAGTGTAACGCCGTGTGTTTCAGTACCAAATATCCAATACCCAATTCCTATCGCAACAATAACACCGCAGACGCCGCCAACAGCCCAATAATCACCCGCTCGAAGGTCACTTTGTCGATGCGGGTGGAGAGCCAGCGCCCGGCCAGGACGCTGAGGGGAATCAGAGGCAGCAGCCAAATCACCTGGCGCAGTTCGTTCAGGTCCAGCACACCGGCGTAGATGTAATAGGGCACTTTCAGCCAATTGATGAGGGCGAAGTAGACCGCGCTGGTGGCGACAAAGACCCGGGGCGTCACCTGCTGCATCAGCAGATAGATGGCGACCGGTGGCCCGCCCGTGTGGGCCAGGGTGCTGGTGAAGCCGGCTACTGCGCCAGTCAGGTAGCCGTGCCAGGGCCGGGGATGATAGGTCACCGCGGCCTGGATGCGGGTCTCGAAAAGTTTGTAGAGCACAAAGAGAATGACGATCACCGCCAGCCCCTTGCGCAGACCGTTGGGCGAGATACTGGTCAGTAGGGCCGTGCCCGCGGTAATGCCAATCAGTGAAGCGGGCACGAGCAGCAGCAGCAGCCGGTTGTCCCAGCGCCGCCAGTGGGAGGCCACGGCGAAGACATCGGCCATCATCAGCAGGGGGAGCATCAGCCCCAGCACCTGCTCCACAGGCATCACCAGGGCCATCAGCGGGGTGGCAGCCGCGCCAGCCGCACCGCCCAGCCCGCCTTTGGAGATTCCGATGAGAAAAATGACAAAAGCAGTGATCGTATAGAAAGCGACGGGATTATCGGGCATGAGGGATGTGCCTGTTCTGAAGATGGGACGCGGATGACGTTGCAAAGAATCTGCGTCATCGGTTGTTTCTGCGTCTATCAGCGTCCCTATTTTCATTGCTGATTGTGAATGAAATTACAAATAGTCCTATTGTACACCAGAAGCGAAAAGAGTAGGATAATGGAGGGCTGGTATTGCCTGTCTAATCCAGAAATTGGGAGATTGTGTAGTAGTCAAGAAGATGGTGGAATTTTCAACGCAATGACGCAAAGGAGCAGAGACGCAAAGAAATCGATTTTCTCTCTGTGCCTTTGCCGCTTTGCACCTTTGCGTTAAGAAATAGCCATTCCACCATCCCGTTGACCAGTACAGAAATTGGGAGATTGCTGACAGCCAATGGAGGGGGGATGGATGTAAAACGTCAGTCAACCGCCATTGCTAAAAATAATGATTTCGTGTAGGCTATCCACACATTCTTGCGGGCAGAGATGGGCCGACAACGCTACTCCCTTTGGAGGGCGGCTATGATGCAAGAAGAGATCGAACTATCCAAACACGCGGTGACACGTATGGCGCAACGCAACCTGTCTACTGAAGACGTCGAGTACGTCATTCAGTTTGGCTGCCGGGTGCGGAGCGGTGGGGCATTGCACTACTTTCTACGTCACAACGACATTCCCGCAAGGGATAGAAAGCGGGTGCAGCGCCTGGAAGGGACAACAGTTCTGATGGATCGGAGCGGCCAGTTTATTATCACTGTCTACCGTAATCGCCGAGGACTAAAGGTGCTTCGTCAGAAGGTCAAGTGGGAGATCGAGCAACGAACCCTGCATTGACACCAAACCTCGACCTCCCTTCAGGAATTTGAACCCGTGCCGTACCACCTGTAGCCTCTCCTTATTCTTACCGTTGTCGGCCCGTCTCTGCCTGCCAGAGCAGTCAACCACAAAGTCACAAAGACACAAAGAAAAGCAGCCCTATCGGCGTCTTCCTCCTTCGTGTCTTTGTGACTTTGTGGTGTTAATGCTTTTGCACGCAACACACATTCCTCCCTATACCCAGAAAGCGAGAAAACCCATGAATTCTTCCCTCTTTTCCCTGGCTGGCCGGGTCGCGTTGATCACCGGCGGCAACGGCGGCATCGGGCGCTCGATTGCCCTGGGCTTCAAGGAACACGGAGCGACAGTCGTCGTCACCGGGCGCAACCCGGACAAGAACGCGGCTGTGGCGGCTGAACTGGGCAAGGGCCACGCGGTCATCGAATTGGATGTGCGGGACGAAGCCGCGGTCAACCAGGCCGTGGCTGATATTGTGGCCCGCTTCGGCAGCCTGGACATTCTGGTCAACAACGCGGGGATTGCCCGCCGGGTGGCTGTGCTGGAGATGTCTACCGAGGACTGGAACGCGGTGCTGGAAACCCACCTGACCGGTTCATTCTTCTGTGCCAGAGCCGCGGCCAAAGCGATGGTAGCGGCTGGGCGGGGTGGTAAAATCATCAACATCGGCTCGATGTATTCCCTGCTGGGGCCGCCCAATCTGGTCAACTACGCCGCTGCCAAGACGGGAATGGTGGGCTTAACTCGCGGCCTAGGCGTGGAACTGGGCGAGCACAATATTCAGGTCAATGCGCTGCTGCCTGGCTGGCACAAGACCGACCTGAACCGGGCACTCCTGGACGGGCCGTTGGGCGATGAAATCCGCCACAAGACACCCGCCCGTCGCCTGGGCACACCCGACGATCTGGCCGGCGCTGCCATCTTCTTGGCCTCGCCCGCCTCGGATTTCGTCACCGCCACAACTGTTGTGGTGGACGGCGGCTATTCGGTGACGGATCGGCGCTGGGAGGAGTAGGAGGGCGATTCCGCACGGCTGAGCGATTGAGCAAAAAGAGAGTGGCACACAGCGTCGTGTGCCACTCTCTTTTTGCTGATTGGGTTGGGCGTTCACTGCTAGAGAATTCGACCCAAGCCAACCAGCATAACCATTCCTGCTGCAAAGATTGGTACAATCAGGCCAAAACAACCGGGCCTGCCCCAGGGACGCCGCCGGGGAAGGAATGGGCGTCCGCGTCGGGGACCGTCTCTCCGGCCAAAACCACCGCCGCCTCTCATCGTATATCTCCCGTCAGCCCATTTGTCCGATTCGGTATTAGGACCGATTCCGGTTGCCGCCGTTACCCCTGCCACCGGTCTCCTGTGTGCTGCCCACAATCGCCTGGTACGCAGCGTCCTGCATGTACTGGGGTTCGTATACTTCGCCGGTCTGTCGGCTCAGTGTGGAGGTGAAGGAGCGCAGGTGGTTGCGGGAACCCTTCAGAAGGTTCTCATATACTGTGCGGATATTGGCGCTCTCCACTTCCGCCAGATTCTCCTCCAAATCGAGAATGTCGATCTCCTCAATCGCTGCCCCGACTTTCAGCGCGTCGCCCAGCGACTGTGCGCCCTGAGCGATCAATTGGTCGTAAAGGGCCTGCAAATCTGCATTGGCAAACTCACCCACAGCGCTGCCCGCGGCTGGGTCTTCCAGTCTATAGAAATCCAACAGGGACTTGACTGCATCCATATGGGTCTGTTCGCTGTTGGCGATATTCTGGAAAACCCGCACACCCCATTGGTCGTACAGCGTCAGATAGACATCCTTCGCTAATTTCTCCTCTTCTCGCATATAGAGTAGGCTCGCAATCTCCCCATCCGTCAGATCGCCAGTGGCAGGGGAAAGGCTCTCTTGCAAGTCCGTGAGCACAATGCTGGTGTTGCCCTCATCATCAACGGTCGTCAGATCGATGGAGGGCGCAGGCAGAAGTGCGGCGGACGAGGAATTCTGGGTGTTGCCAGCTACCGTCTGCGCCTGGGCAACAGGTGGCACGGCAATCGCACTGACCGCCAGCGCGGTTGTCAATGCAAGAGTCAGAATGGCTACTACAGATGAAATGCGTGTGGTCTTTCTCATGATTTTTCTCCTTGTGATACATATGCTGACACAGCATTTTGCTGTGGCTGTTGTGGCAGATGCCATTAGCAACAGTATGCACTGTGGAGATGAGGAGACTATGAATGATTTGTGAGTCTTTTGTGAATTCTGTACTGATCAGGAGGATGATGAAACAGAAAATGGGACGCTGATTCACGCAGATAAACGCTGATCCAGAGGCAAAAATCCGCGTTTTTCAGCGTTCATCTGCGTCCAACTTTTTTCACCATCAGTCTGATCACTAGGTGCTCATCCGCTAATACTTTGACAATGAATCGGCTCAAATTTGGCGGTGAGTAGCTCTCTGAAGGACCAAACATGGTCTGTCAATCCGGCAGCCATGCCGGGTGTGCGTTGCTGCCACTTTGCTT
>JAUIHI010000011.1 GCA_030432295.1 Anaerolineae bacterium | reverse complement strand
ACTCTATGCTGGCAATCCCAAACGGGCGGCACCGAACCCCACCGCTGAACGCTTGTTGCAGGCCTTTGCCGACATCACCTTGTATTCTGTCACCCACGACCAGCAGATTACTTACCAAGTCACACCGCTTTCGGCCTTGCAACGCCGCATCTTGGGATTGCTCGGCATCCCGGAATCCGTCTACTCTTCCCTGGCTCACTTGCCATTAGCCAGTTCACCCTAAAAAATGAGCGAAACTACCGATAGAAGGATTGAGGACAGACAAATGGCACAACAGTTGTTGATAGCAACCCACAATAAGGGCAAAGTGGCCGAATATCGCAGTCTATTGTTCGAGCTGCCCCTGGCCGTGACCTGGCTGGACGAAGTGGGGATCACAGAAGATGTGGAGGAGACGGAAGATTCGTTTCACGGCAACGCGATTCTGAAAGCCCGCCACTACGCCGGGTTGACCGGGCTGTGGACCTGGGCCGACGACAGCGGGCTGGAGATCGACGCGCTGGACGGACGGCCTGGGGTCTATTCTGCCCGCTATGGGGGCGAAGGGCTGACCGACGCGGACCGCTATCGCATTGTGCTTGGCGAGATGGCGGATGTGTCCGATGACCAGCGCACGGCCCGTTTCCGCTGTGTGGTGGCGATTGCCCAGCCCCGCGGCAAAGTGGACACCCGTGACGGCACCCTGGAAGGGACAATTGCCCGCGAGCCGAAGGGCAGCAACGGCTTCGGCTACGATCCGATCTTCTACATTCCCAGCTTTGACGCCAGTCTGGCCGAATTGGATCGGGGTGTAAAAAACGAAATCAGCCACCGGGCCGAGGCCGCGGCCAGAGCGCGGGAGATGCTGGCTATGATGCTTTCCGAGGCGGAGGGGAATGAAGAGTAGGGAGAAGGCAAAAGGCAGAAAGGAGCGCCGGAAGACCGGCGGAAGGCAAAAGTTGCGAGTTGCCACTTTCCACCTGCTACTTTCCACTTGACATTTGCCACTCCACATCTCTTTCTTGAAAACGCCGCTCCATCACCTGCCACGCTTCCCGGTTGCTGTCGATCAGAATGCAGTCCCGCCCCAGTTCGTTGGCCGATTCCCCAAAGCTTCCGCTGCCCGCGAAAAAGTCCAGGAGCAGATCGCCGGGTCGGGAGTGGACTTTGACAATGCGGTCGAGTATGCCCCGGGGCTTCTGAGTGGGATAGCCGGTCTTCTCTTTGCCGTTGGGGCTGACAATTGTGTGCCACCAGACATCGGTGGGTGTCTTGCCCCTGGCCGCCTTCTCCGGCCCAACCAGTCCGGGAGCCATATAGGGGATGCGGTCCACCTCTTCCAGGTGGAATTGGTAGTGCTTGGGGTCTTTGCTGTACCAGAGGATATTGTCGTGCTTGGCGGGCCACTTCTTCTTCGTACGTGCGCCGTAGTCGTAGGCCCAGATGATTTCGTTCTGGAAGCACTCCCGACCGAAGATGGAATCCAGCAGCACTTTGCAGTAGTGGACTTCCCGATAGTCGATGTGGAAAAAAAGGCTGCCGTCGGCTTTGAGCAGGCGATGGGCCTCGACCAGCCGGGGTTCCAAAAAGCCCAAAAAGTCATCGAAGATGTCGTCGTAGCCCTTTGTGCTGATCTTCTCTGTGCGGTAACGCTTGCCCGCGAAACCCGTGCGATCCCCATCCTCGTCCTGAGTTGTGGAAATCTGTGTCCGGCGCTGGACTTTGCCCGTGTTGAAGGGCGGGTCGATGTAAATCAGGTCCACAGAGGCGGTCGGCAGGTCGCGCAGAACAGGCAGGTTGTCGCCAAAATAGACGGTCAGTTTTGCCACAGGACGCTTGCTTTTCTTTGTGTTTTTGTGCCTTTGTGGTTCGGTATTTTGCCCATCCCTAAAACCCCAAATAGGCTTCCACCACCTGGGGATCGGCCAGAAGGGTCTTAGCATCGCCGCTGAGACGAATCGTGCCCGTCTCCATCACATACCCCCGGTGGGCCACTTGCAGCGCGGCCTGGGCGTTCTGCTCCACCAGCAGAATCGTCGTTCCCTGGCTGTTGATCTCCAGAATAATCTCAAAAATTTGCTCCACCAAAATCGGGGCCAGCCCCATCGACGGTTCATCCAAAAGCAGAATGCGGGGACGGGCCATCATCGCCCGGCCCATGGCCAGCATCTGCTGCTCGCCGCCAGAGAGGGTTCCGCCAGGCTGTTTGATCCGTTCCCGCAGCCGGGGGAAAAGAGTGAGCACCCGTTCGTAGTCCGACGCTATGCCGTCGTCGTCGTTGCGGTTGAACGCGCCCATCTCCAGATTTTCCTGCACCGTCAACCGGGCAAAAATCTTGCGCCCCTCCGGCGACTGGACGACACCCCGGTGGGTGACGGTATGCGCGGGCAGGTGGTCGATGCGCTCGCCTTCCAGATAGACAGTACCCTCTTTGGGCGTCAGGATGCCGCTGATTGTATTGAGCGTCGTCGTCTTGCCCGCGCCGTTGGAGCCGATGAGGGTGACGATTTCGCCCTGTTCCACTGTCAGGGAAATCCCCTTCAGCGCGTGGATGCGGTCGTAGTAGGTGTGGATGTTTTCTAGGGTTAGCATCTATTTCTTCTCCGTCCCGCCCGATGTATCCAACAGAACCCCTGGCCCCAGATAGGCTTCCACCACCCGCGGATCTGAGCGCACTTCGACGGGCTTGCCCTCGGCAATCTTCTTGCCGTAGTCCAACACTGTGATGTTCTCGGAGATATTCATCACCACTTTCATGTCGTGCTCAATCAGAAAGACGGTAATTCCCTTCTTGTCCCGCAGCCGGTGGACCAGATCGATCATCCGCTCGGTCTCCCGGGGATTCATGCCCGCGGCTGGCTCGTCCAGCAGAAGGAGTTGGGGGCGGCTGCCGATGGCCCGTGCGATCTCCAGCAGTCGCTGGTCGCCATAGGGCAGATTGGTGGAGAGGGTCTCCTCTTCGCCGCCCAATCCAACAAACTCCAGAAGTTGCTGGGCAAATTCACGGGCCTGGCGTTCCTCGGCCCGCTGGGAAGGGGTGCGCAGCACCGCGCCCAACGGTGTAGCTTTCATTCGCACGTGCTGGCCCACCAGCACATTTTCCAGCACAGTCATCCCCTTGAAAAGCCGGATGTTCTGGTAGGTGCGGGCGATGCCCAGCCCGATAATCTGGTCCGAACGCTGGCCCACCAGCGAGTGACCGTCGAAGGTGATCGACCCCTTTTCCGGTTGGTAAAGTCCCGTCAGACAGTTGAAAAATGTTGTCTTGCCCGCGCCGTTGGGGCCAATGAGGCTGGCAATTGAGCCTTTCTCAATCGTCAGATCGACCCGATCCACCGCGGTCAGACCGCCGAAAACTTTTGTCACACCCTTCGCTTCGAGTAGTGCAGCCATCAGGCGCGCCCCCCTTCCAACTGTCCGTCCGTCGGTTTATCGCTCACATCGCTTTCATCGGGCGGCGGAGCCTCTGCGCTGTGTAGCTCCCGGCGGCGGCGGGCCGAGGGCAGAATTCCTTCGGGCCGCACAATCATCATCACAATCAGCAGCGTGGCAAAGGCGACGATGCGGTATTCGTCCACCCCCCGCAACACTTCCGGCAGTCCCTTCAGCGCCAGCGCGCCCAGCACCACACCGGGAATACTGCCCATCCCGCCTACGATAATCAGGGCCAGGGCGTCGATGGAGACAAAGAGGGAGAAGTTCTCCGGGAAGATATTGATCTGACGGGCCGCGTAGAGCTGACCGGCCAGCCCGGCGAAGGTTGCGCCGATGGCGAAGGCCAGAAGCTTTGTCTGGACCAGGTGGATGCCTGTGGCCTGAGCCACATCCTCATCCTCGCGCATGGCGACCCAGGCCCGCCCCAGCCGGGAATCGTTGAGGCGGATGGCGACAAAAGCCACCACTGCCGAGCCGAAAATTGCCAGCAGAAATATCCAGCCCTGGGCGTCCAGATGGCTGGTCAGCGCGGAAGGAGCCACGCCAAAGAGGGTGGGCTGGGCGATTTGCAGCAGACCCCGCGGCCCGTTGGTCAGGTCGCCCAGATTAAGCATAAAGAGGCGAATGATCTCGCCGAAGCCGAGGGTGACAATCGCCAGATAGTCGCCGCGCAGGCGCAGGACGGGGATGCCCAACAGCACGCCGCCAATCGCCGCGGTAATCATCGCCAGGGGGATGGCCGACCAGTAGCCCAGCAGCGGGCTGTCCGGGGAGATGCCCATCCCTGTCAGCAGGCTGCTGATGTAGGGGGACGAAAAGGGCGCGGCCACAAAGGCGTAGACATACGCGCCGATGGCGAAAAAGGCCACATAGCCCAGGTCCAGCAGACCCGCATAGCCCACGACGATATTTAGCCCCAGCCCCATCATTACAAAAATGAAGACAATACTCATCACCGAATTCTGGAATTGGTTGAGGACAAAGGGCAAAAAGAGCAGAACCCCGGCCAGCAGACCGCCGATTGCCAGCTTCTCGACCCCTTCCTTCGCCGCGGCCAGAGCAAAGAGTCCAGCGCCAGTGGCGACCAGCACCAGAAGAAGACGGACGATATTTTTGTCGTTGCCAAAGGTTTTGACACCATCCAGCCCCAGATAGTAGATAAAAGCAAAGAGGAGAAAGGGGAGCAGAATCACCAGCCAGCGCCCACCGGGGATGCGGGTGGAGCGCACTGTGCTGGCCGTGCCGCTGCGGGTGAAAAGAACGAGCAGCCCCCCCAGCAGACCGGCCCCGGTCAAATAGGCAGTCAGAATGGCATAGGCAAGGAGACTCGTTTCGCCATTGATAATTGCACCGGCCCGCACATTGAGCAGCGCAGCCATATTCAGGGGCACAACTTTGTCAAAGACCGGCTGAATCTTCACCCCGTCGGCCAGCAGCCCGACGAAAAAGCCGATCTCCGCCACCACCAGCAGCCCGGCCACCAGTCCGGCTACCAGTCCACTCTGGAGCAGTTCGCCCCGGCCCATTTCTTTGCCCTGGCTGCGCAGAACGGCAAAGAAAAAGAGCGCCAGCAGCAGGGCCAGCACTGGTTGGGCCGCCCCTTCCAATCGGGTAGGCAGACCAATCAGTATCAGGTAAGTCAGAACTGCAAATGCGGTCAGTCCTGTATTGAGTCCTTTTTTCATAGGTTAGGCCTTCTTCTCGCTCAGAATTTCGCCGAAGATGCCCGAGGGCCGGAAGATTAGAATCAGCACCAGCACAGAAAAGGCGATGATGTCTTTGTATTCCGTGGGAATGCCCAGTGCGCTGGGGCCAAGGGCCTCGATCATCCCCAGAATCAGCGCTCCGAACATCGCGCCGGGAATGTTGCCGATGCCGCCCAGCACCGCGGCGGTAAAGGCTTTCAGGCCGGGAATAAAGCCGCTGTTGAATTTGACGACAGTGTTGTGGAAGCCCAGCATCACACCGGCTGCACCGGCCAGAGCCGAGCCGAGCACAAATGTCGCCACAATCACCGCGTCCACATTCACACCCATCAGAGAAGCCGTGTCCTTGTCTTCCGCCACGGCACGCATGGCCCGGCCCAGTTTTGTGCGCTGGACAATCAGATAGAGACCCAGCATCAATAATATAGAGGCAACAAAAATGATAAGACCTGTGTAGGGAATGAAAACGTCGCCTGTGCGGATACCGCCGGAGATGAGATCGGGTTTGCGGTAGCTGTGGGGGCTGACGCCGAAAATGAGCAGGACCGAGTATTGCAGAAAGAGGGAGGCACCGATAGCGCTGATCAGCGGGACGAGGCGGGGCGCACGACGCAGTGGCCGGTAGGCCAGCCGTTCCAGGGCGACACCCGTGACGACTGAGCCAAGCATCCCCGCCACCAGAATAAAGAGCAGCGCGGCCACAACCACTGCCGTCGAACCCTCCATCCAGCCCTGGGCCGCCGCGAATTGGAGGGCGAAAAAGCCGGTAATGCCGCCGAGCATCATCACCTCGCCGTGGGCAAAGTTGATCATAAAAAGGATGCCATAGACGAGTGTGTAGCCCAGGGCCACCAGCGCATAGACCCCGCCCAGCACCAGCCCGTTGATCCCCTGGGATATCCAAAAGGAGGCCGGGTAGCCCTCGGCCATGCCGACGGTGACCACTCGCCAGATCACCAGCAGGCCGACAACAATGCCGAAAAGCAGGGTAAGCGATTTCGAGAGAGACTGTTTTTGCATGGGCATCACCGGAGTTCAATTGCGGGACAGACAAACAACTACGGAAAAGACAGAACACACGGAGAACTCTTCTTTGTTTTCTTCTGTGTGTTCTGTCTTTTCCGTGGCTTGCCAAAAGTCTATTGGAATAGCGTGGGCGCTAACGAAAACAGGGTGGGCCAGAGTGCAACTCTGCCCCACCCTGTCGAAATGTTCCAACTGTGGGAAACAAAGAAGTCCGACTTTTTCAGAAAAGTCGGACTTCTACAGACACTATTCCATACCGAAACCAGCAACCTGGACAAACTCGCCGCCAGTTACTGTGAAGACCTGGACACCACCAGCGCCACACTCACCGATTTCGTTGCAGGAGAGCACACCGGTCAGGCCGACCAGATCAGTGACGCCGCGGATGGCGCTAAGCAGCTCTTCCCGGTCGATGACCAGATTGTCGCCATCTTTCACCGCAACGGCTTTGATAGCTTCGGCGATGACCATCACGGAATCGTAGCTCTGGCCGTGGAAGGGTCCCAGATCATCCGGCGCAACGCCGAACTTGTCCATATACTTGGCTGTGAAGTCTTCCAGCGCAGCTTCGTTGGTAGCACCGGCCACAAAGGACATATACGTGCCCTCGGCCGCGTCGCCAGCCGCTTCCAGATATTGCTGGGTGTAGGCGCCGTCGTCGCTCATAAAGAGCGCGCCGTCCAGACCGGGGGTCTCGCCCATCTGCTGGGCAATCAGTGCGGCCTCGGTGGAGTAGCCGCCGAAGAAGATGAACTCAGGCGAATTGGCACCGACTTTGGCCAGGGCTGCGCGGAAGTCGGTATCGCCGACCTGCACACCCTCAAAGTTGGTCACTTCGCCGCCCAACTCCATAATGTGGGCCTGGAAGATTTCGGCCAGTCCCTTGCCGTAGTCCGAATTGTCGTGCATCACAGCGACTTTGGTCTTGCCCAGGTCATTGAACACGTAGTCCGCATCCACAACGCCCTGCAGGGCATCGCTCAAAGCCACCCGATTGCAGACATCACAATCCTCGGAGACAACATCCGGGTTGGTGGCGCTGGGGGAGACAAAGGCAATGCGGGCCGCTTGCAAAGCCGGGGTCAGGCCAAAGGTCTCGCCGGAGCAGGTGCCACCGGAGACAGCTACAATCGTGGGATCGGCGGCGAATTTGTTGCCGACAACTGTGCCCTGGTCCCCATTGCAGGCGCCGTCTTCGCCCACCAGTTCAAACATAAAACCTTCTACACCGCCCATTTCGTTCAGATCGTCAACTGCGATCTCGGCGGCCTGGGCAATGTCTTTGCCGGGGTCCGGGATGGGACCGGTCAACGCGAAGGAACCACCGATGCGGATGGTCTCGCCGGGGGCAATCACAACCTTACCGGTCATGTCCATCGGCTCGGCTTCGGCTGCGGGTTCGGCAGCAGGTGCTTCGGCGGCCGGTGCTTCGGTCGCGCTGGCTTCTGCGGCTGCAGGTTGCTCCGCTGGGGCTTCTGCAGGCTGGGCCGGGGCCGGGCAGGCAGCCAGAACCAGGGCCAGAATCAGCAACAGAGCATAAAGGGATGTACGTCGTTGCATAAACCTCTCCTTTGAATGAAGATGTGGTAAAACGAAATAGATGGGAAAAAGCATCGCTCAAATCTGTCGATGATGCAACTGATCGAGGGTGATACGCGGGGAAATCCTTGCTTTGCGTCCTCGAAAAGCTAGGGTGGATTATAGGGGAGCAGGGGGCAATTGTCAAAATAAGGGGACGAACAGAAGGGCTGCAAGCCACCGCCAAACTACCGGGGATGTCAACCTGTTTTCTCTGGTCACTTGCACTTTCCGCCCTATGCCGTTGCGGGGAGCGTGTGGTATAATCGCCGCTGTGTATTTTACTCCAAAGGGGTAACGCCCACTTTATTCACGGATTCCTGCAATGAGTCTGCTGGTCGGCAATCAGCTTGCCAAAAGTTACGGCGCCAACGATGTGTTCGAGAACATCGACGTGCGCATCGAACACGACGATCGCATCGGTTTTGTCGGGGCCAACGGCTCGGGCAAGACGAGTTTGCTGCGCATTCTGGCCGGGGCAGAATCGGCCAACGCAGGGCAGATCTTCGTGGCCCAGACCATTCGCCGGGGCTATCTGCCCCAGGACCCGCCCCCGGCTGGCAATCAGACTCTCTACGAAGACCTGCACGACATCTTTGCTCCGCTCCTGGCCCAGGGCGAGGAACTGCGCTCATTGGAGAGCCAGATGACCGATCCGGCCACCAGCGAGGCGGAGTTGAGCCAGATTCTGGTGGACTACGGCCACAAACAGGAAGCCTTTGAGCGAGCAGGCGGCTATACAATCGACCAGCGGGTGAAGAGTGTACTCAGCGGTCTGGGCCTGGACGAAGAACTCTGGCACAAACCTCTGGCCCACCTGAGCGGCGGACAGCGCACCCGTGCCCTGCTGGGCCGTCTGCTGCTGGAAGAACCCGACCTGCTGATGCTGGACGAGCCGACTAATCATTTGGACGTGCGCTCGGTGGAATGGTTGGAAGGCCAACTGCTGGCCTGGAAGGGCGCACTCCTCGTCGTCTCCCACGACCGCTACTTTTTGGACACAGTTGTCACCCGTGTCTGGGAGATGACCCACCACAAACTGGAGACCTACCGGGGCAACTACAGCCACTTCCGCCGCCAGCGGGACGACCGGCTGGAACGCTGGCGCAAGGAATATGCGCAGCAGCAGGAGTTCATTCGGGAGACCGAAGATTTTGTGCGCCGCTATAAAGCCGGCCAGCGCTCCAAAGAGGCCCAGGGCCGGGAGACCCGGCTGAAACGGTTTATGGAGACCGAAGCCCTGCCGCCGCCCCCGTCGGATCAGCGCATCCGCCTGCCCCTGCGCACGGACATTCGCAGCGGCGATCTGGTCCTGCGCACCCGTCGTCTGCTGGTGGGCTATCCCAGCGCGGATGGCAACGGCAGCGGCCCAACGCCGATTCTGGCCGTGCCCGATCTGGACCTCTACCGGGGCAAAATTGCCGCGCTGATCGGTCCCAACGGCGCGGGCAAAACGACACTCATCCGCACGATTCTGGGCGAATTGGAACTGTTGAAAGGTACGTTTCAATTGGGCGCAGGGGTGGAGATTGGCTATCTGGCCCAACGCCACGTGGGTGCAGGCTTTGGGCTGATGGATTCCAACCAGACTGTGCTGAACGCGCTGCTCGACATCAAAAACCTGCAACTGGAACGTGCCCGCACCTATCTGGGCCAGTTCCTCTTTCGGGGCGACGACGTATACAAATCCATCGACCAGCTTTCTGGCGGCCAGCGCAGCCGCATCGCCCTGGCCCGGTTGACGTTGCAGGGGGCCAATTTCCTGCTCCTGGACGAGCCGACCAACCATCTGGACCTGGACAGCCAGGAGATTCTGCAGGACGCGCTGCAACAGTTTCCCGGCACGATTCTGCTCGTCACCCACGACCGGGCGCTGGTGGACGCCCTGGCCACGGAACTCTGGATTGTGGAACCGGGGGCGGATGACGGCCCCAGCCGGATGGAAGTCTTCAACGGCACGTGGCGGCAGTGGATCAACGAACGCAACGGGCAGACGGCTCTGTCGAATGCTGTTGATTCTGCCCCGGCTCCGGAACAGAATCAGCGGGAGCAGCAGCGGGACGAACGGCGTCTGCGCCAGACTTCGGCCCGCCGCCAGGCCGAACTGGATGAACTGGAACAGCAGATTCACCGCATGGAAGCCCGTATAGTCGAGTTGGAAGAGAAGATGGCCACAGCCAGCTTGGCCCAGGATTATGAACGGGTCCAGGCCATCAGCAACGAACATCAGGCCGTGCGCCGCCGTGTGGAACAGCAGATGGAGCGCTGGGCCGAGATGGCGGAAGCGGTGGTATAACAACCAATCAACCAGTGAACCA
The DNA here is from genome assembly GCA_030432295.1 of Anaerolineae bacterium. Lineage (GTDB taxonomy): Bacteria > Chloroflexota > Anaerolineae > Caldilineales > Caldilineaceae > JACQGT01. The sequence continues at coordinate 176,503 of JAUIHI010000011.1, read as the reverse complement.
ATCAACCGATTCGGTGATGGGTTCATCGGTCGATTGGGAAGGAATATTGTCTCCCTCTTTATTTAGCCAGGAGAAACAGATTCGCTCATGAGTAGACTTGTCATTGGCCTGACCGGCAACATCGCAACGGGAAAAAGTACGATTCTGAAATATCTGGCCGAAAAAGGTGCGGCGATTGTTGATGCTGACAAATTGGCCCACCGGGTAATGGAGCCGGGTGGCGCGGCCTACGAAGCCGTCGTGCGCAGCTTTGGCCGCGAAATTCTCAACGAAGACGGCACCATCAACCGCAAACGGCTGGGGGAAATCGTCTTTTCTGATACCTCTGCCCTGGGCCGGTTGGAAAAGCTGGTCCACCCAAAGGTCTTCGATCTGGGCAACCAGGAGATCGAAGATGCGAAATCGCCTCTGGTCATATTGGAAGCCATCAAACTGTTGGAAGCCGGCCTGATGGTTACACTGTGCGATGAAGTCTGGGTGGTCATCTCCAGTTTTGCCAACCAGTTGCGCCGACTGGTGGACAACCGCGGCATGGAAGAGTCCAAAGCCGAACACATCATCAGCATCCAGCCGCCCCAGGCCGCCAAAGTAAATCAGGCTGACCGGGTGATCGACAACAACGGCGCACTCGAAGAACTCTATGCCCAGTTGGACACAATCTGGGCCGACCTCTGCCAGCGCTACCCCATCCAGATGGCCGCGCTGCAACCTGTGACGGAGTAGGGGATGGACGTTCTCAAGCGTTTTTGGAATGAACATCCGGCCCTTTCCAATTGGGCTGTGCTGGCTGTGGGGATGGTGATCATCCTTTTTTTTAGCGCCCGTCATGTGGGCTTTGAACCCGGCCAATGGGCCGCGCTCATCGGCGCAACGATTGCCCTGGCCGGTCTCTGCGCCTGGATTTTAAGCTGGGAATAGAACATAAACTGTAGACAGAAATTGCAACCACAAAGACACAAAAGCACAAAGAAAAGCAAAAACCTGTTGGTTTTTCTTCGTGTCTTTGTGCCTTCGTGGTTCATTGTTAGGATAGAGTCGAGGAACTGATGGATAAACGCGATTACTACGAAACCCTGGGTGTGGAGCGCAATTCGGATGATGCTGTGATGAAAAAGGCCTTCCGCAAGCTGGCCCAGAAATATCACCCGGATGTGAACTCATCGCCCGAGGCCGAGACCACCTTCAAAGAGATCAACGAAGCCTATCAGGTGCTCAGCGATCCCCAGAAGCGGGCGGTCTATGACCGCTACGGCCACGCCGGGCTGAGCGGGGCCAGCGGTATGAACGACTTCAGCCAGGGCTTTGGCGATCTGGGCAGTATCTTCGAGGAACTCTTTTCCGGCTTTGCGGGCCAGGGCCGGGGCGGTGGACGACGCAACGCGCCTCGTCGGGGCGCGGACCTGCGGGTGGACATCACCCTTCCTTTCGAGCAGGCCGCCTTTGGCACAGAGCGGGAACTGGAAGTGCCTCGGATGGAGGAGTGCGATCGTTGCCACGCCAGCGGCGCGGAGCTGGGTAGCACCCCGGAGCGCTGCTCCACCTGTGGCGGCACGGGCGAAGTTCAGCGTCGCCAGCAGTCCCCCCTCTTTGGCACAATTGTCACTGCTTCGCCCTGTCCCCGCTGCAACGGCACGGGCGAACTGATCAGTTCCCCCTGCGCCAAATGCAACGGACAGAAGCGGGTGCGGGTGACCCGCAAGCTGAAGGTGAATGTGCCCGCGGGTGTGGACGACGGAACCCGCATCCGTCTGGCCGGGGAAGGCGAGGCCGGTAGCCTGGGCGGCCCGGCTGGCAATCTCTACGTAGTGATCGGCGTGGAGTCCCACCCCATTTTTGTGCGCAATGAATTCGACCTGCACATGGAATTGCCCATCAACTTTGCCCAGGCCGCGCTGGGCGCCAATGTGCAGATTCCCACCCTGGACGGCAGCCCGGACAGGCTGGAAATCCCTCCGGGGACCCAGACGGGCAAGAGCTTCCGCAAACGGGGGTTGGGGATTCCCCGCCTGCAACGGTCGGGCCGGGGCGATCTGATTGTCACCGTGCGGGTGACGACCCCCACCAATCTCACCACCGAGCAGAAAGAGCTTCTGCGCGGTCTGGCCGAGAGCTTTGGCGACGAAACCACCGAACACAAAAAAGGCTTCTTCGACCGCATACTCGGAACGGACTGAGAAGGGGGATTGGGGATCGGAGACTGGGTGTAGGGTTGACTGAGGCTGAACTGACACGGATAGAGTACCGATTATTGGAGAAGGCCGACAAATGAGCGCTCTTTCCCTAGCAGAAGCAGTACGCCGCCAGCCCTATCCCAACTTTCAGAAGTGGTGGAAATTGGGCAGCCATTTTGTGGGGTTTATGGCCGAGGCGATTGTGGCCGAATGGCGAACCGCGCAGCCAACGGGAGATTTACGCCGGGTGGCCGGTTTTGTGGAGGAATACGCGGGGCTGGTCTATGGCCGGGATGTGCGTCCTTCTCTGGTTGATGATTTCGCAGCGCGACGTAATTTGGGGAATTTCTATTCGGGCGAATTTGATGCTCTCTCCTACGCCTTTTACCGGGACGCTTTCGAGGGGTTGGCGCAAGCAGAAACTGAGTTTCTGAAAGAGGCCCGCCGCGACTTTACCCGCCGGGTGGGACGACGCTTTTTTCAACAGGTCCACAGCCATCTGGCGCTAAATTTGCCCGCACAGTTGACAAACGCCGACGACTTCAGCCGTTTGCAGAAGTCCATCGCGCAGACCGGCGACTTTTTGGTGAGGGAAGGCTATCTGCGCGATCACTTCGCCTTTCGTTTTGATGTGGCTGCCAGCCGGGGTGGCCAATCAATTTCCCAACGGGTCGCCGATTTTCTGCCTGTCCTTTCCGGTGGCGTTGCCTATGCCCTCTACGAAATGGGCTACCCGATTATTCTTCCCTCCGCGGTCTACCTCTACCAGACGATAGGCGAAGCCCAGCACCACTCCTCGCGTACGATTGAAGAACTCTTTGCCCGCTGCGGCTGCACGGCCAGCGAAACCGACGACTTCGATCCCACTGGCTATCCGTCCGAGTTGGTGGTGGAATTGTGGGAGATTCGGCGAGTAAGTCAACAAGCAGAGTAGTGAGCGCCGATTGAGTAGCCGAGTCTTCGAGGCGTATCGAAATCAAGCGAACGGATGACGAGTCGATTCTTTCCACCCGCTGGGTTTCGATACGGCGGGAAACAGCACCCGCCTACTCAACCGGCGCTGGTCTTGTGTTTGTTGTCAACGTAAGCACTACAGCCCGCTGTCAACTCGCCATCCTCCCCTAACCACCGACCGCAGTGACAAATCCTCATTCAACACCAGACAATCCGCATCTGCGCCCAGGCCCAGATGCCCTTTGCGTTCGGCCAGCCCCAAATGATACGCGGGTGTGGCCGCGGCCAGGCCGACCGCTGTGTGCAGCGAGAGACCGGCCAGGGTGACCGCCCGACGTACTGCGTCCAGAAGGGTGATGGTACTGCCCGCCAGCCAGCGCCCGTCCCGGCTGCTGGTGGCGTAGCCATCCGCGTGAACGGTGGCGAGCAGGCCGCCGCTGTTGTATTCTCCCGGTGGACAGCCAGCCACAGGCGCGGCGTCGGACGTGAGAAGCAGGCCGTGGGGCGCTTTCAGTCTGACCAGCGGTGGAACCAGCGCGGGGTGGAAGTGGAAGCCGTCCAGAATGACGCTGCCAGAGAGCCGGTCGTCGGCCATCAGACTGCCCACCAGCCCCGGCTCGCTGCCCCAGAAGCCTTCGGGCCGGGGCGCGCGGTGGGGCCAGTCGGAGGCGTTGCCCGCGTGGGTGATGAGGGTGAGACCCGCGTCCGCGGCAGCCTGCATCTGGGCGAAGGTGGCCGCGCTGTGACCGGCGGAGATGAGAATACCCCGTCCAGCCAAAGTACGGATGGTTTCGAGGCTGCCAGGGAGTTCCGGGGCGAGGGTGACGATGCGGATTTGGCCTTTGGCTGCGGCCAGAAAGCGTGCCAGCAGTGGGCCATCAGGCAAGCGCAACGCGGCGGGGTCGTGCGCGCCGGCCTTTTCAGGGGAGAGGAATGGGCCTTCCAGATGGATGCCGGGCAGGTTGGCCGCAGGTGAATCAGCGCAGTAGTCGGCCAGAACGGCCAGAGATTCGGTCAGCGTCGTCTCATCCGCGGTGACGAGGGTGGGCAGAAAAGTCGTCGTGCCTGCGCTCAGGTGGTGGGCGACAATCGCGTCGAAATGTTGCCGGTGCTGGGCCTGAAAGCTCCAGCCCAGCGCGCCGTTCACCTGGACATCCACCAGGCCGGGGACGACAAGCGCGTCGCGGGCGTCAAGCACCCCGTCAGCGCCGGACTGATGCGGGGGGAGCGCGTCCCAGGCGGAGACTTGGCCTGCGGCGAAGGTAAGCTGCACGCCTTCTTCAAAACCGGCAGGCGACCAGACCCGCCCGGCCAGGAGGTGTCTGACGGCGCTCACTGGGATAGCTGCCCGGCAGAGGCGCTGTCCAGGTAGAGACGGCAGCGGGGGTGGGTGCGCATGGCGGATGCTGGGCAGGCCGGGTCGATGGGGCCTTGCAGTGTGCAGTGTACGGCGGCGGCTTTGCGGGCGTCGGGGACGACGCAGGAGATGACTTTGGCGTCGAGAATGGCCGGGATGGTCATCGATAACGCCTGGGGTGGGACCGCGGCCAAATCGGGGAAGTGGCCTTCGCCCACCTGTTGCTGGCGGCAGGCTTCGTCCAGTTCGACGACGTGGACGGCGGCGGTTGTGTAGAAGTCGGCGGGCGGGTCGTTGAAGGCCAGGTGGCCGTTTTCGCCGATGCCGACGCAGGCGACGTCGATGGGCGCTGCGGCCAGGAGGCTGGCGTAGCGGCGACATTCGGCAATCGGGTCGGGTGCGTCGCCGGTGAGCAGGTGGACGGCGGCGAAGGGCAGGCGGCTGAAGAGGCGTTCTTGCAGATAGCGGCGGAAGCTGGCCGGGTGGTCGGCGTTAACGCCCACATACTCGTCCAGGTGGAAGGCGGTGACCAGTGACCAGTCGATGTCCGCTGCAGCGCAGAGGCTGGCGAGAAAGTCGTATTGGCTGGCTCCGGTGGCGAAGATGACGCGGCTGCTGCCCCGCTCGGCGATGGCGGCGCGGATGTGCCCGGCCACGAAGTCGGCGGCGGCCTGGCTGGTGGCGGCTTTGTCCGGGTAGATTTCGACGGCGAGGCTGTCAACGGTGAAGACGGAAAGGGGTTGGCTGGACATTGGGGTCTCCGGCTGGTTTTTGTAGTAGGTAGGTCGAACTTCTTGCGCGATATGCTTTAGTATAACAGAGATTGCGGTTCAGTAGCTTTTGCTGTATGATTACGCCTGCCAATCGCCTACGATTAGCCTTCGTGGGCAGGCAGCGCAGACTGACTCTTATCATCCCCATTTTCCCATTATCATTCTTCGTCAGTTGTGCTTCGGTTGTTTGTGTTTTGGCTCTTTCATTCTTTGTTGGTTGCGCTTTTATCTTCCTTTTCATCTGCAACGCAGGCAGTCTGTGCCCGAACCCTTATTTTCATTGGGCCGTGCGTTGGCATGTATGGCAGAACTTATAGGAGGTCTCATCCATGCGTTGGGATCGCTTTCTGCGTGTAGTGGTTATGCTCATCGGGGCCTGGCTGGGCTGGGAGGTGGGCCGAACCTTTACAGGTATTGTCTCGTTTGATGAGTTGCGGGCAACCTTTGCCACGTCAGCCCAGATTATTATTCCGTCGATTTTGGGCGGCGCGCTCTTGGGCTATCTGGTCGCGCCCTGGGTGACTGTGCGCCCTGCGCGTGCGCTCCGTTCCAGCCTGCGGGGTGTGCCCACTATACAGTTGCTGGCAGGCACGGCGGGGTTGGCGATTGGGCTGATGATCGCGGCGCTGCTGGCCTATCCCCTCTCTCTGCTCCCCAATCCTTTTGGCACAATTTTGCCCTTTGCGGGCGCAATTCTCTTCGGCTATCTCTCTGTCACAATGATGCTCCTGCGCCAGCGGGAGATATTTTCGTTCTTCCGCATTCGGGATGATACAGCGGAGGAAAAGTCTGCCGGGGAGACGATTGGCAGTGTCGCGCCCCATACGCTGATGCTGCTGGACACCAGTGTCATCATCGACGGGCGCATTGCCGATGTGGCCGAGACTGGCTTCCTGTGGGCGACGCTGGCTGTTCCCCGCTTTGTGTTGAATGAGTTGCAATACATTGCTGATTCGTCCGAGGCTCTGCGCCGCAACCGGGGCCGTCGGGGGCTGGAGATGCTGGATCGGCTGCAACACAACGAAGCAGTGGAGATTCTCTTTCTGGATCAGGACCCCAGCGACGCCAAGCAGGTGGACGATAAACTGATCAGTTTGGGGATGGAGTTGAACGCGGCAGTCGTGACGAATGATTACAATCTGAACCGGGTGGCCCGCTTGCAGGGGGTGACGGTTCTCAACATCAACGAACTGGCGAACGCGGTCAAGTCGGTGGTGCTGCCCGGCGAGGAGATGGAAATCCGGGTGATTCAGGAGGGGAAAGAGATGAACCAGGGCGTGGGCTATCTGGAAGATGGCACAATGGTGGTGGTGGAAAATGGCCGCCGCCATCTGAACGAACTGGTCCCCGTGCAGGTGACAAAAGTGTTGCAGACCAACGCGGGCCGGTTGATCTTTGCTGTGCCAGAGGTGGAACAGCGGCCCCGGGTGGGACAAAGATAAATGAGCAGTTGGCAGTCAGCAGTGAGATGAGAATTTTGTATACACGGATAGAAGAGAACACAGATTTTTGAGGAATCCGTGTTCCCTTCTATCCGTGTATACAGGCTCTTTTTAGGGCAATGAATAGTGAACAAGGATAGGGAATGTTACAGATATACAGCACATTGACGCGTCAGACCGAGCCGTTTGTTCCCCTAGAAGAGGGCAAGGTCAGTATGTACGTCTGCGGGCCGACAGTCTATGCGGATGCCCACATCGGCCACGCTATGAGCGCGATTGTCTTCGATATGGTGCGCCGCTATCTCCAGTTCCGGGGTTACAAAGTTACCTATGTAACCAATTTTACGGATGTGGATGACAAAATTATCAACCGGGCCAACGATGTGGGCCGGGATCCCTTTGAGTTGGCGAACTTCTTTGCCGAGAAGTATCTGGAGCATCTGGCCGATCTGAATGTGATGCCCGCGGACGAATACCCGAAGGTGACCAAAGAGATTCCCAATATCATTCAGGTCATCAGCGATCTGGGCGAGGCGGGCTATGCCTACGAGAGTGAGGGTAGCGTCTACTTCCGGGTGGATCGGGACGACGACTACGGCAAACTGAGCCGACGCACCCAGGAAGCAGCCCTGGCTGGAACCCGTGTGGAGTCCGACGAGCGCAAGGAGAACGCTGCTGATTTTGCCCTGTGGAAAGGGGCCAAGCCCGGTGAACCCTCCTGGTCCAGCCCCTGGGGTGAGGGGCGTCCTGGCTGGCATATCGAATGCTCGGCCATGTGCCTGAGTCACCTGGGCGAGAGCATCGACATCCACGGCGGGGGCAACGATCTGATCTTCCCCCACCACGAAAACGAGATTGCCCAGAGCGAAAGTCTGACGGGCAAAGCCTTTGCCAACGTCTGGATGCACCACGGGATGTTGCAACTGGCTGGGGAAAAGATGAGCAAATCCCTGGGCAATCTGATCACAATCGACGAGTTTCTGCGCAGCCACTCGCCCGATGCCCTGCGTCTGCTGATCTTTTCCGGCCACTACCGCAAGCCGGTAGTCTACAACGACGAAACCATCGAAAGCGCGGAACGGAGTATTGTCCGTCTGCGCAGTGCCCTGCGCCCGGCCACAGGCAATGCCAGTGTAGGCGACGAGGCCGACGCATTGCGGGTTGCCACGGAAAATGCCCGTGTCGCATTTACAGAGGCGATGGACGACGACTTCAACACGGCCAGCGGTCTGGCAGCTATTTTTGAACTGGTGCGGGCCATCAACACAGGCCGGGCCGCGGGTGTCAGCGGCCCCTTCTTCGACGCATCCCAGCGCACCCTGCGCGAACTGGCTGGTGTGCTGGGGCTGACCCTGCCCGATCAGGCGGCGGCAGCGGGGGATCAGATGGCGGCCAAACCCTTCATCGATCTGTTGATTCAGGTGCGCTCTGACCTGCGGGCGGCCAAACAGTGGGCGCTCTCGGACAAAATCCGCGACAGCCTGGGCAGCCTTTCGATTGTGCTGGAAGACGGACCCGACGGCACGACTTGGCGCTATGAGGAGACTTCATGAGCGAGCTTTTGGCAGGACGCCAGGCTGTGCGCGAGGCCCTGCGTGCCAACCGTCGCCGCATCTACCGGCTCTGGCTGGCGAGCGATGATATGGACAAAACTGGCATCACCGGCGAAATCATCGCCCTGGCAGAGGCCCAGAATGTGCCTGTCAAGCCGGTGAATGGGACGCTCTTTGATACGTTGAGCGAGCAGCGGGTCAACCACCAGGGCGTGGCGCTGGAGACCGATGGCTACCCCTATGCGGATTTGGAGACAATTCTGCGTACCAAAACAGAAGCACCGCTGCTGCTGATTCTGGACCACATCCAGGACCCGCAAAATCTGGGCACGCTGATCCGCACGGCGGAAGCCGTGGGTGTGGATGGCCTGCTCCTGCCCGATCGACGGGCCGCAGGTGTGACCCCGGCGGTGAGCAATGCCAGCGCGGGCGCAGTGGAGCACCTGCCCGTGGCCCAGGTGACGAACCTGAACCGCACGATCGATCAGTTGAAAAAGCAGGGGGTTTGGGTGGTCGGCCTGGACACGGGCGATGACGCGATTTCCCTGGACAAAGCGGATCTGACTGGCCCCCTGGCTCTGGTAGTAGGGGGCGAAGGCAGTGGCCTCAGTCGTCTGACCAGAGAGAAGTGTGACTTTATCGTTCAATTGCCAATGGTGGGCCAGGTGGAGAGCCTGAACGCATCGGTGGCCGGGAGTATTGTACTCTATCAGGCTTTTGCCACCCGGCGGAAATAGTAGGCTATTGGGTGTTGGGTATTCCGTACAGCTTCCTATTCCCCATTCCCCATTCCCCATTCCCCCAATCCCACTCACAGGAGATAAGTTATGACTGTCAATAGTGACAATCCTCTTTTAACAGCAGACGCCTATGCCGGTAAAATTGTCACGATTGAACGCTTTATTCTGGACCAACAGCAGAGCTATCCCGATGCAACCGGAGCGCTTACCAGCATTCTCTACGATATGTGTCTGGCCGCAAAGATTATCGCCAGCAAAACCATCCGGGCTGGCTTGTCCGACATTCTGGGCAGCGCTGGCAAAGAGAATGTGCAGGGCGAGGTTGTCCAGAAACTGGACGAATACGCGGACGATATTATCTTCAAGCTGAACGATCACACCGGGCGGCTGGCTGTGATGGCCTCGGAAGAGCACGAAGATATTATTCCGATTCCGCAACACTTTTCAGTTGGTCCCTACGTTCTTGTCTACGATCCCCTGGACGGCTCCTCCAACATCGATGTAAATGTGAGCATCGGCACGATCTTCGCCATCTATCGGCGCAAGACAGCGGGAGGGCCGGGCACATTGGATGATTGTCTGCAAAAGGGCAGCGATATTGTGGCCGCGGGCTATGTGATCTACGGCTCCAGCACAATGCTGGTCTACTCCACAGGCCAGGGCGTCCACGGCTTTACCCTCGACCCGACAATTGGCGAGTTTTTCCTCTCCCACCCCAACATCAGTATTCCCGACAAGCCCAAATTCTACAGCGTCAACCAGGGCTACGAGCAGTTCTGGTCGGAAGGGGTGAAGCGCTATACCGAATGGTTGCAGGGCAAGGACAAGACTTCCAAGCCCCTATCGCTGCGCTACATCGGTTCGCTTGTGGCGGATTTTCACCGCAACCTGCTCACCGGCGGGGTCTACTACTATCCCGCGGACAGCAAAGACCCGGACCAGCCCACAGGCAAACTGCGGCTGGTCTATGAATGTGCGCCGATGGCCTTTTTGGCCGAGCAGGCAGGCGGCTCGGCATCCACCGGCACCGAGCGGATTCTGGATTTACAGCCGACGGAACTGCACCAGCGAGTTCCCATTTTTGTGGGAAATAGCGAACTGGTTGCCAAAGCGCAGGAGTTTATTCGGGATTTAGATAGTTGACAATTTTCTTTTCTTGCATAAAAATATGGGTGTGATTGGGTAAAAGAAGACAGGCAACATCGGGCCGATCCTACATCACTATCCGCCATCCAATGGCTCATCGCATAGCCCGGGGCGCTGTTTGTAAGCGCTGGTGTTTGTCCTCCTTCTCATCATTTTTTTCAACGCGAATGCCCAATCCACCTATCTTTCTATCTCATTCCCTCTCCACCCATTTCCCTGCCGGGCCAGTCGACCCATCCGCTGGGCCGGGATGCCAGAGAACGGTCTCTTCGATTTTACGCGCAAGCGCGTAGTCCTGGGCTGTGATGCCGCCCGCGCTGTGGGTCTGCAAATGGACCTCCACCGATGAATAGTTGAGGATCAGCTCCGGGTGGTGGTCAGCCGCTTCGGCCAGATAGCCGATGGCATTGGCAACCATCAGCGTCACCCGCCAATTGCCGGTTTTGTAGAGCCGCCGAAGATGGCTTTTTTGTAGTTGCCAGGCAGGCAGGTTTGTCGCCAACCAATTTTCTACCGCGTCTGCTCTGAATGTTTCAGCCATTGCTTCCCCCTTTGTGAATTTTTGCGCACAGAATTGCATCCCGTCGCGTCCCGTGTTACACTATGTTCTGTTTATTTTACCCTTTAACCGGTTCGTAGTCCATCCACCGAAATCGCCCTGGGCTGCACTTTTTTGTGGAGAGTATCGATGGGACGTATGCACACAAATCGAATTTATCTGTTCGTTGCGCTTTTGCTGCTCACTATTTTTGCGGTCGCCGCTTGCGCACCCAATCCGCGTGCCCAGCTAATTTCGCCCGATATGGTTCCCGAAGTGAAGGGACAGGCATTTGTTCCGCCCACACCCACACCGCTTCCCGACATCAATAATCTGTCGGAAGAAGAGATTTACGCGGGGTTGCCCGCCGATGTGGTGGCACTCCTCCCTGGCGATCCGGCCCACGGCGAACAGTTGGCAACCAGTGCTGGCTGTGTGGGATGTCATCGGTTGGATGACTCGAATACAGTAGTTGCCCCAAGTTGGGGTGGTGTGGCTCATCAGGCTGTGACACGGGTCGCTGGTGAAAGCCCGGCTCTCTACTTCTATCAGAGTATCACTGAACCCAATGCATATGTGGTCAACGGCTACAATAGCGGCATCATGCCTCAAAACTACAATGATATTCTAAGCCCGCAGGATATTGTGGATATTGTAAGCTATATGCTGACCCAACGAGGGCAGTAGTTGCTCGATAAGAGCGGAACAAAAACGTCCTTCAGCGAGTCTGCTGAAGGACGTTTTTGTTTCATTGACCCAATCAACAGGCGGAGATGGACTGTTTGTAAGGCGAGATACAATGTTTTTCTGTCATACTGGGTATGATCCCAACCGGCTCTTCGTAATCCGTACGGAACGTTTCGCATCCATCCCCCCATGCGTGCTATAATTTTGCCATGACACACAATGTTGGCACTTCCTCCAATCAACTGCGCCGCTGTCCCAATTGTGGCAGCCGGGTGGCGCAAGAGGCCGAAACCTGCTATTTCTGTGGCCATGATCTGACCAAAGCACCGCCAAGCCGTCGCCGCATTACCTGGATAGACCTGGCGCTGGTCGTGGCGCTGCTTATGCTGGTTGTACTTTGGTGGCAGATGGGTAGCCGTTCGACCAACCCCGACCAACAAACAGCAGTGGAAATCAGTACGCCAATACCCGGTACACCAGCCGAGAACGAAGCGCCGGTTGTGGCGGTTCTTGCCACAGCTACCCCTGCTTCTCAGTCCGAGCCAACACCCGGCCCGCTGCTGGTTATCCATACGGTCCAATCGGGCGATACACTCTCCTCCATTGCTATCCAATACAGCGTAACGGTGGAGGAGATTCAACAGACAAATGGCCTGACCGATTCACTGATTCGTGCCGGGGCTGAACTGGTGATCCCTGTGCCACCGGTGGTCTCCGAAATTACCAATCAGGTGGAAGTGCCCACAGTTTTCCGCTACACAGTTTTGCCCGGGGATACAATCGTCTCGATTGCTGTCCGTTTCGGCGCAACAGTGGAGGGTATTTTGCAGGCCAACGGCATCACGGCCAGCGATTTCATCCGCCCGGATCAGATTCTGCGCATCCCTGTGGAAGTTCCGTCCACAGTTACCGCGTCCAGCGAGTCGGCACGCAATGTGCCGGGGTTGGACACCCGCCCTGGCAGCTATAGCGCGCCCGGCCTGCTGGAACCGGCGGATGGGGGCAGCCTGCCCAGGGCGGAAGAGGTCATCTTCCGCTGGCTCAGCGTGGACCTGCTCGCCCCCAACGAGTGGTATGTGCTGCGTATCTGGCCGGTGGAAGGCTCGGTGGGTCTGTTGCCCGCTGTGTGGACCAAAGCCACCAGCCACCGTCTGCAACCGGATGCGGCCCCGGCCACCAGCGCGGCCATGCAGTATGGCTGGCAGGTGACAGTTGTACGCATCCTGCCCGATGAGGGCGAGGGGCGGGGCATCCAGGCCGCCAGCACCCCCAGCGACGTGCGTAACTTTACCTGGCGGTAACCCCCCGGACGGCAAAGCAGATTGTCTTTTTCTCGCGCCAATTGTATAGTGGAGCTATGACCGCGCAGGAACCTCACGTCCTGTGCCACTTATTCCCAAACGTATTCATAACATAAGCCATAAGGAGTCTGCCATGCCACGACCCGTTACCCTCTTCACCGGCCAGTGGGCCGATCTGCCTTTTGAAGTCATCTGCCAGAAGGCCAAATCCTTCGGCTATGACGGCGTGGAACTCGCTTGCTGGGGCGATCATTTCGAGGTGGACAAGGCCCTGGAGGATGACAGTTATATCCAGAGCCGCTGGGATACCCTCAACAAATACGGACTGCAATGCTACGCCATCAGCAACCATCTGGTGGGCCAGGCCGTCTGTGATCGCATCGACGAGCGCCACGCCAGCATCCTGCCCCCCCGTCTCTGGGGTGATGGCAAAGAGGACGGCGTGCGAGCACGGGCCGCCCAGGAGATGAAGGACACGGCCATCGCCGCGGCCAAATTCGGTGTAAAGGTCGTGCCCGGCTTCACCGGCTCGCCCATCTGGCATATGGTCTACTCCTTCCCGCCCAACCCGCCGGACTTTTTGGAAAAGGGGCTGGCCCTCTTCGCCGAGATGTGGACGCCGATTCTGGATGTCTTCGCAGAGAATGACATAAAGTTTGCCCTGGAAGTCCACCCCACCGAAATCGCCTTCGACATTTACAGCGCCCAAAACGCGCTGAACGCGCTCAACGGCCATCCCGCCTTCGGCTTCAACTACGACCCCAGCCACTTCGGCTATCAGGGCGTGGACTACGTGGGCTTCATACGCACCTTCGCCGACCGCATCTTCCACGTCCATATGAAGGATGTGGGCTGGTCCAACAGCCCCACCCAGGCCGGTGTTTTTGGTGGCCACGCACCCTTCGGCGATCACCGCCGTTTCTGGGATTTCCGCTCTGTGGGTCGGGGCAATATCGACTTCGAGTCCATCATCCGCGCCCTAAACGACATCGGCTACGCCGGTCCTCTCTCCATCGAATGGGAAGACGCAGGGATGGACCGGGAGCACGGCGCGACCGAATCCTGCGCATACACCCGCAAGATCGACTTCCCGTCGTCGGACCGAGCGTTCGACGCAGCCTTTGCTGAATAAAAAATAGGTATTGGGTATTGGATATTTGGTAGTGATGCGGAGGCACGCCACTGCCAAATATCCAATACCCAATACCAAATACCCACAAGGAGACAAGAATGAGCGAAGGTAGTGGATTCACTTCAATGGCTGGGGCGAAGGCCGAGGGCGAGGCTCCGGAGATCGGCGTGGGGATGCTCGGCTACGCCTTTATGGGCAAGGCCCACACCCACGCGATGCTCAATATCGGGCATATGATGTACCCGCCGCCCGCTGTGCCCAAGCTGGTGGGTATTGCCGGGCGCAATCAGGAGGCGGTGACCGAAGCAGCCAAACGCTACGGCTACCAGCACGCCTACACCGACTGGCGGGATTTGATCAGCAACCCGGATATCCAACTCTTCGACAACGGCGGGCCCAACGACGCCCACGCCGAGCCGTGCATCGCCGCGGCGCAGGCGGGCAAGCACATCCTTTGCGAGAAGCCCCTGGCCCGCACGGCTGAGGAGTCCAAGCTGATGCTGGACGCGGTGAACAAAGCCGGTGTCAAACATATGGTGGCCTTCAACTACCGTTTTGTGCCCGCCATCCGCCAGATTCGCAAGCTGGTCGATTCCGGGCTGCTGGGCAAAATCTACCACTTCCGGGCCGTCTACTTGCAAGAGTGGATTATGCCCCACTACAATATGCCGATGATCTGGAGGCTGCAAAAGAAGGTGGCGGGCAGCGGCGCGCTGGGCGATCTGGGCGCGCATATCATCGATCTGGCCCGCTATCTGGTGGGCGAAGTGCGCAGCGTATCGGGTATGGCCCGCACATTCATTCCCCAGCGGCCCTGGGGCGACGGCACAATGGGTACAGTCGATGTGGACGATGCCTTCACAGCGCTGCTCGACTTTGAAAACGGCGCGCTGGGCACTGTAGAGGCCACCCGCTTTGCAGCCGGACGCAAGAACGGCCAGCGCATCGAGATCAATGCGGAGAAGGCCAGTATCGTCTTCAATCTGGAGCGGCTGAATGAACTGGAAGTCTACTGGGTGGGCGACGAACCCAAAGAGACCCAGGGCTTCCGCAATGTGCTGGTCTCGGAACCCTTCCACCCCTGGTGGGAGAACTGGTGGCCCCAGGGCCATATGATCGGCTGGGAGCACACATTCGTCCACGAGATCACCCATCTGCTCGACTGCATCGTCAACGACAGGCCGGTAGCCCCTATCGGCGCAGATTTCCTGGACGGCTATCGCAATTCGGTCATCTGCGACGCCATTCTGCAATCCTCCGACACCAAACGCCAGGTGGATTGTGCCTACGAAGCGTAGGAATGGCTCCTCAGCAAAAAGGTCTGCCAGCCACTGATGAACACTGATAAACGCTGATATTTCTCCTGTATATCTCTGTGCCCTTTGTGTTCTTTGTGGTTCAAATGGCTTTTTGCAGTGGAACCAGAAATTGAACGCAGATTGCGCAGACAAAATCAGATAAAAAAGAGTGGCTGGGAACGTTTCGTTCCCAGCCACTCTTTTTTGAATCTGTGCAGATTAGCTCAATCCGCGTTCAATTAGAAATTGATCAGCCCGTTGCCAAAGGCAGTGGCAAAGACCAGGCTGACAATGCTCATCAGTTTGATGAGAATGTTCAGGGCCGGGCCGCTGGTGTCCTTGAAGGGGTCGCCGACGGTATCGCCCACCACCGCGGCTTTGTGGGCATCGGAGCCTTTGCCGCCCAGCACACCGGTCTCGATCCACTTCTTGGCGTTGTCCCACGCACCGCCCGCGTTGGCCATCATCACCGCCAGCACGAAGCCGGAAGCAATCGCGCCGATGAGCATACCGGCCACCGCTTCTTTGCCCAACACAAAGCCAACCAGCAGGGGCACAACCACAGCCAGCGCACCGGGGACCACCATCTCGCGCAGCGCGCTTTTGGTGCTGATGTCCACACAGGTTTTGTAGTCGGGCTTGCCCGTGCCTTCCATCAGCCCAGGAATCTCCTTGAACTGACGACGCACTTCCATCACAATTTCAAAAGCAGCCTTGCCCACAGCGGTCATCGTCAGCGCCGCGAAGAGATAGGGCAGCATCGCGCCGATGAGCAGACCGGGGATCATCTCCGGGTCCAACAGACTCAGGTCAGAGGGTTTGAGACCCGCTGCCTGGATGTAGGCCGCCATCAAAGCCAAAGCTGTAAGCACCGCGGAGCCGATGGCAAAGCCTTTGCCCGTAGCCGCGGTGGTGTTGCCCAGACTGTCCAGGGCGTCCGTGCGTTCCCGTACTTCCGGGGGCAGATGGCTCATCTCGGCGATGCCACCCGCGTTGTCGGCCACCGGGCCGTAGGCGTCGGTCGCCAGGGTGACGCCCAGTGTGCTCAGCATACCCACACCGGCCAGCGCCACGGCATAGAGACCCGCTTCTGATCCACCCAGCCCCAGGGCCAGGATAATCGCCACAGCCACAATCAAAACTGGCGCAACCGTACTCACCATACCCACGGCCAAACCTTCGATGATCAGCGTAGCCGAACCGGTTTCCGATGCCTTGGCAATGCCCTGGGTCGGTTTCTCGGTGTAGCTGGTGTAGTATTCGGTGAAGTAGCCGATGCCATTGCCTGCCAACAGGCCGACCAGCACAACGGCAAAGAGATTCCAGCCAGCGCCGGTGATGGCGATGACAATCGCAGTGAAGACCAGCACCAACGCAGAGGAGCCGTAGATGGCCCGACGCAGAGTGGCCAACAGGTCGTGCTGGGTTGCGCCCTCTTTGGTACTGACCAGGAATGTACCAATCAGCGAGGCGATGATACCCACAGCCGCCACGATGAAGGGAAGGGTGATACCGACACCGCCGGCCACTGTCGCGCCCAGAGCCGCGGCTGCGATAATCGAACCGCTGTAGCTCTCGAAGAGGTCAGCGCCCATACCGGCCACGTCGCCCACATTGTCGCCCACATTGTCGGCGATGACAGCCGGGTTGCGGGGGTCGTCTTCCGGGATGCCCTGCTCCACTTTGCCCACCAGATCCGCGCCCACATCCGCGGCTTTTGTATAGATGCCGCCGCCCACACGGGCAAAGAGGGCAATCGAGCTGGCTCCAAAGCCGAAGCCTGTGATGTAACTGATGTTGCCGTCAAAGAGGAAGTAGAGGACAGTCAGACCGATGAGGCTGAAGCTGACCACAGACATCCCCATAATCGAGCCACTGTTGAAGGCGACCCGCAACCCGTCGTTCAGGCTCTTTTGGGCCGCGGCAGCCGTACGCACATTGGAGCGCACCGCCGTAAACATTCCCAAATAGCCCGCGGATGCCGAGGCAAACGCGCCCAGAACAAAGCTGACTGCGGTCTGCCAGTCCAGCCAGACCGCCACAATCGCCGCAACCACTACGACAAAACCGGCCAGGAAAGTGTACTCCCGGCGCAGGAAAGCCGCCGCGCCTTCCTGAATGGCCGCCGCGATATCCTGCATTGTCTGGTTGCCCGCGTCCTGGCCCAGAACCCTGCCCAACTGGATGACTACAAAGACAACACCGGCCAGGGCAACAACCAGCGCAAACGTGATTCCTGCTGTTCCTTCTAACAAAGCAGTCCCTCCTTTGTCCCTAAGTTAATGGATGAATTCCCAAGAAATAGTGGTTCGATCGGACACAAGCAACGCGCAAGAAAACGGCCCCTGCCAGGCAATACCTGTCCACAGAGGCCGAAAAAGCCATCTGCCACGTCGCTGTAGCAATTGTCGCGTAATGCGTTTGTGAGTGAGTTCACAAATCGTTCCTATTGTATTGTAGTCTACACAGTCAAGTCAAATCTTGCTGGGTCTCTCAGGCCAAGAATCGTTCAGCTTCTGCCACCTGCCACTGCAACTGCAAATCGGTGCTCTGGTGGGGTTTGAAGGAGCGCACCACATCGGCCAGTCGGGTCCCCCGCACGTCGATCTCGGCCAGATCCGCCACACCCATTCCCAATTCGTGGCCGTAGTGGAGCAAGCCCATTTCCAGGGGTTCAAAGCCCATCGCCTTCGTCATCACCGCATCTGCAGCGAAGACATCTGTGCTGGCCGCAGCCACGCCAAAGGCAAAGCCATCTTCGCCACCGGGGCCGTCGCCCTGAAGACCCCACGTGCCGTCGATCAGCGCCACATCCGGCGTCAGGAAGCGGGAGAGGCGGATGAGATTGATGTTCAGGATGCGTGCTTCGTCGGGCAGCACACGGGATGCATGGTTGGGGAAGCCGTGCATCTTCACCCGGTCCGGCTTGTGGATCGTGCCCATAATCATATTTTTCAGGGCCAGCGTCACTACACAGACGTCGTGGGTTTTGGGAATGGCGACGGAAATCGTGCAGGGGCAGTCGAGAACTGTTTTGGGCATCCGGGCGATTGTCTCGCTGCCGTCGTTGAGGAGAATCGGCGTCTCCACCCAATTGGTCTCTTTGTGCAGGTCCACCAAACGGATGGAGACGGGATACTCCGCGTCCAGGGCGTGATAGCCAAAGACATCCCAGGCCTGGCCGGGATAGTCCTCGTTGCCCGCCTCGGCAATCAGAATTTCCTTCGGCGGCTTCGGTGTGCTGAGCAGAAAGTCGATAGCCCCGCGCATAGCGTCCGCGTGGCTGGAGGCCAACTGATTCTTGCCCGACAGAAAGTTCGGTTTGAGCATCACCTGCTCGGCCATACGGGATTCCACATCGGCCCGCACAAGTTCCAGCGCATTGTAGACATTTTGGCGACGGTTCTCGCCCCGGCTCAGCCCCACACGGGCACGTTTTTCAGTCATTTGGTTTACCTCTTGGGGGTGGTTGATTGGTGATTGGTTGAGCAGTTGATCGGAAATGTAGTGTAGTCCAATAGAGGCCCGGATGCAAAGTGCTGCTCACACACACCTGCCAGGTTTCAGAAAACCTGGCAGGTGTAGTCCACCACTTGCCAAAATCTTCCAAATCCACGACGATAGACACAGACGAAATACCCAATCCCACTCCCAAAGGATTCTCTATGCACGGCGGCGAACGGATCGCAGAAGTTCTCAAAGCACAGGGCGTCGAATTTCTCTTCACCCTCTGCGGCGGCCACATCTCCCCGATTCTGGTGGCGGCCAAGCAGCGGGGCATTCGCGTCATCGACACCCGCCACGAAGTAACCGCTGTTTTCGCCGCCGACGCGGTGGCCCGGTTGACAGGTCGGCCCGGTGTGGCTGCGGTGACCGCGGGACCCGGCGTCACCAACACAATCACCGCCGTCAAGAACGCCCAGATCGCCCAATCCCCGGTTGTGCTGCTGGGCGGAGCCGCACCCACCGCGCTGACAGGCCGGGGCGCGTTGCAGGACATCGACCAGATGGCCCTCTTCCGTCCCCATGTGAAATGGGCCAAAGCCGTGGGCCGTGTGAAGGATTTGGCTCCGGCAGTCGAGCGGGCCTTTGCCGAGTCCCTGAGCGGCACGCCCGGCCCGGTCTTTGTGGAGTGCCCGGTGGACCTGCTCTACGAGGAAGCGTTGGTGCGTGACCTCTACGGGGCTAAAGGGGACGGCAAAAGCCGAGGCGGCAGGAATCTGGCCGACAGAGCTGTCCAGTTCTATCTGGACTGGCACGTCAACCGCCTATTTGCCGGTGCGGACCAGCCCCACACATCCACGAAAATCGTCGCCGCTCCCCCCGCGCCAGACCCGGCCAAAGTCGCCCGCGTCGCCCAAAAGCTGGCCCAGGCCGAACGTCCCCTGCTGCTGGTGGGCAGCCAGGCCCTGCTCGACGCGCCCAATGCGGCTGCCCTGGCCGACGCAGTGGAAGCCCTGGGCGTCCCGGTCTATCTCTCCGGGATGGCTCGTGGACTGCTGGGACAGGGCCACGAATTGCAGATGCGCCACCAGCGGCGCAACGCCCTGCGCGAGGCCGATCTGGTCATCCTGGCTGGGGTCGTCTGCGACTTCCGCCTGGACTACGGACGCCACATCCGCCAGGGCGCGACGCTCATCTCCGCCAACCGCAGCCGGGCTGATCTGACCAAAAACCGGCGGCCCGACATTGGCCTGTTGGCAGATGCGGGTCTCTTTCTGCGCGAACTGGCGGCCAAAGCACCCGGCCCGGGGCGCTGGTCGGATTGGCGGGCGCAGCTTCGCCGCCGGGATGAGGAGCGGGAAGGGGAGATTGTCGAGCAGTCGCTGCAACCGACGGATAAAGTGAATCCACTCCATCTCTGCCGGGAGATTGAGCAGAAGTTGGGGAAAGAGACGATTCTGGTAGCGGACGGGGGTGATTTCGTGGGCACGGCCTCATACATCATTTCGCCCCGGGGACCGCTGACCTGGCTGGACCCCGGCGCGTTTGGCACGCTGGGGGTGGGCGCTGGCTTTGCCCTGGGGGCCAAACTCTGCCGCCCGGATGCGGAGGTCTGGATTCTCTACGGCGACGGCTCTGTGGGCTACAGTCTAAGTGAGTACGATACATTTGTGCGCCACGGGATTCCAGTCATCGGCGTTGTGGGCAACGACGCCGGCTGGACGCAGATCGCACGGGAGCAGGTGGAAATGCTGGGGGATGCGGTGGGCACTGTCTTGGCCCACACCGACTATCACCGGGTGGCCGAGGGTTTCGGCGCTGTGGGCTTGCGTCTGGATGATCCTGAACTGGCCGGGGAGGTGCTCTCCCAGGCACAAAGCGCGGCCGCCGGGGGAAAGCCTGTGCTGGTCAACGCCATTTTGGGCAAGACTGATTTTCGCAAGGGATCGATTTCAATGTGAGAACGACAGACGGCGGACCGCGGACGGCAGACCGATTCTCATCCGGTTCACCCGCCGCTTGCGGTCCGCGGTCTGCCGTCCGCCGTCACTCCTACACCAACCCCAATCCCTCGTCAATATCCCGCTGGTATTCGCCCAGAGATTCGTTGAGGACTTCTTCGATTGTCACGGCGCGGCCCGCCACACTGGATTCCAGCATCGCGTAGCTGATGGCAACCGAGCGGGTTCCCTGATAGGCGTCCACTTCCACCGGCTGGCCCGTGGCAATGGCGTCGCCAAACTCGCCATACTCCACGGCGAGCAGCTTGCGATCCGTCTCGTTGAAGGGGAAGTCGTAACGCCAGAGCCGGTCACCGCCAAAGAGCGCGGCGGTCGTCGGGTCCAGACGAAAGTCTGGGACCATTTCCAGCAGCCGTCCGTCGTTGATGCTCTCCCCGTCCTTGTGCAGGGTGATGACATTGCCGGAGCGGTCGTTGGGCAGGTCGAAGGAGCCGGTGGAGCCATAGATGCGTCGGGTCCAGACGCCCTGGCCGTGGACCGCGTGATCCTCCACATACGACGCCACCGCGCCGCTGGCAAAGGTGAGGGTGGCGTAGGAGGCATCCTCGGCAGTGGCTTCGAAGCGGCCCGGCATATCCTTCTGCCATTTGCCATAGACACCCGCCGGGTTGCTGGCATTTTCGCCCCCACCCGCCGCCGGGTTGAGTCGATACTTTTCGTGCAGGCGGCTCTGGGCATAGGCGGTGGTGATAGGGCCGAGATAGAACTCCAGAATGTCGGCGTAGTGGACGCCCACGTCCAGCAGCACACCGCTCTGGTTTTTCTGGTGCCGCCAGACGGAGATGAGCATTTTGTCAGCCCCGCCCATTGTGTGGTGAATCATCACCCGGGGCGTGCCGATGACGCCTGCTTCCAACAGGGCCTTGCCCAGCCGGTTGATGGGATCCCGCCGGTAGTTCTCGGCCACGCTGACCACCCGACCGCTGGCTTCCTGCGCGGCCCGGATGCGGTTGCTGCCTTTGACGGTCAGGCCGACGGGCTTTTCCACCATCGCGTGCATTCCCCGCTCCAAGGCTTCCACGGCCAGGCTGTGGTGATAGGGCGGGGTGGTGGTGATGTCCACTGCGGCCACGCCCAGCTTTTCCAATTCGGCCAGCGTGCCCACGACAGCCGGGCGCTTGCCCAGCCGCCCCTCCGCGTCGTCGGCCAGGGATTCGGCGTTGCTGGTCCAGGGGTCACAGGCTGCGACCAGTTCAAAGCGGGAAAGACCGGCGTTGGTCAGTTCGGCCAAGCCGTACATATGGCGGTGGCCCATACCGCCACAGCCGATGATTGCCAGGGGAATGCGATCCATTTCGGTTGTCTCCTTTGGGGTGGGGTGTTTTCAGGTAAAGCTGTGTCATTATAGCACGAATTGATGCGAGGGAATATCCATTTTCGAGCGCGGGTAGGGTAATCGCGAGGATGTGGTAGTGAGGACCGACGCCGGCTGAGTGCCGCCTTCAGGCGGTGTATCGAAGCCCAGTCGGGCCGAACGGTCGCTAATCCTGGATTTCGATACGGCGATGGGACCTGAGCTTTCCGGGAAAGTAGTCTTATCGCCTACTCAATCGGCGGATTCACTCCCTTACTTCCCAACTCGCGATTGCCCTGAGGGGCGGGGGAGTGTCAGAGTCTATTTGAACGGGTAGCGATTCTTGAATCCTTTGCGAATCTCGAAATGCTTGGGCAACTACTTTTTCGACGGAGAAGCCCGGATACGCTACCAACGGCTCTTGCGTCTCAACCAGGCAACCGGTATAGTATCTGTGAACCCACTTTCTCTTTGGCCTCAGTCCCCATTTGTCCATTTGTTGGAGGGTGTACCGGAATGCGTCTGCTCGCTCTGATTCCTGCCTATAACGAAGCCGCGGCCATCCAACGGGTGGTGGCGGAGAGCCTGGGCCATCTGCCTGTGCTGGTGGTGGACGACGGCTCGAAGGATGAGACCGCGTCCCTGGCCCAAGCGGCTGGCGCCACGATTCTGGTGCAGAACCCAAATCAGGGCAAAGGCGCGGCTCTGCGCCGAGGTTTTGCCTATGCGTTGGAGAATGATTTTGACGGGGTAATCGCCCTGGACGGGGACGGCCAGCACGACCCGGCGGAGATACCGGCATTCGCCGCGCTCTTTGAAAGGGAGCAGCCCGACCTGATCATCGGCCACCGGCGTTTCAGCGAAATGCCCTTCGTGCGACGCCTGGCCAATACCCTCGGTTTCCTCATCTTTTCCTGGGCGATGGGTACACGGGTTCTGGACAATCAGTCCGGCTATCGGCTGACCAGCCGGCGACTGATGGAGCGGTTGTTGGCGGGGCAGGAGAGCGGCTACGAATTTGAGATGGAGGAGATCGTCAGTTGTGTGGAGGCGGGCTACCGGCTGGCCTGGACACCCATTCGCACAATTTATGCAGGCGAGGCCAGCCACATCCGGCCCATTCCCCACATCGTCAACTTTGTGCGGGTGGCCTGGCAGACCCGGCGCAGGCTACAGCGGAAGGTATAGGGCTATTCCCAAGATTAATTTATCCACAGATTGCGCAGATTTTCACCGATTTTCTGTACTGGTCAACGGGATGGTGGAATGGCTATTTCTTAACGCAAAGGTGCAAAGAGGCAAAGGCACAGAGAGAAAAGCGATTTCTTTGCGTCTCTGCTCCTTTGCGTCATTGCGTTGAAAATTCCACCATCTTCTTGACTACTACATTTTTACCGATTTTCTCTGTGAAAATCTGCGCAATCTGTGGATGGTTATTTGTTTGAACGCGCCTAAATGACCGTCCAACCGCGCCAGCCTATTTGTACAATTCCTCGCGTCGGTCGGCGAAAATAGGAATGCGCTGGCGCACAGTATCCACGAAGGCCGGATCGAAGCTGACCGTCAGCAGGGCCTCGCTTGCGCCCCCCTCCACCAGCGCCTCACCCCAGGGATCGATGACCGCGGACGCGCCCCCAAAGGCCACATCTTTGCTGCTCCCCACTCGATTGCAGGCCAGCACATAACACTGATTTTCGATGGCCCGTGCCCGCAGCAGCGTGCGCCAATGGCTTTTGCGCACGGCAGGCCACTCCGCGGGCAGAATCATCAACCGCGCCCCGTCCAAGGCATAGCGGCGAAAAAGCTCCGGGAAGCGCAGATCGTAGCAGATGGCCAGTCCGGCCTTGCCCCAGGGCGTCTCGGCCAGGGTGCGTTTCTCACCGCCTGCCAAATAGAGATGCTCGTCCAGCATCGGCACCAGATGAATTTTGCTGTAGTCGGCCTGGAGTTCGCCCGCAGGGGAGTAGAGGGCCGTCGTATTGTAGAAACGTCCGTTGCGGCTTTCCAGCAGAGAACCGGCCAACCAGACGCCATTTTCCCGTGACAGCCGGGCAAAGTCACCAAATGCACCGGATTCGTCGGCATTCTGCGCCAAAGCAGCGGCGTGGGTCGCGGCATTTTCCAGGTCATAGGCCGTGTTCCACAGTTCGGGTAGCACCACCAGATCACTGCCCCGGCGGGCTGCTTCGGCCACAAAACCTGCTGCCCGTTCAAAATTGTGGGCGGTCTGGGCCAGCGCACAGTCCATCTGGACGAGGGTGACAGTGAGTTGGGGCATGGGGAGGCTCCTATCGGAGGGAATTCTTGACGATAATTGTAGGGGACATTTCATTTCTCGTCCGGGTCGGCCAGCACTTCTACGGTTGCGCCGGGGGCCGGGCCTTTGTACTCGCCCAGCCGGGCTGGACTGGCAGGGACAGTCGTGCTCGTTTTGGCCGTGCCGTGGCGGGAAAGGTTGGAGGCGCTGTTGACGCTCAGCTTCTCGCCGCCGGGTTTGCGGGTGATGGCCCGCCAGCCCAGGAAGAGTCCAAAGAGCAGGAGCAGCAGAGGCCACCAGGCCAGAAAAGCGTTCTCCTGGCTGCGTTCCATCGAAAAAAGAAAGAGTCCAAAGACGACCAGCACCACACCGGGAATCAGCGCCCACCAGAGCCGGGTGCGTCGTCCCAGCAGGTAGAGCAGAAAAAAGACCCCACCCAGCCCCACGAAAAGCGTCGTGCCCAGTGTATCCGGGTTTTCCGTGCGGCTGCTCAGGGCGATCACCCCGCCCAGCACCAGCATAAAACCGCCGGGGATGACCGCCCACCAGCGTCCGTCCCGGTCCAGTAGATAGATGTGGGCGAAGGCCAGGGCCTGTCCCACAAAGAGCAGCCCGGCAGTGATGCGCTGGTCCAGGCTCTGCACCGTCGTTAAATAGATCATTCCGGCCAGGGCCAGCAGCGTCCAGGCGGGAATAAGCCGCCACCAGTTGCTTGTCTGGGAGAAGTAACTGGCAAAGAAACCGATGGCGCCCAGTCCCAGCAGCCCGGCCAGAATGTATTGGAGCCAGGGCTTGGCCGCGTCGAACGCGCCCAGATTGTAGAGCAGCAGTCCCAGCCCGCCCAGCACAAAAGCTCCGGCCCAGGTAAAGCCGCCGACGCGGTTGTCTTCGCCTCTATTTTGCGTGGACATTTGGCTTCCGATCTGAAAATAAGGACACGGATTTATATGGATGGAACGGATTTACACGGATTTTATCTGGGCAAATCAGCAGTTTCAGCGGAATCTGCGTCCCGCTTTTCATCTCCGTCTCCAGCCACTTTCGGCTTCTCTTCTATGGGTGTCTCCCAGCCTTTGACTGCGGCGAAGCGCCAGGCGGTGAAGGTCTGAAAGCCGAAGAGGACGGCCAGAACTGCCCAGATGACCGTCTGCCACCAGGGGTCGGGCGAAAAGGTCGTGGCCCCGCTCAGCGCGACGCCGACGCAGAAAGCCGTCAGGCTCAGATTGAGCGGGACCAGAAACCGGGGCAGCCCCCACTGATCCCGCCAGCGCCCCTTCTGCTCGGAACGCAGCCAGTCGGTGTAGCTGAAAGTGGCAAAGACCCCGGCCAGGGCCAGAATCCAGAGAGCGTCGATCATCACATCGGTCATACTGAACATACGGTTTATTCCTGAGGAAATGGATTGGCGCTCAATCCCCGCCACACCTTCTCTGGCGTGAGGGGCAGTTCATTATACCAGACGCCCAGCGCGTTGTGAATGGCGGCGGCGATGGCGGGCGCAGTGGGAATGAAGGGCATCTCGGCCATCCCCCGAATGCCCAGCGGCCCTTGCGGATCGGGGACTTCGAGAATCACCGGCACAATCTCCTCCACCACATCGGCCACGCCGGGGATGAGGTAGTTGCTCAGGTGGGGGGTCAGGGTGCGCCCATCCTTCTGGATGAAATTTTCCAGGAGCGTCCAGCCCACAGACTGGGCCACCGCTCCTTCAATCTGGCCTTCTACCTGCGCCGGATTGACCGCCCGCCCCACGTCGTTGACGCTGATCAGCCGTTTGACTTTGACGTGACCAGTCGCCATATCCACCTCCACATCCGCCACCTGCGCACAGTAGCCGTAGGTGATGTTGGGGTCGCTCTCGCCGGTCTTCCGGTCGTAGCCGCTGGTGGGCCGGGGGTGGAAGACAAAATCGGCTCGGGCTGGACGTTCCTCGTCCTGCCATTGGGCCAGTGCCTGTTGCGCCGCGCCCAGAATGGCGTTGCCCGCCATAAATGTCATGCGGCTGGCCGACGCGCTGCCGCTGGAACCGGTCACGTCGGTGTCGTGGGCGACGACTTCCACCTGGGCCACGTCCAGCCCCAGGGCTTCCGCAGCAATCTGGGCAAAGGCCGAATGCGCGCCCTGGCCCACCTCCGCACCCACACAGCCTACCAGCGCCCGCTCAATCGCCGATGTGCCGTGCAGCTCCACCCAGGCGTGGCACGCCTCTGGGAAGCCCAGGCTGAAGCCCACATTTTTGAAGCAGAGGGCGATGCCGACGCCGCGGGCAATAGATATTGGGTATTGGGTATTTCGTAGTGGTGCGGCGTCGGTTTCACTGCCCAATACCCAATACCCAATACCATTCTTTTTCCACCCACCCCGCCGGGCTGCTTCGGCCAGCACTTCTTCGGCTGTGCAGCCAGCCGGGACCGCGCTGCGTGTCGCCAGAATCGAGCCGTCGTGGATGACGTTGCGCATACGCAGTTCCACCGGGTCCATTCCCAATGCTTCGGCCAGTTTGTTCATCTGCCCTTCGGCGGCGAAATGGCCCTGGGGCGCGCCAAAGCCCCGGAACGCACCGCTGGGACAGTTGTTGGTGTAGACGGTGCGGGCGTCCACGTGGACGTTGGGAATCTCGTAGGGTCCCAGACACATCAGTGTGGCGTTGCCCAGGACTTTCGTGCTGGTATAGGCGTAGGCCCCCGCGTCGCTGGTCACGTCCATCTGGGCGGCGATGATTTTGCCAGCTTTGGTCGCGCCCCATTTGGCGTGGATGACGAAGGGGTGGCGCTTGTGATGGCCCCGGATCGACTCCTCCCGGCTCCACACGATTTTGACCGGACGCCCCGTCTTCCAGGCGGCCAGGGCCAGGACGATTTGGACGGAAAGGTCTTCGCGCCCGCCGAACGCGCCGCCGATGGCCGGATAGCGCACGACGATACGCTCGGCGGGCAGGCCCAGGGTGTGGGCGATCTGCGCCCGATCCTCGTGCATCCACTGGCCCGCGGCGATGACTTCGATGCGTCCGTCCTCCCGCACAAAGGCCAGCCCGGCCTCCGGCTGAAGATAGGCGTGTTCCTGGGCGTGGGTGCGGTAGGTGCTTTCCACAATCACATCGGCCTGGGCAAAACCCTCGTCCACATCGCTCCGGCGCAGGTGATATTCCAGGAGCAGATTGGAGGTGTTGTCCCGCTGGCCGTAGGGAAATGCACTGAAGGGGTGGGGGTGGATGACGGTTGCATCGGGCGCTAGCGCGGCCAGCGGGTCGGTGATGACAGGCAGTGCGGTGTACTCGACCTGCACCAGCTTTGCCGCGGCCTGGGCCTGCTCCGCTGTCTCTGCCACCACCAGCGCCAGGTGATCCGCTTCCCAGCGCACTGTCTCGGCTTGCACAGTGCTGCCTGGTCCACACAGCACCGGCTGGT
Organism: Anaerolineae bacterium; assembly: GCA_030432295.1. Lineage (GTDB taxonomy): Bacteria > Chloroflexota > Anaerolineae > Caldilineales > Caldilineaceae > JACQGT01. The sequence goes on along the minus strand of JAUIHI010000011.1, from coordinate 148,988 downwards.
CGGGCAGAATCAGCCCGTACTCGTTCACGGGCACATCCGCCGCGGTGAGGACGGCGAGGACACCCGCGGCTGCCAGGGCTGCGGCGGTGTCAATGCGGGTGATGTGGGCGTGGGGGCTGGGCGCGTAGACAATTGCCAGCCAGGCTTGCCCCGGCAGGTCGATGTCCCCGGCGTAGGCGGCCCGGCCCGTTACTTTGTCCACAGCGTCGCTGCGCTGGATACTGCTGCCAACTGCTCGCATAGAAATTCAGACCTCTCGACGATTCAGAAGTTCGACTTTTCAGAAAAAGTCAACCTTCTACCGCATAAAGAATTGAAACATCGCGTCCCGTGCGTTGTCCAGGGCGCGCAGACGGCGCACCCGTTTGATTTTGCAGTCCATTATTGAACTGAGAGAGGAGAGCAGCCATTCGACCCGCTCGCTGCCCACCTGAATCTCACCGGGGACGCCCTGCATTTTCAGGCAGATGTCCACCATCCGCTGGGGCACTTCGGCCAGCATATCCGCAAAAGTGGTATCCACGTAGAGCGGTTCGCCGGAGAGAATGGCCCCGCTGTTTTTGTCCACGACCATAAAAATATAGGCCATTTGGGGACGGCTGCCCCGTTCGCCAAACATCCCCGGCATCAGAAAAAGGTCTGCTTCAAAGACATTGTGGCTGCGACGCAGACGGCGCACGGCATCCGCCTCCGTTTTGGGAATCACAATGTCAACCGATTCTGGCTCGGCTGGGGGTACAGACACAATGCGCTCCTGCCAGTTGCCATCTGCCGCCTGTATACGGGTGAGAAAGACGCCCGACTCCTCTGGGAAATCGATCTCCTCGTCTCCAAAACGGGGGGCCACATCCAGCAGTTGCTCCAATGCCAGGGTCAGGATACGAGCTTCGTGAGCTTCGAGCAGCCAGGGCGCAAAGCCAGCCCGGTAGCTGCGGAAAAGGGGCCAGGCCATCTTTCCTCTGAATTTCAGCCCCAATTCTTTAATTGTGTTGCGGTCCTGGGTAGTCAGCTGGTCCCGATCCTCGAAGGAGGCTTGCAGATGGGCAATCTCCAGCAACTCCTCGCCGGTCTCGCTGTCTACATTTTCTGCGAAGGTCAGCAAGCGGTCGTAGGCCCTCACGCCCAGATAGACGGCAATGGAGAGATGTTCGCCCAGGTTGCCCATCACACTGACAAAGTAGAATTCCTGGCTTTCCGGGTCCTGGACAGCGAAGACGTCCGACTCGTACATCCATTCCCAGGGGGCCATCTCTTTGACCTGGGCCATCAACGCATAGAGACGACGCCAGGCGTCCAGCGTGGGTGCTGCTTCCTTTGCCATTGGATTCTCCTAGCCAGTGGTGCTAGTTGTGTGAAGGTCATGAAGTGAGAGAGAATTTCATTTGTATCAACCAAAATGCAAATGAAAGGACTTCACCTCATGACCGCAGTCGATTTTATCACGGAACTGTTCTGCAAAGTATATGATGAACTGGGAAGCAGACGCAGAGAGACCCATTCTCAGGAGAAGATGCATGTTAGCGAAATTGTGACGTTGGCCTTGCTATATGCCCTGAAAGGATGTGGTCAACGCAAGTTTTATCGCTGGTTGACTGCCAATCACCGAGATATGTTTCCCAACTTGCTCGAACGGACACGCCTTTTTCGTAAATTCAATGTTCATCGAGTTGAGGCTGATGAGTTTTTGACCTCTCCCTCGCTCATCGGCGTGATTGATTCCTATGGAATCGAATTGCTTCATCCTCGCCGGGAAGGGCGGAGTGAGAGCCAGATCGGGAAAAAGGGTCTTTCCAATCGACGTTGGATTGTAGGTGGAAAACTATGCTTTGTCCTTGACCACCTGGGGCAGATCGTGGACTGGGATTGTGATACCGCCAATGTCTATGATGGTTCCTCTTTCCAATATCTGGTAGATAAGTTCAGAAACGATATGGTCATCTTCTCTGATGCGGGATTCGAGAAAACTGACTGGTTCCCCACCAACCTACGTACCTGCAAGCGGGGAGAGTGGAATGTGCGCATGGTTGTCGAGACTGTTCTTTCTATGCTCACCCGCATTTGTCAATTCAAGCGCATGGCCCATCGCTCCTGGCGCTATTTTGAAACTCATCTCGGCTTTACCATGGCCCTTTTCAATATTCTTATCGGATGGCATGGTCTTTGCCCTGAACCCGATGGCTTCGTCCCTCTCTCCATCGTTCCTTTCGACATCTTATGAACTAGCACCAGTGGTTCCTATCCTATCGTTCGCTACACCCGGCTGGGATGGCGGGGGGTAATGTGGGTTTCCAGATAGGCGCGCATAGCTGCCATATCCGCTGCCATATCGCCGGTGGTCTGAAAGGTGGGGCCAATACCCACCGTCCGTTTGGGGTAGTCCAGATAGGCCAGCACAATCGGCACATCCGCGGCCTGGGCGATCCGATAGAAACCGCTCTTCCAGCGCTCCACCTTTTTGCGGGTTCCCTCCGGGGCCATCACCAGCACAAACTTCTCCCGGTTTTGGAACTCGGCCACCATCTGCCCGATCATTCCTTCGGGGGACTGGCGGTTGACGGCAATGCCACCCACTGCACGCAGAAACCACCCCGCCCAGCCAGGAAAAGCCTCCGCCTTGGCCATAAAATGAAGCTCCAGACCAGATGCCACAATAAAGGCGATAGCCCACACCGCATCCCAGTTGGAGGTGTGGGGCGCGCCGGCAATGATAAATTTAGAAGTGTCAGGAAACTCGACCTCATAGCGCCAACCGCTCAGCCGCAGAAATGTCCTGGCCAGCCAGCGGCCAATCGCATTGCCCCGGCGGGGCAGGGAAGCGGGAAAGATGAAATCCTGTTGTTGTGTGCTCACTGTGCCTCCTAGAATTGGTTGACTGGTTGATTGGTTGATTAGTTCATTGGAATCGTACGTCCAATCAACTGTTCAACCAATCAACTAATAAACTAACCAACCACCCTACTCCGTCGTTCCATCAACAACACATCCCGCCAGACGCCGTGCATCTGGCCGATCCGTTCCCGGCGGCCCACAATGCGGAAACCGGCCTGCTCGTGCAGGTGGACGCTGGACGCGTTCTCCGGGAAGATGCCCGCCTGCAATGTCCAGATGCCCGCTGCTTCCGACTGCTCCACCAGCGCTGCCAACAGTGCCCGGCCCACGCCCTGTCCTCTGGCCACCCCGGCCACATAGACGCTCACTTCTGTCACGCCCCGGTAGACAGCCCGTTTGGATGTGGGGCTGAGCGCGGCCCAACCGACGATTACGCTGTCCATCTCCCCAACCAGCCGGGGATGGACCAGTTTGCCCGCGTCCCACTCCTCCCATTCGGGCGGGTTCTGCTCGAAAGTGGCGTTGCCCGTGGCGATGCCTTCCGCATAGATACGGCGCACTACGGGCCAGTCGGTTGGGAGCAGCGGGCGAATTTCTACCATTTTCCTCTATCCACGCAAGCCAAAACGTTCCAGCCCCTCTTCGATCAGCAGCCCCAGCACCCGCAGGGGTTTGATGGGCATTCCGCTGGTGGGCAGGTCCAGTTCCGCCTTCTCGCAGACGGTGGAATTGTTGACTTCCTCGATCTCCGGGCGCAGGGCCAGCATACGCTTTTCCAATTGCTCCGGCGGTGTGGATTCCACCAATTTGTCGATGCGAGTCATCAGTGCAATCGCGCGCTGAATGCGCTCTTCGGTCAGTTGGGCCTGCCAGGCGCTGGCCTGTCCGTATTCGGCTTTGATACGATTCAGGCGCAGCCCGGCCTCGTAGGTCACATCCACCAGTTGGCTGCGATTCATCCAGCGGGTCTCGTAGCTCAACACATATTTCCAACTGGGGGCCAGCAGGGCCTGCCGGTGCTCTTCCAGCGTATTACAAAACTTGTGATAGCCGTAGGCGTCTGGATGTTCGTAGGCCAGGCTGCCGGGGTCCAAAAAAGGAGCCAGGGGCGAAATGAACATCTTTAGCCGCTCGTCCCCATCCACCCGGCGCAGAAGCTGGCCGCAATAGTCGATGGTGTCCAGCACAGATTGGGGCGTCTGCCCCGGCATCCCGGACATATAGAAAAGGTCCAGCCGTTTGCAACCCGCGGCCAGAATACTCTCGATAGATGTCTCTATCTCCGCATCGGAGAAGGGCTTGCCCGAATAACGACGCACCGCGGGGTCGTGGGATTCGGGGGAAATCTCGACGACGAAATCGGGAATGGCCGCCGCCACCTCCTCCATAAAGGCCCGGTCTACCGGTGTGAAAAACTCGATCATCACCTGGCCTTCGTAGCCCTGCATAGCCCGCAGAAAACGGCGGGCGTAGTCCATCCCCGCCTGGCGGATGTCGCCCAGGACAAAAATCGGCCCCCGGCTGAAGTTGCCAATCGAGCGCAGGTCCGACGCCACCGTCTCCGGACTGCGATAGGCCGGTTGGCTGCGTCCGAAACTGTTGCGGGACGCATAGGCCGAGCCGCCGCAGATGGCACAATTGCGGGTACAGCCCCGGCAGGTCAGCGCGGCGGTGACCGGGTATTGGGTCCATCGGGCAAAAGGCAGATAGTTGGTCAGACTGCGATCCCGGGCCACCGCGGAAAGCACATAGCTGTAGTCGAGCAGCACCCCGTCCAGGTTTTCCGGCACATATGTGAGCGGGTTGGCGTGGGGCTGGCCCGCGGCATCCTTCCAACTCAGATTGGGAATCTGGCGCAGATCGGCTGCCTTGGCCCCCTCTTCAATCGCTTCGATCAGCAGGCGCAAAGGCTCTTCGGTAGAATCGCCGCGCAGAATGTAATCGACCTGTGGGTAGCGGATCAGCTCCTCGTGAAAGTAGGAAGCGGAAAAGCCGCCAAAAATGACCGGAATGTTTGGGTGCAGCCGCTTGAGAATCCCAGCGATCTCCACCGAGCCGTGGGCGTGGGGCAGCCAGTGCAGGTCCAGCCCAAAGGCGGCGGGGTGCAGATCGGCCAGATATTCCTCCACATCAAAGTCAGCGTCGCGCAACATATGCACGGCCAGATTGACAATCCCCACCCGGTGGCCGTAGCGCTCCAGATATTCGGCCATTGTCGTAAAGCCGATGGGATACATCTCGAAGACAGTGGACGACGGCACCAGATCGCCAATCGGTCCCCAAAGAGTGGCCCGCTTGCGAAAATCATAGACGCTGGGTGCGTGGAGTAAAATCAGCTTTTCCCGTGCCATAAACTCTTTCTAGCTTTTTTAGAGCCGCTGATGAACACTGATGACTCCACTGCAAAAAGACTAAAAACCGAGTTTTTGAGACCGAATCACTCCTGGAAATCTGGGGCGATCTGCACGAAAAACTCGGTTTTTGCAGTAGGCTCACTGATGAACACTGACGGACAGTGATAAAATCTGTGAAATCTGCGTTCCTATTCTGCGCCCGCAGCCACCAGCGCGTCCAGAATTTTGCGGTAGCCTGTGCAGCGGCAGAGATTGCCAGTCAGGGCCTGGGTCGCTTCGTCCCGGCTGGGGTGGGGTGACTCCTCCAGCAGTTTGGCCCCGCTCATCACAAAGCCGGGGGTGCAATAGCCGCACTGCACGCCGCCGCTCTGGGCCAGTGCTGCCTGAATCGGGTGCAACTTCTCGCCGTCACTCAACCCCTCCACTGTGACGATTTCACTGCCCGCGGCCCGCTCCGCCGGGACCAGACAGGCCATCACCGCCATCCCGTCCAGAAAGACCGTACACGCGCCGCACTCGCCCTCAGCGCAGCCCTCTTTCACCCCCACATAGCCCGCCGCGCGCAGAGAGTCGAGGAGGGTCATTTGAGCAGGCAATTCGACCAGTTTTCCGTTGACGGTTGCGAGTTGCGAATTGCGAGTTGCGTCACCCGCATTCAGCGGTCCGCCGTCCGCGGTCTGCCGTCCCTCTTCCACCGGCCATTTGCCGTCCGTCCCGCCCCACAGCGTCACCGACTTCTCCGGCCATCCCTCCCGCTCCCGGCCGTCGCGCAGTTGGCCCAGCAGCCGGGCCGTGAGCGCTTCCACCATTCCCCGCCGATATTCACCTGTGGCGCGGATGTCGTCGATGGGGCTGGCTGCGTTCACAGCCAGACGGGCAGCTTCGGCGATTGTCTCGTCGTTCAACGGTTTCCCGGCCAGAAATGCTTCGGCAGCGGCTGCGCGGGTGACAACCGGTGTCACCGCTCCTAACGCAATGGAAGCGGAGGAACCCCAACCCCCACCCCAGCCCTCCCCCGTTCCAGGGGAGGGGGCAAAATTTACGCTCCCCTCTCCCTCCGAGGGAGAGGGGCTGGGGGTGAGGGTGAGAATAACTGCCACACTGACAACACTGATTGCCTGCGCCCTGCGCAGACCTAATTTGATAAACGATCCCCGCTCATTTTCGTTCAACCCACGCAGGGAAATCCCCGTGAGAATCTCGTCGTCGGCCAGGTCCACTCGACGGAAAGCGGTCATAAAATCGGCCAGCGGCAATGTGCGCTCGCCCCGTTCGGCGCTGGTCAGCGTCACCGCCGCGTCCAGGGCCAGCAGGGGGACAATCGAATCGTTTGCCGGGCTGGCAGTGATGATATTCCCGGCCACAGTCGCCCGGTTGCGAATTTGGGGCGCGCCCACTTCCCAGCAAGCGCGCGCTAGTGGGAAAGCCTTCTGAACAATCAGCGGGCTGGCCGCACACTGGTTGTGTGTCACCAGCGGGCCGAGATGGATGCGCCCGTCAGCCTCCCGGATGTCAGCCAGACCGGGGATGCGGGTCAGATCGATGAGCGCAGGGGGATCGCCGTCTGGCGTGCGCCGTCCGCCCCGCTCGATCTCCAGGAGCAGGTCCGTGCCTCCGGCAATCATCCGGGCGCGATCGCGCAGGTCGGCTTTCAGGGCCAGGGCTTCGGATAGGGTGGACGGGGAGAAGTAGGATTTGTACACAGGCAATGGCCTAATTGGGCTGGTGTAAGATACGACGGAACGCTTTCTCTATTCTAGCAGGTTTGAGGGAGAGTTGAAAGCAATTCGGGGTGAAATTTCCAAACATCTTCTTTCCAGCATAGAATAAGTTGTGTAGCATAAGGAAAAATCTACACATAACCATAAGAGTTTAAGGAGTAGGTCATATGCCAAATCAGATTATTAATACAATCGGACTTCTTCTAAACATAGCAGGCGTCGTCCTTCTTTTCATTTATGGCCCGCCGCAGCCTACTCATGAGGAAGGTGTTGGCTTGAAGCTTGAAGACAATACTCTGCTTTCGGATGGAAGGACAGTTGTTGATCACGATGCTAGTGTTCAAAAAATCAGGAAACGCCACGAGAATATGTCAAAGATCGCTCTTGTTTTGATCTTCGCTGGATTCGTCTTACAGCTTTGGGCGACGTGGTTAATCTGATATAACTGGGGTATTGCCGCCTAATGCTGGCTTTAGCAGTCCCGTTCATCTGAATTCTCTGTATCAATTCGTATAGCAAAGCCCAATAAAAACCGGTAGTTTTCGTAGGCTCGATTTCCCTATCCGCCAAGAAACTAGCCATCTGAACGTCCACCTCTCAAAGGTGCTTTGCTATAAGCTGGTATTACGTCCAGGAAATCATCTGACATGAATCGTGTCTTAATATGGTGTGTCTCGGTAGGTCTCTTATTATGACCTCCAACCTACCCACCCCATCCATCGCCCACCGCCTGATCGCCTGGCACGCGGACCAGCAGCGGGACCTGCCCTGGCGGGCCGCGCCCGCGGGCCAGCGGGACGCCTACGCGGTCTGGATCAGCGAAATTATGGCCCAGCAGACCCGTATCGCCACTGTCATCGACTACTTCACTCGCTGGATGGCGCGCTTTCCTACGCTTGAAAGTCTGGCCGAGGCAGACCAGCAGGAAGTGTTGAAGATGTGGGAGGGGTTGGGCTATTACAGTCGGGCGCGCAATCTGCACCGGGCCGCGCAGGTGGTGATGGCGGAATACGGCGGCGAGATTCCCAGCAGCCGGGCCGAACTGTTGAAATTGCCCGGCATCGGCGCGTATACCGCTGGAGCGATTCTCAGCCTGGCGTTTGGACAGGCCGAGCCGATTCTGGACGGCAATGTGAAGCGGGTGCTGGCCCGGCTGTGGGATATGGACCGTTCGATTGACGAGACGGCGACGACGAACGAACTCTGGCGGCTGGCCGGGGAGATTGTGCGCGCTACGCCGGCGGGGAAGGCCGGAGAGGTCAACGAAGGGCTAATGGAGCTGGGCGGGCTGGTCTGCACCCCCCAGAATCCCCGCTGTCTGCTCTGTCCCCTGGCCGATCTCTGCCAGGCCGCGCGCAACGGAACCCAATCCGAGCGGCCTGTGCGCACACCCCGTAAACGCACGCCCCACTATCAGGTGGCCGCCGCGGTCATCTGGGAGGATGCGCCTTTGCAGGGGCGGCTGCTGATTGCCCAGCGCCCCCAGAAGGGAATGCTGGGCGGGCTGTGGGAATTCCCCGGCGGCAAGCAGGAGCCGGAGGACGCGGATTTGCCCGCGACCCTGCGCCGGGAAATCCAGGAGGAGATGGCTGTGGAGATTGCGGTAGGCGCGCCGATTACGACTGTCCAGCACGCCTACACCCATTTCAGCATCACACTCCACGCCTTCCACGCCCGGATTGTCAGCGGCACGCCCCAGGCCATCGGCTGCGACGACTGGCGCTGGACTACTCTGGACAGTTTGGATGAATACCCATTCCCTGTGACGGACCAGAAAATTATTGCCGTGTTAAGAGAGCCATCTGACACTTTGCATATAGACTAGCGACGCCGGTTGAGCCTGTCGAAACCCAGGAGCGGGTCTACGAAAAATCGCCCTCTGAGCCGCTGGTTTCGACAGGCTCAACCGACGCTCTCTGAGTGGATTGACCCGATTTCCCCTTCTATGTCACTAACTGTCGGGCAACCAATTTTGCTGCCGGCTTAGCCGGGCCAGGAGGCCACAAAGATGAATCCAGTTGATCTAATCACGAAAAAGCGGGACGGGAGCGAACACACGCCCGAGGAATTGCGCTTTCTTGTGCAGGGAATGGTGGACGACTCCATCCCCGACTATCAGTTGGCGGCCTGGGCCATGACCGTCTACTTCCGGGGGATGAGTGACGCCGAAGCCACCCAACTCACCCTGGCCATGGCTGAAAGCGGCGACACCCTGGACCTGCACGACGCAGTCGCCCCCGGTGTGCTGATTGTGGACAAACATTCCAGCGGCGGCGTGGGCGACAAAACCACCCTGGCTGTCGGTCCGATTGTGGCCGCCTGTGGCCTGCCTGTGGGCAAGATGAGCGGGCGGGGGCTGGGCTTCAGCGGCGGCACAATCGACAAACTGGAGAGCATCCGCGGCTGGTCGCCCGAACTGAGCGAAGAGCGCTTCCGTCGCCAATTGCGGGAGATCGGACTGGTCGTCGCCGGGCAGACAGCCGATCTGGCCCCGGCGGACAAACGGCTCTACACCCTGCGGGATGTCACCGGGACTGTGCCCAGCCTGCCCCTCATCGCCGCCAGTATTATGAGCAAGAAACTGGCCGCGGGTGCGGATGCGATTGTGCTGGATGTGAAGTGTGGCCGGGGCGCATTTATGGAGACACTGGACGAAGCCCGCGCCCTGGCCCGGCTGATGGTTGCCATCGGCACAGGTGCAGGCCGTCAGGTCACAGCGCTGATTACCGGAATGGAGCAGCCTTTGGGCAACGCCGTAGGCAACGGGCTGGAGGTGCGCGAGGCTATCGAAACCTTGCACGGCGCGGGACCAGCCGACTTTCAGGAGTTGGTGGAACGGGTCTCTGCGGAGATGCTGCTGTTGGGCGATCCCGCCTGCCGGACTTTGGACGCAGCCCAGGCGCGAATCGTAGAAGTAATTGCCTCCGGGGCAGCCTTCGAGAAATTGGTGGCTTTTGTGGCGGCCCAGGGCGGCGACCCGGAGCAGATCCGTCACCCCGAACGGCTGCCCGCGGCCCCGGTGCAACAGACGCTTTTGGCGGAACAGACCGGTTTTGTCCACGGCATTGATGCACGGGAGGTCGGTTTGGCCGTTGTGGAGATGGGTGGGGGACGCAAGAAAAAGGGGGACGCTATCGACTTTGGCGTGGGGGTTGTCTGTCAAGCAAAGGTGGGAGATCGGGTGGAGAGAGGGGATCCCCTTTGCACTGTTCACGCAGCCGACGAGCCGGGCGCACGCACGGCACTCTCTCGCCTGCGCGGGGCCTGGCGGGTGGAAGCCGATGCCGCAGACCCGCTGCCAGTCGTGCTGGATCGGATAGCCAGCGACTGATTCCGTCTACCAGTCCACGTGACGCCGTTCGTCCACAACGCTTTTGTAGAGTTCGTAGGTGCGGTCCGCGATGTCCGACCACTGGTAAAGCGTCTCGGCATCTGCCTGTGCGGTGGCCCGCCAGTAGGCTGCACGCTCTTCATCCTGAAAAAGCATATCCACGCCCCAGGCAATGCTCTGGGGATTGTTGGCGATGACGGTCAGCCCGTTGTGCATGTGGTGGACCACTTCGCTCAGTCCGCCCACGTCGCTGACAATCACATTGCAGCCCGCGGCCATTGCCTCCAGCGCTACAATGCCAAAGGGTTCGTAGAGGCTGGGAAAGATGGCCGCCTCCACTGTGTTGTAGAGGCAGTTGCGCTCCGCATCGGTAATGAAGCCCAGCAGATGGACCGCATGTCCGATGTGCAGGTTTTCCACCATTGACTGCATTCGTTCGGAGTTTTTCCCTGCCACCAGCAGCTTTACATCTGGGAAGTGGCTGAGTATGCGGGGCATGGCGCGCAGCAGAATCGGCAGACCTTTTTCCGGCGTAATGCGTCCCACAAAGAAGAGCAGCTTTTCCCCATTGGGCGCGTAGCGTTGACGCAGCCCGACTACCTCCTCTGGTGTACACGAGTGCAGGGGCGCGGGATCGATCCCATTGGCAATTACACTGGTTTTGTCCAGGGGCACGCCAAAATAGCCCCCCAATTCGCCAGCCATAAATCCGCTGCACACAATCACCCGCCAGGCCTCGAAACAGACCTCCCACTCCATCTGGTTGATCGATGCGCTGATCTGGTTGGGCACGTAGGATTGGTGGCGGCCCCGTTCTGTGGCGTGGATCGTCACCACCAGCGGGACTTTCCAGAGATGTTTCAGGGCGATGCCTGCGCTGGCTACCAGCCAGTCGTGGACGTGAAGCAGGTCATAGGAAGTTCTGGTTGCAAGGCCGATCGCATACGTTTCCAGGCGACGATTCCCATCTACCACACTGTTGAAAAGGTCGTTGGGCGCAATGGGCGGCACATCCACCCGATGTACGGTGACATTCGGGGCCACCTCTTCCTGGCGCAAACCACCCGCGGCACGGGTGGTCAGCACATCCAGATGGAAGGAGTCGTCATTCTGCAAGCTCTGGGAAATGGCCGGGACCAGTTCGGCCACGTGCTTGCCGATGCCCCCCACCATATTGGGCGGATATTCCCAGGTAATCATCAATACGCGCATAGAAAATTGTCCAGAATCAGCGGGCCGGTGGCAAAAGCAGCTTGCCGTCGCCCTCTATCATAAAGATTGCAGGTTGCCAGACGGTTGTGATAGTCTCACCGGCCAGGCGACGCAGAATATCGCTGGTCTGCCGATAGACGGTGTAGACCGCAGGGCTGTTGGGCGAATGGCTGGCCGCCCAGGCCGGATAGTCGTCATCAATCCAGCCGACCACAAAGAGCGGGCCGGTCATTTGCGCCCCCACCCGCTGGCGAAAGGTTTTGACACCGGCGGCATAGAGGCCAATGGGCGTCTCTGGCAGCCGTTCCCACACTGTTTGGGAAAAGTTGGCGCCCTCGGCTGCGTCTCCCAGCCAGAGAAGGACCTCGCCTTCCCTCACCTCTTGCGCGCCGGCCACAGCTTTTTCGCCCGTCGCTGGCCAATCAGCCGGGACGCCCGCCAGAACGAGCGTACGCCCCTCTCTTTCGGCAAAGGCCGCAGCCGCGTCCACAGCTTCCTTCGCCCAGGCTCCATCGCCCGATGGGGCATAGGGGGGCAGCCACTTGTCGCCACTGAAAATCTGCGGCGCGGATAGCCCGTCCGCGGCCCAAAAGGGACCGATTACCGCGGCCACCGATGGGTCTGCCAGCACCTTTTGCCCGGCACGCGCCACATCGCCTGAACTGTCCAGCGCCAGGGGCAGCACGTCGAGGCCGGATAGATTCTGCTCGGCCAGTGCCCCACGCATAGCCGCCAGTGCATCGTACCCCTCCTGGCGATAGACCCCTTCAAAGGGCGCCAGCAGTCCAATTTTCACAACAGGCCGGGTGGAGACGCAGGAAGACAGGAGTGGAAGGACAAAAAGAAGGAACCAAAGGTATTGGATATTGGGTATTGGACAGGGGCGACGCCCCATACCTAATATCCAATATCCAATACCCAATTTACGGATTATAGCCATAGATGCGCAGATTCGCTTCGTGCTCGGCCAACGTGCGGGCAAAGGCGTGGCGGCCTTCCTCGCCGGTGGCCAAAAAGAAGCAGTAGATGCTCTCAGCCGGGTTGCGGGTGGCTTCGATGGCGCTCAGGCCAGGGCTGGCAATCGGGCCGGGGGGCAGGCCGGGGTTCAGATAGGTATTGTACGGGCTGACAATCTGACTGTACTCCTCCACACTTTGGGGCTTCCACCACCAGTTGCCCGCCACACCCCGTGCGTATTGCACAGTCGGGTCGGCCTGCAAATAAGTGCCGCCCACATCGGCCAGACAGTTGCTGTTGAGCCGGTTGACGTAGACGCTGGCAATCAGCGGGCGCTCGTCGGCCTGCACAGCTTCCCGCTCCACAATCGCAGCCAGATTGAGCAAATCCCGCCCGCTCAGGCCGCTGTTGCCGCCGATCAGCCCGTCGCTGCCCACCCGGTCTTCAAAGTTGTTGAGGAAAGAGGCCAGAATCAACTCCGGCGTGCTGGCACTGACCGGGAAGCGGTAGGTGTCGGGGAAAAGAAACCCTTCCAGCGACGCGCCGTCGGGCAGGGCTTGGAGGAAATCGTAATCATTGAAGATGCTCAGGCTGCGGGGCTGGCGCACTGCACTCAGGAAACGTTCGCCGTCGATGACGTAATTTTCGGCCAGCCGTTCGGCGATCTCCTCGGCCCGCATCCCTTCGGGCACTGTCACCAGCACCTCTTCAAAGCGGGCCTCCTGCAACGCCTCGGCAATCTCTGGCATTGTCATTGTGTCGGCCAGCATAAAGTTGCCTGCCTCCAGCCGTCGGTCCAGACCGGTCACCCGCAGATAGAGATTGAATAGTTCGGCGTCGGTGATAAAGCCCTGGCTTTGCAGGCGGGCCGCCACAAAACGGGCCGCGTCGCCGGGGATGATTGTAAAAGGGCGGGGGCGGGGGTCGGTGCCTGCGGGCTGGGCAAGCTCCTCTTCCCGCAGGTTGAGATTGAAGACCAATACCTGCTTTTCGATATTCTCCGGCGTCAGGGCATATTGGCCTGCAGTCGGGTCGATGAGCGCGTCGCTGATGCGTTCGGTGGCCATCAACTGTTCGCCCAGATGGGCCTCGGCCACCGACCAGACGCTCCACAGCACGCCCAGCACCAGCGCCAAAAAGCCGAACCGGGCCAGATTGGTCAGGATCAGATCGGCCCAAGACCTGGCCGGGGCTTGCTTCTGCTGGGCGCGCTGGCGTTTGCGCGACTGTAAAAAAGAGTGAGTTGATTTGTTCATTCACAATTTCCAAACTGAAAATAGAACGCGGATAACGCGGATTTGACGGATTCATGCGGATTAAAAATCTGCGAAAATCTGTGATTTCTGCGGAATCTGCGTCCCTGTTCTTGTCGTTAGCTGCCGCCCCGGGAGTGAATCACCTGTCCGGTAATCCATTCGCCCTCATCGCTGGCGAGAAAACGCACCAGCCGAGCCGCGTCTGTAGGCATACCGACTCGCCCAAAGGGGCTTTCCTGTGCCCAGGTTGATTTCTGTTCCGGCGTCATCCAGCCGGTATCCGTCGCGCCCGGATCAATGGCGTTGACGGTAATGCCCTTCGCCGCCACCGCCGCGCTCAGGGAAAGGGTCAGCGCCTCAATTGCCCCTTTGGTGGCGATATACGCCAGTTCGCTGGGCATCGGCCCCACGCCCTGGCCGGATGAAAAGCTGATAATGCGTCCGCCAGGTCCACCGGGATAGCGGCGCACAAATTCGGCGCAGAGCAGGGCTGTGCCCCGCAGATTGACCGCGTAGTGGGCGTCCAAATCCACCGCGCTCAGCGTCTCAATCGGCGTGTGGGTCGAGTGGGTGGCGTTGTTGACCAGAATGGACACCTTTCCCAGGTCCGCCTCGGCCGCGTCAAAAATCTGGATGGGCACTGCCGGATCGGACAAATCCGCTTCGATCCCCGCCGCCCGAACGCCCAGCGCTCGGGCATCGGCCAGAATCCCTTCGGCTTCCTCGTCCCGGCTGCCCCACTCCATTGTGGCGTCATAGGGCCGCCACCAGGTGGTGAAGATGTCCGCGCCCGCCTCGGCCAGCGCCGCCACAATCGCTGCGCCAATCCCGGCCCGGCGGCTGACACCGGTGATGAGGGCGATTTTGCCCCGCAAGCTACCGATAGGCATACTGGTTCCTGTGATGTTAAATTCTCGTTAGGCGACGACAGGCGACAGACCGCAGACCGCGGATACTATCTTGCGTCGAAAAAAGCCGTCTGCCGTCTGCGGTCCGCCGTCATTTCTTCGGTAGTTCAATCCTGCCCCACCGCTCCCCTTCGCCCCGTTTGCGTGCGTCCAGGTAGCTGCGCAGGATGACCGCGGCCGCGTAGGCGTCTTCGCCGATGGCTTGCGCCCGTTTGGGATCGTCGGCCATCAATTCCTGGGCGGCGAAGGAACTCAGCCGTTCGTCCCAAAAGATGACAGGCAGCGGCGTTTGCAGCGACTCTTTGCGGGCTGTGCGCAGGGCACGGACCAGACGCAGCGCCCAGGTCCGGGTCATCTTGGTCTGCTCGCTCTCGCTGCCATCCATCGACAGGGGCAGCCCGCAGATAACCGCTTCGGCTTCCTCTTCGGCCACAATCGCCACCAGCCGGTCAAAATCCTCCTGGCGGCTGCGCCGGTGAATCGTCACCAGCGGGCGCACAGAAATTCCCAGAGGGTCGCAGGTCGCCACGCCGATGCGGGCCAGGCCAGCGTCCAGGGCGATAAGTTTGGCGGGTGGATTGCTCACTGATACCTGTTCACTACTCATTCGTCCGCGCGGCTTCGTCAAACTCCACCCGTACCTGAATGCGGCTGCCAAAGCGGGGCAGTGTGCCGAACCAATCCGGGTCCACATAGAATTCGGGGGGACGCTGGAGAAGCCACTCCTCCTGCAAAAGTGTGGTGGCTTCTTCGGTCGCGAGACCGGCCACAGCAGAGCGCAACTCCCGGTTGTCGATAGGAATTACGTAATTGCCTCGCCCCACAATTGTAAAGCTTACCGTGCGTCCGGTTGCTGTCGAGTTTGGGTCCACCAAAAACTGAATAGAGTCAGCCACCAGCTTGCCCCGTTCGGGCACACTCTCTTGCAGCGCAGCCATCGCAATCTCTCTGGCTGTCTCCTGATCCACGGCCACCCCCTGCACCAGCACCCGCAGAGTCAAGCCCAGTTCGTCGGCTGGCTCGTCGTTGAAGTGATCAAAAAACTGGGCCACAATAAATGTCTGGATGGACGATTCGGAGAGCCATTCGTTGGCGCGCAGTTCCGGTTGCAGTCGGCCAAAGGCTTCGCTTTGGGCCTGGAGGTAGAGCTGATCGAGCAGTGTGTCTTTGTCCACCTGCTTGACCACTCGCACCAGCGCGGATTGTCCACCGCCGGTCGCGTTGGGATTGGTCACGCCCACTTGGGTACGCAGCGCGCCGGAGACGGTTGTGATGGTGTTGGCCCGGGCATTGCCCTGCACGCCCTCATCCACGGCTTCGATGCTGGCCGTGGCCTGGCTGCCCTGGGGCGCAGGGACCGTTGTTTCGGCAGTGGTGATGAAATCGCTGCGGGTGCCTGTGCTGGTGGAGACGATTGTGCCGGCGGGGATGCGCACTTCCCGATTGGTCTGGTTGGTAAAGACGACCTGACCCACAGCCTTGCCCTGGGCTTCCTGTTCGGATCCGGTGGTGGCAATCGTGCCGGTCAGTTCAATATACGTCTCCATCAAGCGTCCGGGGAGAAGTCGCCCCTGTACGTCTACTGCCTCTATGTCCGGGCTGGCCGTGAGGGTGACAGGGGCTTCCACTGCGCGCTGGCCGGGCACGACAGTCACAGTGGCCGCGGGCAGGACGTAAATGGCGAAGGCGGCCAGCACTGTCAGCAAAAAGAGGCCCACCAGCGTATAACCGGCCAGTTGCAGCCAGAGCGGGGTCGGGCGTCGCCAGGCTTCGGCGGCACGGATGCGCTGCTGGCGGCTGCGATGCAGGTTGGGCCGGGATGTGATGGCAATCCGGGCCTTGCCCGCAGCTTCGCCATTGACTGTACGCCAGGCCGGTGGATTGGGCAGACCCGCCGCTGGCTGCCGGGGATCGACGGTCGGCAGCACAGGGGTCATACGCCAGGTGCGGCCTGCGAACCCAGTCTCGCTGCCATAGACAGGAATGCCCAACTGTTGAGCCGCCTGCCGGGTGTCGAGGTCGTGGGTGACGAGCGCGATCTGCTGGTTGCGCGCCACAGCCTGCCGCTGGATCAGCCGCAGGCGGGGAATGCTGTTCAGTTCGCCCCAACCGTTGGGCAGAACGACCGCCACCTGTGCCCCGTCCATACGGGCCAGGCGGCGACGCACGGCTTCGGCGGTGGCGTCGGGTTCGATACGAAGGATTTCGGACAAGTCAGTTACCAGATGATCTTAACCGGATAGTTTGAAAATATACTGTCGCGGCTGATGATTGGAATATTTTCCACAATGGCCTGGGCGATAAGGAGACGGTCGAACGGGTCGCGATGATGAAACGGCAGCTTTGATACAGCCACTAACGCCGCAATGGAAATCGGAAGCACCCGAACCGCATATCTATTCAAGAGTTCTTCCATCATTTGTTCGAAGGGAATTGCTAGATCCAGCTTTCCCAAACTGACTTTGATAGCAATTTCCCATAACGTCGCTACACTGAGGAATACTTCATTTTGGGGATGCACAATCTGCGCGCGAATTGATTCGCCCAACCGCTCATCACCAAAAATCATCCATAGAAATGCGTGGGTGTCGAGAAGAATACGCATCACATATACTCAGCAAAATCTTCTAACGGTTCATCGAAGTCATCGGCCATGTGAATCAGGTATTGCTTGGCGTAGCCAAAGACCAGGGGACTTTTTTTAGTCGCAGATGATTTTTGTGCAGATGTGTGCGCGGCAAAATCCTCTAGTGGAGCATCAAAATCGTCGGCCATACGAATCAGCCCTTTGGCGCTGCCAGGAACCCGCGGTTTACGCTCTCCGTTGAGCGCTTTGATGGCCGACAGTTTTACCACCGGCAGGTTGTTCGACAGGACTACAACTTCCTCACCCGCGATTGCCTGCTCGATGAGTTGCAGCACATTCTCCTCAATTTCCTGCATCGTAACCTGAATCATCTGTCACTCCTCCCTTTCTCAACCAGCGAAACGCTACCCCTTCAGATTGCGTTCCACCCAGCCGGGGACAATGCCCAGCGCGTCGGCCAGCTTTTCCACGTCCCGGCCACCGGCCTGGGCCATATTGGGACGACCGCCGCCGCCACCGCCCACAATTTTGGCCGCATCCCGCACCAGATTGCCGGCGTGGATGCCCCGTTTCACCGCATCTTCGGTGGCCGCGGCGATGAGCATCGGCTTCTCGTCGATGACCGCGCCGAGGACGACGACGCTGCTGCCCAGTTTGTCCCGGAACCAGTCGGTCATCTGGCGCAGGGTATCCACATTCTCGGCCTGCACCCGCTGGGCCAGGACAGCCAGGCCGTTCACCTGCTGCGCGTTTTCCAGCAGGGATTCGCTCTCCTGCCGGGCCAGCTTGCCCCGCAGGTCGTCGATCTCCTGCTGCAAGCGGCGGTTCTGATCCCGCAGTTGCTCCACCGCGTCGCCCACTTCTTCCGGGCGCACCCGCAGGCTGCCAGCCACGCCACCCAGCACGGACAGCCGACCTTCGATCAACTCCTCCGCGCCCCGGCCTGTGACAGCCTCGATGCGGCGCACGCCCGCGGCGTTGCTGCCTTCGCTGGTGATGCGCAGACTGCCGATCTCCGCGGTGCTGTCCACGTGGGTTCCGCCGCAGAGTTCTTTGCTGTAGTCGTCGCCTTCCGGGTCGCCGATAGAAACGACGCGCACGGTATCGCCGTACTTCTCGCCAAAGAGGGCCATCGCGCCTTCGGCTTTGGCCTGCTCCAGCCCTGTCCAGCGGTCGCCCACCAGCAGGTTGGCGAGGATGGCTTGGTTGGCCGCCCGTTCGATGTCAGCCAACTCTTCCCGGCTGATGGGGGCGGTGTGGGTGAAGTCGAAGCGCAGCCGGTCCGGGGCCACCAGCGAACCGGCCTGATGGACGTGATCGCCCAGGCGGGCGCGCAGTTCCCGATGTAGGACATGGGTGGCCGTGTGGTTGCGCATAATGTCCCAGCGCCGCTCCACATCGATGACCCCATAGGCCGGGTCACCCACCTGCACAGTGCCGCTGACCACTTCGCCAATGTGGACAGTCAGCCCGGCAATTGGCCGTCGGGTGTCGTCCACCCGCACCGCCCAGACCGGCTCATCCAAATCCTGCGGGAAATAGTAGATGTCACCGCTGTCGCTGACCTGGCCACCGCTCTCCACATAAAAGGGTGTCTGGGGCAGGACAATCTCCACCCGCTGGCCGACGCTGGCACTGGTCACACTGGCCCCGTCCACCACCAGCCCGATGACTTTCGTGTCCACATCCGCCGCGCTCTCGTAGATGAGGGAGCGCACGCCGTTTTCGTCCAGGCTGCCTTTTTCCTGTAGCTCCTGAAAAAGCTGGCCGTAGACCGAAAGATCGGCAGGCAGATGGGCGATGGCGCTGGCTTTGGATTTGGCCCGATCTTCGGCCAATGCGGCCCGGAAGCCCGCCTCGTCCACAGAAAAGCCTTGCTCCTGGGCCACGTCCCGGGTGATGTCCACGGGGAAGCCGTAGGTTCCCCACAGGCGGAAAGCCTCCTCGCCGGGGATGACCGTCTCGCCAGCCGGCTGCAACCGCTCAATAATTTCGTCCAGAATCGCCAGGCCGGTGTTGAGGGTGCGCTGAAAACGTTCCTCCTCGGCGGTGACGGTCTGGAGGATAAAGTCGCGCTTGGCGGGCAGGTCGGTGTAGTGTTCGCCGTACTCGTCGATGACTGCCTGACAGACCGGGGCCAGGAAGGGTTTCTCGAAACCAATGAGCTTGCCAAAGCGGGCGGCCCGGCGCAGGATCATCCGCAGGACGTAGTTGCGACTTTCGTTGCCCGGCAGCACGCCGTCGCCGATCAGAAAAGTCATGGCCCGGCTGTGGTCGGCGATGACCCGATAGCCGGTCAGATGCTCCTGGCGCTGGGCGTTTGTGTGGCCCAGCAATTCCTGGATGCGCGCCATAATTGGCAGAAAAGCGTCGGTGTCGTAGTTGTTGTCCTTGCCCTGCAAAATCGAGGCCAGCCGCTCCAGCCCCGCACCTGTGTCCACGCTGGGCTTGGGCAGGGGCAGCAGTTCGCCGTCCGGCTCTTTTTGCTCGTACTGCATAAAGACGAGATTCCAGATTTCCAGATATTCGTCGTCTACGTTGACACCCTCCGGTGTCTGCTTGTCCAGATCGCCCCAGTAGTAGTGGATTTCCGAGCAGGGGCCGCAGGGGCCGACGTCGCCCATCGACCACCAGTTGTCCTTTTTGCCAAAGCGCAACACCCGCTCCGGGGCCGCGCCCACCTGCTGCCATAGTTGTTCGGCCTCGTCGTCGTCGGTGTAGACGGTGAACCAGAGCCGATCCGTAGGCAGGCCCATCTCCTCCACCAGCAGATGCCAAGCGAATTGGATGGCCTCTTTCTTGAAATAGTCGCCAAAGGAGAAGTTGCCCAGCATCTCGAAAAAGGTGTGATGGCGGGGGCTGGGGCCGACATTTTCCAGATCGTTGTGCTTGCCGCTCACCCGCAGACACTTCTGGCTGGTGGTGGCCCGGTTGTAGTCCCGCTTTTCCAATCCCAGGAAGACGTCTTTGAACTGGTTCATCCCCGCGTTGATAAAGAGCAGTGTCGGGTCGTCGGCGGGGACCAGATTGCTGCTGTCCACAATCGCGTGGTTCAGTTCGTGGAAATAGTCGAGAAAGAGTTGGCGAATCTCTTTGGTTGAAAGCTGTTTCATCGAAGGTCTCGCTTCCTGGGGCGGGTTCGGGTTTTTGCTACCACTAGGACACAAAGGCACAAAGTGAATGGAAAGGCAAAATTGTATCCGTATAGTGTAGCAGGAATGGGCAGATTTTCAGAAAAGTGGGGGTTGGGGATTGGGGATCGGATAGTATCTTCCCCGCCCCCAATCCCTATTTCTCGATCCGGGGCAGGAATATCCGGGGCAGATCGTCGGTGGGGATAGGCTGGGCGAGCGCGTCCCGATGGGCAGCTACCCAATCCCGGTAGGCGATGCCAGCCGGTGTCAGGCTGCCGTTTGCGCCGTCGTAGAGACGCGTATGGACGTTGAAACCCTCGGTCGGGTGATCCAGACTGAACCAGAGCCACTGTTGCACCAGACGGCAGCCGTCGGCCACATAGCCCAGAGTGCAATCCCGCGCGCTGAGAAAGTAGTCGAAGGTCCCCAGCATAAAATCGACGACCACCTGCTCGTCGCTGAAGTTCTGATCGCAGACAAACTCTGTGCCGGTCCAGCGCCAGGTCGCACAGTGGCGGTAGAGAATGCCGTACTCAGAGACGATCAACGGTTTTTCCTGCTGGCCCCGTTCTGCCATCCAGCCGCGGAAGGCCCGAATCTGCTGATCGAAGAGGGCCAGATCGATGTGGGTCCAGTCGCTTTCGTAGACGACTGCTCTGGTGTCGTCGTCGAAGCCAGGGGGAATATCCGCGCCATAGGCATAATGCACCTCACGCAGGATGAAGTTGTGAATGTTCCAGACATCCACAGGCATATCTGCGCTGTATTGCTCGGCGTAACTCTCCCACATCCGGTCCAGCCAGGCCAGACGCAGGGGTGTGGCTTGAATCAGCCCACCGATGGCGATCTGTGCGGTCGGATCGGCAGCTTTGATGGCTGTGTATATGTCGTGATAGGCAGTGGCGTAGAGTTCCGGGAGCATTTCGTCCTGGCCGCCCAAATACCAGTCCCGACGGTCCATTTCATTGCCGATCAGCCAGAGGCTGCCGGGTTGGGCCTGGGCAGTGGCGGCGATGTCGGCCAGGAATGGCCGCACCTGATAGCTGTGGGGTTCGGCGTAGGGGCAGACGTCCCGGTTCCAGGCGTTCTCCGAATTGAGGGGGCAGGTGAGATTCTGGTGTACGCGCACGGTCTGGGCAAACTGGATACCGTCGGACGTGACCGGTGCGCTGTCCGTGCGCCAATTGTGATAGATGCCCGCGCCCAGAGAGCGGATGGCCGGATTTGTCAGGTCGGAACCGGAGACGACGCCGTAGCCGATGCGC
Organism: Anaerolineae bacterium; assembly: GCA_030432295.1. Classification (GTDB taxonomy): domain Bacteria; phylum Chloroflexota; class Anaerolineae; order Caldilineales; family Caldilineaceae; genus JACQGT01. The sequence goes on along the minus strand of JAUIHI010000011.1, from coordinate 127,434 downwards.
AGGGCAGGCGGCTGTTCATCTGGAGGCTGACTGAAAATAGGCGATGTTGTCAGCAGAAATAGCCAAATGAACGGCAAGTAGCGGAAATATCTCACCCTCGTCTACTCCTTTTGCGTGCCGCTTGGCCGAATGGGTCGAAGTTCAGATATAGAATGCGGGATAGACAGGTGATTGTCAAGAGGGGGAAAGGGGGAAAGGGGGAATGGGCCATTCAGTATTGTCCGAGGGGTGGCAAATGACTTCTAAGCGAAGGGGCACATTTCCAACGCCCGGTAACTCACAGGCATTGGAAATGTGCCCCTTCGCGAACTCTATCTGATTTTGGCGCGCCACACTCGGTGAAGCCTATTCACTAGCCAGCACAGCGTTGACCGCGGCGAACTCTTCCGCGCTCAACGACCAATCAGCCGCGGCCGCGTTGCTCTGCACCTGGCTCAGCTTCGTCGCGCCGGAGATGACCGAACTAACTTGCGGCTGGGCCAGTAGCCAGGCGTGGGCCAGTTCCACCATCGAATGGCCTCGCTCCTCGGCCCAGGCCGCCAGTTTCGCCACAATCCCGTAGTTTTCGTCGGTCATATAGCGCTGGACATATGGGCTACTTTCTCCCCGGGAACCGGCGGGTGCGGCTTCGCCCTGCTTATATTTGCCGGTCAGGAAGCCACCGGCCAGGGGGAAGTAGGGCAGAATCCCCACGCCATAGGCGTTACAGTAGGGGATCAGTTCCTGCTCGATGCCCCGTTCGAACATATGATAGTGGGGCTGAATCGTCACAAAGGGTGACCAGCCCCGCAATTCCGCCAGCAGATTGGCCCGGCTCAGTTGCCAGGCCGCATAGTTGGATGCGCCCACATAGCGGATTTTCCCGCCCGCGACCAGATCGTCCAGAGCGCGCAAGGTTTCGTCGATAGGTGTTGTGTCGTCCCATCGGTGCATCTGGTAAAGGTCGATGTGGTCCACCTGCATCCGGCGCAGACTGGCCTCCACCGCATTGACGATGTGATAGCGGGACGCGCCCCGGTCATTTTCGCCTTTGCCCATCGGGCTGACACCCTTTGTGCCCATCACTACTTTGTCCCACTTGCCCTTCAGCGCCACGCCCAGCGTCTCCTCCGAGCGACCGCCTGTGTAGATGTCCGCAGTGTCGATGAAATTGATGCCCAAATCGAGACAGCCGTCGATGATTTCGTTGACGCCGTTTTGGTCAACTTTGCCGCCGAACTGGTTTGTGCCCAGCCCGATGACAGAGACCCGCACGCCGGATTTGCCGAGTTGTCGGTATTGCATTGTGTGCGTACCTTTCGTGTAATATGAGTTGCGAGTTGTGAGAAACGGCCAATACTTTTGCCTTCTCTTTTTGCCTTTTGCCTTTTTATGAGTCCGCCACACCGCCGTCCTTGTGGGCCGCGCCATAGGTCCGCACCACTTGGCCGCCATAGCTGGGCGCTGTGAAATCGGGCTGGCGACGCAGACAGGCCGCCTCGTCCACCTCCACGCCGATGCCCGGTTTGGTGGGGGGCAGAATATGGCCGTCTACCACTTCCAGTGGTTCGACCACAAATTCTAACATAGAAATGGGTGAAACATCCGGGTCTACCATTTCTTGAATCACAAAGTTGGGCATGGCAAAATCCACCTGGACACAGGCCGCGGTGGAAACCGGCCCGTAGGGGTTGTGGGGGGCCATCCCCGCGTAGTAGACTTCGGCCAGCGCGCCGATGCGCCGGATTTCGCTGATGCCCCCCGCGTGGCAGGTGTCGGGCTGGAGCAGGCTGGCCGCGCCCGTCTCCAGAATCTCCCGGAAACCCCAGCGTGTGAGCAGCCGTTCGCCGGTGGCAATGGGAATCGTCGTGGCTTTGGCAATCGCGGCCATCGCCGCGGGGTTCTCGGCCTGGGCTGGTTCCTCCATAAAGAATGGGGCATACGGCTCGAAGCGTCGGGCGTATTGGATCGCCATCTGGGGTGTCACCCGGCCGTGCATATCGAGCAGAATGTCGATATCGTCGCCCACGGCTTCCCGCACGGCACGCAGACCGGCCTCGGCCTGCTTCTGGACGCCAATGCCATCTACAATATTTGTAATGGGCACAGGCACTGTCTTGACTGCCGTCCAGCCCTTTGCCACTTTGGATGCCGCGTCTTCGGCCATCTCATCCGGCGTGGCCCCGCCGAAGTGGGTGTACATCCGCACCCGGTCCCGCACTTTGCCGCCCAGCAGTTCGTAGACAGGCCGTCCCAGTTCTTTGCCTTTGATGTCCCACAGGGCCTGGTCAATGCCGGAGATGGCCGACAGGCCGATAATCCCCATCCGCCAGAACGCGCTGCGGTAGAGAATCTGCCAGCAATGCTCCACATTGCGCGGGTCCATCCCCAGAATCATCGGCTCCATATCCTGGATGCAGCCAGCCACAGCCCGGGGCTTGCCCTCCAACGATGCCTCGCCCCAACCGATCAGACCGGGCTGATCGGTCTCCACTTTGACAAAGACAAAGACCCGGCGCTCGCCCTGAGCGAAGATGGGTCTGATGGCGGTGATTTTCATTGAGGGTTCTCCTATGGATGGGGGATTTCGATAGACTGGAACTCGATAGCGTACTTCTACTCAATCAGACAAAGCCTGCCATTCGCTCTTGGCAGGTCGTATCTTCCAGGCACCGGCAGGCAGGAATGACACGTGTTTGCGATGGGCTTCCGACGCAATGTGCGCTCGCCAGTCTGCTTCGGTTTCCCAGATGGCAAAGAGCAGAAAAAGTGTTGGCTCTTCTGCGGATTGATAAAATTCGTAGCGGATCGTTCCCGGCTGATCTCTGCTCTCGCGTTCCAGAATCGCCACAGATTCTTTCACTGTGGACAGATGTTCCGCTGCTGCTGTTCCTTGAAACATAGCTACAAAGGCCATCGCTTTTACTCCTGTGGGTGTGATTGCTCCTCTATCAACGCCCCAGCCAACCGCTTCTCTTCTGCCACGCCCGCAATCTTCCCATCCAGCAGGTCGGCACGCAGACGGCGCAAAATGTGGCCGAAAGTCGGGCCGGGACGAATGCCCATTCCCGCCAGCTCCCGACCTGTGACTGTCGGGCGGATGTGCTGCCACTCGTCCTGGAAGCGGCGCAGGTGGGCGTCGATAGTTGGGTCGTCTTCGGCCAGGCCAAAGAGCAGGCGCGCGGCCAGGGGCGACCGGTCCAGAATCTCCACGACCCGGCTGGGACGCAGAGAAGCGTCGGCCAGTTCGTCCCGATAAGCTTTCAGATGGGCCAGGCGCAGCATCAGCCGGGTGGTTTCGCCCCGCAGTTTCAGTGTTTCGGTCAGTTCGCCGACGATACCCGTGGCGATTTCCTCATCCGCGTCCACGGCTTCGGCGGGCAGCAGCGGATAGACTAGCAGCCCCCAGTAGAGGCGCTCGATGACTTCCCCCGCCTCGGCCAGAGAGGGATCGCCCGCGGCCAGCCGGGAACGCAGGGCTGCATACTTCCCTGCCAGCGTGGCGGTCGTCGCCAGCTGGGGATGGATGGCCGCCAGCACTCCCAATTCGTCCAGCCGGTAGAGGGCTTTCTCCGGCGTCTGCTCCTGAAAGATGCGGTCCAGTTCGTGGCGGATGCGGGCTGGCGTCACCCGATCCACCAGGGGCACGGCATCGGTCAGCAACTCCAGCGTGCGCTTTTCGATGCTGAAATCGAAGCGTTGCTCGTAGCGCACCGCGCGCAGAATGCGGGTGGGATCGTCTACAAAACTCAGACTGTGCAGCACCCGGATCAGCCCCAATCGCAGATCGGCCAGCCCGCCGTAGAAGTCCAGTAGATCGCCCCAGCGGTCCGGCGTCAGCACAATCGCCAGGGTGTTGATAGTAAAATCCCGCCGGTGCAGGTCCAGTTTAATACTGCCCTGCTCGACTGTGGGCAGGACAGTCGGCTCGGTGTAGAATTCTGTGCGTGCCGTCACCAGGTCCAGATGGGCCGGCAGCGTACCAGCCTCAGCCACCAGTTCGACGCAGGTGATGGGATGGGTCGGCTCGTCCAGCAGCCATTTGGCCGTGCCAAAACGCCGGTGGGTGACAATGCGCCCCCCGCAGCGGCTCTGCATCGCTTCCAGCAGGGCGATGGCGTCGCCTTCTACCACCACATCCAAATCCGCGTTGCTGCCTCTTTCGTGGATGCGTCCCAGCAGCAGGTCCCGGGCAAAGCCACCGACTACATAGACGGCGTGGCCGTATTCTGTCGCCATCTCCCCGGCCAGCCGCAGCAGCCGGTGTTGGACAGGTGGGAGAATTTCGACCAGTTCCCGGCTTACGTCGGGAAGGCTGTGGCTGTCGTCCCCCTCTTCGCCCCACAGCTTTATCAGGTCTGTGCGGGTGACAATGCCGATGATCTGCCCCGCGCCGTCCACAACCGGAATCTGCCCCCAGCCGCTCTCGATCATCAGCCGGTGCAGTTCGGTGATGGGCGCGTCAGGACCGATAGTCACCCTGCCTGCGCGCATAAGCATCTCCACCGAGCGCTTCTCCAGGCCGTGATCGATGGCCCGATCTGCGTCCCGGCGCAGGAGAATCCCCAACAGATCGTCGTGTCCATCCGCTTTGGTCGCCACAACGGGAAAGCCCTCGTGGCCGTAGCGGCGCATGAGGATGGCCGCGTCTCCCACAGCCATTTCCGGTGGCAAAGTTTGGGGACGTCCCCGGCTCATCATTTCCCGGACGGTCAGGGGGGGGCGTACAGAGACGCCAGCCATCTTCAAAATTCTGGCCCGCACATCGGCCAGACTCCCCCCGCGCACAAGTGCGGCCGCGGCCCGTCTGTGTCCACCGCCGCCCAGGGCCGTGGCGATTGCGCCCACATCCACCCCGTCGCTACGGCTGCGCGCCACTACCTGCACCCGGTCGTGCAGGGCCACCACCACAAAGACAGCGTCTGCTTCGTAGAGTTCGCGCAGTTTATGGGCCAGCGCGCTCACTTCGTCCTGAAAGTCGGGCGCGCTGGCTGTGGCAATGACGAGTGTCTGACCGGCCACCTGCACGTGCTCGGCGTTGGCGATCAGATCGTCGCCCAATGCCTGCTGCTGGGGGCTAAGGGGATAGTGGGTAAAACGATGCACAACTTCCACCTTCGCTCCTTCCTCCAGCAGCCAGGCCACGCAACGGGCGTCCCGGTGGGTTGTGGAACTGTAGAGCAGTCCGCCTGTGTCTTCGTAGATGCCCAGGGCCAGCAGTGTGGCCTGAATCGGCGTTACATCTGCGCCCTGCACCATCAACTTTTCTACCAGCAGCGTTGTATTGGCCCCGGTATTCAGCGGGCCAAGCCCATCCTCCCACCTGCGCCAGCCAGCGGGCAATGGCTCTGTGTGGGTGTGGTGGTCGATGAGCAGATATTCGGTGGCTTCGTCCATTCCTTTGACCGCGTTGAAAGTGCGGGTATCCACCAGAATGGCCTGCTCCACCTGGCCACGTGGCATCCGATCCGGCTCGACAAAGGGAAAGGAGGAGCGGTAGAGGGCCAGAAAAGCCTTTCCATTGCGGTTGATTGTGCGGGGCAGTACGGGAATTGTGCCAGGGAAGAGCAGCGCCCCGCCCAGCAGGGAAGCCAGGGCGTCGAAGTCCGCGTGTTCGTGGGTCAGGATGACGGTGTGAATGGGCATAAAAATGGGAATAGACCGCGGATGACGCGGATTGAGCGGATCGAAGCGGATAGGAAAACCATAAAACCGGTACAGTTAAGGTAAGTATAGCAGATGTGGAGGGCTTTTTCTACGCAGGAAACTAAAGGCGTCGCAAGCCCCGTTTACGGGGCGTTGTTCGGTAGCTGGGCCACGTTAGCGTGGCCGGCCTCTTTAGGGTCGGGCGGACATCACACCGCGTCCAAGATAGACCTGTGAACCGTCGGCACATACCCGGCGGCCAGAACAGCCACAATCGACGGCGGGGTGAGAAGCCGGAGCGGTGTATCCGGTGTGAGCGAAACGGGCGTTGAATAGCCGCCGGGCGTCCACGGCCACAACAGGCCGTCGTGGAAAAGGAGAGGCCGGTCGTTGCCGTCCAAAACGATAAAGACGCCAGCGGGGAGATCGGCCAGGAGCGCGGGGTGGGTGGCTTTCGCACCTGCGGCGTCGAGCCGCTCCGCGTGCAGATGCGCGTCCATCTCGTCCGCGCCGGGCAGGCTGCCCCGGCTGGGCAGACCCGCGGCCACCCACGCCTGGCGGAAAAGGTTGTAGTCTGCTCGCCTGCACTCGGCACAGGGGCGGTGTCCCGCGGCCAGGGCCGTCACTTCGTCCAGAAAGAAGAGTTCCGTATAGCGTCCAGGCGTCATCAGCGCCCGTTTTCGTCCCCGAAATTCCAGCAGACAGGCGATCCAGCGCTTGCCCACAAAACTCCGGATGATCTCGCCCCGCGCATTGTGCAGGCAGCCCCGGTTGCCCATCAGTGTGCCCCGAGCTGGGGTGTCAATCAGTTGGGAAACGGGGGTGACGCGGTTTTGGTGTGACATTGGTTGCGAGTTGCGAGTTGCGGTCTGTCGTCAGCGGTCCGCCGTCTATCTTAGGGCAAACCACTTCAGAAAAATCGCCCGATCTTCCTCATCCACAATCCCATCCCCGGCAGTTTGCGCCCGTTGCAGGTGATACTCGGCTTCCCCCGCGTCGTCAGTCAGTGTGTAGGCTCGGGCCAGCGCGTCGTAGGCAAAGGCGAAATCCCAATCCTCGAAGGCGTAGGGGCTGTCTTCGATCAGTTCCTGGCAGCGCAGGGCGTGACGCAGGGCTGATTCGCCGAAACCAGCCGCGGCGTAGACATTTGCCACCAGACATTCGGCCCGGGCGTGATGGCTGACATTGCCTACTTGCAGCCAGTGGTAGCAGGAGGCGTGGGCCGCGTGGATATTCTGCTCCGTCTCGTCCGCGGACCAGCGGCCTGCGTCCAGCGCGAGCCAGAGATTGTTGTTCAGTTCCGCGGCAAACCAGCGGTGGGCAGCGGCGGTGTCAAAGGTAGGGTTGGGCATATATTCTCCGTGGCTCAGAAGTCCGACTTTTCAGAAAAAGTCGGACTTCTCTCGTGGGGAAATTACGACAGCAATTTGTAATAGAAGACCGTCGCGTCCGGTCTGCCATCTTCGTCGATGACGTACGCGGGAATGACGCCGACCCGCGTATAGCCGCAACTGGTGTAGAGCGGTTCCCCCGCATCGCCCAGACGGGTGTCCAGCACAAGCGTCGTGCGGTCCAGGCGGCGGGCCTCGGCTTCCAGTGCGTCCATCAGCGCCCGGCCTATCCCCCGGCGGCGGAAGGCTGAGTGAACCAGCACTTTGGCCACTTCCGCCCGGTTTCTGCCGTTGGGTTTCGGGCTGGGTTGCAATTGGGCTGTGCCCGCCAGTTGGCCGTCCACCCAGGCGGCGAAGAGCAGAACCCGCCCCTTTTCCACATCCGCGCAGACGCCCTGCCAATAGGCGACGGCCTCTGCCGGGTCCATTGGGCGGTGAAATCCCACCGATGCGCCGTCATTGACCGAATCCACCAGAATTCCGACCAGCCCATACAGCTCGGCCAGGGCTTCGCTGTGGGATAGAAGTGCGACTGTCGTCATAGAAAGTTCTCCAGCGCGCAGGTCGGACTGCCAGTCCGACCTACAAAATTTTCTGCCCAAAGATCGACGCAATCAACTCCACAGCCAGTTCCGCAGTGCGGTTGCCTTCGTCCAGAATCGGGTTGATCTCCACCACATCCAGCGACGCAATTTTACGCGATTCGGCCAGAATCTCCATCAGCAGATGGGCCTCCCGAAAGGTCAGCCCACCGGTGACAGGCGTGCCCACCCCCGGCGCGGCGGACGGCTCCATTGCGTCCATATCGAAGCTGACGTGGATGCGGTCCAGGTGGCTGAGCCGGGTCAGGGCGCGGCGGGCGACAGTCCCCATCCCCAGTTCGTCCATATCCCGCATTGTGAAAACAGTCACGCCGCTGACCGCCAATGCCTGGCGTTCTTTAGCGTCCAAATCCCGGATGCCGATCATTACCACATCCTGAGGTTGCAGTTTGGGGCCGGGGTGGCCGAGATTGACCAGTTCCTCCCGGCCCTCTCCCAACAGCACCGCCACCGGCATCCCGTGGATGTTGCCCGACGGGGTGATCTCCGGTGTGTTGTAGTCGCCGTGGGCGTCGACCCAAATCAGACCCAATGGCCCGCTGCTGGCACTGCCGCCGACTGTGCCGATGGCGATGGAGTGGTCCCCGCCCAGGAAGATGGGGATTTCCGGCGTCGTCGCGCACTCTTCTGCCATCGCGTAGATGGCACTACAGGCTTCGATGACCGCGGTCAGATGGCGCAGGCCGCCGCTGCCGCTTTCGATCCACTGTTCGGCGCGCACGCCAGCCTCGTCCCGCACAGGCACAGAGACATTGCCCACATCTTCCACTTCGTGGCCCAGCCGTTGCAACCGCTCATAGAGACCCGCATAGCGCACCGCGCTGGGTCCCATATCCACGCCCCGGCGCTGCTGGCCCAGGTCCATCGGCACGCCGACAATTCGGATTTTGTGCATGAAGTTGGCTCAACTTTCAACAGCAAAACAAATAGTGAACGGAATTGTGAATGCTCGGCCCGCACGACGGAATACGCAGTACGCAATTACGTCTCCGCACGCCCAATATCCAATACCGAATATCTCAAACAACGACCGCCATCCCCTCGCCGCCGCCGTCCGCGCCGCCGCTGAGCGCGCCGGTGGTCGGGTCCCGGTAGATGGCGTGGACCAGCCCCACGCCGCCGTAACTGTAGGGCAATTCCAGCACCGGGTGGCGTTTGGCCACTTCCGCCATCACCGAGCCGGGGATGCGTCGCTCGTGGCGAATGGCCCCCACCTGGCAGTCGAAGCGGGGCGCGTAGACCGCCTCTGCCGCGCTCATCCCAAAGTCCAGCGCATTCAGGATCACCTGCACGCAGCCGGTGATGATGCGAGTTGCACCCGGCGCGCCCAGGGCCAGCAGGGGTTGATGCGCGTCGCTGTCTCCCTTTGTATAGACAATTGTCGGAGCCATTCCGGTTGTGCGTCCTTTGCCTGGCACAATCGAGTTGGGGTGGCCGGGCCAGGGGTGAAAGTTCACCATCGAATTGTTGTACATAAAGCCCAGCCCCGGTGTGATGACGCCCGAAGACATCCCCAAGGAGTGGGTGAGATTGACGACGTTGCCTGCGCCGTCCACGACGCTGACGTGGGTAGTGTGGGGCGAGCCGGTCGGTGTGAATTCGGCGTGGATCGGTTTGCCAGCGGCGATGTGATCTCGCCAGAAGGCGGCCCGCTCTTTCGTCATCATCCATTCGGTGGGCACGTCCTCAAAGTTGGGATCGGCCATATGCGGGTTGCGGTCGGCAAAGGCAGCTTTCATCGCCATCGAAACGGTGTAAATGTATTCGGGCGAATTGTGGCCCAGGGCTGCCAAATCGTAACCTTCCAGAATGTTAAGAATGGCAATAAGTGTCGGCCCGCCGTGGGGAGGCGCAGCGCTGGTGACGACGTGGCCCCGATAGGTTCCGCTGACCGACATCTGCTCCCGCAACGCATAGCTCTCGAAATCCTGGCGAGTGACGAAGCTGCCGTTGGCCGCCAGGTCGGAAGTCATCTGCTCCATCAGATCGCCGTGATAGAAATCCTCCGGGCCGTTGTCGATAATCCGTTGCAGGCTGCGGGCGTAGTCGGGATTGCGGATGACATCGCCCGCTTCGTGGGCGTTGCCTTCTGCGTCCAGATAGATGCGGCTGGCCTCGGCGTGGCGGGTGATCTGGTCCAAAAAGGAGACGGTCTCTGGATAGCGGCGGGAGCGCTGCCACCAGCCCGCAATCATCCCACCCACCATCCAGCCCTCCTCGGCCAGTCGCAGCGCGGGCGCGGCCACCTCCGCCCAGGAGAGGGTTCCCCAGCGTTCCAGCAGCGCGGCCAGCATTGCGACAGTGCCGGGGGTACAGACGGATGTGTAGCCGCTTTCGTTGACGTGGCCCTTCAGGAAGAAGCCCCAGCCGTCCGGGTTGGGGCGGATGACCTGATCCACCCACATATCGCCGGTGACTTTGGCCCCGGCCAGCGCGGGCGCATCCAGCCCGACAGAGCCGCTCATCCCGGCCAGGTGCAGATTGGCCAAGGCATAGCCGCCCAGTCCGCAGTCCTGGGGATCGACGATTGCCTGGGCCAGGGCACAGGCCACCGCGGCGTCGATGGCGTTGCCGCCCTTGCGTAAAATTGTGGCCCCGGCGTCAACCGCGTCGGGCTGGGGGGCGCAAATGGCTGCGGGCATTGGGGTCCTCCGATGGTTGGGTGATTGTTCAGTATAAAAAAAGAGATGCCGGGTTTCCCGAAAACCCGGCATCTCTTTGCAGCCACAACTTAGCCCTGGGAGTCTTCCACCGCGGGCAACTGCTTGCGACCTTTGATGAAATAGGCTATCGGTCCCGCATAGTTGATAAAGGCCAGACCTGTCCACATGGTTTTGCTGCCGTTGATCTCCTCGGCGGGTCGGCGGTAGATGTCGACCAGCGCTGCAACCAGCAGGCTGACCTGAATCAGTCCCATCACCACCGAGCCTGCTTTGGCCGGACCGGACAACTCGCTCCACTTCTTCTTCTGTTTCCCGTCGCTCATCATTCGCTTCCTTTCTGATTATCTTTGTCCCAGCGCGCTACACCGAACAGCATCCAGAATCTCCGCGCTGGCGTTATGCCAAGTGACACTACGCATAAGACGTTCTCATTGTCGCGCCAGAGCCGTCGCCTGTCCAACTGTTTTGCCCCACAACAGATTTCACGGGTATATCTGTGTCACAATCGGCAGGCCACCGCTCACGACTTCCACAAAGCGCACCTCCCGTCGGCCCTGGCTCCATCGATAGCGCAGCCACTGGTATTGCCGGCTGTCGAAGACAAAGAGGGTGTCGTCGTCCATAGAACGGAAGACTTCGCTGCTGTAATAGTCGCCCAGATCGGCGAGGGAATCGAAGGTTTTGATGGACATTTTGGGTATCAGGTATTGGGTATCAGATATTTCGTTGGGTAAAGGAATCGCTGAATAAAGAGATTGGGTAGGGCCGGTGGGCAAAGATGGAAACGGGCCGCCAACGCCCCCACGAAATACCCAATATCCAATACCTCCTATCCCCTCAGCGTCACAACGCCCTTCACATACCCGCCGTCCCCACTCAGAATCTCCGCCATCAGGTCCGGGTAGTCGGCCAGGGGAACGGTGTGGGTGACGAGTGGGCGCAGATCGAAGATGCCCCGGTGGATCAGATCGATGGCGGGGGGGAAGGGATCGCGCAGCCGGGAACTGGGCGCAGAGTTGACTACCGAAAAGCCGCCGAGATGCCATTTGGTCGGGTCGAATGTGGCCTGGCTGCCTTTGATCCAGCCGAAGAGATTGATCAGCCCACCCCGGCGCACAATGTCCGTGGCCAGGTCCAGGGCTGGCTGGCTGCCAGTGGTGTCCACCACCACATCGAAATTGCGTGCCTTCAGGCTGGCGACCAGCTCGGCCCGATCCACCTGAGCGCTGTTGATGGTTTCTGTCGCGCCCTGTTTGGCCGCCAGCGCCAGCCGGTTGTCGGCGATGTCAATGACCACCAGCTCGGCCAGGGGTGCGTGGAGCAGCCCCTGCAAAATCAACTGGCCCATAAATCCGCAGCCGATGAGGGCGATGCGCTGGCCGGGCTGCAAGCGGCAGTGGTCCAGCCCGGTCACCGCACAGGAAACCGGCTCGACGATCCAGAATTCGTCGGCCAGGGATGAATCGGGGAGTTTGTAGACCCGCTCCGCGGCCAGATTGCGCACAGTGGCAAAGCCGCCGCCCGCCACCCGGTCACCCTCGCGCAGACCGGTCACACCAGTGCCCACCTTTGCCACATAGCCCACGCCTTCGTGACCAGCCGGGGCCTTGGGGTGCATATCCTTGCCATAGCGGGCCGTGGCAATGTCCCAAGAGCAGATGCCGCACGCGCCGCCGCTCAGTTGCACCTCCCCTGGCTGGGGATCGCCGATTTCCTGTTCGATCAATTCGATGCTACCGTTATCCAAATAGCGCAGGGTGTGGCTCAACATCGGGTCTCTTCCTTTGGGTGGGGGATGGGAACAAACAGAGATCAAAAGTAGTCTATCATTTGTAGGGTAGGGTGGCAACCAGAGAGAAGACGGCGGACGACCGACCGCTGACCGCAGACTCTCATTTTTGGTTTCATCAGCGAATTGAGTAAAACCAAAGAAGTGCTTATCCACAGATTTTCAAGATTTGCCGGATTCAATCTGCGGAATCTGCGTCATCTGCGGACAAAGACTTTCGTGGAATCAGTTGGTTCGCACAGCACAGGAGGAGAGTGAAAATGGGCAGATTTTATATGCGGTTCGGTCTGTTATTGGCGGTGTGTGTTCTCCTATTGGCTGGCTGTGCGAGCGCGCCGATGTCTCAATCTGCGCCGATGGAATATGCGCCCGCAGCCCCGGCGGCGGAGATGTACCAGGAAGAATCCAGCGGTGGCGCGTTTCTGGCCTACGACGGCGACGCCAGCCTGAGCAACGCGGTGGAGCGCAAAGTCATTGGGCGGGCTGCTCTTTCGCTGGTGGTGGCGGACACCGATGCGGCCGTCAGCGCCATTGAATCGACTGTGACTGCCGCGGGTGGCTTTGTCGCCAATGCCAACTTCTACAAAAGTGGCTCCGAAGCAGACCGGGCTTTGGCCGGGTCGATGACTCTGCGCGTGCCAGCAGAAGGTTTGGACGCGTTGCTTGCCCAATTGGAGAGTCTGGCCCTGAGTGTGGAATCCCGCACAATCAGCCGGGAAGATGTGACCGACCAGTACACAGACCTGACCGCGCAACTGACCAATTTGCAGGCGACGGAACAGGAATTGCTGGCCCTGTTGAGTGACGTGCGGGAACGCCCCGGCTCCACTGCCGAGGATATTTTGCAGGTCCACGCCCGGATGAGCGAAATCCGCGGTCAGATCGAAGTGATTCAGGGGCGCAGAAATCTGCTGGACAATCTGATTGGTCTCGCCACCGTAGAGGTGAACCTGACTCCGGACGCACTCAGCCGCCCGATTGTGGTGGCGGGCTGGCAGCCGACGGGCGTGGCCCGTTCCGCGCTGCGAGGTCTGGTCTCCGCACTTCAGTGGCTTGGCTCCGCGGCCATCTGGCTGCTCATCTTCTTCCTGCCCCTGGCGCTGATCGCGGCCATTCCTCTGGCGGCACTGTTCTGGCTGCTGCGCTGGTTCATCCGGCGTACCCGGCAAGGGAAAGCCAGCACCGCCGATTGATGCGTCTAGGCCATAGAAAAGAGAAACGAGAGATCGAACGACGATCTCTCGTTTCTCTTTTCTATGCGTTCCTACCGCAGAGCTTTGCGCGCTATCGTGCCAGCGACCGCGCTTTCTCATTGAGAAAATCCACTTCCATCGGTCCACCCACCCGAACCTCCCGGATGATTCCATCGGCGTCGATGAAAAAAGTAGTGGGCAGAGAACGCACCAGATAGAGATCGCCCACATCCTGGCTGCGGTCCAGCAGCAGGGGGAAGGTGACACCCACATTCTGGCGCACATACTCGCTCACCACCGCGATGCTCTCTCCCTGATCCACCCCCAGCACCATCACATCGCCCCGGCTGTATTGCTGCCAGACAATTTCCAGCGCGGGCATCTCCCGCCGACAGGGGGGACACCAGGTGGCCCAGAAGTTGAGGATCACCGGTTTACCCCGCAGGTCGGCCAGGCGGACTTCGCTTCCGTCCAGAGCGGGCAAGACGAAATCCGGGGCCGGGTGGCCCACTTCTGGCGCAGGGATGGAGGAAATCGGGGCAGAAGGCGGGGCCGGAGAAAGGCGCGCCCAGACGAACCAGCCCAGCAGTGCCAGCAGAATCACCCCGCCCAGGCCATAGAAGATAGGGCGACGGTCAGAAGTTCCGGTTTGTGGAGGTGTGGTAGCAATTTCTTCCATATGTTCAGTCTAGCATAACTTTGGCCCTGCGCACCCGTCCTATTGGATAGGTTCAGCTCCAGATAAATCTGTAGGGGCGCTGCTTGCTGCGTCCGACACACGGGCGCAGCAAGCAGCGCCCCTACAGTTGCAGAAAATTTTCGATCACACTGGCGAAGTCATCCAGGCCACGAATACGCGGGGCGATGCGGCTGCTCTGCGCGCCGTAGAGCAGTGTCAGCGCCGGGTTTTCCGTGTGGAGACGAACCGTGCAATCCTCGATGTTGCCGTGATCGCTGCTGATAATCAGCAGTGTGTTCTCCCAATCTGCGGCGGCCAGCAGACCCGCCACAAAGCGGTCGATGCGTTGAAAGTTTTTCACCGCACCGGCCATATCCCGATAGTGGCCCAGCCTGTCGGTCAGCCAATGCTCGAAGAAGACAAAACGATAGGGCTGGGCGATCTCCCACCACCTGGCCCCGGCCTCTTCCAATGTATAGTCGGGAATGTCGGTGTAGCCCAATTGGGTGCGCCAGCCTTCCCCCGTGAAATTGGCGCTCAAAGCCGTGCCCGCCCGCATCGCGTCCGCAGTGAGCAGGGCCTGCCCGCCCACAGTAGCCGCATAGGGCACCGCGCTCAGCCCCCGCTTGCCCTGTTTGATCCGATCAAAATAGCCCTGGGGATAGGCGTTGCAAAAATAGCTGGGCAGCCCGGCTTGGTTGAGCCGGGCAAAGAGGCTGGCTTCGTCCAGGATGTCCCGCACCCGCTGGTCGGGCCGGGGGCCGTAGTGTTCACCCAGCCGGGCCGGCGCGTTGACACCGGTGAGAATGGCAGCCTGGCCCGTTGCGCTCTGGGGTTGACCCGGCACGCCCAAACGGGCATCGGTTGGGATCAGGTGGCCGCGTCCGTTGCTGTAACGTCCGGTAGAGGCCGTGAGCGGTTTGCCGTCGATCAGTCCGCGCAGAGTTGGGAGTTCGGCCGCTGCCACCGGATTGACAGTCGGGTCATCGCTGCCCAGGCCCACGCCATCCAGGAAGAGGAAGAGTACGCGTCGCATAGGGGATTAAAGGCAAAAGGCAAAAGGAGAAGGCAAAAGTAGGAGGATCACTGGGCGTTTTCTTCCTTGGGCGTTTCTTTGGGTTCGGCTTTGGGCAGGGAACTGCCACAACACTGGCAGCGGCCTTCGCGCACGGCGTCGCCGGTCAGGTGGCTCTCGCAGATGGGGCAGATTGGGGCGGGCATTATGAATTCACTCCCGAAAGTTGCAAAAGCGACGCGTCTCTGTTTTGGAGCGCATATGGCTGAATCAACACATCGGCGGGAATGCCCAGCCCGCTTTGCAGCCGGCGAATCATTTCCAGGGAAAGTGGACGACGACGGTTCAGGATTTCCGACACACGTCCTCGCCCACCCAAAAACTGTTCCAAATCGCGCCTGGTCAAACCGCGAGCGTCCAAAACGTGCAGAATCATCTCGATAGGATCAGGCGCAGGAATCGGATAGTTTTCCTGTTCGTATGCTTCGACCAATAGCACCAATACATCAAGACGATCCTCATCTGCAGAACCAGTTTCAGCATCCCACAGCGCCTCAATTTCCTCCAAGGCGGTTTCGTAGTCTTCGTCATTGCGGATCGGTTTGATATCCATTTGATTTCCCTCAGATTTCCCTCAGATTGTCGCCGCATCGATTCGGTCGTATTCAGAATGTGTGCCCACAAAACGAATGAAAAGCCGTCCTTTGCGGTACTCTGCAATCACAATCAGCCGGTATGTGTTACCTTTAATATTGAACACAACCCGATTACCACCTACAACACTGGCGCTTGCATATTCGGCTTTGATGTCCGTCGGGGATCGCCACTGAGCGCGCCTTGCAATGGCGTACCAAGCCCGTAAAGGCTGCTCAGCGTCTGGATGAGACTCCCAAAACTCGCGTAGCGTTTTGATGGAAACAATGTGCATGGCTCAATCTTATCACGATCCCCAAAAGGGATCAACCGGCAAGCACTTTCAGCCGCAACTCCAATTCCCCCAGTCCCGTATCCGCCTCCCGATAGGCCAACCCCAGCCGTTTTGCCGCGGCCTGTGCCCGTTCGGATTCGTTCTGGTCGGGCAACTGGCGCAGATAGAGCAACTCACTGTAGTTGCCGAAATAGGTGTCCCGCAGTTGGGGGAAGCGGTCCAGCCCCAGCCCCTCAATCACCAGCCCGTCGAAGTGGCGGGCCAGAAAGTCGGTCAGATAGAAAGTGCCGGGCTGGGCCTCGGACTGCTGACGAAAAACCTCGCCGCCGTAGAAATCGTAGCAGTGGGGGCCGGGGATGCGCAGGGCGTGGGGATAGCGTTCCAGCAGCGCGTCCAGCGCGCCGCCGGTCCCGCAGTCCGCATAGCCCACGAGGATGCGGTCAAAACGGCCTGCCCACTCGTCCAGCCGCTTCTCCACCGCGGGCGCGATGCGCTCGGGCCGATTGTGGAGTTGGGCGGGCACGGCAGTCAACTCGTAGTCCCAGCCCAGGCGTTCGGCCACGGCCACCAGTTCCCGCACAATCGCGCCGCAGGCGATAATCCCAATTTTCATGACGTCGCCTTTTGCCGTCGCGCGGCCCGCCGAGAATCCCGACGGCTGGCACGCGACGCATCAGTTTCAATGTCACTGCCCGCGGCGCTGACGACTGGTGGCCCGGCAATCGGCTGATCCGCCACCGCATCCAGCGCGGCGCGCATGGCCCGCAGATGTTCCGGCGTCGTGCCGCAGCAGCCACCGATGACGTTCACGCCCAGATTGCGCATCTTTGTGGCATAGGCGGCCATCACCTCCGGCGTGCCGTCGTAGTGGATGTGGCCCGCATTGTACTGGGGCATCCCCGCGTTGCTCTGGGCCATCAGAAAGCCCCCATCGGGCCGGTGCTGGGCCATCTCCGTCATCACCGCTTCGATCTCCCCAGGCCCGTTGCCACAGTTGGCCCCGATCAAAAAGACGCCCCACTCGCTCAGCGTCTCCACCGCCTGCTTGGGGCTGACGCCCATCATTGTGTGGAAGTTGGTGTCGAAGGTGAGGGTGACGACGACGGGCAAATTCGTGGCCTGCTGGCTGCCTTTGACCGCGGCTTCCACCTCGCGCATATCGCTCATCGTTTCGATGAGGATACAGTCTGCGCCGCCCTCGGCCAGGGCAGCGGCCTGTTCGGCGAAAATTTCGGTCGCTTCTTCAATCGTCAGGGGACCCAGCGGCACAATCAGTTCACCGGTGGGGCCGATGCTGGCCGCCACCAGCGCGCCCGCTGGGTGGGCGACTTCCGCGGCCAGGCGCACGCCCGCTTCGTTGAGTTCAGCCACCCGATCCTGCAAGTTGTGCAGCTTCAGCCGGGCCGATGTGCCGCCAAAAGTGTTGGTGGAAATGATATTCGATCCCGCGTCCAGATAGCCCTGGTAGATGGCGCGCACGACTTCGGGCTGCTTCACATTCCAGAGTTCGGGCGCGCCGCCGTCGGTCAGCCCTGCCTGCTGGAGCATTGTGCCCATCGCGCCGTCGCTCATCAACAGACGGCCCTCTTGCAGCCAGGTGAGAAGGGTGTTGGGTGTGGTCATTGGTAGTCCTCACTGGTCACTGATAACTGTTCAGCGGATTTCACGCAGTAGTCTCGCCAACCGCTCCGGCGTATATTCGGCTTCCAACTCAGCGGCGACGGCTGCGGCCACTTCGCCGGGCGTGCCGTCTCGCGCCTGCCACTCGTCCCGCCGCCACTGCTCCAGATAGGCGTCTGTCCCGATCAGACCGGCGCGCATGGCGGCATCGTCGATGGCGACCTGAAAGCGCTCGCTCAACTCGGCTTTGGCCCGATCCCGGCGGCCTTCCCGCGCCGAAACCATCGACGGGATACTCTTCCAATAGGTGATCTGATACTCGGCCATTTCGTCCCTTCTCTGGCGAACTGACAGTTCGCGTCACATTTGTAACGCAGGCTGTTAGCTTGCGCTGCGGCGGACTAACCGTCCTCGTTACATATTTTCAATCACCACCGGCTCAATCTCATCCGCCGGTTGAAAGCCGAGTACCCGGCCATAGAAGTATAACTCGCCTTCCAGCGCGCGTTTGATATTGGCCGCCTGCCGAAAGCCGTGCTGCTCCCCAGCGAAGGGGACGTAGGCGACAGCCACCTCATTATAACGCATAGCGTCAACCATCCGCTCGGCCTGATTGGGCAACACAACTTTGTCTTCCAGCCCCTGGAAGAAAATTACCGGGCAGTTGAGATTCTCCGC
Source organism: Anaerolineae bacterium (assembly GCA_030432295.1). Lineage (GTDB taxonomy): Bacteria > Chloroflexota > Anaerolineae > Caldilineales > Caldilineaceae > JACQGT01. Next base: position 109,251 of record JAUIHI010000011.1, on the reverse strand, counting down.
GTGATAGACCGGCGAACGCTCTTCGTAGACAGCTTTAGTAGCGGGGTATGGCCCCACCAGATTGTCCAGATAGCGGGACTCGAATTTGTGGGTCTCTTCGGCCAGACCGCCCAGATCGCTGACGCCGTAGTAGCTGGCCCCGACGCTGAAAACATCTCGGAAGGTCAGCGCGCCCAGTGTGGTGTAGCCACCTGCGCTGCCGCCCCGGATGATCAGCCGCTTGCCGTCGGCCAGCCCCTGCTCCACCAGAAAGCGCGCGCCGTTGCAGCAGTCGTCGATGTCCACAATGCCCCAATTGTCGTTCAGCCGCATCCGGTAGGCCCGGCCATAGCCGGTGCTGCCGCCGTAGTTCACATCCAGCACTGCAATGCCCCGGCTTGTCCAGAATTGGATGGGCAGTTTCAATACACTGTCCGTTGCGCCGGTCGGCCCGCCGTGGCTGATGACGAGGAGAGGCGGTCTGTCGTCAGCCGGTGCGGCAAAGTCTGCGTTGTGGGGTGGGTAGTAGAAGCCGTGGGCCGTCTGCCCCTTTTCGGTGGGAAAAGTGATGGGCTGGGCAGGCGAAATGTAGCGGCTGTCCGGCGCTGCCCCGCTGGAGCGACGCAGGGTGGAAAATTGCCCCGTTGCCAGGTCAAGACGCACGATTTCCGATTCCCGCGTCGGCGAACCACCTTCAAAGACCGCATCTGTCTCGCTGACACGCAGGCTGTGAATGGCTGTGTAGGGCGATTCCAGGGGGCTGAAGGCCAGCGTTCGGGTGTCAATTTCGGCCAGATGCCAGATGCCGTCGCTGCCATAAGTGCAGAGTATCCGCTCCGGCCCGGCAAAGCCGTAGGTGGACTGGCCGAAGACCCACTGGGGCGCGCCAAACTCGGCTTCCCGTTGGGTCACTGCTTCCACTGCGCTCCCGACGAGCCTGTACAAATTCCACCAGCCCGACCGATCCGAGACAAAGTAGAGCGTACCGTCCGGCGACCACTGGGGCTGGAAGATCGACTCTTCCACACCGCCCGCCACCAGCTTTGGCGTGCCCAGGGAACCGTCCGCCTGCACATCGGCCAGCCAGAGTTCGCAGCCGTCCCAGGGCATATTGGGGTGATTCCAACTCTGCCAGACCAGTTGAGAGCCGTCCGGGCTGAGCCGGGGCGAGGCGAAAAAGTCGCTGCCGGAGACGAGCACCTCTCCTTCGCCGCCTGTCGTCAAATCGAGCGCGGCGATGGCATTGACCGCTTCCCGATCCGCCAGCCGGTGATCCTCCCGCACGCCGATCAGCCGGTTGCGCTGGCTGTCCATCACACAGTCGGCGAAACGGATGCCTGCGCCTTCCGGGGTAAGCGCTTCCGGTGCGCTGCCCGGCAGTTGGCGATAGAGCCGCTGATCGGCAAAATTCGTGAAGTAGAGCGACCCCTCGTGGACAGTATAGGAGCCGCCGCCGTACTCGTGGACTCGGGTGCGGGCGTTGAAGGGGGCCGGGTTCACATCCGCAGTTTGGCCGTCGGGCGTGCGCCGCACCACCACATAACGGCCCTTTTCCTGGGGACGCATCTCGGCCCAGTAAATGTCCGGGCCGTCTCGCATCACCTGCCCCAGACCGATGGACTCGGCCACAATCAGGTCGGCGGTGATGGGCGATTTCCACATGCCGTAGGGGGCGGTGGTTGGGTGTGTCATTTGTCGTTCTCCTGTGTGGGTGGTAGATATTGGGTATTGGATATTTGGTTGGGATGCCCCAGGGGTATCCCAACCAAATATCCAATACCCAATATCTGTTATCCCCGTCTCTGTTGGCGCTCGGCACGGCGGGCGGCCCGATCGGCGCGGCTCGTGCGCTGGCCGCCGCCACTATTTTCCAGTGCGGCAATGGCCGCCTGTCGGTCTGCACTCCACTGTGCTCTGCATTCGTCCACATACGGCTGCAAATGGGGGAAAGTGTCGCTGGCGTGGGGCAGGTTGATGGCCCCCACAAATTCGTCCTGGAAGGACGGTTCCACCGCGGTCTCCACATAGCGCACCCAGCGCGCGGCCCACTGGGCCTCGCTCCGTTTGGCCTTGTCGAGCAGAACCATACGCGCCCCGTCGCCGGCCGCGTTGCCCACGGCTGTCACCTTCGTCAGATCGCAGTCGGGGATCAGCCCGATGAGCATCGCGTGTTTGGGGTCGATGTAACTGCCGAAACCACCAGCCAGGACAATCCGGTCCACTGTTTCCAGCCCCAGCCGTGCCATCAGCAACTTCGATCCGGCGTAGAGCGCGGCCTTGCCCAACTGAATGGCGCGTATATCGTCGGAATGGACGGTAATCGCCCGACCAGTGCTGGTCTCGTGGGGAAAGGCCAGCACAAACTCGGCTTTGCCCCCACCGTCTCCCAGCCCCGTGCGCAGGCGGGGGTGAGCAATTTCCACAAAACGCCCGTTGGGAGCCAGCACACCGGCGGTCAGCAGTTCGGCAATCGCCTCGATAATCCCGGAGCCACAGATGCCCGAGGCTTTGAGGGTGGGGTTGAGAATAGCATCTCTACGGGCTTTGCGGCTGGCAGGGGTGTTGGATATTGGGTATTGGGTATTGGGTTGGTATGTCTCCGGGACGTCACTACCCAATATCGAATACCCAATACCTTCTTTACTCTCCACCCATTCGTCCTTCCCGATCATCTGGTAGCGTACGTCCAGGCTGGCCGGGTCGATGCGGACGCGTTCGATTGCGCCTGCCGCGGCCCGCATCCCGTGGAGAATCTGCGCGCCTTCAAAGGCGGGACCGGTGGGGCTGCTGGCGCTGAACATTCGTTCCCGGTTGCCCAGCAGAATCTCGCCGTTTGTGCCGATGTCCAGCACAAGCATCTGCTCGTCCTGGGCGTAGGGGGCCTCGGCCACCAGCACCCCCACATTGTCCGCGCCCACGTGGCCCGCTTCGCAGGGTGGGATGTGGAGATTGCCGCCCCGGGCGATGGCGATGCCCAGATCCCGGGCCTTCACGTCCAGGGCGTCGTGGGTGACGAGGCTGAAGGGCGCGCCGCCCAACTCTTGCGGGTTCACGCCCAAAATCAAGTGGTGCATTGTCGTGTTGCCGACGACGACCAGTTCCACCACATCCGTCGGGACAATCCCTGCGTCCGCGCAGGCTTCGGCGATCAGTTCGTTCAGCCCGTCGATAATCGCGCCGTGCATTCGTTCGGTCCCGTCCGGGTTGACCATCGCATAGCTGACCCGGCTCATCAAATCCTCGCCGTAGGGGAGCTGGGGGTTCATCCGGCTGGCGGTGGCGAGGATTTCGCCCGTGCGCAGGTGGCAGAGATGACCGGCGACGGTCGTCGTGCCCACGTCAAAGGCCATCCCGTAAATTTCGTCGTGGAAGCCGGGCTGGACGCTCACCACCTCCCGACTTTCTGATTTCCCACTGGCAAAAACGGTGACGGTGACGGCGCGCTTGCCCGCGGCCAGGGCCGGTTGCAGGCTGGGCAGGATGGCCGGGTCGATGGCTAGATTCTCCAGCCCGTGGACCGCAGACAGTTCGTCGGCCAGCCGCTGCCAGTCCCCCCGGTGATCTTTCATATCGGGGATGGGCAGTTCGGCGTAATAGAGGCGCATAGGCGCGTCCACAGAAATGGCCCGCTCCACACCCGCGGCCTTGCGCACCACCTGCTTGCGGGTCTGGCTCTCCTCCGGCACGCGGATGACCAGATCGCCGGTCACCTGGCAGGCGCAACTCAGCCGCTCGCCCTCGCCAAAGCTGTGTTTGCGGGCGTATTCGATCTCCCGTTCACCGGGCGGCGTCAGGTGCTCGGCGGCGGAGCGGATGGCAAATTTGGCGAAGTCGCCCTCTTCCACCAGCACTTTGCACTTGCTGCACGTCTGGTGGCCGCCGCAGATGGATTCGATTTCCACGCCCAGACGGCGGGCCGCTTCCAGCAGCGTCGTGCCAGCAGGGATGTCGCCCTGTCGCCCGGCGGGCTGGAAGACGATGCGCACAGTCTCGGTTTGGGGGGAAGTGATGTGTGACATTGGGGTATTATACACGCCTAATTGGGGCGAAGCCAAGGGGATTCTCTGTCAAATATCCCACCCCTGTAACACTACCGGCGTTCGTTGTGTAGTGACACTGGTCTGGTGGTAAACTAAAGCCACTTTTTATCCGTGCAAATCCGCCCGATCCGCGTCATCCGCGTTCCATTCCGGGGAAAATCAATGCAACACCAGACAATCGCCGTTCTCGACTACGGCAGCCAATACAGCCAACTGATCTGCCGCCGGGTGCGGGAAGCCCACGTCTACGCCGAACTGATCTCCTGGGAGCAGGCCGCTGAGCGTCTGCCCCAGATGAATCTAAAGGGGATTATCCTCTCCGGTGGCCCCAATAGCGTCTACGATCCCGGCGCGCCCACCCTGCCAGAGATTGTCTGGGAGAGCGGCGTGCCTGTGCTGGGCGTCTGCTATGGGCTGCAACTGCTGGCCCACTACGGCGGCGGTCACGTGGCCCCCAGCCAGGAACGAGAGTACGGCGCAGCCCAGATCGAAGTGACTTCCCCCAGCCCGCTCTTCGCCGCTCTGCCCATCCGCCAGCAGGTCTGGATGAGCCACGGCGACCGGGTGGACCGGCTGCCCACGGGTTTTCAGGCCATCGCCCACAGCGACAACTCGCCTCTGGCCGCCTTTGCCGATGAAAAACGGCACATCTACGGCATTCAGTTCCACCCGGAGGTGGTGCACACGCCCCTGGGGTCGCAAGTGCTTTCCAACTTTGTCAAAGGCATCTGCGGCTGTTCTGGTGACTGGACCGCAGGTAACTTTATTCTGGAAACGGTGGATCGCATCCGCCAACAGGTGGGGCCGGACGGCCACGTCGTCTGCGGGCTGAGCGGTGGCGTGGACAGCGCGGTGGCAGCGGCCATTGTTCATCGGGCTATCGGCGATCGGCTGACCTGCATTTTCGTGGATCACGGCCTGCTGCGGGCCGGGGAACCAGAGCAGGTGGTGGAGACGTTCGAGAAGCACCAGGGGATGCGGCTGATTGCGGTGGATGCCAAAGAGGAATTTCTGAGCGACCTGGCAGGCGTGGCCGATCCGGAGCAGAAGCGCAAGCTGATCGGCGCGCGTTTTGTGCGCACCTTCGAGGCAGAGGCGGCCCGGTTGGCCGTGGAATGGGGTATCGACAGCCCGGCCTTTCTGGCCCAGGGCACGCTCTACCCGGATGTGATCGAGTCGGCCAGCAACGACGACACCAAAAACGCCCGCACCATCAAAACCCATCACAATGTGGGTGGCCTGCCCGCGGATATGACCTTCCAACTGATCGAACCCCTGCGGATGCTCTTCAAAGACGAAGTGCGCAATGTGGGCGAGGAGTTGGGGCTGCCGGAAGAGATCGTCTGGCGGCATCCCTTCCCCGGTCCTGGCCTGGCCATCCGCCTGCTGGGCGAGGTGTCTTGGGAGAAGCTGGAGATTCTGCGCAAGGCGGACCGCATCTTTCTGAGCGAATTGCGAGACGCGGGCTTCTATCGGGAGACGAGTCAGGTCTTCTGTGTGCTGCTGCCGGTGAAGAGTGTGGGCGTGATGGGGGACGGGCGCACCTACGCCAATACCATCGCCCTGCGCGCCGTCACCACCGACGATTTTATGACCGCGGATTGGGCGCGGCTGCCCTACGATCTACTGGCCCGCATCAGCAACCGGATCGTCAATGAGGTAGACGGGGTGAATCGGGTGGTGTATGATATTTCCAGCAAGCCGCCAGCGACGATTGAGTGGGAGTAGGGGGAAGGGTTGGTGGTAACTGTGCGTGGTGTATTGGTTGATGAACAAGGAGGGTGGGGTGTATTGGCGTGTGTAGGTTTCTATATGAAGGAGGCTTGAAATGAGTGTAATTGCATTGGAAGCTGTGGTTGAAAAGGGTGCCATCCGCTTGGATTCCTTCTGGGATTTGCCAGAGCGGACAAAAGTGTTCGTCCTGATTCCCGATGTGAAATCGCCTGAGCCAGAAGTATCGCCTGCTGTAGGTGTACAGATGCCAGCAGAACAGGAAAGCGCTCTTGAACTGGGCAAGCGTCTGCAGGAAATGGCCCGCACACTCGGACCAGAGAAAGTGAAAATCACTGACTTTGCCGGTTTGGGTGCAGAAATGTGGTCTACTATTGACATAGACGCTTACATCGAGGAAGAGAGAAACTCATGGGAACCCTCCTGGATGGAATAGCTGGTCGTTCACGTATCGGGCTGGATTCCTCACCTTTCATCTATTACTTCGAGCGAAATTCAGATTGGTATTCAATTGTCTCCGATCTGTTCGTTCAGTCAGCGAATGCTCCCGATAGTGTGCGGCTTTATACATCGGGCATTACGTTGGCTGAAGTATTGGTAATGCCGATTCGTTCCCAGCAACAGGCGCTTTACAATCAGTACATTTCGTTCTTCCTGAATTCGACATCAGTGGAAGTAATTGCGGTGTCGAATTCTGTCTTGCTATTGGCTGCTGCCTTACGCGCAAGACACGGCCTGCGAACAGCCGACGCAATACAGATCAGCAGTTGTTTGGAGGCTGGCTGTGAAGTATTCATAACCAACGACAAACGGCTGCAAAAAGTGACAGAAATCGAAGTCATCGTCCTGGCGGATTGCGATCCTCCCCCCCAACCGAATGAATAGTTTCACCAAATTCTTCCTGACTCTCATACTCCTCCTCTCTGTCTTCCCTCTCTACACCCGCTACAAAGCGTCTGCTGCGCCGATACCGCCGGGTGTCTATTTGGGGGGGGTGGAGATGGGCCGCGTCAAAGATGTGGCCGAGGCCGCCGCGCTCTTGGATACACGCAACACCGAACCGGTGGCCGTCTACTACGGCGATACCCGGCTGATCCTGCGCCCGGAAGATGTGGAATATCGGGTGGATGTGACGCGGATGATTTCCGACGCCACCCGCTATCTGGACGGCCCGGATTTTGTGGATATTGCCGTCCGTCATCTGCTGGGCCTGGAACAGAAACGGCGGGATGTACCCGTCTACGCCACAGTCAACGCCGCAAAACTGACCGCCTGGCTGGAAAGTGTCGCTGCCGAGAACGACCACCCGCCCCAGCCGGCCCGGGCCATCCCGCCCCGCTGGAATTGGGCCGACGACACCAGCACCCCGGATGCTTCCACCGGTTTTGTGGGCGTAGTGCGGGACGAATGGCAATGGAGTGTGGGCGCACCGGGGCAGCGTCTGTTGCTGGACGAAAATGTGCCGGTCATTCTGGACGCGCTGGGCAGCGCAGACCAGCGGGAAGCCCATCTGCTGCTGGACGAAACCCCCGCGGGGCCGCCCACCCTGGACGATCTGGCCGCGGTTCTCAACAGCTTCACAGCGGATTTTCCCGGCTTCGCGGCGATTTATGTGCAGGATTTGGCGACGGGTGAGGAAGGCACTGTGGATGTGGATGTGGCCTTCTCCGGGATGTCCACAATGAAAGTCGCGATTGTGACGGCAATGTTCAGCCGTATGGATGGCGTCGAAGATGTGGAGATCGGCCAGTTGATCGACTACGCCCTGGGCGAGAGCAACAATGTGGCGGCCAACGGTGTGTTGCGTCGGGTGGGCGACGGGGATATCTTCACGGGCGGAAGGCGGGTGACGGAGTTAATGCGTGGCCTGGGCTATGTCAACAGCTTTATCCAGACCGGCTACGACGACAAAAGCGCGGTTGCCCAGATTCCCACCGCGGCCAACCAGCGCACAGACTGGAACACCGAACCGGACACCCATCTTCAATCCACCCCCGCTGATATGGGCCGATTGCTGGCGGAAATCTACCGCTGCACCCAGGGGGAAGGGAAATTGCTGGAAGTCTATCCCGGCGACTTGACTGCCGAAGAGTGCAATACCCTCCTCTTTTACTTGAGCCACGACGAATTTACGGAACTGATTTGGGCTGGGCTGCCCCGGCCCGATGACGCCTGGATTGTCCACAAGCACGGCTTCGTCAACGACGCCCACAGCGATCTGGCGCTGATTTGGGGACCAACCGGGCCGTATGTGCTCAGCGTCTACCTCTACCGTCGGGGTTGGATGGACTGGGAGACGAGCAACGTAGCGATGAAAGAGATCAGCCGCATTGTCTGGTCTTATTTCGCCTTTCAACAGGAATTGCAGAATGTCACCCCGCCAGAGCCGCTGGTGCTGGAAGCGCCTGCCAATTACCTGCCGGTTCTGGACAACTATACCAGCCGGGCTGCTACCAGCGGCGAACCAGCCCTGCCCTGATTTTTGAACCACAAAGTCACAAAGGCGCAAAGAAAGTCGATTGCTGTTCTTTGTGTCTTCGTGCCTTTGTGGTGATCTCTTTCGACCGATTGCCTTCAAAAGCGAGTTCTTCCTATGCCTTCTGCTGCGCAAAAAACCATTACTTTCCTGCTTGTGATTCTTCTCTTTGTCAGCGGTTGTGCTGCGCCCGGGTTGCAACCGCTTCAACCCCAGCCAGCGGCAGCCACGGAAACACCCAGCCCGACTATCAGCCCGGACGCCTTTTCCGGCCAGCTACGCCAGTCGGTGGAATCCGCGGGTTTTGACGCGATGCGCGGTCTGATGGATGACAATCTTTTTGTCATCGCTTTTTGGCCGGGCAACAGTCTGCCGCCCCTGCCCGCGGACGATGCCATCGGTCAGCTACGCAATCTGTATATGACCGGCGGCCCCATCCGTTTCCCCGAACCGGACGCGCCTCTCTCTGATATGCTGGACAATCAGGACCCAGTCCACATTTTCCAATCGGATGTGCAGGTGGTGGATGTGCTCTTCAGTCAGGGCTGGGGACCGGAAGGGCTGGGCGAGGCAATGCTCTTTGTGGCCCAGCGCGCCGACGGCTCCTTCTGGTGGTATTCGATTATTATCGCGCCCACAGGTTTTCCTCGGGTGATGTAATAATGAATGGGATTGGACACTTCTGGATTCCGCTGGGGGAGCGCTGCAAAAGCCCCCGCAGAGAGGGTTATGTCTACATCAATTCTAGCCACAAAACTCTATCTCCCTCCCCCGCGGCCAGGGTTTGTCCTTCGCCCGCGCCTGACTGAGCGACTGAATGGCGGGCTGTATCGCAAGCTGATTCTCATCTCTGCTCCTGCGGGCTTTGGGAAAACCACACTCGTCAGCGAGTGGATCGAGGAAAGTGGGCAACAGGCCGCTTGGCTCTCCCTCGATGAGGGGGACAACGACCCCGCACGCTTTCTGGCCTATCTGGCGGCTGCTTTGCAGACGATTGAGCCGGGGATTGGCGAAGGCATGTTGGGTGATCTGCAATCATCGCAACCGCCATCCACCGAAGTGATCCTGACGGCATTGCTCAATGAAATCATTACCATTCCCCGCGATTTTATCCTCGTTCTCGATGACTATCATCTGATCGATACCAAACCGGTTGACATTGCCCTCGCCTTTCTGGTCGAGCATCTGCCAGCCCGGATGCATCTTGTGATTACCACCCGGCAGGATCCCCAACTACCCCTGGCCCGCTTACGAGCCCGGGGACAGTTGACTGAAGTGCGCGCCGCCGAACTGCGTTTTACTGCCTCTGAAGCCGCCGACTTTCTCAACCAGGTGATGGGTCTGCGTCTCTCGGCGGCGGACATCGCTGCATTGGAAGAGCGCACCGAAGGTTGGATTGCCGGTCTGCAATTGGCCGCGCTTTCTATACAGGGCCGCCCAGATGTGCCCGGTTTTATCCGGACCTTTGCGGGAGATCACCGGTACATTGTGGACTATCTGGTCGAAGAGGTACTCCAACGCCAGCCCGCACCTGTCCGCAACTTCCTGCTCCAGACCGCCATTCTCGACCGCTTGAATGGGCCACTGTGCGATGCTGTCACCGGCCAGGAGGGGGGCAGCGCACGGTTGGATGCCCTGGAGCGTGGCAACTTATTCATCGTTCCATTGGATGACAAACGCCTGTGGTATCGCTATCACCACCTCTTCGCTGAGGTTCTCGCGGCGCATCTGCGGGCGGAGCAGCCCGAACAGGTTTCTGTTCTGCACGGGCGCGCCAGCGAATGGTATGAACGCAATGGCTCGCCAGCAGATGCAATCCACCACGCGCTGGCCGCCGCAAATTTCGAGCGCGCCGCGGATCTGATCGAACGGGCCGTGCCAGCCATGCGCCAGAGCCGGCAGGAGTCCACGTTATTGGGCTGGCTTAAGGCCCTCCCTGCTGAGTTGCTACAGGACAGACCCGTCCTCAACGTTCACTATGCAGGAACGCTACTGCAGATGGGCCAGCTTGATGGCGTGGAGGACCGGCTACGGGTCGCGGAACGGTGGCTGGATATGTCGGCGAATCAGGATGAGCAGCCTGTTTTCATCGATGCGGAGGATTTTCACCGTCTGCCTGCGTTGGTCGCTATGTACTATGCCGGGATGGCCCTGATTCGTGGCGATGTGACCAGCGCAATGAGTTCTGCCCGGTGGGTGCTGGAACTCGCACCTGGGGATGACAATTTCTTGCGCGGCGCGGCCTCGGCGATTTTAGGACTTGCGTCCTGGACAGGCGGCGATCTCGATACCGCGTACCGGATGTATACCGATGGGATGGCCCATTTGCAGCGAGTCGGATATATTTCGGACGCGATAGGGGGATCAATCGCCCTGGCTGATATACGGATTGCGCAAAGCCGTCTGCACGAGGCGATGGGTCTCTACGAGAGGGGTTTGCAGCTTGCCGCAGAGCAGGGCGCGCCTCTCATGCGGGGTACTGCCGATATGTACGTGGGAATCGGCGAGATTAAGCGTGAACAGAATGATCTGGCGGTCGCCACACAGCATCTGCTGACAAGCAAGGCCCAGGGCGATCACACGGGATTCCCCCAATACCCATACCGCTGGCGTGTAGCAATGGCCCGAATTCAACAAACCCAGGGCGATCTGGACGGCGCGCTCGAACTGCTCCACGAGGCAGAGCGCTTGTATGTGAGTGACTTTCTCCCAAACGTGCGTCCTGTGGCCGCGTTGAAGGCACGGGTATGGGTCGCCCAGGGAAGGCTGGGCGAAGCTCTCGACTGGGCGCGTGCCCAGAGTCTGTCTGTTGCGAACGAACTCAGCTACCTGCACGAGTTTGAGCACATCACACTGGCCAGGGTGCGCCTTGCCCAATGCAAGAGTGAGTGTGCTGACGGCCCAATCAGCGAGGTGATCGGCTTTCTGGAACGCCTTCTGAAAGCAGCGGAGGAAGGCGGACGGACAGGGAGCGCAATCGAAATTCTGATAGTGCAGGCGCTTGTCCACCGGATACGAGGCGACACACCCGCTGCTCTTGTGCCCCTGCAACAGGCGTTGAAGTTGGCTGAGCCTGAGGGCTATATCCGTATCTTTGTGGAGGAAGGCCAGCCCATGGGACAATTGCTTTTTGAAGCAGCCAAGCGTGGGATTATGCCGGACTATACGGGCAAACTTTTGTCCGCCTTGGCAACTGAGCAACAGAGCGGGACAGGCGAATCGCATCTCCCCGCGCCGGGCAAATCGTCGCCCACTTCTCAGCCTCTGATCGAGCCACTCAGCCAGCGCGAGTTGGATGTGCTCCGATTGTTCAAAACCGAGCTTTCCGGTCCGGAGATCGCCCAGGAACTTGTGATCGGCCTGAGCACTGTCCGCACCCATACCAAAAGCATCTACAGTAAACTCAACGTCGATAATCGCCGGGCGGCTGTCAGACGGGCAGTTGATCTGAATTTGATCTAACCCTGCCAAAGGGTTGTCCAGGCACATATCCCACACGACCCTCCCAGACCAGCATTTCATTGTTGGTCTGGGAGTTTTTTGTCTCCCCAGCATCCCTCCCCACATCTCCCCATATAAATCCCCACTTGTGGGGACGACATCTCCCCCCATCGGCCTGTACAGTATCGTCAATCGAACCGAAACAGGCAGCTATGCCAGGTGTCAAGCAATGACACGAATCCCACGGTTCAAAACAGGAGACAAACAGATGAACGCCAAAGGAAAGAACTCGCTTAAGGAGAGCAAACCGAAGATGACCACAGCTACTCTCATGCGGCTGGCCGGCTTATCTGCCATCATTGCCGGGCTGTGCTTCATCGTCATCGGGATGTTCCATCAAGTGAACATTCCCTCGTCCGTCACTACTACCACTTGGGTAAACGTCCACATTTTTGCTGTTGCCCTGGGCTTCTTCGGATTGTTTGGCATGGCAGGGCTGTATGCCCGGCAAGCGGAAAAGTCTGGTTGGATGGCTCTGGCTGGATTTCTCCTGCTGAGCGTCTGGATGATGCTGGTGAGTGGCTTCTCCTTCGTGGAAGCCTTCATTCTGCCTCAACTGGCAACCGAGTCGCCAAAATTTGTGGCAGCCTTCCTTGGGATGTTCAGTGGGACTACCAGCGAGATTGATCTCGGCGTCCTCCCAACGCTTTGGAATCTGTCCGGCCCCTTGTATATCTTGGGACCTCTGCTGTTTGGCATCGCTACCTTCCGTGCCCGTGTTCTGCCACGCTGGGCGGGCGGCTTACTTGCCGTCGGCGCTGTTCTGGTCCCCGTTGGCGCATTGGTTCCACCCGAGTACCAGCCTGCGGTCGCTATGCTACCGGTGGGGTTGGCTCTGGCCTGGCTCGGCTATGCACTCTGGTCGGAACGGCGGGAGAAATCCTTCCAGTCTTTGCCCGACCTGAGAACAGCCAAACCGGAACTGAGCAACGCCGCCTGAGATTGTATGGGGGAGACAAGCGGTCATCCGAACCGCTTGTCTCTCAGCACTGCCTATATTTTTCCAAGGAGCCAACAAATGGAAGCGAATGTTTACGGTAATACTCGAACCCCAGATGTGCCTCAGCGCACCAAAACGTCACCGAGAAAATCCTGGTCTGTATGGCTCGTGACCACCGCGTTGATTCTGCTCAGTCTCGTGCCGGTGGCCGCCGGTATCTACCGCCTGGCCCAGTTGGCGGGCGGTGCAGAAATCACACCGGCCAACGCCCGCTTCTTTGCGTCGCCCCTGCCTGTGGTGCTGCATATTGTGAGTGCCAGCTTCTACGCTATCCTGGGCGCTTTCCAGTTTGTTCCCAGCCTGTGCCAGCGGCGGCGCAGTTGGCATCGCATCGCCGGGTGGATAGTGATCCCCTGTGGCCTGGTGGCGGCGCTGTCAGGTCTGTGGATGACGCTGTTCTATCCCTGGCCGGCGGGCGACGGTGTGATCTTATATGGATTGCGGCTGCTTTTCGGGTCTGGGATGCTTCTCTCCATTCTCCTCGGAGTAGCTGCCATCCGACGACGGGACTTTGCCCGGCACGGTGACTGGATGTTGCGCGGCTATGCCATCGGTATGGGTGCAGCCACGCAAACCCTGACTCTCCTGGTTGGGGAACTGCTTGTCGGCCCGCCGAACGAGTTCAGCCGAGCGCTGCTGATGGGCGCGGCCTGGGTCATCAATCTGGCGGTGGCCGAATGGATCATCCGTAGGCGTCCAGCCCGTCCCGCCCGCCCTGTCATCCGTTCCGCTCATTCTTAAGAAAAGGACGATCCGCAAATGAAAGCGATTGTGGCAAGCAGATACGGCGCACCGGAAGTTCTTCAACTCCAAGAGGTTGAAAAACCAGCACCCAGAGAGAATGAACTGCTGATCAAAGTACATGCGACGACTGTCACGGCTGGGGACTGTAGAATGCGCAGTTTTACTGTTCCTCCCCTGCTGTGGCTCCCGGCTCGAATCGCGCTGGGCCTCACAGGACCAAAGCATCCGATCTACGGGATGGAACTTGCCGGAGAAGTGGAAGCCGTTGGCAAAGAGGTTACCCGGTTCAAGGCCGGTGATCAGGTGTTTGCATCAACCCTCACACAGAATTTCGGTGGCTACGCCGAATACAAATCTCTGCCGGAACAGGCGATGGTGGCGGTCAAACCGGCCAATATGACCTATGCACAAGCGGCAGCCGTTCCTATCGGCGCAACCACAGCGCTGCGTCTGCTTCGTAGCGGAAACATCCAGCAGGGACAAAAAGTCCTGATCTACGGTGCTTCGGGAAGCGTGGGCACATATGCGATTCAACTTGCCAAATTCTTTGGGGCAGAAGTGACCGGGGTTTGCAGTATAGCCAATCTGGAAATGGTGAGTTCTCTGGGCGCTGATCGGGTCGTCGATTACACAACAGAGGATTTTTCATCCAGCCCAGCGCGCTATGACGCCATCTTTGACACGGTGGGGAAACTGCCGAAATCAAAATACTCGCAAGCTCTCAAGTCGAACGGGACATTTGTAACGATTGCCAGGCTGGACTCGAAAGAGAAGATGGAAAATCTACTCTTCGTCAGAGATCTGATTGAGGCGGGCAAAATCAAAGCGGTTATCGATCGCTGCTATTCCCTGGAGCAAATGGTCCAGGCCCACCGGTATGTGGACGCTGGACACAAAAAGGGAAATGTGGTTATCACAGTGGGACAGCAGAGTGTCAAGTAAAGATAGCCCAGAACGGAACCCAGATAGAAAGGTAATTTATGGACAATCTTGCTCTTCCCTTCATCAGCCCAGTCCTTATCGGACTTGGCGCAACTCTTACGTTTGACCTTTGGGCGCAGTTTCTCAAATACGCCTTCAAGATACCACCCTCCAACATCTGTCTGGTCGGGCGTTGGCTGCGCTACATGCCAGAAGGGACTTTCAGCCATTCGACGATTGTGTCTGCTCCCCAGAAGGGTGGGGAGTGTACAGTAGGGTGGATCGCCCACTACCTGATCGGTGTCACATTCGCCACCGCCTTTGTGGTACTGGCAGGCAATGGCTGGCTTCAGCATCCGACGCTGATTCCTGCAATCGCCTTCGGAGTCGTCACGGTTTTGGCGCCACTTTTTGTCATGCAACCCCTATTTGGGTTCGGATTTGCTGCATCCAGAACGCCAAACCCTGCCCAGGCAAGAGTTCGTAGTCTGATGAATCATACGGCCTTTGGCATCGGTCTTTACCTCTTCGGGGTGTTGGCTCGCTGGTTGCTCTTGTCGGCTGTCCACTGAGGTGAATGAGTGAGAACCACCTGCATTTCCATTGGAGACACAACTGGCGCGGTCGTCATCACCCTGGAGCAGAAGAATGTCAGATGACAGCAGTGTAGAAAATAATGCAGGCCAGGAGATGGTCTATCAAATCCGGCTCAAGGGCCATCTGAGCGTCCAATGGGCCGACTGGTTTGATGGCCTGACCATCACGCTGGAGGAGAATGGCGATTCCGTGCTGACCGGCCCTGTGGTCGATCAGGCCGCTTTGTATGGCTTGCTGCGGAGAGTGCGGGATTTGGGCTTGCCCTTGCTCTCCTTCACCCAAGTGAACGCCGAACAGGCCGGCGGAACCGATAGGGCAAATGAACAGAAATAGCGCTACACGCATATGACCCGCCACGTGACCAACGGCACGTGACCGTATGACCCTTTGTCGCTATGCTATACACAGGCGGACACGAACGTCCGTCGTCGTATCGAATAGTCAAGGGGAACTACGATGAACACACGCCAACATTCCAACCAACTCTTTGTGGGGGCGGCCCTCGTACTGGGTGGGCTGCTTATCTTTCTGAATAATCTGAATATTCTCGACATCGGCGGAATCTGGCGCTGGTTGCCCTCTGCCTTCATTCTGCTCGGCATCTGGCAGCTGTATGTGAACAACTTCCGCTTCTGGACCGGCCCGGTGATTCTGATCGGGGGCGGCTTTCTCTTCCAGTTGTCGGCCCTGGGCGCACTGGGCATCGATTCGGTCTTCGATCTCTGGCCGCTGATTCTGATTGTCATCGGTGGTTCGATTCTGGTGGAGCGGCTGGGCATTGAACTGCCTTCTCTGCCAGGGCGCAGCCAGGACCCGGACGCGGTGAACATTCTGTCCATCTTCAACGGCGTGGATCATACGGTCGAATCGGAAGCCTTTACCGGGGGCGAAATGACGGCCATCTTTGGCGGTGTGGAAGTGGATATGCGCCAGGCCACGCCAGCCGAGCAGCCGATTGTGATCAACGCCTTTACCCTCTTTGGCGGCGTGGAGATGAAAGTGCCCACGGAGTGGCGCGTGCGCCGGGATGTGATCGGTATCTTTGGCGGCACGGACGACAGCCGCAAGCAGAAACCGGATAGTTTCGACGGGCAGGCTGATCTGGTGGTGACGGGTTTTGCCCTCTTCGGCGGGATTGACATTGCAAACTAATGGATAACGACAACAGGCGGACGCTGATTTCGCAGAAACAACTGATTAGCGCAGATTTTATCAGCGTCATCAGTATCCTAAATATAAGAAGAGAGGGAGACGAACAATGAGCGAACGGGAACGATTTTCATTTACCAGCAGTGATATGCGCTTGATTTGGGGTGGGGTGCTGATTCTGTTGGGCCTTGGCTTTCTGCTCCAAAACCTGGGCATCTTTGACATCTTCGGGCTGATCCCCGAAAGCCTGTGGACAGTTTTCTGGATTGGTGCATTTGGCAGCGCGGGCGCGCTCTTTCTGGTCGGGCTGTGGCTGAACCGGGAGAACTGGTGGATGGCGATTCCCGGCTTTATGCTGCTCGGTCTCTCGGCCACAATTTTCACCGATGAAATTCTCACCGGTTTTCCCTTCAGCGGCTCGATCTTTTTGGGCAGCATCAGCCTGGCTTTTATCACCGTCTATGTGATGAACCGGGAGCACTGGTGGGCGATTATTCCCGGCGGCGTACTCTTTACCCTATCGGTAGTGGCCGGGCTGGATGAGGTGAGCGGCTGGGAGACCGGTGGCATCTTCTTCTTCGGGCTGGCGGCCACCTTTGCGCTGGTTGCCCTGTCGCCCGCCACAGCCAGGGGCAAGATGACCTGGGCCTGGATTCCAGCCGGGGTTCTCTTTGCCCTGGCTGTGGTGACAACAGCGTCGGTGGAAGGCTTAATCAACATTTTGTGGCCGCTGGTGCTGGTGGCTGTCGGCGGTGCGCTGCTCTACCGCAACTATCTGCGCACAGGCAAGGAATAGGAGAACCTTATGAACAAAAACGAAAACAGAAGTGGATTTGTCGGCCCGTTTATTCTGGTGGGGATCGGCATCCTCTTTCTGCTCAACAATCTGGGGCTGGTCCAAGTCAATTTCTGGCAACTGGCTTCAACGCTCTGGCCGGTGGTCCTTATCGGTATCGGGCTGGATATGCTGATTGGCAGACGCTCCACGACCGGCTCTCTGCTGGCACTGCTGGTCACAGCCATCTTTCTGGTCGGGGGTGCGATCTTTGTGGGTGTTGATCCCGTGACAACCAACCGGGGCGAAGTGACAGAGATTCGCTATGCGCCGGGCATTGTTCAAGAAGCAGACATCCACATCTCGGCTTCCACCGGACGGCTGACTGTGGGCACTTTGGGCGAGAGCGGCGTGCTGGTGGCTGGCACAGTGCGGCTGGCGGGCAACGAAGAAGTGAGAGAAGAGAGCAGCGAAGAAGGCGGTAAAGCCGTCTATCGATTGAGCAGCGAAGGTATGGGAGTTGTGGGGGTTGCGGGCAACGACTCGCTCTGGGATCTGCGCATCAACGCCGAGGTTCCCAGCAATCTGGACATCAACACCGGCGCAGGAGAGGCTGAATTGAATCTGGAGCGGGCACGCTTGACGAGCCTAAAGGTGGAGATGGGCGTCGGTGCAATGACCATTACCCTGCCTCGCTCCGGCACATTCTCCGGCGAAATTAACGGCGGCATAGGCAAACTGGTGATCCGTGTGCCCGAATCCCTGGCTGTGCGTCTACACGTGGATACGGGGATCGGTCAAGTGCAGGTAAACGGAGACTTCAATCAGTCCGGCGAGAATGTCTACCTTTCTGCCGCGGCCCAAGAGAGCGGTGAACGTGCCACTCTCAACATTTCCAGCGGCATCGGCCAGGTGGTAATCGAAAACGTAGCCGGGGAATAACAGCTATTGCGTATTGGATATTTTGTTGGGTGTCCCATCGACATTTCAACAAAATATCCAATACTTTTTTACTCCTTTGCTCGGGGCAGCGTAAACCAAAAGGTGCTCCCCGCACCGGGTGTGCTATCCACACCCACGCTGCCCCGACATTTTTCCACAATACGCTTGACAATCGAAAGCCCCAGGCCGTGGCCTTCTTCCTGGCTGGTGTGCAGACGGGTGAAGGGCAGAAAGAGCAATTTCTGATCTTCGGCGGAAAGCCCTGGGCCGTTGTCCTTTATCCAGAATCTGACTGATTCGGCGGCGTCTTCGCGGGCGCCCAGCCATATTTCTGGCGGACGCCCGCCATACTTGAGCCCATTGCTCAGGTAGTTGACCCAGACCTCTTCCAGCCATTGGGCATAGCCCAAGGCAGGCGGCCAACTTTCGGGGATGTGAACGATCGCGCCCCGCTCTCTACGGATAGTGTCCAACCGTTGCAACGCCTCGTCTACGATTGCCTGCATATTCAGCGGCGAAAGTTGCACTTCCTGGTTGCGAAGTTGGGACATGAGCAACAGTTCGTCGACAATCTGGCGCATCTTCACGCCCCGCTGGGCAATGATGCCCATATATTTCTTGCGCTCCTCGTCGTCCAGCAGGCCATAATCATCCAGGAGCATCTCCGCAAAACCCATAATCGTCGTGAGGGGGTTCTTCAGGTCGTGGGCCACCGAATGGGCAAAGGCGTCCAGGTCTGCGTTGCGCACGGCCAGGTCGGCAGTCTGACTACGCAATATCCTGTTTGCCTCGCGTAGCTGCTCGTAGAGCTGGACTTTGCTGATAGCCGCACTCGCCCTGTCCGCCAGTGTGGTCAGGAAAGCCATATCGTTGGTTGAGTATTCACGAGGGGCTGTGTCCAGGGCATAGAGAACGCCCAGGCAGAGGTTGTCGGAAAGGAGGGGAACGCCCACGTAGGCGTGCAGCCCAAACTCTTTCAGCAAGGAATCGGTCCCAAAGGGATCGTTTTGGACATCACTGACAACCACAGGCTTCCGGTTGTCGATAATCCAGCGGGTAGCGATCGACGGGAGTTGGCCGGATGCAGAGGATGCGCTGACAGTGTATGTCTGGTCGCTTGCGTTCCCAAGGAGGATGCTGGCCCCTCCGCTGGCAGGTAAGAGTTCGGTCACCATCTCTACAATCTGGTCAAGTGCTGTCGCTAGTTCGTCCGGTTCGTTGATAGCCAGTTGGATAGAGGCAAGGGCCTTTTGCCGTTGATACTGCTGATTCAATCGTGCCTTTTCGTCTTCCAGCGCCTGTTTTAGTCGATTTGGCTCGGTGACGTCTCGGCTTGTTACGAGATAGCCCGTGTGGTTTTCTGCCTCATCCCGGATTTTGGTCATCATAAGCCGCACCCGCATGGGGGTGACGCCGCTTCTGGTGACATTGAACTCAAATTCAGTGCTCTCTTTGCCTTCCATCCGCCTGCTGCCTTCTGCTCTGTTGCGGACAGATGCTTCATTCAAATAGAGTTCATCGTCAGTGTGGCCAATGCTATCTTCGGCGCTAAAACCGTGGATCTTTTCCCAAGCGGGGTTGACGTACAGATAGACCCCGTTCACATCCAACAAGGCGATCCCATCCGGGCTTTGGGCAAGCGCACGGGTCAATGCTTCTATATTTATAGATTTCCGTGTAGAAATTGGCACCGTGAATTTTTCTATTCTTTATTCTAATTCTATCACCAGAACCACAACAACCACTCCGTGGGTATCCACAGATGTGTGTGGGCAGCCTATAGTGCGGGGTGGCTCTGTTGATTTTACCTCTCCTCTTGGGGTAATGTAAACCAGAAAATACTCCCAGTGCCGGGTGTGCTGTCCACACCCACCCTGCCCTGACATTTTTCCACAATGCGCTTGACAATCGAAAGCCCCAGGCCGTGGCCTTCTTCCTGGGTGGTGTGCAGACGGGTGAAGGGCAGGAAGAGCAATTTCTGATCTTCGGCGGAAAGCCCCGGGCCGTTGTCTTTTACCCAGAACCTGACTGATTCGGCATCACTTTTGCTGGCACCCAGCCAGATTTCTGGCGGACGCCCGCCATACTTGAGCGCATTGCTCAGGTAGTTGGTCCAGACCTCTTCCAGCCATTGGGCATAGCCCAAGGCAGGCGGCCAGCCCTTGGGAAGATGGATAACCGCACCCTTTTCCCGACAAACTGCATCCAATCGGTGGACGGCCTCGTCGACGATTGCCTGCATATTTAGCGGCGAAAGTTGCACTTCCCGGTTGCGAAGTTGGGACATTAGCAACAGTTCATCCACAATCTGGCGCATCTTCACGCCCCGCTGGGCGATGATACTCAAAAACTCCTTGCGTACCTCATCCTCGAGCAGGTCATAATCATCCAGGAGCATCTCTGCATAGCCCATAATCGACGTGAGGGGATTCTTCAGGTCGTGGGCCACCGAATGGGCAAAGGCGTCCAGGTCCGCGTTGCGCACGGCCAGATCGCCAGCCTGACTCTGCAAAATTGAATTTGTCTCGCGCAGTTTCTCGTAGAGTTGAACTTTGCTGATAGCCGTACTCGCCCTGGCCGCCAGGGTGGCCAGAAAGTCCACGTCGTTGGCTGAGTAGTCACGGGGTGCTGTGTCCAGGGCATAGAGAACACCGATGCAGTCGGTGTCGGAGAGGAGGGGGACGCCCACATAGGCGTGCAGTCCAAATTCGGTCAGGAGTGAATTGACCTCAAAAGAGTCTTCGCTGACATCGGGGACGACCACAGGCATCCGATTGTCGATAATCCAGCGGGTGGCCCCCCCCCTTCTCGCGGATGCGCCGGGCTGCAATCGATGGGGTTTGGCCGGGCACGGACGAGGCACTGACCGTATAGGTCTGGTTGGCCGCGTCCCAGAGCAGAATGCTGGCTCCTCCACTGGCGGGCAAGAATTCGGTCACAATCTCCACAATGCGGTCAAGCGCTATCACCAGTTCGTCCGGTTCGTTGATCGCCAGTTCGATATTGGCGAGCGCTTGCTGTCGCTGATATTGCTGTTCCAGCCGTATCTTTTCTGCCTCCAGCGCCTCTTTCAGCCGGTTCCATTCGGTCACATCCCTGGCTGTCAATACAAAACCGTTCGGCTTCCCTCGCTCATCCCGCAGCAGTGTCGTAATCAGCCAGGCTTGGAAGGGTGAGCCGTCGCGCTTGAAATGGCTCAGTTCGATTTGGTAACTGTCTTGAACAGCCAAATGGCGAATGGTTTCTTCCGCATGGCGCGCCAATGCCTCCCCAGGGTAGAGGTCCTGAATGCGGCGGCCAATGCTTTCCTCGGCGCTGTAGCCGTGCATCTCCATCCAGGCCGGGTTGGCGTAGAGAATCTCACCTTCCCAGGCCAGCACGGCTACCCCGTCCGGGCTTTGGCCAACGGCCCGCACAAGGGCTTCTATACTTGGGCTATACTGATTGACAATAGACACGACTCTGTCCAATTATTCCACCGCGACATCCACCCGGAAATGGGTACGCAGTTCGTTGATGAGCCGGTCGCTGGCTGTGCAGTACTCGTTAGGAAAGGCCAACTGGTGGCGAGTCCCGTCCGATTCCATCACAATCACGAATCCGTCTCTCCCTTTGGGGTCCCGCACCGCGTCCACAATCTCCCGCAGCCGGTATTTGTCCCGATCCAACTGCCCCGACCGGCTGAAGGTGATGCGCAAGGTGCGGCGGTGGGTGGGAATTGGGGACTGGGGATTGGAGATCGGCGATTGGAGATTGGGGGCTGGCGATGGATCACGGGTCACGGGTGACCGGTGGCTGGCGACAGGCGACTGCTCACTGGCAACTGTTGACGGGTCACTGTTCACTGGCGACCGGTGACCGTTTTCCGGCGCGTGTTTCCCATTCTTCCCCGCGTGTGACCCGTTGGCAGACGGCTTGTCGCCTGGTCTCTTTGTCACGCTGTCAGCCTGTCCGCCCCCCATCTCTGCCAGCATCCAATCGGGGATTTCGTCGGCAAAGGGGTTGCTCTCCGGGGACGGCGTGTCGTCGTTGTCCAACCCGGCGAAGGGATCGAAAGATTCGGCCACGGCTTGGGGCATTCGCACGACCGCGGGCGCAGGTGTTTTGACCGCAATTGTGTCGCCGCTGTAGCCGTTTGTGTGTTCACGCATCACTTCGCCGCCCATCACCCGTGGCACTTCGTCCACTTCTGCCTCGTCGCTGGGATCGGCCAGCCCAAAGTCGTCTTCATCCGCGCCCGTTCCGTTGAAGGTGGGCACGTCCAGCAACTTGTCCTGATACTTCTCCTCGTCGCTGACGATTTCGTGGGCGATGTCTACGGCGGTCTGGATCGAATCGGCCAGGACGCTTGTGCGCCCGTTGCGGCTCTGGGCCTTGCCCTTCACCAGCACCACTCGGTCCTGCTCCAACTGTTCCTGATATTCCTGATAGGTGCGGGGGAAGACGACCACTTCGCACTGGCCCTGCAAATCTTCCAACTGGACAAAGGCCATTTTGTCGCTCTTTTTCGTCAGCGTCGTGCGGATGCTGGCAATCATCCCGGCCACTGTGACAGTGCGCTCGTCGTAGCTATCGTTCAGCTCCGCGCAGGAGCAGGTGACAATTTTGCTCAGGTCCACACTCAACTGTTGCAGGGGGTGGCTGCTGGCAAAGACGCCCAACAATTCCTTCTCCCAAAGCAGTCGCTCCCGGCTTTTGGCGTCTTCCACAAATGGTAAATTGATGATCACGACTTCAGCCTTACCTGTGTCCTCCGAATTATCGAAGAGGGATGGTTGGCCTTTATCCAGCGCATCATGTTTTTTAGCGGAGCGAGCCATCATCTGGTCCAGCACATCCAGCAGGGGACGGCGGCGGCCAAAGCGGTCCAGCGCGCCCACTTTGATCAGACATTCCAGCGCCCGTTTGTTGACCTGGCGCAGGTCCACCCGGTCGCAGAAATCTTCCAGGCTCTCGAACGGCCCCTCTTCCCGACGATTGCGCAGGATGACATTGACTGGTCCCTCGCCCACATTTTTGACCGCGGCCATGCCAAAACGGATGGCCGCGCCTTCGGGCACAGGGAAGTCGAATTGCAGGCCGGGGTCTTTGTTCAGGGCCAACTGGGCAGAGTCGGGCGGCACGGCCTGTTTCTCAAAGTCCAGCCCGCTGTAGTTGATGTCCGGCGGCAGCACCTGAATGCCCATACGCCGACATTCGTTGATGAAGTTGATCACCTTATCGGTCTTGTCCCGCTCCACCAGCAGCAGCGCAGCCATATACTCCACCGGGTAGAGGGCCTTCAGATAGGCGGTCTGGACGGTGATGACCGCGTAGTCTGCCGCATGCGACTTGTTGAATCCGTAACGGGCGAAAAATTCGATATCCCCGTAGATCGCTTCTGCTGCTTTGGTGGGGATGCCGTTCTTCTCGCAGCCCGCCACGAAGATTTTCTTGTGTTTTTCAATATCGCTGGCCTTTTTCTTACTGATGGCCCGCCGCACCAGGTCCGCCTCGCCGGGGGTATAGCCCGCCAGTTGGCTGAGAATCTGGATGATCTGCTCCTGATAGGTGATGATTCCGTAGGTTTCGGCCAGAATTGATTCCAGCGCTGGATGCTTGTATTCCACTTTTTCATCCCCGTGCATACGCCGGATGAAGAGGGGGATGTACTCCAGGGGGCCGGGACGGTAGAGGGAGATGGTGGCGATGATGTGCTCGAAGGCGCTGGGCCGCATCTCGGTCAGCACCCGACGCATGCCCTGGGACTCCACCTGAAAGACGCCGGCCACCTCGCCGCTGGAGAGCAGACGGAAGGCCGGTTCGGCGGCTTCGCCCTCAAAGGGGATATTGTCCAGCCGGTATTCGATGCCGTGATGTTCCTGGATCAACCGGCACGCCTCGCGCAGGACCGTCAGGGTGCTCAGCCCCAAAAAGTCGACTTTGAGCAGGCCGATGGATTCCAGAATCGGGAATTCGTACTGGGTAATCGTCCCGGTGATGGATGTTTTTGATCCCCGGCTGAGGGGCGTGTAGTGGGAGAGTTCCCGATCCGCCACAATCACCGCCGCGGCGTGGATGCCCCCGTGTCGGGCCACGCCCTCCAACTGTTTGGATGTGTCCAGCAGATCGGCGACCCACTTCTCTTTGCGGTATAGCTCGACCAATTCCGGGTTGTAGAATTCGTGGCCTTCGGTCAGAACGTCCTGAATCGTCACCGGTTTGCCGGGGATGGCCGGGATGAGTTTGGCGATGCGGTCCACCTGATCCAGCGAAACGTCCGACGCCCGGCCCACATCCCGGATGGCGGCCCGGGCTTTCATGCGGCCAAAGGTGACGATCTGGGCCACCTGATCGCTGCCATACTTTTCAACCGTATAGCGGATCATCTCCTCCCGCTGATCGTCCGGGTAGTCCAGGTCAAAGTCGGGCATACTCACCCGGCCCGGATTGAGGAAGCGCTCGAAAATCAGATTGTTCTTCAGCGGGTCCAGGCCGGTGATGCCGATTGTGTAGGCGACGAGAGAGCCAGCACCGGAGCCACGCACATTCCACCAGATGTTGCGGCTGCGGGCATATTCGCATAGGTCGCGCACAATCAGAAAGTAGACGTCAAAGCCCATTTCGTGGATGATGCGCAGTTCCCGCTCTTTGCGCTCCTGCATCTCTGGCAGGTCCGTGCGGTCGCCGTAGAGGCGGCGCATGCCCTCTTCGGTCAGGTGGCGCAGATAGCTTTCGTAGTTGAAGCCCTCGGGAATGGGCAGGTCGGGCAGGTGATAGTTGGGGTCTTCCAGGTCCACATCGCACATCTCGGCGATGCGCAGGGCGTTGTCAAAGGCGCTGGCGGGCAGGTCCACCAGGGGACGGAAGGTATCCTCCATCTGCGCCCGACTCTTCATAAAATAGCTGCGGTCGCTCAACCGCATCCGCTTCTCGTCCTGCACTTTGGCGCTGGTCTGCACGCAGAGCAGCACATCGTGGGGCGATCCGTCGGCTTCGGCCACGTAGTGGACGTCGTTGGTGGCCAGCAGGCCCAGGCCAAATTTGTCGGCCCAGGGCACCAGAACTTTGTTCACCTCCACCAGTTCGGGAATGGAATGTTCCTGGAGTTCGATGAAATAGTTCTCTTTGCCAAAGACGTCCACATACCAGCCGAGGCGCTCGTAGGCTTCCTTCTCTTTGCCCTGCATCAGGAGTTGGGGGACTTCCGCGCCCAGGCAGCCGGTGGTGGCAACCAGCCCTTTGGCGTGGGCCGCCAGAAAGTCGTGATCGACCCGGGGCTTGTAATAGTAGCCGTTTACATTGCTCTCGCTGGTGATTTTGAGCAGATTGCGATAGCCCTCCATATCCTTGGCCAGGAGGAGCAGGTGATAGTTCTCTTTGTCGAACTGGGCATCCCGGCCCCCCATTGGCCGTCCCCAGACCGTCTGGTACGTCTCCACGCCGATAATCGGGCGGATGTCTGCCCCTTTGCAGGCGCGGAAAAATTCGACCGCTCCGTGCATCACCCCGTGATCCGTAAGGGCCAGCGCGGTGTGGCCCAGCCGTTTGGCCTCTTTTACCAGGTCTTTCACTCGACCTAGGCCGTCCAGTAAAGAGTATTCTGAATGGGTGTGCAAATGGACAAAATCGTTGGGCATTGAAAGTCTGCTTCCAGATCGATAATCGGCATAGACAGCCGTGAGGCCGGATGGCTGGCAGTTTGTGGCGGTGTAGTCGAGCGGTGGTATGTCGCACCCGCGACAGTGATTCCATCATACACCAATCGGCAAGGGGAAAACAAACTTCTGTTCTGTAGGGGAAAACTGATTCCAGGGATCGAGTAGTCCGTCTGTTTTACTCTGCCCCATGGCTCTGCTACAATTTGAAGAAGGAGTTTGAAATGCGGAACTCGTAATGGGGTATGCGATATTATGTCTCTCGAATTCTGGCGCAATGTATCGGTTGTCTGGATAGCCATACACGCCTTCGTTCTTTTTTTGATTCCCACTGTCATCGCCTACTTTACGGTGCGGGGCATCAATTGGGTGCTTGCCAAAACGAAACTGGGCTTCTCCAAGGCCCAGGGATTCAGCCGACAGGTCAACGAGAAGACCGAGGCCCTGTCCGAGCGGGTGGCCGCGCCGGTGATTGCCGCGCATAGCAAAGCCAGAAAAGTGCAACAGGTGGGCAAGAGTTTTCTAGCGTAGGACGGAGTGGGATTCCGTCCGCTCTGGCAGATTGTCAATCTGCCTAACAGCGAAGTAGAGGAATTACGATGAAATCTTCCAATCGATCAGTCATTATTTTCACAGGCGTGCTGGCCGGTGCGTTTCTCGGCGGCATCTTCGCCTGGATGGCCAGCAGCAAAGAAGACGATGCCGAGAACGCCGCGGTAGCCGCGCTGGGTCCGTCGGACTACTTCCAACTTGGCATTAGTATATTGACACTGGCCCGACAATTTGGGTCAATGCTCAACAAAAGCTGACAACGACAGAAGTTCGACTTTTTCCAAAAAGTCGAACTTCTTCTAATTTATCTTCCCACAACAAAGGAGTTGACCATTGGCGGGGAAACCAGGTTCCAGCAGTAGGCCCCTACGGGTTGCAATTGTAGGTGCCGGTCCATCAGGCTTTTATGCCGCCGGCGCGCTCCTCCAACAGAAAGAGATTCACGTCTCCATCGACATCTTCGACCGGCTGCCCACCCCCTATGGGCTTGTGCGCTATGGCGTCGCGCCGGATCACCAGAAGATCAAATCGGTCACAAAAGTCTATGAGCGCACCGTGCGGGATAGCCGGGTGCGCTATTTTGGTAATGTGGGCCTGGGCGAAGAGATCGTCCACGCCGATCTGAAAAACTACTACGACCAGATTATCTATGCCACGGGCGCATCTTCCGACAAACAGTTGAATATCCCCGGCGAAGAGTTGGCGGGCAGCTTCTCTGCCACCGAATTCGTGGCCTGGTACAATGGCCACCCGGACTTTGCCGACCGGGACTTTGACCTGAGCGTAGAGAGCGTGGCAATCATTGGCGTGGGCAATGTGGCGATGGATGTCACCCGTATTCTGGCAAAATCCTATGCGGAACTGGCCGAGACCGACATCGCCGACTACGCGCTGGAAAAGCTGCGAGACAGCCGGGTGAAGCGCATCCACGTCCTGGCCCGCCGGGGACCCGCCCAGGCCAAATTCACCAATCCCGAAATCAAAGAGCTGGGCGAACTGGCCGAAGCCGATGTGATTATCAATCCCATCGATCTGATTCTGGATGAAGTCAGCCAGGCATCTCTGGAATCGGACCGCACCGCAACCCGCAATCTGGAAACGATGCAGGAATTGGCCGAACGGGGTGCAACCGGCAAACCGAAGCAGATTCACTTCCACTTTCTGCGTTCGCCTGTGGAACTGTGCGGCGACAGAGCTGTCAAATCCATGCGCATGGAAGTCAACGAACTACACCCGACAGAGAGTGGCTACATCACCTGTGATGGCATTGGCCGTTTCGAGACGCTGGATGTGGGACTGGTCTTCCGCTCCATCGGCTATCGCAGCGTACCCATCCCCGGCGTGCCCTTCTATGACAAATGGGGGATTATTCCCAACGAAAAGGGGCGGGTCACCGCCACCCACAAAGGCGAAGTCGTCCCCGGCGAATATGTGGTGGGCTGGGCCAAGCGGGGGCCAACCGGTGTGATTGGAACGAACAAGCCCGACTCTGTGGAGACTGTGGCGGCGATGATGGAGGATGTGAAGAATCTGACACCGGTGACGGATGCAAACGCGGCTCCTGGCGCGATTGTGGCTCTGTTGAAAGAGCGGGGCGCGGACTACTTTACTTTTGAAGACTGGTTAAAATTGGAGGCGATTGAAGACGAGCGGGGCAAGGCCCAGGGGCGGCCCCGGGTGAAGTTTACGAGTGAAGCCGAGATGCTGGCGGCTGTGCAGAAATAGAACGACGGGATGTAAAAGCTGCCCGCACCGAAAAATGGGTAAAAAGTGACCGGTGAAACGTGAGAAAGGGTGGTACTCTCACGTTTCACCGGTCACTTTTTGCTATGAAGTTTGTGAGGAGTCTGGCTCCCCGTCATTTTCTCCCGGCTGAAGCAGCACATCCATCTCCTGGGTTTCGTCGTTCCCGCCGGGTATCACCCCCACCTCATCCGCCGAGTTGTGGGCCGCGTGCAAAAAGTCCCGGCTGCCCTCGTCCCGCAGGCCCTCGTCCCGCAGATCATCTTCATCGCCGCTCTCAATATCTTCCTCAGTTACTTCCAGGGGCCAGCGGGCTGTGACCGATGCCAGAACGGGCAACTCGTCCAGGCTAACGGCGGGTGGGCCTGACGGGGCAGCCAGCGCGGGCAAATCTGCCATGCGGGGAAGCTGCTGCATCTGCTGGTAGAGTTGGGCCAAAGCTGCCCCGGCCTTTTCCATAGGCAATCGGCTGCGCACGGGCGTGTCGGATGTGTCCCACAGATTCGCCAGGGCGGGGAAGTCCCAGACCGCGGCCATCACACTTTCGCTGCGGAAGTTGGCGCTCTCCACCAGCACGCCGCTGGAATTGGGCGTCAACTCCTGGGGGGCCAGAATCGCCGACTTGCCCGCAAAGGGGTCCCGCTGGCGGCGGCTGAAATCGTTGCTCCCCACCAGAAAGCTGATCGCCCCAAACAATTGATTGTCCTGCATCCGGGCCAGCATCCCCGAACGCAGCTTCTCGTAGAGCACCCGTTCCGTGGCTGCGCCCTGGGCAATCAGCATCTCTGCGCCCTGATAGGCCAGCAGCCGCCCAATCTCCGGGTAGAGGACATCGCCGCCCAGCATCAGACCAATTCGCCCCACATCAGTCGGGATCACATTCCATTCTGCGCCGGGCTGGGCCAGGTCTTCGTCCTCCGGGTGGAGGATGCCTTTGGCCTGATAGCCCAGCCGCTCGCCCCCCGGCCCGTAGACCACCGCGATGTTGCGGATCACCCCATCCAGCGGGTCGGGCAGATAGGCGCTGGGCGCGACGAGGGTCAGGTCGAACTCTTTGGCCAGACTGCCGTAGGTCTCCTCATAGGCCGACCAGACCGCCCCGGATTCGCTCTCCAACAGCCCACCCAGCAGTCGCCGAAAATCCGCCTTGACCGAACGCGCCAGACTCCCCGCCAGACTGCCCGTCATTTTCTGCCAAAAGGAGACCCGTCGCCGCCGGGCCAGGTCGGCCCGCATGAGCAGCGACGCGTGGAAGCCCGCCAGCAGGGGGGGCGTCACCATCAGCCCGGCCAGTTCGGGGAAGATGACCAGCCGCGCCCGTTTGGTGGCCGCGGAACGCAGGAAGCGGCGCAGATCGTCCTTGTGCTCCTCCTGGCTGCGGGGCAGACGCATTTTCTGTTGAACACAGGCGACAATCAGAGTTTCCACAGGCGGGTACCGATGAAGGGATAATGGGATTGTGAGATGATGAGATTGTGGTGTACGAATCGATGCATTATCGCAGCATCCCTTCATCCCACTTCTTTTCGCAGTCTACCACAGGCGCGATGGCCTTCCAACTGGGCACTTTCCAGAGGTGCATTTCAGTTTTAAAGTGGGCTGGAGTCGTCCGTGCCGCCCGGCTAAAGTCGCCGGGCTACCGAGCGACGCCCCCTCAACGGGGCTTTCAGAGAAGCAGATGGCCCAATATTCAGCCGGATTGATTCGGCGTTGCTCAATAGCTCCGGGTCTTTAGCCCGGAGCGATCACAGCAACCGCTCATTTGCCCGAAAAGTGAAATACATTCCTTTCCAGGATTCACACCAGACGCATAGGAGCGGGACTGGCCCCGCGGCTAGTCCCCTTTTGATGATATGGGTATAGACTTGTTCCCGGAGCGTATACCTTTGACAACTTTTGCGAGGAATGTATGACCCCCGAAATGGTGCTTGTCTTTTCGATTCTAGGCGCAACAATCCTGCTTTTTCTCACGGACCGCATCCGGCTGGACCTGGTGGCGATGATGGCCCTGTTGACGCTCCTGCTCACGGGCGTTGTCACCACCAGCGAAGCCCTGGCCGGTTTTGCCGATCCGATTGTGATTATCATTGCCGGTCTCTTTGTGGTGGGCGGCGCGCTCTACCAGACGGGTGTCGCCGCGCTGATAGGCCGCTGGCTCTATCGGGTGGCGGAAGGCAATGTCACCCGCCTGATGATTTTTGCTGTGCTGGCCGTGGCTCTGCTCTCCGCCTTTATGAGTTCCACCGGCGCAACGGCTATTCTGCTGCCTGTGGTGGTGATGCTGGCCAGGGATGCCAAAGTCAGCCCCTCCAAATTGCTGATGCCTCTGGCTTTTGGCGCGCTAGCCGGTGGATTGCTGACACTCATCGGTACACCGCCCAATATTGTCGTGAGCAATGTGCTGCGGGAGCAGGGGCTTTCCCCCTTTGGTTTTCTTACCTTTACACCACTAGGGCTGCTGGCCATCGTCGTGTTGATTGTTTTCATGCTGCTGATCGGGCGCCATCTGCTGCCGGATCGGGAAGCAGGCGGCAGCGAAGAATATATGGCCCACGAACACGCGGTGGCTGTGGCTGATATGGCCGCGGCCTATGGCCTGCACAACAGCCTCTTCCGGTTGCGGGTGCGGCGCAATTCGCCTCTGGTTGGCTATTGCCTGGCCGAGACTGGAATGGGAACCCGCTATCACATTCAGGTGGTAGAGGTGCAGTCCTGGCCGGACGGGAGCGGGCATATCCACCCTCCTTGCGCTGCCCACGACGGCTATCCCATCCAGGCCCACGATGTGCTGCATGTCCAGGGCCGGGCCACGGATGTGATGCGGCTGGCCCGGGAGCAGGAGTTGGGTCTGCGGCCCGCGGAAGAAGCGCCGGGTCGTCCGGTCTCCGCGGAGTTGGGTTTAGCCGAAATTATGCCCACGCCCGATTCCCAACTGGTGGGACAGACTCTGCAGGATATACGTTTTCGCTCGCTCTATGGGGTAACTGTCCTCGGTATCAAACGGATGGGCAATGCCTTGACCGGCGATCCGGCTACTGTCAAGCTGGCTTTTGGCGACACCCTACTGGTCTCTGGGGCCTGGGCCGACATTGCCCGGCTGCAAAAAGAACGGCACAATCTGGTGGTGATCGGTCAGCCCAAAGAGATGGCCGATGCCCTGCTCGACACAGCCAAAGCACCCCTGGCTGGGGTCATTCTGCTCGGAATGCTGGGAATTATGATCTTGGGCCTGCTGCCCACAGTGACGACTGTGCTGCTGGCCGCGGTGGCGCTGGTCCTCACCGGCTGCCTGCGCCCCCAGGAGGTCTACCGCACCATCAGTTGGGAATCGCTGGTGCTAATCGCGGGGATGCTGCCCATGTCCACGGCCCTGCAAAAGGTGGGCGGCGTAGAGTTCATCGCCGACGGGCTGATCGCTGGCGTGGGCGAGATGGGACCCCTGGCCGTGTTGGCCGGACTATTTATCATCACCAGCCTTTTCAGCCAATTCATCTCCAACACCGCCACGACTGTGCTGGTCGCGCCCATCGCCTACACCGCGGCCTTGCAAATGGGTGTGGCCCCCCAGGCATTTCTGATGGCGGTGGCGATGGCCGCGTCCAGCGCCTTTGCCACGCCCATCGCCTCTCCTGTCAACACCCTCGTCCTCGCGCCCGGCGGCTATCACTTCTTCGATTTCGTCAAAGTCGGCGTGCCGCTGGTGGTGCTGATGCTGCTCCTGAGTGTGGGTGTGCTGCCCCTGCTTTTCCCCTTCTGATGGTTTTATCTGGATTGTATACACGGATGAAAGGGAACACGGATTCAATCTGCGCAATCTGCGGCCTCTGCGCAATCTGCGTTCCGGTTTTCATTGCTCCCTATGACCACACCCTGAAAGCTGTACGATCCGCGCCTGCTTTGACCCCTGGCCCTGGTACGGCTATAATCAGCAGACCGCAGTAAATTGGGCAACCGACGTGTCGCGATCGCGGTCCGCTGTCTGCGGTCTGCCGTCTATATCATCCATAAACCCACAGGTATTCGCTCTGTGACCGACCAGCCCCAGGAGAACGCAGACGAAGAAGCCCGCTTCTGGCAACTGATCCAGGGGCGGCGCTCGATCCGCCGCTATCTGCCCCGCGCCATCGACCGCGCCCTGTTAGAACGCATCCTCACCGCTGCTATCTGGGCACCTTCCGCCCACAACCGCCAGCCCTGGCGCTTCTGTGTCATCGAAACTCAATCCGAGAAGCTGGCCCTGAGCGAGGCGATGGCTGCCCGCTGGCGACGGGACCTGGCCGGGGACAGCGCGGACCCGAATTTTATCGAACGCCGGATCGCCATCAGCCACGCCCGCATCACCGGCGCGGCCGCGCTGGTGGTGGCTGCGGTCTCGATGGAAGAGATGGATGTCTACCCGGACCCGGTGCGGGCCGAAGCAGAATGGCTGATGGCGGTGCAAAGCACTGCTCTGGCCTGCCAGAATCTGCTCCTGGCTGCCCACCACTACGGCCTGGGCGGGTGTTGGATGTGTGCACCGCTTTTTGTTCCCGACACTGTGCAGGGTATACTCAATCTGCCGGAGACGTGGCATCCACAAGCCCTGATTACACTGGGCTATCCGGCAGAAACGAAGGAAAAAGAACGACTCTCCCTGGAGGAACGGGTGCTATGGCGCTGAAGAAAAAAGCAACAAAACCCCGGGTGGTAGCTCTGGCTGGCGGTGTGGGTGGGGCCAAATTGGCCGCTGGACTCCAGGCCGCCCTGCCCCCGGCCAGCCTGACGGTCATCGTCAATACCGGCGACGACTTCGAGCACTGGGGGCTGAATATCTGCCCGGACCTGGACACAGTTCTCTACAATCTGGCCGACAAACACAACCCGGAAATGGGCTGGGGGCGTCGGGATGAGGTGTGGACTGTGCTGGGCGAGATGGAACGCTACGCGGGGGATGACTGGTTTCGCATCGGCGACCGGGACCTGGCCCTGCATCTGCGCCGCACGGAATGGCTGCGTATGGGGATGCCCCTGACCGAAGTCACCGACCGTCTGCGCCGGATGCTGGGTGTCCCCTCGCTCATTTTGCCTATGTGCAACGAATCGGTGCGCACGCTTGTCCACACGGACGAGGGCGACCTGCCCTTTCAGCACTATTTTGTGCGCCGCCGCTGCGAACCGACGCTGCTCGATCTCTCCTTTGTGGGGGCAACCAGCGCCACTCTTTCGTCCGAAGTGCGCAAAGCCCTGCTCGGCGCTGATCTGATCGTCTTCTGCCCCAGCAACCCCTACGTCAGCATCGACCCCATTCTGAGTGTGCCCGGCTTCCGGGATTTTTTGCGCCAGTCCAGCGTGCCCAAAGTTGCGGTCAGTCCGATTGTGGGGGGGCAGGCGTTGAAGGGGCCTGCGGCCAAAATGATGCGGGAGTTGGGCGAAGTGAGCAGCCCGCTGACGGTGCTGGATCATTTGGGCGATGTGCTGGATGGCTTTGTCATAGACAACGCGGACGCGGCCCTGGCCGATGCGGTGATTCTGCCTGCACTGGTCACCGATACAGTGATGACCGACCTCCCCTCGAAAGAACGGCTGGCCCACGAAATTCTCGCCTTTGCTGCCAACCTCCAATCCTCGCCTGTCGCCGCCGATTGATGTCCCAGCCAAAGCAATTGTGGCTTATCATCCCGGCCAAACCCCTGGACGAGGGCAAAAGTCGGTTGGCCTCTGCGCTGACGGGCCAGGAACGGCACGCCCTGGCCCGCCAACTGCTGGCGCGTACACTGGGCGTTGTCCTTTCTGTGTCAAATCTGGCTGGGGTGCTCGTCGTCAGTCGGGATGCGGAGATTCTTGCATTGGCCGAAGGCTACGGCGCGCTGGCCCTGCGGGAGAATAGGATTGAACGGCGAAACGGGGCGGCTATTTCTGGGGAAAAGGAGTGGGGGCTGAATCAGGCCGTTGTCCAGGCCGCGGCTTTTGGCCGGCACAAGCGGGGCGACGGACTGCTCTTTCTGCCCACGGACCTGCCACTGTTGCAGGCCGAAGACATTCACCGATTGATACGCGCCTGGGATGAGCGGGAGAATTGTGTCGTCATCGCGCCCAGCCACGACGGGGGAACCAACGCCCTGCTGCTGGCCCCGCCCAACGCCATTACGCCGGCCTTTGGCGTGGAGAGCTTCGCCCGCCACATCCACCTGGCCGAAGCGAAGGGGCTATCTGTAGCGATTGTAGAATCCGAGGGGCTGGCCTGGGATGTGGACACACCGGACGAATACCGATTGCTGGCTGGAACAGAAAATGGGACGCTGATCTACGCGGATAAACGCTGATCCGGAGAATAAATCTGCGTTTTCAGCGTTTATCTGCGTCCTATTCTTTTTGTCATATGCGCCTACGCATCAAGCGCTTCTGTCCCGCAGGCCTGGCGGTAGCCACAGTTGCGGCAACGGTTGGCGTCCTGATGATCCCGGCCCACATTCGCCGCTGTGCGGGCCGAGCGGATGCCATCGGCCGCGGCCAGCACTGCATCGCGCAGTCCGTCGCTGTAGTCGATGCGCAGGGTAGCGTCGGCGTAGCGTAGCAGGCCATAGGGCGGGCGCACTTTCAGCACATCTTCCACCAGCAGACAGTAGGTTGCCAGTTGCAGAATGTGGCTGGCGAAGGGTTCGGCAGGGCGGCGACGGCTCTTTACCTCCACCGGAATGGAGACCGACTGGCCGCTCTCCACCACCTGCACCAGATAGTCCGGGCGACCCACCAGCCCGTAGCGGCGGCTGATCAGAGGCTGCTCCTGCTTTTCCCACTGGCCCGTGTCGCTGTAGACGACTTCGCCCGCGGGCAGGCCGGTCTGCTGCCAGCGGCGGCGTCCTCCACGCAGCAGCAGCACACCCGCAATCAGCAGTAACAGAACGAATCCCCAAAGATACCCCATCCCTCACCTTTCCCACACTCAATACTATCAGAGTACTGTCTGAATACTGATCGAAGCCATTGGATGCAAAAAATGGCAATTGCATTGTTGCGTAAAGTAAGCTATAATCCAATCCGTGGTGTTCTCAACCATACAATACACCCCTACAACGCAAGAGAACTCCCTTCTGTCCGTGTGGCTGCTTTTCTATCCTCGTTGTTCTACTGTCGATCATTTATCTAAAATTTATTCATTCGGCCATTACCCGTTTTTGAACTTGGGTGATGACTGGTTGCATAAACTTGGGCAAATGGCGATATCTGTTCTGCCGCTCTTTCACATTCACAGGGGGTACGTTATGAACATTCAGGCCAGACGATTTTCACTCCACGGGTTGCTTGCCCTGCTTCTACTATTGGCAACATTGCTGACAGCAGGTGTTGCCGGGGCCGCAACCCATGCGCAGGACCCAACACCCATTGATGTCTTCTGTGTGACCGGCAGTGTAATCGATCACGCAGAACAACCGAGCGCGGATTGGACGATTACCGCGGTGATGTATGATCCGGATACTGGTCTATTGGACCCCGGCACAGCCGTGGACGTGGAGACGATCAATGTTGATGACAGCGACGTTGGCCCTCTGGGATCGTTCAAATTTGATGATCTGGCGGTGGGCAAATGGAATTTCTCCATTGGAACAAAGGTTGGCTGGTCACCGGTTACCCCGGCCAGCTTTGATGTTTCCCTGCCCTACGGTCATACAGACTGCGTGACGATCCGATTTAAGATGCGCGAAGTTGTGACTGTCAATGTGCTGAAAATTGACACCAATCACACACCGTTGTCCGGATATATCATCAAAGCCAGTCCGGGTGCGGGCAATTTTTTTGCTTCTCCGGTCGAGATGACAACAGACGACGATGGCATGGCGGTATTTACTCTGACTGCCGGCCTATGGGAATTCACAGAGATAGCGCCTGCGGGTTCAGTCGTAGCGCCCGTATCGCCCGCCAATGGGGCGCAGACTCTGGATGTGACCGCCCCCGGCCCCCATAACATCCGTTTCAAAAACCGTGTGTACGGTGGAGATGGCTGCATCGAGGCCTATAAGCGGGATGTGCCGCCAGCGGGATCAAACCAGGACCCAACCGGACTTCCAGGCTGGCATGTGTATGTGTTGCGTTCTGACGGCACGACAGCAGCCGAGGGTGCCACGGATGCTACAGGGAAGGTTACCTTCAGTGACCTGCCCTTTGGCCCCTACACAGTCCACGAGTCACTCCCGCCAAGTGGATGGGAAGCAGCCTCTGCTGCCAACTATTCTGTTACGCTGGAAAACGCGGAATGCGTTACGGTGGAATTTTCCAACCGACAGGTGGAGCCTGCCTTCTGCATTGTAGGGCGCAAAGTGGACACAAACGGTCTCGTCGGTCTACCCGGCTGGGAGATCACCGCAGAGCCGACAGTATCAACCGACTACGAGCCTGGGGCGACGACTACCGATGGCCTGGGCTACTTCCGCATCGACTTCCCGAGCAACGACTATCGGGTCCCGGACTCCGAGTACAATGTCTGTGAGACGACAGTGGATGGCTGGCTGGCCCACACAGCCACCTGCCAGAAGGTTCGCCTGCCTTCGATTCCTGGCGCATGTGTGAACACGGGCTTTGATTTTGAGAACCAGCAGGTGGGCCACGCTGAATCCAAAGGCAATGGCCCAGTTTCCACTCCTGGCTGCGATTACAAAGTCAAGGCTGGCGACCAGCTTTACAAGATCGGTCGCGATCACGGACGAACGGCCAAGCAGATGAGAGACGCCAACCCGTCGATCCGCAATCCGAATATTATCCGGGTCGGACAGACAATTTGTATTCCGTAGAATGACTCCACTGCGAAAAGGCTAAAAACCGAGTTTTTGAAACCCAGCCACTCCTGGGAATTACGGATGCGTTCACGAAAAACTCGGTTTTTGCAGCAGAGTCTAGAATAGGTCTCCGAAGACCTGTCAGGCCTCAAAAGCCTGGCAGGTCTTTTTTATGCAGGCAGACTCTTGCACAAAATCTCCCAATTCCCCCGCTGGCAGACTTCATTCTTCTGGTTCAGCACTTCCATTTTGAAGGTGACGATCCCGCCGCCAGCCCGGGGCATAGGCTTCTTCTCGGCCACAGTGGCGCGCAGGCGCACAGTATCACCCATCAGAATCGGGCGGCGGAAACTCCATTCCAGCTTTGTAAAGGCCTGGACTGTTTCCTCCATAAAACCCATACGCACGGCCAGGCCACTGGCTATGCTCAGCACCAGCAGGCCGTGGGCCACCCGTTGGCCGAACATCTGCTCCCGGCTATATTCCGCGTCCGTGTGGATGCGGTTCCAGTCGCCGGAGAGCGCAGCAAAGTTCACCACATCCGTCTCGGTGATGGTGCGCCCCACACTTTCGCTGCTGTCGCCCTTTTCAAATTCCTCGAAGTACAACCCCATCGGGGGCTGCATTTTGCGTGTTGTCATCGAGTCCCTCCCTCTTTTTTCCTTCGTGACTTTGTGGTTCAGCCTACGCCAACTTCACCAGCATTTTGCCCAGATTCTCGCCGCTGAACAGTCCCAGGAAGGCGTCGGGTGCGTTTTCGATCCCCTCCACAACTGTCTCTTCCCAGTGGATTTTGCCTTCGCTCATCCAGGCGGCCATATCCCGATAGAAATCCGCGTCCCGGTCCGCGTGGTCCGAAACGATAAAGCCCTGTATCTTTAGACGGCGGCCAATCACCAGGCCCAGATTGCGGGGGCCTGGCTCGGGCTGGCTGGCGTTGTACTGGGAGATCATCCCGCAGACGGCGATGCGCCCGAAGTCGTTCATCAGGGAGAGGGTGGCTTCCAGATGCTCGCCGCCCACATTCTCAAAATAGACATCCACCCCGTCGGGACATTCGGCAGCGATGGCCTTGCGCAGATTCTTGACTTCCCGGTAGTTGACAGCGCCGTCCACGCCTGCTGTCTCTTTCAGCCAGGCGATCTTCGCCGGGCTGCCTGCGCTGCCCACCACCCGGCAGCCTTTCAGCTTGGCAATCTGACAGACCAACGAACCGACCGCGCCCGCTGCACCGGAGACAAAGACCGTCTCTCCGGCTTTGGGCTGGCCGATGTCCAGCAACCCCACATAGGCCGTCTTGCCCGGCATCCCCAACACGCCCAGAAAGCTCTGGACCGGGGCCAGGGACGGGTCGACTTTGACGGCTCCCTTGCCGTGGACGCTGGCGTATTCCCGCCAGCCGTAGCTGTGCAGGACCGTATCGCCGGGGGCAAAATCGGGATGGCTGGAGGCGACGACTTCACCCACCGCGCCGCCGGTCATTGCTTCGTTCAGGGCAAAGGGAGGCGTGTAGCTGCGTCCTTCCCGCATCCGCCCCCGCATATACGGATCGACGGACATATAGAGATTGCGCACCAGCAGGTGGTCTGTGGGTGGGGTGCTGTCCAGTTCGACAGTGGCGAGGGCGAAGTTTTCGGCGGTTGGCTCGCCCGTTGGGCGACTGGCAAGCCGGATTTCACGGCTGGAAATGGTAGACAAAAGGTTGCTCCGGAATCTGTGTGGTACGAATGGGTATTGGATATTTCGTTTGGATGTCTCGTGCATCTCCGCGTGAGTTTGGGGCGCTACGACCTGTTCATCCGCTCGTTGAAGGCGTCGGAGCCGCCTTTGGGAATGCTCAGGCTTTGCCAGACCGGCGCGTAATGTTTGCAGATCAGAACGATCTGTCCGGTGTGGTAGCTGTAGTGATCGAGCTGGCGGTTGATGGCTTTTAGCACCAGATGGGGTTCGCTGCGGATGGGGACTGTGCGGCCCAGGTCCTCCGGGGTCAGATTGTCGATGGCATCCAGCAGAATCTCCCAGCCCGATTCCCAGTAGGCGGTCAGCCAGGCCCGGTCCTGGCCCGGCTCGATGACAAATTCGCTGTCCCGGTTGCGGTCTGGCTTCTCGCCGTCGCT
Organism: Anaerolineae bacterium; assembly: GCA_030432295.1. GTDB lineage: Bacteria > Chloroflexota > Anaerolineae > Caldilineales > Caldilineaceae > JACQGT01. The sequence continues at coordinate 70,597 of JAUIHI010000011.1, read as the reverse complement.
GGTCAGAAAGTCCCGCCAGCGGGAGCCCATATTGCCCGCCATATGCTTGACCAGCACAGCCACGGAGTTGGCTTCGGGATCGAGCAGGGCAAAGAAAGCGTCGTCGTCGATCTGGGCCATTGCCCGGTCGGCCAGGGTTTTCTGACGGCGGAAAAGTTTGGCTGTGTCTTCGAGATAGGCTTGGGCGAGAGCAGTTTCCATTGGCAATCTCCGGTTACACTGCGTCGAAAAATCGTAGCTGTTCAACTTTCTGGCACGAATTGTGCAAAGCACTGGTTAGCCAGTATACAATGAGCGTATAGGAGGTGTACAAAAAGAGGGTTCCTGCCAAAGGCGGGAACCCTCTTTTTGTGTGCCACGGACGGCTCAACTAGCGATTGGTCGCTGCGCCCTTCTTCAGCAGATCCCGAATTTCGCCCAACAGCTTCTCCTCGGTGGAGGGAACCGGTGGCGCTGCCGGGGCTGCCTCCTCTTTCTTCTGCATGGAACTGGCCGCTTTGACTACCATAAAAATGGCGAACGCGACAATCAGAAAATTGATGACTGTGTTGATGAAAGCGCCGTAGGCAATCACGGCAGCACCGGCCTCCTGTGCCGCGGACAGGCTGGCGTAGCTTCCGCCGGAGAGATTGATAAAGAGATTGGAGAAATCAACCCCACCCATCAGCAACCCGATCGGCGGCATAATCACATCGTTGACCAGTGATGTGACAACCGCGCCGAATGCCGCCCCCAGAATCACCGCAACGGCCAGGTCCAGCACATTGCCCCGCATCACAAATTTCTTGAACTCCTGAATCATCACCTGCTCCTTGTACAAATAAAATTTATAGAGAGTGGCTGGCTGATGTGGATGTCGGCCAGACAGAGGAAGGATAGAACAGGAACATTACGTGCTCTATTGCAACGCAGAACCAATCGAAAGAACGTAGACGGAGGAGAGATGGCCGACGGATTTGCGGGGATAGGCTTCCGATGTAAGCAGGCATGGCTTTGTACATTTGCCACGCCATTTGTCCGCTGTTATAATCCGCACCAGTCGGCTCTGTTTTCTTGCAAATCGGTAATGACTTGCCGCTGATTTTGTGCTATACTCACCTTATGCAACAGCAAGCGCGCTGGAACTCCTTCTCAGACTCTCCTGCCACTCCCGGCAACGCCGTGGGCGGTATGCTCGCGCTTACATAGCCCGCGCCAGGAAGGAAACGTCTCCTCTGGCTTTGAGCGGGCTTCTCTGAAACGTGAAACGTGAAACGCAAGTGCTTCCGGGTACTTCGTTTGCCACGTTTCACGTTTTACGTTTACCGGCAACGCACCCAACCTCCCCGTTCAGGAGATTCCGATAATGTCAGACAAATATACACCCCAAGAGATCGAACCCAAATGGCAGGCCGCCTGGGAAGCCGCGGGTCAGCACGACACAGTGGAGGACCCCAGCCGCCCCAAGTGGTATGCGCTGACAATGCTGCCCTATCCCTCCGGTGACCTGCATACGGGCCACTGGTACGCTATGACCCCCAGCGACGCCGGCGCACGCTACCGGCGGATGAATGGCTACAACGTTTTCTTCCCGCCCGGATTCGACGCCTTTGGCCTGCCCGCGGAGAACGCGGCCATCAAGAATAACGTCCACCCAAAAATCTGGACGTACAAGAATATCGAGCGCATGCGGATTCAGCTGCGGGCGATGGGCGCGATGTGGGCCTGGGATCGGGAGGCTGTGACCTGTGACCCGGACTACTACAAATGGAGCCAGTGGTTCTTCCGCAAGCTGTACGATATGGGGCTGGCCTACCGGGAATTTTCGCCGGTGGATTGGTGTCCCAACTGCAACACAACCCTGGCCCGGGAGCAGGTCTGGGGCGACGACCGCCACTGCGAGCGCTGTGGCACGCCCGTCATTAAAAAAGAGCTGAACCAGTGGAAGTTCCGCATCACCAACTACGCCGAAGAGCTGCTGGCCGATATGGACATCATCGACTGGCCGGAGCGGGTGAAGGTGATGCAGACCAACTGGATCGGGCGCAGCGAAGGCGCACAGGTTGTCTTTCAGACCGAAGCAGGCGAACCGATTGAGATTTTCACGACGCGGCCGGATACCCTGTGGGGCGCGACCTTTATGGTCCTGGCTCCAGAGCATCCGCTGGTGCAGGCGATCACCACTGCTGAGCAACAGGCCGCAGTGGATGCGTATGTCGAAGCCGCGTCCCGGCTGGACGAGGTGACCCGGGGCGCAACCGACAAAGAGAAGACCGGCGTCTTCACCGGCGGCTATGCGGTCAATCCGGTCAACGGCGAGCGCATCCCGATTTGGATCGCCGATTATGTGATGATGGGCTACGGGACCGGCGCAATTATGGCCGTGCCCGGCCACGACGAGCGGGACTTCGAATTCGCCCAAAAGTTCGGGCTGGAGATTCGCCGGGTCATCACCGGTCCAGAGGGCGCGACCGGTGAACTGGCCGAAGCCTGGGATTCCAAAGACGAAGGCGAGATGATCAACAGCGGCAGCTTCGACGGCACGCCCGTCAAGGGTGCAGCCGCGAAGGTCACCGCCTGGCTGGAAGAGATGGGCACAGGCAAGAAGTCGGTCAACTACCGCCTGCGGGATTGGCTGATCAGCCGCCAACGCATGTGGGGCGCGCCCATCCCGATGATTCTGTGTGAGGAATGCGGCGTTGTGCCCGTGCCCTACGCCGACCTGCCCGTCGTCCTGCCCGACGATGCCCAGTTCCGGCCTACCGGCGAAAGTCCGCTGAAATATCACGAAGGCTTTCGCAACGTCAAATGTCCCCAGTGTGGCGGCGACGCCGAGCGGGAGACCGATACATTGGACACATTTATGTGTTCCAGTTGGTATCAGTATGCCTACGTCACCCCCTATTGGAAAAAGGGCGAGCCGCTGAGCGCCGGCGACACCCCCTGGGACCCGGCTGCGGGCGACTACTGGCTGCCGGTGGACCAGTACACCGGCGGCATCGAGCACGCCACAATGCACCTGCTGTACACCCGCTTCTTCACCAAAGCCATGCGGGATATGGGTATCGTCCCCTTTGCCGAGCCGATGGAGCGCCTGTTCAACCAGGGGATGATTCTGGGGCCGGACGGCGAGAAGATGTCCAAAAGCCGGGGCAATGTGGTCAACCCGGACGAATATGTGGCCCGCTATGGCGCGGATACCGTGCGCGGCTATCTGATGTTCATCGGCCCCTGGGATCAGGGCGGGCCGTGGGATCCCAGCGCTATCGAAGGTGTTGCCCGCTTCTTGAATCGGGTGTGGGCGATCGTCACCGACGAACCGCGAGCCGAACATCTGGCAGCCACGCCCAGTGCCGACGAAGTGCGGGAGGTGGAGCGCAAGCTGCACCAGACGCTGGTCAAAGTGGGCGAGGATATGGCGAACTTCCGTTTCAACACCGCCATCGCCGCGCTGATGGAACTGAACAATCTGCTGATGAAGGCCAAAGATTCGGCGGTGGTCGGCTCGCCCATCTGGGACGACGCCATCCGCAGTCTGCTGCTGATGATGGCCCCCATCTACCCGCATATCAGCGAAGAACTGTGGCATCGGATTGGCAACAGCGATTCGGTCCATCTGCAAGCCTGGCCTGTAGGAGACCCGGAAAGGGCCAAAGATGACGAAATTACCGTCGTCGTCCAGGTCAACGGCAAAAACCGGGACAAACTGACCGTCGCCCCAGCCACCCCAGCCAAGACCCTGGAAACGATGGCCCTGGCCACCGAAGGCGCACAAAAATGGATGGACGGCAAGCATGTGCGCAAAGTGATTGTCGTGCCGGATAAGCTGGTAAATGTGGTGGTGGGATGATGTGGTAACGCAAGCTGTCAGCTTGCGTTACTTCGGAAGGATGGAGGGTATGAATAGCCGGGTTCTGAACGATTCTGAAGTCCATAATTCGGAAGATACTTGGCCCATTTCCCAGGAGTTGCGCCGCCAATTGTTGGCTGCCCTGCTGGAAAAAGAGGAACAGCCTCTACGCGAGATGAGCTACGAAGAGTTTCTCGATTGGGCCGACGAAGACACACTGGCCGAGTGGGTGGATGGGAAGGTGATTATGACGAGTCCAGCGTCGAATCGACATCAGCAGTTGGTGAGTTTCCTGGATCGGCTGGTTGGCTATTATGTGGAACTTCACCAACTGGGCAAGCTGTTGATCGCTCCGTTTCAGATGCGGCTGACTAATAGCGGGCGGGAACCGGATGTGCTTTTTATCAGCAGCGAACATCTCGACCGGCTACGCCCCACCTATCTCGACGGCCCGGCAGATTTGGTGGTCGAAATCATTTCACCGGAGAGCATTGGCCGGGATCGGGGCGACAAATTCTTCGAGTACGAGGAGGCCGGGATACCGGAGTTCTGGCTGCTGGACCCACTGACTCAGCGCGCGGAGTTCTATCAACTCAACGTTGCGGGCCGTTATCAGCCCATTCAACCCTCCGATGGCATCTACCGCTCCGCCGTAATCGCCGGTTTCTGGCTGCGCGAAGAATGGCTCTGGCAAGAACCCCTGCCCCTGCCCCTGAAACTGCTGGCCGAAATCGCCGGAATGGATGCTGTACTGATGGAGCAATTTGAACAGGCATTGCGCAGCAAATCCGCGTAAATCTTTTCTATCCGTGCAAACCCGTGTCCTTTTGTTGGGAGACTTACAATGACAACCGACTGCATCTTCTGTAAAATCGTCGCCGGGGAAATCCCCTCGGAGACACTCTATCAGGACGAACTGGTGACCGCCTTCCGGGACATCCGCCCGGTCGCGTCGACCCACATTCTTGTCATTCCCAACGCCCATTCGTCCAGCATTACGGAGATGGGCGATGGCGACGCGGAAACCCTGGGCCGGATTGTGGCGGTGGCAAACCAACTGGCAAAGCAGGAAGGCGTCTCCAAAAGCGGCTTTCGTTTCCTCGTCAACGCAGGACCAGACGCAGGTCAGGTGGTCTACCACACCCACTTCCATCTGATTGGCGGGCGGGAACTGGGGCCGATGGTGGCGCGGTAGAGTGAATCAACAGCTATCCACGAAGGCACACGAAGAGACACGAAACAACGAGAGGATCGGCCGTCTGGGATGGTCGATCCTTTTCGTGTTGACTGCCGTGGCTTTTGTGATGCGCTTCTACCGGCTGGATTCGTTGCCGCCGGGCCTCTTCTACGACGAAGCCTTCAACGGGCTGGACGGCTGGAAACTTTCGCAGCTTTCTGTCAGCCGTTGGCCTGTTTTTCTCACAGGCAACCAGGGCCGGGAAGCGTTGTACGTCTGGTTGATGGCCCTGCTGCACCGGGCCAATGGACTCTCGGTCTGGACGATCCGGGCTGTGCCTGCACTCTGTGGCGCGCTGTTGACACCGGCGTTGGCCTGGCTGGCCTGGGAAGTCGCGCCCTGGCTGGGCGTGAAAAATCGCCGTTCCTTCGCCCTGTGGAGCGGAGCCGCCGTCCTCTGCCTTTTCTGGAGTCAGGTCTTCTCCCGCTATGGCATTCGACTTTCACTTTTCGTCCTCATCGAGACCCTGCTCTGGGCGGCGCTCTGGCGGGCGTGGACGGCAGACCGCAGACCGCAGACCGCAGACAGCGTGTCAATCTCCCAATCCCCAATCCCCTTCTGGCTCCTCACCGGTCTTTTCGCCGGTCTCAGTTTCTACACCTACCTGCCCGCCCGTCTGCTACCGCTGATTTTGCTACCGCTGGTTGTGGCCGCTTTCTGGCAGGAGTGCGCCCGCCTGCTGGCCCATCTGCCCGGTCTGGCCCTGGGGCTGGTGGTGGCGGTGATTGTGGCCGCGCCGATTGGGATTTATTTTCTGCAAAACCCGGTCTCTTTCACCACCCGCGTCGATCAGGTGACGATTATCGGGCGGGAGGGGCGGGACGGTGCCCAGGGGCTGGGCGCGAATATCGCAGCCGTGGCCGGGATGTTCGCAGGGACAGGCGATGCCAATCCCCGCTCGAATGTGCCAGGCCGGGCAGCGCTGGATTGGCTGCTGGCTCCCTTCTTTTTCCTGGGGCTGCTCTTTGCACTGGGGCGCTTCTGGCGGCTGGCCCATCTCTGGCTGTTGGCCGGGCTGGGGGTGATGCTCCTGCCTACGCTCCTCAGCGAATTCGCTCCCAACTTCCAACGGGCCATCGGCGCGATCCCCTTTGTAGTGTTGCTGATCGCTCTGGGCCTGGACGGGCTGATCCGGCTGGCGACCCGTCTGTGGAGCCGGGGACAGCTGGCCTATCTGGCCGCGGGCTGGCTGATTGTGGCGGCTTCCTTCGGTCTCACCTGGCGGGCCTATTTTGGGGAGTGGGCCAATCTGCCCGACCTCTTCCCGGCCTGGGATGTGGGCTTTACCCGGGTGGCCGAGCAGCTTGCGGCCGCGGACGACGGCGTGCGCACGTATATGACGCCTCGGGGCCGGGAGCATCCGACGCTGGGCTATCTGCTGGAAGAGCATCCGGGCACGCCCCTGCCCCAGGGCTTTGACGGACGCATCTGCGTGCGGGCGGCGACGGGTGTGCCGGCCCGCTATTTCATTTTGGACAAAGAAGACTTCCGCACGGAGAGTCTGCTGACGGGGATTTATCCCCAGGCCACAGTGACGACTTCTGTGGTGGAGACAGTGGGAACGGTTTGGGCCAGACGGCTGGAACAGCCCGCGGGGGGCGCGGTCGTCTTCCCGGAGATGCAGTCCCAGCCTGTACCTTTGAACGACGGCATCGCTCTGCTGGGCCATCAACTTTTCCCCCCCGCGGGAATGGAGGCGGGTGCTACTTTCTACACCCGTCTCTATTGGCAGGTGAGCGCGCCGCCCGCGGCTGATTACACTGCCTTTGCCCATCTGCTATGGCGCAACGAAGTGGGCGATCTGGTCTGGCTGGCCGGTGCGGATCGCCCACCCGGCGACGGAAGCTGCCCCACGACAGAGTGGCTGCCCGGCGAAGTTGTGATCGATGAGTTACAATTCGCCCTGCCCGCCGAACTGCCAGCGGGTGATCTCTTCGTGGCGGTCGGCTTCTACACACCTGCCGACGGTGTACGACTTCCCATTCCCAATGCTTCCGACGACCAGATTTTGATTGGTCCGCTGACCAGAGGAGACAGGTAATTTGACGAGCGACGTGCGTACCGACAAACAGACGCCAACAGAGCCGAAGCAGCGGTCGGTCTTTCTCCTGGCAATTCTGGTGCTGACAGTACTTGCCGCGGTTTTGCGTTTCTACCGTCTGAGCGAAGTTCCCTTTGGCCTGCACCTGGACGAAACGTATAACGGCCTGGACGCGTACAGTCTGATCGGGGTGCCGTTCTGGCGCTGGCCTCTCTTTTTCACCAGCAATTTTGGCCGGGAACCTCTGCATATTTATCTGGATGCGTTGCTGCAAATGTTGCTGGGGCCAACGAAAGTGGCCGTGCGCAGTCTGCCCGCGCTGGCCAGCGTGGCTTTGACCCCGGCGCTGATCTGGCTCGGTTGGGAGATGGCTCCCCGCCTGGGCGTACACCGTCGCCAACACTTTGCCCTGTGGACTGGTGCGGCGGCGCTGACGCTGCTGTGGACACAGATGCACGCCCGCATTTTCGTGCGCGGGGGGCTTTTTCTGTTGCTGGAGGTGCTGATTCTTGCCAGCTTCTGGCGAGCGTGGAATTCCCGGAAGCCGGTCAAATGGTGGCTGCTGGTGGGTTTCATTGCGGGCCTCAGCTTCTACACTTATCTGCCCGCCCGTCTGCTGCCGGGCGTTTTCCTTCTCTTTCTGCCGCTCTTACTCTTGCGCGAGCGGGAGCAATGGCGGCATCAGTGGCGGGGCGCGCTGCTGGCAGTGGCTGTGGGCCTGTTGACAGCCGCGCCCCTGCTTCTCTACTTTTGGGGCCATCCAGAGGATTTTCTGCTACGCAGCGGACAGGTGAGCGTCTTTTCCAAAGAGGCAAATGTCAGTCTGTGGGACCAATTGGGGGGAATTCTGGGCATGGCCTTTGTGCGCGGAGATTTCAATCTGCGGATGAACTATCCTCTCCGCCCAGTTTTGGATGTTTTTACTGTCGGACCCTTTCTGATCGGTCTATATCTGGCCCTGCGCAATCTGCTCCGCCCCGCGTTCTTTGCCCTGTTTGTCCTGACCGGGGTGATGCTCCTGCCCACGTTTCTCAGCCTGGATACACCCAACTTTGGCCGAGCGATTGGCGCTATGCCGGTATTCGCCCTTGGCATTGCTTTGGGGCTGGATCAGCTGACCCGATGGGCCGAGAGGGCCGGAAAGCGCCTCACCCAATCCGCGATGATTCTCGGCTATGGGCTGCTGCTGGCGGGTACACTGCTCACTGCCCGGGTCTATTTTGTAGACTGGGCGCAACTCCCCGAAATCTTCCACGTGTGGGATGAGGGCATGACCCGCATGGCCTACGACGCCGCGGCCAGTGACCCCGCCAGCCGGGTCTATTTTGCACCCCAGGGCATCGATCACCCGACCTCCCGCTTTCTGCTTCTGGAGCAGCCGGCCCAGCGCATCAACGGCTTCGACAGCCGGGTCTGTGCGCGGGTTTCGACGGATGTGCCCGCTTTCTACTATTTCGTCTACGACGACTTCTACCGGGGACCAGTGCTGCTGCAAAGCTATCTGCCTGACAGTCAGATTCAAGACAGAATCGTTGACACATCTGGCAATGTTTGGGCCAAGCGTCTCGACCAGCCAGCGGGCGGCGTTGTGCAGTTCCCCGAACAGACGCCCCTGGTCGTGCCGATGGCCGATGGCATTGCCCTGCAGGGCTATTGGCTCTCCCAGGCCCAACTGACGCCGGGAGAGGCGTTGTATGTGCGCCTCTTTTGGAATGTCACAGCCACGCCCAGTCAGGACTACACAGCCTTCGCCCATCTGATCCGGATGGATTCATCCGGCGAGTCTGCCCAACTGGCGGGTGCGGACCACCGACCCGGCGCGGGTTCGTGTCCCACCAATCAATGGCTGCCGCAGGAGGTGGTAGTGGATGAAATGCAGTTTGTCGTGCCCGCTGATCTGCTCACCACTGCTGACGAGGAATATTATCTGGAAATCGGTTTCTACACCCTGGCCGATGGCCGCCGTCTGGACATTCCCGACAACGCCGAGGACCGCATTCTGATCGGTCCGCTCAGCCTGCCCACACCCTAAATCTTATAATGCAATGGGTGGTGCTTTTCAAAACTGGCCTCAAAATCGTCCTTAATCCGGGCAGTTTTGAGGCCAGACAGAATAGAGATACGTAATGCGTGATTGGCATAAGCGGCACTGGCTGCTCCTCGGCCTGTTGACCCTTCTCGCGGTTGGAATGCGCTTCTACCGACTGGATCAGTTGCCGCCAGGGCTGCACTCCGACGAAGCTTATAATGGGCTGGACGCGCTCTCGTTAGTCGGCGAGCCTCTGTGGGCGTGGCCCCTCTTTTTCTCTGCCAACAATGGGCGGGAACCGCTTTATATCTACCTGTCGGTCTTGCCCCACTGGATTTGGGGGGCGTCCATTTTGTCTGTGCGTTTGGTTCCGGCACTAGCTGGTGTTCTGATGACACCTGCCAGTGCCTGGCTGGCCTGGGAACTGGCCCCCTCTTTGCAGGTGAAGTCGCGGGCACGTTTTGCCCTGTGGGCTGGGTTGGCCGTGCTCGGGCTGCTCTGGAGCCAGATGTTTTCTCGCTTCGGCGTGCGCATTAGCCTCTTTCTGCTCCTGGAAACTCTGTTCTGGGCCGCCTTGTGGCGGGCCTGGCACAACCCAATCGACGTAAAATCGGCTGTCCCGATTGGGGCCAGTGGAATACCTCTTCCTCTCGGCGCTATTTTGTCGCCTACTCGCAGGGCCAATCTTTTTTTGTGGATTCTGGCTGGAATCTTGGCTGGTCTTAGCTTCTACACCTATTTGCCGTCTCGCATCTTGCCCGCCCTGCTTCTCCCGGTTGCTGCGCTGATTCTCCTGCGCCACAGAGACGCGCTGGGTCGACGTTGGCGTGGTATAGGGTTTTTCCTGCTGACGGCTGCGCTGGTGTCGGCACCCTTGGCCGTCCACTTTCTGCAAAACCCGGCGGATTTCGTCTCTCGCACCTCTCAGGTCAGCGAGTACAGCCAGGGAGGCATCCCGGCTATACTTGCTAATATCGAGCCGGTTCTGGGTATGGCCTTCGTGCGCGGGGACAGTAACCTTCTGGTCAATGTACCCCTACGCCCTGTGCTGGACGCGGTCACAACCGTCCCATTCCTATTGGGAATTCTGCTGCTGCTCTGGCGTTTCTATCGTCCTGGCCCTCTCTTTCTGCTCTCCGGCTTGGTCGTTATGCTTCTGCCCACATTCCTGAGCGGGGAAGCGCCCAATTTCGGACGAGCCATCGGCGCATTGCCGGTCTTTGTACTGGCCATCGTCCTGGGGGTGGATCGCCTGACCACCTGGGGAGAGAAGTGGTGGCCCCTGGGCCGTCGCTGGTTTTCTCTGGCCGGTTGGATCGTTCTGTTGGCCGCTTTTGTACTGACTAGGCGGGCCTATTTTGACAAATGGGCTTCCGTCCCGGACCTTTACATTTGGTGGGATCAGGGCTACACTGATCTGGCTCGCCATATGATCGCCGCAGGCAATGGGGCGACCGATCCGGTGGATCGGGTCTATGTCAGTCCTCGCAATGCGGACCACACTACAATGCGTTATCTGCTCAAAACCCATCCCGATGTGCCTCCGCTCCAAGGCTTTGATGGCCGTGTCTGTGTGCGAGTGACAACCGACCAGCCTGCCCACTATTACTTCCTGGCTGATGAGGACTTTCGTGGCCCAACGCTACTGCAATCCTACCTGCCAGACAGTACTCTACAGGTAGCTGTGTCCAATCCCGCGGGTGACCCGTGGGCTACTCTGCTCACACATCCAGCGGGCGGCGTTGTGCAGTTCCCCGAACAGACGCCCCTGGCCGTGCCGATGGCCGATGGCATTGCCCTGCAGGGCTATTGGCTCTCCCAGGCCCAACTGACGCCGGGAGAGGCGTTGTATGTGCGCCTCTTCTGGAATGTCACAGCTACGCCCAGCCAGGACTACACAGCCTTCGCCCATCTGATCCGGATGGATTCATCCGGCGGGTCTGCTCAACTGGCGGGTGCGGACCAGCGACCCGGCGCGGGTTCGTGTCCCACCAATCAATGGCTGCCGAGAGAGGTGGTGGTGGACGAAATGCAGTTTGTCGTGCCCGCTGATCTGCCCACCACTGCTGATGAGGAATATTATCTGGAAATCGGCTTCTACACCCTGGCCGATGGCCGCCGTCTGGACATTCCCGACAACGCCGAGGACCGCATTCTGATCGGTCCGCTTAGCCTGCCCAAACCCTGACTCTCTTATGCAGAATCCTCCCGCTGCTCGCCCCGATTTCCCATCCACCCACAGCCAACGGGCTGGCTGGTTTTGGATTGCCCTGGCCCTGCTGATCGTCGCGGCTTTTGCCATCCGCCTCTATAAACTGAGCAGTGTCCCCGCTGGGCTGTTCTGGGACGAAGCCTACGAAGGACTGGACGCTTTCAGCCTTTTCGGGCAGCCGTTCAGCCGTTGGCCCCTTTTCTTCACCGCCATCAATGGCCGGGAACCCCTCTTTGTCTATCTCGTCCATCTGGCCCAGGCTATCGGCGGGCCAACTGTCTGGTCTGTGCGGGTGATCTCGGCGGGCGCGGGCGCGCTGCTCACACCCGCACTGGTCTGGCTGGGCTGGGAACTTGCGCCCCTGCTGGGCGTTGTGAGGCGGCAGCGCTTTGCTCTGTGGAGCGGACTGGCTTCCCTGGCGATGCTCTGGCCCCAGACGATTTCCCGGCTGGGCCAGCGCATCAGTCTCTTTGGGTTGCTGGAAGTGCTGGCCTGCGCCGCGCTGTGGCGGGCCTGGCGCACAGCGCGGATCCGCTGGTGGCTGCTGGCCGGTGTGCTGGCTGGGTTGAGTTTCTACACCTATCTGGCCGTGCGCCTGCTGCCCTTTGTCTTTGTGCCTGTGGGGCTGCTGTTGCTCTGGCGGGAGCGTGAGAAGCTGTGGGAAATGCGCCGGGGATTGGTGCTCTTTTTGTTCGCCGCGCTGATCACAGCCGGGCCGTTGCTGCTCCACTTTGCCCGCCAGCCCGAACATTTTTCCATGCGTACAGGTCAGGTCAATATCCTGGCCCAGGCTGGTCTGTCTGGCCTGCTGGACAACGGACTGGAAGTTCTGGGCATGGCTTTTGTACGGGGTGATTTCAATCTGCGTCTGAACTTCCCCAACCGGCCTCTCCTCGACTTTTTCACAACCCTGCCTTTTCTGGTCGGTCTGCTGCTGGCCCTGGCACGCCTGGGCCGCCCTGGCTATCTCTTTCTGCTCAGCGGATTGGGTGTGCTGCTCATTCCCACCCTGCTCAGCGAGGAAGCGCCCAACTTTGGCCGCTCCTTTGGCGCCTATCCCTTTGTGGTGGTGCTCCTCGTCCTGGGGGTAGACTGGCTCAGCGAAGCCGGGCGCAGGATTCGTCCGCGGCTGGGCACCGCGGTTGCCCTTGTGGGAAGCGGGGCGTTGCTGCTGGCGACGCTGCTGGCTGTGCGGGTCTATTTTGTGGATTGGGCCAATCACCCGGAGAGTTTCGCTGCCTGGGATACGGGCTACACCGAAGTGGCCGAGGAGATTCTGGCCCTGCGTGTAGTCGATCCTTCCCTGCGCGTCTATGCGGGTCCACTGCTGGCGGAGAACCCGTCGGTGGAGTATCTGTTGAGCGGTGAGGCCGCGGGCAACCCTCCCCAGGGCTACGATGGGCGGGTCTGTGTGCGGGTGGCGACGGATCGGCCCGCGGTCTATTTCGTGCTGAGCGCGCTGGACGCCCGAGGCGAGCCGTTGCTTACCAGCTATCTGCCCCAAAGCAGTGCCCGGGATGTGGTGTGGGATGCCAGCGGCGCTGTGTGGGCACGGGCAGTCGAGCAACCCGCCGGGGGCGCGGTCGTCTTCCCAGAGATGCAGCCGCTCTCCACAGCCCTGGACGACGGCATTGGATTGCTAGGCTCCCAACTCTTCCCCCCCGCGGGGATGGCTGCTGGCTCTACCTTCTACACCCGCCTTTTCTGGCAGGTGAGCGGGCCTCCCTCTGCCGATTACACCGCCTTTGCCCATCTGCTATGGCGGAATGAAGGCGGGGAACTGGTGCAACTGGCCAGTGCGGATCGACCGCCCGGCGATGGAAGCTGTCCCACTTCCCAGTGGCTGCCGGGCGAAGTTGTGGTAGACGAATTACAGTTTACCCTGCCCGCGGAACTGCCTGCGGGTGAGCTTTTCGTGGCCGTCGGTCTCTATAGCCCGGAAGATATGCAGCGGTTATCCGTTTCCGGGACATCAGACGGTCAAGTGTTGCTTGGACCAGTGGAAGCGCAGCCAACGCCGTGAGGATAACGGAAGTGAGTATACAAGAAAAGGTATCTTCCCGTTGGTTTGGGATTGTCCTGTTTGGGTTGACCGCACTGGCCTTTGTCATGCGTTTTTATCGCCTGGGCGAATTACCGCCTGGCCTGCACTTCGATGAGGGTTACAATGGGTTGGATAGCTGGGCGCTGACCCAACTCCCTCTGGGGGAGTGGCCGCTCTTTTTCACCGCCAACAATGGGCGAGAGCCGCTTTACATCTATCTCTCTTCCTTCGCCCTCCGTCTTTTGGGCCCGACGATTGCCGCCGAACGTACAATCGCCGCGTTGTCGGGTGCGCTCTTGACACCGGCGCTGGCGTGGCTGGCCTGGGAAATGGCGCCCTTTCTGCGTATATCCCAACCAAAACGCTTTGCTCTTTGGGTCGGTGCAGCTTCGCTGTCGCTGTTCTGGGCGCAGATGTTTTCACGGTATGCGGTCCGCGTCAGCCTTTTTGTGCTGTTGGCCGTCTTGATGTGGTCTGCCCTGTGGCGGGCGTGGGTGGGGCATCGCCGGGGAATTGGACGGCAGGCTGGCTCACCGCAGCCATTTTTCTGGTGGGCGCTGGCCGGTCTCTTTGGCGGGCTTGCTTTCTACACCTATTTACCGGCCCGTCTGTTGCCTATACCGCTGGCCGCGGTAGGCCTCCTGCTCTTTTGGCAGGAGCGCGACCAGTGGCGGGGACGGGTAAGCGGCCTGCTGATCGGGTTGGGTGTTGCCTTTTTGGTCGCCTTGCCCCTGCTGATCTATTTCGTACAGAATCCACTTTCATTCAACACGCGCACAGATCAGGTCGATATTCTGGCCCAGACTGGTTGGAACGGTTTGCTCAAGAATATCGGGGCTGTCCTGGGGATGTTCACCTGGCGGGGTGATGCAAATCCCCATCACAATCTGCCTGAACTTCCTGTGCTTGATATTTTTATGACAGCGCCCTTTTTGATCGGTCTGCTCTGGAGCTTGCGCAATTGGCGGCGACCGGCTTTCCTCTTCCTTTTGCTCAATCTGGGCGTGATGTTGACACCGACGATCTTCAGCGAAAGCGCGCCCCAGTTCCGCCGGGCGATTGGGGCTTTGCCACTGGTGATTCTGCTGATCGGCGTAGGGCTGGAGTGGCTGGTAGAACAGGGCGAAGGTTGGCTGCCCCGGCGATGGGTCTGGTTCAGCGCCGCCGCGGTTATTCTGTTAGCCGCGGCCACAGGGCTAACCTGGCAAAGCTATTTTGGGCGATGGGCAACCCTGCCGACGTGGGCAGATTGGCGGGATGTCGGCTATACGGAAATGATGACCCAACTGTCGGGGTTGCCCCAGGCACGCGCGGGGGATGTGGACTTCGTCTATTTCAGTCCCCAGGGAGCCGACAACCCATCGCTGGAGTATCTCTGGCTGGCTCACCCGCAACTGCCCCCTCCGCGTGATTTTGACGGAGATGTCTGTGTGCGGGTGGCCGCCGATCGACCGGCACTCTACACATTCCTGGCCGATTCCCGGGCATGCTACCGGGAGCCGTGTGGCACCACTCCACGGGGAAAGTCACTGGTTCAGGGTTACGTTGCAGAGTTAGAGCCATTGCCACCTCTGGTCAACCAGAACGGAACTCCCTGGGCGGAACTCTATTGGCAGCCGCCCGGCGCGACGGCGGTCTTTCCTGAAATGCAGCCCCTGCCGGTTCTCTTCGCCGATGGCGTTCAGCTCTTGGGCTATTGGACAAACCAGAGCGCCGGATTGGTGGCCGGTCAGTCTCTCTATCTGCGCCTTTTTTGGCGAGTCGAATCCATCCCATCGGCTGATTACACCGCCTTTGTCCAGTTGCTGCATCGCAACGGGGACGGGGGCTGGGAGCGGCTGGCCGGTGCGGATCGACCGCCCGGTGGAGGCAGTTGCCCGACTACGGGTTGGCAGTCCGGGGAAGTGGTGATAGACGAGCTTCAATTTGTCGTCCCCGCCGAACTGCCTGGGGGTGAGCTTTTTCTGTCCGCTGGTTTCTATATGCCGGAAAACGGGCAGCGCATGGCCGTTCCCGACAGCCCAGACGATCAGATTCTGATCGGGCCACTCAACCGATAAAGTGTGGAAGGGTGAAAGCGTATCGCCTTCACCCTTCACGCCTCACGCGTCTATCCCGTTCTGCCCAATCACCCCGCTATACCAGGCCGCGCTCTCCTTCGGAATGCGCTGCTGGGTCTCGAAATCCACCCAGACCAGCCCGAAGCGCTCGTCATAGCCTTTGGCCCACTCGAAGTTGTCCATCAACGACCAGACGAAGTAGCCCTCCACCGGCGAGCCAGCCTGAATAGCCCGCTGGGCAGCCGCGAAGTGACGGCGCAGGTAGCTGATACGCCGTTCGTCCCGCACTTTGCCGTCGTCCCCCGGCCCGTCGCTATAGGCACAGCCATTCTCCGCGATGTAAATTTTGGGGATATGGTAGGCGAAATGCAACCGGCAGAGAAGCTGATAGAGACCGTCCGGGTAGATCTCCCAGCCCATCGCCGTCTCCTCGCCGGAGGAGACAATCGTCTGGGGCAAATTGTCGGCGGCCTCCTCATCGCGCAGGATGGCCCGGGTGTAGTAGTTGACCGCCAGGAAATCCGTGGGCACGGCGATGGCTTCCATATCCCCCGGCTGCACAAAGTCCATCCCGCTGGGGAGATGGCCTGCGGCTGTGTAATCCTCCACCATATCCGCGGGGTAGCGGCGGCCATAGACCGGATCGAGAAACCAGCGGTTGAAATAGCCGTCGAACCAGCGGGTCGCGTTCTGGTCTGGCTGGCTGGCCGAGGCCGCGCTGGCGTGGGTGAAGTTGAGGACAATCCCCACTTCCGCGTCCGGGCTGTTGCGACGGATCACCGGCACGGCCCAGCCGTGGGAGAGCAGGACGTGATGGGCGGCCCGGATAGCTTCGTTCCAATTCTGGTGGCCGGGCGCGTGTTCGCCTATCTGGTGGCTGAGGAAAGCGATGCACCAGGGCTCGTTGTGTGTCATCCAGTTTTTAACCCGGTCGCCCAGATGGCGGGTGACCACATCCGCGTATTCCACAAAGGCCTCGGCGGTGGCCCGGCTGGGCCAGCCCCCCGCGTCCTGCAAAATCTGGGGCAGGTCCCAGTGGTAGAGGGTGGCGAAGGGGGTGATGCCCGCTTCCAGCAATCCGTCCACCAGACGGCTGTAGAAGTCCAGACCGGCCTGGTTGACCCGCCCGCGTCCGTCGGGCAGAATGCGCGGCCAGGCAATGGAAAATCGATAGGCTTGCAGGCCCAGTTCCTGCATCATCCGAATGTCGTCCGGGAAGCGGTGGTAGTGGTCACAGGCCATGTCGCCGGTGTCGCCATTGGCAACTTTGCCCGGCGTGCGACAGAAGCGATCCCAGATCGATTCGCTCTTGCCGTCCTCGTTCCACGCACCTTCGATCTGAAAGGCAGCCGTCGCGCCGCCCCACACAAAGCCTTTGGGAAAACTCAGCAGTTCACTCATCGGATTACTCCTTTGGATTGGTAGTGGCGAAGGGCAGGCTCAAGCGGTAGCGAACCGCCGGCTTCTGCCCGTTGTAGATGCGCATACAATCGACCAGCAACTGTTGGAGAAATTGGGGTGTAGTGTCGGGCGGTCCGGCCAACTTCCACCCACGGCCCGAAGGAGCGTCCAGGGGCTGCTTTCTTGGGGGGCAAGAAAGCGCGCTGGAATGGGAATGCGGAGCGCAATAAGCAGTGCGACAACGGGGCATTGGGCCTCCTTTGGCCGGTAGCAGTATTCTCTACAGTATACCCGAATCGCGCAGAATTGATGGAGTTTGACTTTCCCCATTTTCTGGGGTAGGCTTACCTGCAGTTGGCTGTTTGATCAATGCCTATGAGAATATTACAGATGCTGTCCATTGCATTGCGCAGGAGGAGGCCCGCAGGAAGCGGGTACACAGACCGCTAGCGAATCGGATTCCCGGTTCGGTCTGTTTTTCTGCCCATTTGCACCGTTTCCTGCACGCCACATCGGATCATCCGGGTGGCGTTTTTTGTTGTGTTTTTACACGTTTTTTCACAAGGAGAACCCCAATGTCCAAAACGGGAACCGTCAAAAAAGCAGTCCTCGCCTATTCGGGTGGGCTGGACACCAGTGTGATTGTGCCGTGGCTGAAGAACAACTACGGCTGCGAGGTCGTCTGTTTCTGCGCCAATCTGGGCCAGGACGACGAACTGCCCGGCCTGGAAGAGAAGGCCATCGCTTCGGGCGCGTCCAAGTGCTATGTGGAGGACCTGCGCTCCGAATTCCTCACCGATTTCGTCTTCCCCACAATGCAGGCCGGCGCGCTCTACGAGCGGGACTATCTGCTGGGCACATCCTTTGCCCGCCCGCTGATTGCCAAGCGGCTGGTGGAGGTGGCCGAGATGGAAGGGGCCGACGCCATCGCCCACGGCGCAACCGGCAAGGGCAACGATCAGGTGCGTTTCGAACTGACTGTGATGGCCCTCAATCCCAAACTGAAGATCATCGCCCCCTGGCGGGAATGGGACATCCGCGGCCGCAAAGACGCGTTGGACTACGCGGCGGAGTGGAATGTACCGGTCAAGGCCACAATGGAGCGCATCTACAGCCAGGACCGCAACCTCTGGCATCTGAGCAACGAAGGCGGCCCCCTGGAAGACCCCTGGAACGAGCCGCCCAAGGATATGTTTGAGTGGACCACCGACCCGACGGATGCGCCCGACAAACCTGAATATGTGGAAATCTACTTCCGCCAGGGCGTGCCAGAGCGGGTGAATGGCGTGGCAAAGGGACCGGTGGGGCTGGTGCAGGAGCTAAATGCACTGGGCGTCAAGCACGCCATCGGTCGGGTGGATATTGTGGAAAATCGGCTGGTGGGGATGAAGAGCCGGGGCGTCTATGAGACGCCGGGTGGCACGCTTCTCTACAAAGCACACGCCGCGCTGGAGCAGCTCTGTTTGGACAAAGACACCCTGCACTACAAACAGCAGGTGGGGCTGCGCTACGCCGAACTGGTCTACAACGGCCAGTGGTTTACCCCCCTGCGCAAGGCCCTGGATGCTTTTGTACAGACCACCGAGCAGAATATCACCGGCACTGTGCGGCTGAAACTCTACAAAGGCAACGTTATTCTGGCCGGGCGCAAATCCCCCCACAGCCTCTATCGGGAGGATTACGTCACCTTCGACGAGGACGACGTATACAACCAGGCCGACGCCGAGGGTTTCATCAAACTCTTTGGCCTGCCCCTGAAAGTCGAAGCGATGCTGCGTATGGAGGGTCCGGGTGCCAGCGACTACGACACGACGGATTACACAGAATTCAAGCGAGACTGAGCGAATTGCGAGTTGCGAATTGTGAGGGTAGTGACAAACCAGTGAGTTTTTGAGATCGCAAGCACTGATGAAACGTGAAACGCGAGATTGTTCGGCCTTTCTCGCGTTTCACGTTTCATTACTACGCCACTGCAACAAGGCCAAAAACCGAGTTTTTCACTTGACTCGTCACAACAAAGCTCGATTGAACGAGCTGCCAATCTGACTGCCTACGCAACTCACAACCCGCAACTCGCAATACTTCCCCCACGGAGAAACCAGCCAATGACCAGCAAACCCCACCCCTTTCCTGCGCCCTCCGTTTCGCCCATCCCTGTGCTGGGCTTTGACGCGGCGGGAATCGCCTGTGGCGTCAAAAAGAACGGCGCGCCGGACCTGGCGCTGATCGCTTCCCGGCTGCCCTGCAAAGCCGCGGCCGTCTTCACCCAGAATGCCTTCCCCGCCGCGCCGGTGCTCTACGACAAAGCACTGCTGGGGATGAACCCGGACGCGATACACGGCGTGCTGATCAACAGCGGCTGCGCCAACGCCTGCACGGCTGTCCAGGGCAATGTCAATGCCAAACGGATGGCCGAAGCCGCGGAAAAGGCGCTGGGCAGCAGCGACAACACAGTTTTTGTGATGAGCACCGGCGTCATCGGCGTGCAACTGCCCATCGAAAAGATCGAGAACGGCGCGCCCCAAGTGGCAGCCCAACTCTCCCCCACCGGCTGGGAAGCCGCTGCCCGTGGGATTATGACCACCGATGTCTTCCCCAAATGGGCCTCCCGCCAGGCCGAGGTGGACGGCGTGACCGTCACTGTCACCGGTATCAGCAAAGGCGCGGGGATGATCCATCCCAATATGGCGACGATGCTGGGTGTGCTGGCTACGGACGTGAACATCAGCCAGCCCCTGCTGCAACAGGCCCTGACTGAGACAGTCAACCGCAGCTTCAACCGCATCAGTGTGGACGGGGACACCAGCACGAACGATACGGTCATTGTCCTGGCCAACGGCGCGGCGGGCAACGCCGAAATTACCGACGCCAGCAGCCCGGCCTATGCGGCTTTTGTGGCCGTGTTGGAAGGCGCATCCGCGGAACTGGCGAAGCTGATTGTGCAGAACGGCGAGGGCGTGACGAAGTTTGTCACTGTGCAGGTGCAGGGCGCAACCAGCGACGCGGATGCACACCGAGCCGCCAATTCCATTGCCACCAGTCCACTGGTCAAGACTGCCTTCTTCGGCAGCGACGCCAACTGGGGTCGCATCCTCTGCGCGGTGGGCTATTCCGGCGCGCAGGTGCTGCCACAGAACGCCGAACTCTACATCGCCGCCGGGGAACCCCAGGCTGCCAACCCGGAACTGCAACTGGTCACCGCAGGGACACCCACCAACTACGCGGAAAAAGACGCCGCAGCCATCTTCGCCCAGCGGGACGTGACCGTGCGGGTCGCCCTGGGCCTGGGCAGTGGCAGCGCGACCGTCTGGACCTGTGACCTGAGCCACGACTACGTGACCATCAACGGGGACTATCGGACATAAACCCGACGGCAGACAGCTGACCGCGGACGGCAGGCAGAAATGACACATTCGATCCGTGTGGCTACAGTGGAAGACCTATCGGCGCTGTGGGAGATGTTGACCTACGCGGCTACAATGGCCGGTCCGGTGGCCGCGGCCCAGGCCGATCCCTTCCTCAAAAAGTATGTGGAGGGCTGGGGCAGACCCGGCGATATTGGCGTGCTGGCGGTGGACGGAAGCGGATCGGCAGTCGGCGCGGCCTGGGTGCGTCTGCTGGAACACAGTTACTACGCCCGCAACTACGCGGCCGCGTACATCCCCGAACTGGCAATCGGCGTGCGTCCAGAGTGGCGGGGCCGGGGTGTCGGCAGCGCGCTGCTGGCACAACTTATTACCGAAGTGACTGGTCACTATCCCGCGCTCGTTCTCTCTGTGCGGCGCAGCAATCCGGCTGTCCATCTCTACCAACGGCTGGGCTTTGTCACCGTCGAGGAGATCGCCAACCGGGTGGGCACGCCTTCGGTAGTGATGGAACTGATTCTGGAAGGAAACGAGCGATGACCGACGACGAACTGACCAGCCATCGGCTGGGAATAGTGACTCTTGACCCGCCCGGCCCGGTGATAGCGGGCAGCGTCGGCCAGTGGACCCTCACCTACACTGTCGGCAGCTACGGCATCGACGAGGGGGGCACGCTGAAACTGGCCCAGCGCTTTGCCAGCGATTGGGAAATGCCTCAATTTGACCAGCCCGCCGCGCCCGGCTACACGACTGTGACCACCGACGGCCCGGCCCGGCTGCGCCCCTACTTCCACCGCAAGGGCCACGAACGGCCCTGGATGAAGTGCCTGGTCATCGATGTCTACGACGGCAGCCTGGCTCCCGGCGACACTGTAACCATCACCCTCGGCGACCGCAGTCAGGGATCGCCCGGTATTCGCGCCCAGACCTTCCAGGAGTCGGCCCACGAATTCCGGCTGCTGGTCGATCCCACCAACGCCAGCGTCGCCCTGCCCCTGCCCACTTCGCCGTTCTTTCCCGTCGTCTCCGGCCCCGCGGTGGAACTGGTCTGTATTCTCCCCGCCCAAACAGTCGTAGGTGAGCGGGTGGAGATTTTTGTGAAGGGGCAGGATCGCTGGGGCAACCCCACACCTGCCCCGAACGACCTGAAACTGGCCTGGAGCGGAGAAGGCGCGGCGGAGATTGAGGGCAATCGCCTGCTCTGCCACACGCCGAGCACAGGCTGGGTGCTGGCAAGCGCAGGCGATCTGTCCTGTCGCAGCAACCCCATCACTGCCTTTGCCGAACGTCCACCCCGCGCCCGTTTCTGGGGCGATCTCCACGCCCAGACCGCGGGCACGGTGGGCACGGGCACAGAGGCCGAATACTTCACCTTTGGCCGGGATGTGGCCCGGCTGGATTTTGCCAGCCATCAGGGCAATGACTTTCAAATGGACGATGCCTACTGGGCGCACCTCAACCGCACAGTCAGCCAGTTTCACGCAGAGGGCCGCTTTGTCGTCTTCCCCGGCTACGAATGGTCGGCCAACACCCCGGCTGGCGGCGACCGCAACGTCATCTACCGGCAGGAGGGCCAGCCCATCTTCCGTTCCAGCCACTGGCAGATTCCCCACACGCCGGAGGACGCGGCCAGCCCGGCCCACCCGGCCAGCCAACTCTTTGCCCGCATCCGCCAGCACATCCCGCCGCAGGATGTGCTGCTGGGCAGTCACGTAGGCGGACGTTACGCCGACATCCGCCGCTATTTCGACGAGGAACTGGGGCCGCTGGTGGAGCTGGTCTCCTGCTGGGGTGTCTTCGAGTGGATGCTGTGGGATGCCTTCGAGATGGGCTATACAGTCGGGGTGATGTGCAACAGCGACGGCCACAAAGGCCGACCCGGCGCGGAAGGTCCCAGCGCGGGGGAGTTTGGGATTGGGGGCGGGCTGACCTGCGTGCTGGCCGAGACGCTGACGCGGGATGCGGTCTTTGCTGCCCTCCGTTCCCGCCGCTGCTACGGCACGACAGGCCCTCGCATCGATCTGGACTTTGCCATTGACGGCCAGCCGATGGGGTCGGTCATCGACGCGTCCGGGCCTGTGGATGTTCGGGCGTCGGTCGTGGGTTGTGGCCCGCTGGAATCGTTGACGCTTTTTCAGGGCCGGGAAGCGATTGCGCAGGTGCGGCCCGCTGCATTCACCACTGGCGATCCGTCCCGGCGGGTGCGGGTGAGCTGGCGGGGCGCGCGTATGCGGGGTCGGGGGCGGCGGGTGGTCTGGGACGGTTCGATTCGTGTGGAAGGCGCGACGATTTTGGCCGCGTCCCCCTTTGCCTTCGACTCGGCCGCGGACGGCATCACCGGGCAGGAGGGGCAGCAGATCGCCTTTGCCAGTTCCACCACCGGCGACACCGACGGCATTGACCTGACCCTGAACCGGGCGGACAGTGGGCGGCTGATCTTCGAGTCGGCGGTGGGTCGCTGTGAAGTAGAACTGGCAGAATTGCGTCTCGGCCCGGAGGAGAGCGACAGGCAGCGGATTTTCGATTTTGGCGGGCTGGGAATGCAGGTCTGCGTCGAGCGCTACCCGGAGGAGGTTGCAGCGTACAGTCTGCAACTGACCCAAACCCTCACCCCGCCAGCAGGCGAGCGCACGCCCTATTTTGTCAAAGCGCTTCAGACCGACGGCCACGCGGCCTGGTCCAGCCCGATTTACGTCAACGGACACAAGACAAGACTAGCGCCGGTTGAGTAGGCTGGGGCTTTTTCCAGCCGTATCGAAACCTAGCGGGTAGACCCGTTCGCTTGATTTCGATACGCCTCGATGATTCGGCTACTCAATCAGCGTTCACTGGTCCGATTCGTACGTAATGTTTGTGGCTACTAATTCGCAATACTTCCCCTAAAAGGAGACTCCTATGAAAATCACCGACGTCGTACTCTTTCGGGTCAGTGGCAGGTATACTGGCCCCCAGTTTGCAACCGGCAGCCGCCAGGCCAAAGCCCTGGACATCTACCCGGAGTTCAATATCGACGGCGATACGGGCATCAGCGAACGGCCCATCAGCGCGCTCTATGTGGAAATCCAGACCGACGAAGGCGTCTCCGGCATCTTCGGCCCGATTGAAGAACCCAACGTCTTCACCATCCGCCACAGTCTGCGCGCCTTTCTGATCGGCCGGGACCCGCTGGCGACGGAACTGCTCTCGGACCAGATGTTGCGCATGGACCGCCACGGCAAGAGCGGCTACTTCGTCACCGGGGCCAGTGCCATCGACATCGCTCTGTGGGACCTGAAGGGCAAAGCCTGGGGCCAGCCCGTCTACCGGCTGCTGGGCGGACCCACCCGGCCCGCGGTCCCCGCCTATGCCAGTATGCTGGGCTTCTCCACCGCGCCGGAAGACGCGGGCAAACTGGCCGCTGAGTATAAGGCCAAAGGCTACGCGGCCCAGAAATGGTTCTTCCGCTACGGACCCGGCGACGGCGCGGCGGGGATGGCGAAAAATCTGGCAATGGCCGAAGCCGTGCGTGCCGCGGTCGGCTCCCTCTACGATGTGATGTTCGACGCCTTCTGGGGTTGGGACCTGGCCTACGCTACCAAAATGGTGCAGGAACTGGCCCATCTGACCCCGCGCTGGATGGAAGAGCCGATTCCGCCGGAGCGGGTGGGGGGATTCGTCCAGTTGCGGGCGGCCTCGACAGTGCCCATCGCCACAGGGGAGCACGTCTACACCCGCTGGCAGGTGAAGGAATTGCTGGCGAATGGCGCGGTGGATGTGCTGCAGAACGACCCGGACTGGACCGGCGGCATCAGCGAGCAGATGAAAGTCTGTACCCTCGGTTCGGCCTACGAAGTGCCGGTCATCGCGCACGGCCATTCGTTGCTGCCCGCATTGCACGTGGCCGGCGCGCAGTCCCCCGCCACCGTCCCGTATGTGGAATTTCTGTTGCGCTATCAGGAGGTCAAGCAGTTCTTCCAGACGGTTGTTTACCGTCCCGAAAACGGCGCGATTACTCTGCCCGACCTGCCCGGTCTGGGGATGGTTCTGGACGAAAGCAAAATCGAAAAGCGGGAAGTTTTGGCCTGATCCCTGCCCAGTGTATGATTGATGTTGCAAGTGCCGCAGAGTCCCCTGGGTGACCGCCCACGACTCTGCGGCTTTTTTTATTGGACGGCGGACGATAGACCGCAGACCGCGGAGATATTCGTCACTGGAAGCGGTCCGCGGACCGCCGTCTTTATTTCAGGAGGTTTTTATGCGTCGTATCAATTGGGGTGATATTGGCAATGCCCTTCGTCAATTTATGCTGCTGGTCGTGGGCGTGTTGCTGGCTGCCTTCGCCTATGCGGTCTTTCAGGTTCCCTTCAATATCGCTGCGGGCGGCATCGGCGGTGTGAGTATTGTCGTCAACCACTACACCGGGCTGAGTGTGGGAATGCTCTACGCTGTGATGAATATCCCGCTCCTCATTCTGGGCTTTTTCCAGTTGGGGCGCTGGCGTTTTGTCTTCAAGACGGTCTTTTCGGTCGCGCTCTTTTCTATATCCACCGACTACATCACACTCTATTTCCCTCTCTACGCGCCCCAGTTTCCGCTGACGGCTGACCTGCTGCTCAATACCATCTATGGCGGGATTGTGGGGGGCATCGGCGGCGGGCTGATCTTCCGGGCAGGGGCCACAATGGGCGGCACGGGTATTCTGGGCCGGGTGATTCAGATGCGCACGGGCACGCCGCTCAGTCAGGTCTATCTGTGGACAGATGGGCTGATTGTGATTACAATGGGGATAGTATTTGGCTGGGAAGTTTCGCTCTATGCCATGCTGGCTCTCTTCCTCAGCGGCCTGGCTTCGGACTATACGCTGGAAGGGCCGAGCAGTGTACGCACGGCCAGTATCATTACCAATTGTCCAGAGGAGATGACCGCGGGCCTGATGACCGGGCTGGACCGGGGGGTCAGCCGTTGGGAGATCACCGGCGGCTACACAGGCGAGACCCGACACATGATTTTCTGCACGATCTTTCGCCCACAGGTGAACGATCTCAAGCGTATTGTTGGTCAGATCGACGAAGGAGCTTTTGTAATTATCGGTGACGCACACCAGGCGCTGGGCAGTGGTTTTGTGCCCCTGCGCAAAAAATGAAACTTGCCTGTTTTGACTGGAACAGAGAACAAATCTACTTCGTCTTGAGAATATCGGGATGTATCCATCTTTTGGTTTTGCCCACATAAAGGGGAATCCAATGAAAATGAAAATCAAATATCCACTCTTTCTGCTTTTGTGCCTCAGTCTACTGGCTGGGCTGGCACTCTTTTCGGGGAACGCATTGGCAGAAGCACCCGTCTACGGCGCGGCCACCGAACCGGCCTGGCGTGCGGTCTATTGGAACAACACCAGCCTATCCGGTCAGCCCGCTTTCTTCCGGGACGAGACAACCCTGGACCACAACTGGGGGCTTGGCTCGCCCGATGCCAGTGTGAATACAAATGGCTTCTCGGCCCGCTGGACACGAATCGTCGATCTGCCCGCGGGCCGCTACCGCTTCTCCGTCACCGGCGACGACGGCGTGCGGGTCTATGTGGACGACGATCTCGTCGTCAATGGCTGGTGGGATCACGGCGTGCGTACCTTCACCACCGACCGGGATATGCCCGGCGGCCAGCACGAAGTGCGGGTCGAATATTACGAGCGCTACGGCGCGGCGGTTGTGAAGTTCTCGCTGGAAACGCTCTCTGTCTCACCGCCGGGAAGCCCGACAGTCACGCCCACGGCCTCCCCTGCTCCGCCGCCCAGCGGCAAGCCCCCCATTGCTGCGCCGGAAGATGGCGCGTGGAAGGGCGAATACTTCAACAGCGAAAATCTGGCTGGCGCGCCGGTTGTTGTGCGTAGCGACGCCGCCATCGACTTTGACTGGGGCGGCGGTTCCCCCGTGGCTGGGGTAGTCAACGACGACCACTTCTCCGTGCGCTGGACCCGCAATATCTACTTTCAGGGCAGTATGTGGCGCTTCAAAACCACCACCGACGACGGCGTGCGTCTCTGGGTGGACGGTGAACTGGTCATCGATCGATGGTATTCTATGCCCACCTCCAGCTTTGAAGCAAAGGTTCTGCTTCAGGAAGGTGTCCATTCGGTACGGATGGAATACTTTGACGCGGGGGGCAATGCCAGCGCTCAGTTGACGATGGAGAACGATATCGTTCTTTCCGGCGTCGGCAATCTGATCACCTGTGTGCCACCGAACCCGCCTAACTACGCCTGGATTCGGG
The DNA here is from genome assembly GCA_030432295.1 of Anaerolineae bacterium. Classification (GTDB taxonomy): domain Bacteria; phylum Chloroflexota; class Anaerolineae; order Caldilineales; family Caldilineaceae; genus JACQGT01. The sequence continues at coordinate 44,130 of JAUIHI010000011.1, read as the reverse complement.
TCTATCGCAAGGACAGCGACGGCAACTGGTATCGGGCCATCCCCAAAGGCATTGGCTCCATCCACGCCAGCGGCTATCTGAAGATCGACGGCCTGCCTGTGGACATCGCCCGCTTCGGTGGTGCGGGGGAACCCTATTGGATCGAGCAGTGGGTTGACAACAAAGTCGTCAATGCAGTGGGCAACACCGACGCTGGCCAGGCTGAGTTCCGCATCCGTCCCAACGCCGACAACTACACGCCCTGGGGGTGTGCAAAGTAGCGGCATATGTGGAAAGTGCGTGAACCAGCCCGCATACCGGTTCACGCACTTTCCACTACAGAAAATATCCTTCCCCCTCTTCGTGGAGATTCCTCTATGCGTCTGGTACAATTCGTAACGCCCAAAGGCAAGCGTCGCGTCGGACTGATTGTCGATGACAATACACTGCAAATCGTGGGCCGGAGCCAATCGGTACGCGAATTGGCCCTGGCAGCCGCCCGCGCCAGCGTCTCCCTGGCCGAAATGGTCAAAGAGCATCTGAGGGACAAAACCATTGACTACGTGGCCATCGCCGCCGAGGGCCGCCTGCTGTCGCCGTTGGATCACCCGGACCCGGCCCACTGCTTCGTCACCGGGACAGGGCTGGACCACTTGGGCAGCGCCCAGGCCCGGGACGCGATGCACGCCAAACTGGCCGCGGAGGCCGACAGCCTGACCGATTCTATGAAAATGTTTCAGTTGGGGCTGGAAGGGGGCAAACCGGCCGCGGGACAGGTGGGCGTACAGCCCGAATGGTTCTACAAAGGCGACGGCTCAGTCGTGGCTTCGCCCGGCGGCGATCTGCTCTCTCCTGCCTGGGCGCTGGACGGGGGCGAAGAGCCGGAATTGGTCGGCCTGTATGTGATTGGCGATGGGGGCGAAGTGCTGCGGGTCGGCTTTGCCCTGGGCAACGAATTTTCGGATCACATTTTGGAACGGCAGAACTATCTCTACTTGGCCCACTCCAAACTGCGGGCCTGTGCCTTTGGCCCGGAACTGCTGGTGGGCGAACCGCCCGCGGCCATCGAAGGCACATCCCGCATTTTGCGCGACGGTGCGGAGTTGTGGTCAGCGCCCTTTCTGACCGGGGAGGCGAATATGACCCACACCCTGGCCAACATCGAACACCACCACTTCAAATATCCCCTCTTCCGCCGCCCCGGCGATGTCCACTGCCACTACTTCGGCACAGCCACACTCAGCTTCGCCGCGGGCGTCACCACCCAAGACGGGGACATCTTTGAGATCAGCGCGCCGGGCTTTGGCCGTCCCTTGCAGAACCGGCTGGCGGTGAGCGACGCCGCCGACGCGCTGGTAGCAGTTCGGACGCTCTGATGGATAGTCTCCCCCAACTCCACGCGGATGTGACCGCTTGCCACGCCTGCCCCCGGTTGGTGAGCTGGCGAGAAGAGGTAGCCGCCACCAAACGCCGAGCCTGGCGGGAGTGGGACTACTGGGGCAAACCCGTGCCCGGCTTCGGCGACCCGGACGCGCGTTTGCTGCTGGTGGGGATGGCCCCCGGCGCGCACGGAGCCAACCGCACAGGTCGGGTCTTCACCGGCGATGCTTCGGGTGACTTTCTCTACCCGGCCCTGCACCGGGCGGGTTTTGCCAACCAGCCCAATTCCACCGATTTGGCTGACGGGCTGGAACTGATCGACTGTTACATCACTTCCGTGGCCCGCTGTGTGCCGCCCCAGAACAGACCCGTCGCGGCGGAGATTGCTGCCTGCCGCCCCTTTCTGGAGCGGGAACTGGCCCTGCTGCCCCAGGTCCAGGTGGTGATGCCCTTTGGCCGCATCGCCTTCGACGGCTATCTGGCCGGGTTGCGGGCGCTGGGACACGACATCCCCCGGCTGGCTTTCGGCCACGGCACACACCACACCCTCCCCGATGGCCTGCCTGCCATCCTCGCTTCCTATCACCCCAGCCAGCAGAACACCCGCACGGGTCGGCTGACCGCAGAGATGATGGACGAAGTACTGGCGACGGCAAAGGGGCTGCTGGTGTAGACTTTCATCGTTCCCATCGCTCCGCGTGGGAACGGCTGGGGGACGCAGAGTGTCCGGGCTACGCATCCACGCGGGAGCGTGGGTACGAGTATCACCCCTTCTTCCCGCCCAGCCACCACACCCCGTCCTTCCCCGCCACCACCACCGCAGAGACCAGCCCGATAAACAGCCCGTGCTCCACAATCCCGGCCCGGCTCTCCAGGACCGCGGCCAGTGCGTCCGGGTCTGCCATCGGCCCGAAATTGCAGTCCAGAATCAGATTGCCGCTGTCTGTGCGAAACCAGGCGTTGCGGTCCGCTGTGCGCACGGTCACAGTTGCGCCCAGACTCGCGAAAAAGTCCAGATGGGTGCGCCAGCCAAAGGGGATTACCTCTACCGGCAGCGCCCAGGTTGTCCCCAGCCTGTCCGAGAGTTTGCCCTCGTCCACAATAATAATTTCCCGGCGGCTGGCCTGGGCCACAATCTTTTCCCGCAACAGCGCGCCGCCGCCGCCTTTGATCACCCGCAGTTGGGGGTCCACCTCATCCGCGCCGTCAATCGTCAGATCGAGCACCGGGTGTTCGTCCAGAGTCGTCAGGGGCACGCCCAGCCGCTGGGCATCCGACGCCACCTGCGCCGAACAGGGCACGCCCACAATCCCGTGCAGCCGTCCGTCGGCCACCCGCTCGCCGATGCACTCGATGGCTTTGAGCGCAGTGCTCCCCGCACCCAGCCCCACCACCATCCCCGGCTGGATCAGGTCCACCGCGGCTTCGGCGGCCTGGCGTTTCAAACGTTCAACAGAAGTTGTCATACAGTCTCCACTGAATTTGCCCAATCAACCAATGAACCAATCAACAGTCAGTTGTTGATTGGTTCATTGGTTGATTGGAAGTGTTCGTCCTACTGCCCGCGTACCGCCTCCCCAATCCGCCCCACCACCGCGGCCGGTGCGCCGTTCAGATCGATGCGCAACACCCGGCGGCCCGCGTCGAGCAGGGCCTGGCGGTCGCCCAGGGATTGGGAGGCGACGAGTGTGCCAAAACTGACACTGCTCTCTGGCTTGCCCGCGCTGTCCGGGATGGGCAGGTCGCTCTGGGGCTGGTCCACCAGTTGCAGGAAGAGGCCGTTGCCCCCGTCGCCTTTGTGGAGCTGGCCGGTGGAATGGAGGAAGCGGGGGCCGAAGCCGAGTGTCACCGCGGCTTTGGTCCGGTTGCGGATGGCGGATTGCAGACCAGCCAATGCCTTCGTCATCGCCGGGCTGGGCTGGACATAGGCCTGAATCGCCACGTAATCGCCGGGCTGGGCGCTGTCGAGAAAGTCCCGGATGGCGCCGGGCAGGTCGGACGCCGTGACATCGCCGTAGAGGGTGGCGTTGCCGTCGGAGAGGGCTGCGGTCAGTTCGGGCAGTTGGCCGGTCTCGCTGTAGGCGTCCAGCATCTTGCGGGCCTGGACTTTGGCCGACTCTACATTGGGCTGGTCGAAGGGGTTGACGCCCAGCCGTTCGCCAGCCACGGCCACGGCAAACTCCCAGACGAAGAACTGCTCGGCCAGGTCGTAGATGTCTCGGAAGTGGACCTGAATCACCGGCTGGCCCGCCTCGCGCAGGGCGTGGATTGGCCCGTTCTGCTCCTCGTCGTCGCTGCATTGGAGGTAGACAAAGAGCCGGTCATCGCCGTAGACGTCCGGCCCGCCCAGCGCCTCGCCGACGACGGGCAGAATGCCTTTGCCCTCTTTGCCCAGGCTTTCGGCCACCAACTGTTCCAGCCAATCCCCAAAGCTGGCAATCTGGGGCGAGGCGACGATTGTCAGTTTGTCCCGGCCTGCCTTGGCCAGTTCACCCAACACCGCGCCGATGATTGCACCCGGGTTCTGGCTGGCGTTGACATGGCTGCCGCAACTGTTCATCGCACCCGTGGCCCGGCGCAGGAGCCGGTTCAGGTCCACCCCCACCAGACTGGCAGGGATCAGCCCGAAGTGGGAGAGGGCCGAATAGCGCCCGCCGATGTCCGGGTCATTGATGTAAATGGCCCGGAAGTTGTAGGCTTCGGCCAGTGTGACCAGTTTGGAGCCGGGGTCGGTGATGGCAATGAAGTGCTGGCCTGCCTGTTCAACGCCCACGGCGTCCACAGTCAGGTTGTAGAAATATTTGAAGAAGGAGTCGGTCTCTGCGGTCGTCCCCGATTTGGTGGAGACGATAAAGAGAGTGGCTGCCGGGTCCAGTGCCTGGGCCTCCGCAGCCACTTCGTCCGGGTGGGTGCTGTCCAGAATCGTCAGACCGATCTCCGTGCCCCGGAACGAGCGACCAAAGACCTCCGGGGCCAGGCTGCTGCCGCCCATCCCCAGCACAATCGCCTGTTTGTAGCCCTCGTTCTGGAAGTCCTGCACCAGCCCGTCGATGCACTGGCTCTCCCGTTTCATCGCCTCGGCAATGCGCAGCCAGCCCAGCCGGTTGCTGATCTCCTCCGGCTCTGGTTTCCAGACGGTGTAGCTGTTGGCCCAGATGCGGGCGACCAGTTGGCTCTCGTCCATCTGGGCCAGGGCCGCGTCCACCGCGGTCTGCTGGCCGGCCAGATGCAGACGCACCCGCTGGTTCAAACTGTGGCTGCTGCTGCCGGAGAAGCTGCTGGCCTTGTCGGCAATGCTCTGCATCAGTACATCGAAGGCGTCGGCAAAGGATTTCACCCCGTCCTTTTGCAGTTGTTCGGTGATTTCGTCCAGATCGATGCCCAGCTCGGCCAACTCGGACAGAAGCTGGCGGTCGGCTGCCGGGTCCGCGTCCACTGTGCGGGCCACAGTGCCGTGATCCATAAAGGCGTCCAGCGTATTCAGCGGCAAAGTATTGACGGTGTGGGGGCCGATCAGTTCGTCCACGTAGAGGGTGTCGGGGAAGGCCGGGTTTTTGGTGCTGGTGCTGCCCCACAGGGGGCGCTGGACCCGTGCCCCTTTGGCCGCCAGCTTCTCCCAGCGGGGGCCGCTGAAGGTGGCTTTGAAGCGGTCGTAGGCCATGCGCGCATTGGCGATGGCGATTTTGCCTTCCAGTTCCGGGTGGCCCAGGGCAGTCACTTTTTTGTCCACAACCCCATCCACCCGGCTGACGAAGAAAGAGGCCACAGAGGCCACTTTGCTGTAGTCCACGTGGCTGGCGGCCAGTCGCTCCAGCCCGCTGATGTAGGCGTTGGCGGTCTCATCGTAGTGTTTCAGGGAGAACATCAGCGTCACATTCACATTGATGCCTTCGCCGATCAGCGTTTCGATGGCGGGGATGCCCTGGGGCGTGGCTGGTACTTTGATCATCACATTCGGTCTGTCCACCATCGAGAAGAGACGGCGGGCCTCCATCACTGTGCCTTCGGTGTCGTAGGCCAGTTTGGGGTTCACCTCCAGGCTCACATAGCCGTCCAGGGCGTCCGTGCGTTCGTAGACCGGGCGCAGGATGTCCGCGGCCCGGCGAATGTCCTGGATGGCCAGGGTTTCGTAGATGTCGTTGACGGTCAGCCCTTCGCTCACCAGCCGCTCGATGGCCGCGTTGTAGTCTGTGCTGCTGGTGATGGCCTGCTGGAAGATGGAGGGGTTGGACGTAACGCCCCGCAGCCCCCGGTTGACCAAATCGTTCAGTTTACCCGCGTCCAAAAAGGCCCGGCGGATGTAGTCCAGCCAGATCGATTGTCCGGCCACTGCCAATTCATGCATCTTTGTCATGGAATTGCTCCTGTCTGTGATCCGACTGCCAAAACTTTTTGAGCCACTGATGAACGCTGATGAAGACGGATGTTTCACCCGCATCTCTTTGCGTCTCTGCGCCTTTGCGGGAGAAGCCTCTGTTTTGTAGTGGAGTCGTCTGTTGGCGTAGAAATCCAAAATTGCGTCTTCATCTTATCACCGATCTGCCCTTTCACTCAACCGTTCATTCAACCGCCTCTGTATAGATAAAATTCCCGCTCGTCGTCTCTGCTGCGTAGACCCCGGCAAAGCTGCGGAAAGGGGGTTCGCCTGTGGCCCGGCTGTGATGGGCGGCGAACAATTCGCCTGCCAAAGTGTAGACCAGCGGGCTGAAGGCTTCCCGCACTTTCCCCACCACCGGCAGCACCAGATCGGCCAGACGAGCGATTTCGGTGTCGTCCCTGTCCACCACTGCGATCACCCGGCGACCGATGCGTTTCATAATGTGCACCAGTTCCAGGGCACGGCTGTAGCCGGAGCCGGGGGGGGCAATCACAAATGTGGGCGTGGGGCTGTGCTTGCAGAAGTATTGCAGGTGCGCCCACTCTTCTGTGTCCTGGCCCCAGGCCGACGCACCGCTGGCTTCGATGATTTTGGCCGCGGAGAAGAGCGCGCTGCCGAAGTTGGGGCCGTGGCCGGTGAAGACAAATTCGGGCACAGACGCGTACTCGTCGGCCAGTTGAGAGGCCAACCCGTCGCTGGCCTCAATCGTAGCCGCCATCACTTCGTAGACGCCCCGCAGTTCGGCCCGCAGATCGTTGGCGACGGTCTGGTGATAGACGTTGCGGATTTCCCCCAGGCGGATGGCGAGGAGGAGCAGCGCGCTCAGATTGGCCGCGTAGCTGGTGGTCCCCGGCGCTTTGGGCAGGGCGGGGATGTGCATTTGGGCGATGTGGCCCTGGGCCGCTTTGGCCAGCGCGCCGTCGGGATTGCCAGTGAGTCCCAGCACCAGCGCGCTCCGTTTGCGGGCTTGGGCAATGGCCTCGGCTGTGCGGGCTACGGATCCGCTGACGCTGATGCCCACCACCAGCGGGTCGTCGGGGAAAGGGGTGGGGATGTGGTCCGCGGCGTAGCGGGCCAACTGCATGGCGGTCATCGGCTCGCAGGGCAGCCCAGCAATGCTTTCGAAGGCCAGCTCCGCGCAGAGGGATGCGTGGTGGCTGTCGCCGCAGCCGGTGAGAAAGACCCGATGCAGCGAGAGAATCTGCTTGGGGGTCAACACATCCCGAATCATATAATCCGTGGCTTCAAACAGGCCGGAGAGATTTTTCGGCTGGGTCTGAATTTCGGCCAGCATATCTTCGTAGAAAAGCGATTCGGACATGGAAAACTCCTGAGGGATTGGGTATTTGTCTGGGATGAAACTCTGCGGGCCGAGTCTAGTGAGCGCTGATTGAGTAGCCGAGTCCCCGAGGCGTATCGAAATCAAGCGAACGGGTTGTGAATGCCCATACGGTTCTACCCGCTTGGTTTCGATACGGCGGGGAACAGCACCCGCCTACTCAACCAGCGCTAGCCTCGTTCTAACACCCAATATCAATTATCGGGCAAGTATTTTAACAAACAATTCTGCGCAGCGCCGGGCATCAATCGCATAGGCCACGTCGGCATTCGGCGGCGCGGCGTGGCGGGCGTCTTTGCTGGCGACCCGCCGATCCACAACGGTCATGCCCCGGGTGTGGGTTCCGGTCAGTTCGATGTCCACCCGGTGGGGATGGGTGGTAAGGACATCGGGCAGAATTGTGGCGGCGACAGTACCCCCGTCGCCCAGCCCCGGTTCGACCTGTCCAAAGCGGCGCTGGATATAGCGCAACAGCCCGCCCAGCAGGGATGACCAGGGCTGGCCCGCGTTTTCCAGTGCATCCACTTCGGCTTCGGTCAGGGTCACCTGGCGGAAGACATCCAGCCCGTAGAGGGTGATGGGCACACCGCTGTTGTAGACCACCGCGGCGGCTTCCGGGTCACAGCCGATGTTGAACTCGGCAGCGGCTGTCATATTGCCGCCAGTGAAGGCTGAGCCACCCATCGACACAATGCGGGCGATGCGGGGCAGCAGGTGGGGATAGCGGTGGACAAAACCGGCCAGATTGGTCAGTGGAGCCAGGGCGATGAGTGTCACCGGCTCTGGCGCGGCGGACAGAATGTCGGCCATCAGATCGACCGCGTGGCGGCTGTCCGGTCGGCGGATGGAACGGGGCCAGTCGGGCAATCCCATCCCGTCCTCGCCGTGGACGTGGCTGGCGCTCTCAAACGCGGCCACCAGCGGACGGTCATAGCCCGCTGCCACGGGGATTTCCGGGCGCTGGGCCGCGTCCAGCACCGTCAGCGTATTGGGCACAACCGCATCCAACGGCACATTCCCAGCCACACAGGTGACGCCCAGAATTTCCAACGCTGGCGAACGGGCCGCCAGGAGCAGAGCCAGCGCGTCGTCCACGCCGGTGTCGCAGTCAACAAGTACGGGTAGTGGGGGCATAGGGGTGAGGGATTGGCTATTGGGTATTAGATATTTGGCAGTGACGCCGACGCTGTATCACTGCCAAATATCTAATGCCCAATAGCTGATTTATGGCAGTGTGGCGATACGCTCGTAGTATAGCTGCTTGAAAGCCACGTCGTCCACGCCGGTCAGAACGTGGGTTTGGGGTTCGTGGCCGTACTGGCGTCGCCAGTCCCCAATCGTCTGGCCCCGGGTCAGTTCGCCGCTGGTTTCCACATCCACATAGGCAAACTGGGAAGTGAAAAACTCCGGGCGAATGATCGCCATCAGCGCGCAGGAGTCGTGGACAACCATATTTTCGTAGCCGAAGCGGTGGTAAGCGGCGATGTAGAAGCGGGTAATATCCCAGACAAACTGGCCGGCGTGATTTCCCAAGGCCCGCAACCCGCCCAAATACTCGTCGTCCATATGCACTTGCATCGTCACATCCAGCCCGGCCATTGTGATCTCCCAGCCTGCGTTGAAGACGAGGCGGGCCGCCTCCGGGTCGTTGTGGACATTGGCCTCGGCCACCGGGCTGACGTTGCCAACCGCGTTGACTGCTCCACCCATCATCACCAGCCGCCGCACATAGCGGGGCAGGTCTGGACGGATGTGCAGGGCCAGGGCGATGTTTGTGAGCGGGCCGAGGGTGACGAGGGTGATTTCGCCGGGGTTGGCAAGACAGGTGTCGATGATAAAGTGGGCCGCGTTCTGGGCGATGGGTGAAGCGGTCGGTGGGGACAACTCGACATCGCCCAGGCCGTTGTCGCCGTGGATAGAGCTGCCCCGTCCGTGATAGGACCGCACCAGCGGATTGGCCGCGCCCACAGCCACAGGGATGCCGGTGTGTCCTGCCAGTTCCAGGATGGCGAGCGCGTTGCGGGCCAACAGAGCCACATCCCCGCTGTTGCCAAAGACGACAGTGACGCCCTCCACCTGCACTTCCGGCGAGGCCAGGGCCAGGAGGATCGCCATCGCGTCGTCAATGCCGGGGTCGGTGTCGATGAGAATGCGTTCGGGCATAGGGGTTTTCATAAAAAGGGGAACGCAGATTTCACAGAAAGCACAGATTTCCGCAGATTTTATCCGCGTGAATCAGCCCAATCCGTGTCGTCCGCGTTCTATTTTTCAGGCCAGTTGCAGCTCGGGCACAGGCAGTTTGTAGAGTTCCGCCGCGGTCTGATACATCACCCGATCCCGCAAATGGGCCGGGAACTGGCGGGCGGCGAAGTCCGGCGCGTCTCCGTCCCAGTGGGGATAGTCGCTGGAGAACATCAGCATTTTGGCCGCGTCGAACATCTCCAGAATGGCGTGGAACTGCTTCGGGTTCTCCGGCTCTTCCAGCGGCTGGGTGGTGAGCAATACGTGCTCCTGGACAATCTCGCTGGGCAGCCGATCCACCCAGGGCACTGTCATGCGCAATGCCTTCCAGTTCTTGTCCAGCCGCCACAGAATCGGCGGCAGCCAGGAGATACCCCCCTCCACCATCACCCATTTGAGCGTAGGAAATTTTGTGAAAACTCCTTCGCTGATCAGGCTGATCAGATGGGCGATGTACGTCTCCACCAGGCCGGTGTGCCATTCGAAATAGCTGGTGGGATAGCCCGCCGCGCCGGGAGGGCCAGAGAGACCCACCCCTTCGGTTCCCGGATGGATGGCAACGGGCAGGCCATATTCAGCGGCCGCTTCGTAGATGGGGTGAAAGAAGCGCTGGCCGTAGGGGATGCGCGCGCCGCTGGGCATCTGCACCTGGACAACGCCGGGATGGCTGCCCCACCGGTGAATCTCGGCCACAGCCAGTTCCGGGTCGTTGGGATAGACAGCCAGGGCCACCCGGAAGCGGGGGTCCACAGGCAGCCACTCTTCAATCATCACCGCATTTACAGCCGAGATGACAGCGGACGCGTAGTCGGCTTCGGGCGAGAGGCCCAAATGGAGCGTGCCGCCGGTGATGAGCAGTCCGTAGTCGATGCCGTAGACATCGAAGAAATGGCGGGCCAGCAGGTGGGGATCGCCCTCAATCCGCTTGCCGTCAACGACCGCATCGGGCCGGTTGACGCCATTGGGGTTCCACCAGCCCAGAGAGCCAGCGGAACGGTTGCCCCCGGCGTAGCGGGTGCGCCAGGGTTCGGGCAGGCGGGCCAATACTGCGGCCCCGTCTACACTTGGGTGGATGTCTGCGTCGATAATCATTTCTTACCTCCCGGCCAAGCCGGACATTTGGATCCCACCGACGAAATAGCGTTGGGCAAAGAAAAACAATACCAGCAGAGGCAGCAGCATCGCGGTGGAGGCGGCCATCATCAGATTCCAACTGGTGGAGTAGAGGTCTTTGAAGCCCAGCAGCCCAATCGCCATCGTCCATTTCTGGGGATTTTGTAGATAGATGAGGGGCTGGAAAAAGTCGTTCCAGTGGTGGATAAAGGAAAAGACCGCAATCGTCGCTACGACCGGTTTGGAAAGGGGCAGAATTACGCTCCAGTAGATGCGGTAGCTGCTGGCCCCGTCGATGCGGGCGGCCTCGTCCAGGTCATAGGGGATTGTCATAAAGAATTGGCGAAAGAGAAAAACGTTGAACGCGCCGCCTCCCATCCACAGGGGGACAATCAGTGGCAGCAGTGTGTTGATCCATTTGAGCCAGCGGAAAACGATAAAAGTGGGGATCAGCGTCACAATGCTGGGCAGCATAATTGTGGAAAGGACAAGCAGGAATAGCTGTTCCCGGTAGGGGAAGCGCAGCCGGGCAAAGGCGAAAGCCGCCATCGATGCGGTGAGCAGTGTGCCCAGGGTGGCGAAGACGACGATCTGCGCGGTGTTCCAGAAGTATTTGCCAAAGGGTACGGCCTGGAACGCATCTGGATAGTTCTCCCACACAAAGGGATTGGGAATCCAGATGGGCGGCATCACAAAGGTCTGAGCGCCGGTTTTCAGGGAGGTGGAGATCAGCCAGACCAGCGGCAGGGCCAGGGCCAGAGCAATCAGGGATAGGACGATATACCAGAAGAAGGCCCACGCGCCGTCGATCGCTTTGCGGCGGTTGCGGCTGCGTGTGGCCAATTCAGAGGTGAGTACTGTCGCAGTAGAATCAGTCGATAGCATTCGAAAAATTTCCTGGAAAGGCGGGGACCGGGGATCGGGGATTGGAAACTGGGGATTGGATATCGGAAACCGATTCCCAGCCCCCAGTCCCTATTCTCCAGCTCCCAATCCCTACTTCCTCAAATCGCCTTCGTAGAAGACCCAACGGTCTGAGAGGCGGAATTGGATGAGGGTGAATATCAGCACAATCACAAAGAGTACCCAGGCCATTGCCGAGGCGTAGCCCATACGGAAATTCTCAAAGGCGGCCCGGTAGAGATAGAGCAGATAGAAGAGGGTCGAATAGTTCGGCCCGCCGTCGGTCATAATGTAGGCCTGGGTAAAGACCTGGAAGGCGCCGATAATGGCAATGATAAAGTTGAAGAAAAGGGCAGGCGTGAGCAGGGGCAAGGTGATGCGCCAGAAGCGTTGCCAGGTGGTGGCGCCGTCGATGTCCGCGGCTTCGTAGAGCACCGCGGGAATCCCCTTCAGCCCGGCCAGCAGAATCACCATCTGGCCGCCGATGGACCAGAAGCTCATAATAATCAGCGCTGGTTTTGCCAGGCGCGGGTCTTGCAGCCAGTAGAGGCCTTCGATCCCGAAGCGTTCCAGAAAGCTGTTGGCCAGACCCCACTGGGGATGGAAAATCCAGACCCACAGAATCGAATTCGCCACTACCGGTGTCAGGGAGGGCACATAGAAAAGCGTGCGATAGATGCGGATGCCGCGCAGATTCAGATTGATAGCCAGCGCGGCCAGCAGGGCCATCAGCAGATGGAGAGGCACGCCCAGAAAGACGTAGTAGCTTGTGTTGTAGAGGGCCAGCCAGAAGCGGTCGTCGGAGAAGAGCTTGGCGTACTGCTCAAAGCCCACCCACTTGGCGGAGGTGACAATCTCCCAACGGGTAAAGGAGATGTAGAGCGAGGCCAGCATCGGCCCCGCGGTGAAGACCAGAAAGCCCAGTAGCCAAGGCAGAATGAAGACAAAGGCGTCCCGGGCTTCGCTGCGCAGCAGGCCGCTGCCACGCTTGGGTTTGGGGGAAACAGAAGCAGATTGGGTGGTCATCAAGAATCTCGTGCAGACTGTTTGGAATACAATCCTACAATATTCGGATTGGCTACGTGAAGCGTGACACGTGAGATTGAGCGTCCGATCTCACGTGTCACGCTTCACTTCTCGGTTTCAGGCAAAAAGCCCTGCAGCGTCACTGCCTACGCAGCACGCCGCACGAAACACTTCTTACGCCCCTGGCACGTAGACGGCCAGTTCCTCTACACGGGACGCAATCGCATCCAGCGCGGCCTGGGCGTCGGCCTGCTCTACGCCATAGATGGAGTTGAGCGCGGGCTGCACTTCCCGATGGACGCCGATCCAATCGCCGGCCACCGGTTCCGGGCGGCCATAGTCGAAGGCATCCAGCATCACCTGGGCGTGTTCGGGCAGGGAATCGGCGCTGGTTGCCAGCAGACTCTCGGCCACCACCTTCAGCGACGGCACATTCAGGCCGGTCGCATCCACCCAATGGCGGAAGGCCTGCTCGCCACCCAGGAACTTCATCCACTGCCAGGCTTCGTTCGGGTTGTTCGTGCCGCTGTAGATGCTGTGACCGGCCGAGGCGACGCGGGTGGTAGCGGTGTCGCCCTCGTCTACGGGCAGGTGAGCAATATCCCATTTGAATTCCGCGTCGAGAAGGCCGGAGAAGACGGAGAATTGGGGGAACATTCCGATGTTGCCGGTGACGAAAAGGTTGGCGGTGGTGAAGCCGCCAGCCTCGGCTGTGGTAGCGGGCAGATGCACACCTGCGGCGTGATGCCAGGCTGCAATCTCGTTGATCTGGGAGAGGCTGGGTTCCTGGTTCATCGTAAATTGGGTGTGGTCTTCGCTGAGGACATCGCCGCCCTTCTGCCACATTTTGATCCACGTATTGCGGTTCAGATGCCAGTCGGCTGTGCCATAAATTTTGTCCGCGCCTTCGCCTTCGGTGATGGTGGCTGCGGCTTCGGCAAAGTCGGCCCAGGTCCAGCCCTCGCTGGGATAGGCCAGGCTGTGCTTGTCGAAGAGTTCGGCGTTGTAGATCAGCACTGTGCTGGTCGTCTCACGGGGGAAGCCGATCTGCTTGTCGCTGTACTGGAAGTCTTTGTAGGCGGCCAGCAGGAAGTCGTCGCCGCTGATGTCGTCGGAGGCGTCCAGATAGGGGTTCAGGTCCAGTTGCAGCTCCCGCACGGCCTGGCCGGAGTTGGTGTAGCTGTGCGCCCAATAGGTGTCGGGCGCATCCCCCGCGGCGATGAGTGTGAGCAGTTTGGTCTGCACTTCAATCGCGCCGCCGGGTTCCCAGATGGGTTCGACGGTAAGATTGCTGTTGGCTTCCTGGAAGGAGGCAATCAGCGGCTCGTAGCGCAGGAAGGCAACGTCGTTGCCGCCTTGGGTCAAAAATTTGACGGTTGTGGCTTCTGCTGCCGGTGCGGCGGCGGCGGCTTCGCTGCCTTCAGAGCTAGCCTGGGGTGCCGCGGGCGCGGCACAGGCGGCCAGCGCGGCCGCACCTGCGCTCATCAGTGCGCCGCGCAAGAAAGTGCGGCGGCTGAAACGGCGGTTGGTCAATTGGCTGTCGGACATAAAGTTCTCCTTCTAGGCTTTGTGTGGAAACCGAAATTGTAGAGTGGTGCGGACCTGCTGTTGGGTAGGGACATCTGGAATCCAGGCTCGATATTGGGCCTGGGAAATGAGGATAAGAAGTGCGGCAAATTGCTGACCGCATTCTAGCACGGGGTGGATCGGGTGTCAAAGGAGAAGATATTGACGAGTTCATCCGACTGGACAGGATTGTCGAGACTGGAAAACGTAAAGGGTGAAGCGTGAGAGCAATCGTCCGCTCTCACGCTTCACCCTTTACATTCCGTCTACAACTATCGGCCGCTCTTACCGTTCTACATTGATGGCGTAGTGCCCCTCCACGTGGGGGAAGCGCTCAGCCACATCTTCCACCAGTTCCACGCCCAGGCCAGGGCTGTCTGGTAGAATCAGATGACCGTCCTCCACCTGCGGGCGCTCCTTCACAATCCCCCACTGGAGCGGTCCCTGGTGCTGGCAGAGTTCGACGATTTTGATGTTGGGATGGGCCGCCACCAGATGGCTGTGGGCCATGCACATCAGCCCGTTGTGCCAGGAGTGGGGATAGACGGGCAGGCCGAACTGAGCGGCCCTATCCGCAATGCGCAGGGTTTCGGTGATGCCGGAGAGACCCGCGTCGGGCTGGAGAACGTCGTAGGCTTTGGCTTCGATATAAGGCCGGAATTCATCCAGGCAGGAGAAGGCTTCGCCGCCGGTGATAGGCAGTTCCGCGGCCGCGCAGAGCCGGGCGTTGCCGGCAATGTTATTGCGGTCGATGGGTTCCTCGAACCAGGCAAAGCCCAGCCGGTCCAGTTCCAGGGCAATGGGCAGGGCCTGCTCTTCGGTCAGGCGACAGTTGCCGTCCAGGGCCAGGTCCATCCGTCCGTTGACGGCCTGGGAAAGTTCCCGGATGTGGCCGATGAAGCGGTCTACCGTCACTCCGTCCCAGGCCCATTCGCTGCCGATGCGGAACTTCATGGCCGTATAGCCCTGCTCCACATAGCCCAGGGCCTCTTCGATCAGCTGCTCCGGGTTGTGGCGCCAGTCGTAGCGGCAGCCGCCGGACGCGTAGAGGCGCACCCGATCCGCGGGGTTGGGGGAAAGCAGTTCGCTCACCCGTTTGCCCGTTACTTTGCCCCGCAGGTCCCAGAGCGCACAGTCGATGCCAGCCGCCGCGGTGTCGTGGGGGCGGCCCCGGCCATTGGGCGGCGGGGTGATGGCCGGGTCGGTGGGGTCTTTGCCGATGAGGGTAGGGGCCAGCCACTCCACCCATTCAGCGATGCGCATAGGCCAGCCATAGGCCGAGGCTTCACCGATGCCGGTGATGCCCGCGTCCGTGTGGACGAGGACGACCGCGCAGTCGGCTTTGATGGTGCGATAGCGGGAGGTGACCCACTGGCGTTCGGGTTCGTGCATCCGCGAGAGGCAGAGGGTTTCCAGGGCAGTGATTTTCATGGGGGGTCTCCGGTGGTGGGTGATTTCAGAAGTTCGACTTTTCGGAAAAGTCGAACTTCTTTTAGGATAGGCAAGAAGGGGTAAGATTGCAAGTGCAAAAGCAGGCGTGCTATAATTTGCCCATACCCATTTGGTGACCCAGAACCAGTCGCGCGGAACAAAACCGCCGAGCGCACGTTCGTTCTGAGTTGACACCCAATGTTACACACGGAACGGCAGCACCCACGCCCCAATGTTGCGGCGCGGCGCGGATGCTGCCGTTGTTCGTTTCATCTGTCTGTTCACTGAAAATCCGAGTTTTTTCGCGATACTATTGAGTATTACGAAAAATGCTGGCATAAAAACTCGGTTTTTGTACACGTCTGGATTTCGTATATGCCGATTGTTGCCCATTCCCCCCTACCCACTTTTGACAAACTGCGCGAGCGGGGCCAGGAGGTTCTGCCCCTGGAGCACGCGCTCAAGCAGGATATTCGTGAACTACACATCGGTCTGTTGAATATGATGCCCGACGCTGCGCTGCAAGTGACCGAGCAGCAGTTTATGCGGCTGGTGGGCAGCTCCAACCAGATTGCCCAATTCTTCGTCCACCCTTTTTCTGTGCCTGGCCTGCCCCGCAGCCCGGAAAGCCAGGCCTATATCGATCGCTATTACAGCACCTTTCAGAACGCCCAGGAGAAGGGGCTGGATGCCCTGATTATCACCGGGGCCAATGTGACCAACCCGGCCCTGGAACTGGAGCCATTCTGGCAGCCTCTCTCCGAAGTGATGGCCTGGGCGTCGGAGAATGTGGCGTCGGTGCTCTGCTCCTGTCTGGCTACCCACGCCCTGCTGCAACAGTTCCACGGGGTGGAGCGTCAGCCCCTGGGCTTCAAACGCTGGGGGGTCTTCAACCACCGGGTGCTCCATCCCTATCACCCCCTGCTCAGCGACATCAACACCCGTTTCGATGTGCCCCACTCCCGCTACAACGAAATCAGCCGGGAGCAGTTTATCGCCGCCGGGCTGTCGATTCTGGTGGAGAGTGAGGAGTCCGGGGTACATATGGCGGTCAGCGCCGACCAGTTCCGGGTCATCTATTTGCAGGGCCACCCGGAATACGACATCAACAGTCTGCTCAAAGAGTACAAGCGGGAGGTCCACCGCTATTATCACGGGGAACGGGACGATTACCCGCCCCACCCGGACAACTATTTCCCGCCGGATGTGGCAGCGGTGGCCGATGCCTACCGGGAGATGGTGCAGGTTGCCAAGCGTCGGGGCAGTGTGCCGCCCCCCTTCCCAGAGAATGCAATGCTGCCCCATCTGGACAACACCTGGGGCGACACGGCCCGGGCCATCTTCAACAACTGGCTGGGGCTGGTCTATCGCCTGGCCGATCTGGACCGACGCAAGCTCTACAAAGAGGGCATCGATCCGAATGACCCGTTGGGCCTGCACGCGGCGAAGTGAACAGTTATCAATGAACAGTAATCGGTGTGTGCCCCTGCCGCTGTTCACTGACAAAATATCCAATACCCAATATCCAATACCCACCCAAAGGAGAACCCTATGCGCGACGAGACAATTGTGATTCACACGGGCTACCAGTCCGAGGCGACGACCAAAGCTGTGGCTGTGCCCATCTACCAGACAATCGCTTACGAGTTTGACAACGCCCAGCACGGCGCGGACCTCTTCAATCTGGCCGTGCCCGGCAACATCTACACCCGCATTATGAACCCCACCCAGGCTGTGCTGGAAGAGCGCATCGCAGCCCTGGAAGGGGGCATCGCCTCCCTCGTCGTCAGCGCGGGCAGCGCGGCCATCAACTACGCCATCCTCACCATCGCCGAGGCGGGCAACAATATCGTCTCGGTCCCCCAGCTTTACGGCGGCAGCTACACCCTCTTTGCCCATATGCTGCCCAAGCAGGGGATTGAGGTCCGCTTTGCCGAGAGCGACAGCCCGGCAGACCTGGAAAAGCTGATCGACGACAAGACATCGGCTGTCTTCTGCGAGAGCATTGGCAACCCGGCGGGCAATATTGTGGATTTGGAGGCCATCGCCACAATGGCCCACAAGCACGGCGTGCCGGTGATTGTGGACAATACAGTGGCCACGCCTGTGCTGATCAAACCCATCGAATACGGCTGCGATATTGTCGTCCATTCCCTGACCAAATATATGGGTGGCCACGGCACATCCCTGGGCGGTGCGATTGTGGACAGCGGCAATTTCCCCTGGGCCGAGCACAAAGATCGCTTCCCTATGCTCAGCAACCCGGAACCCTCCTATCACGGCGTCGTCTACACCGAAGCCCTGGGACCGGCAGCCTTCATCGGGCGTGCCCGCACAGTGCCCCTGCGCAACACTGGCTCTGCCATCAGCCCCTTCAACGCATTCCTGATTTTGCAAGGGCTGGAAACCCTGCCCCTGCGTATGGAGCGCCACTGCGACAACGCGCTGGCCGTCGCCAACTACCTGAAGAATCACGACGCTGTGGAATGGGTCAGCTTTGCCGGTCTGCCCGAATCGCCCTACTACGACCTGGCCCAGAAATACACAAAGGGTCGTCCCTCCGCGCTGCTCACCTTCGGCGTGAAGGGTGGCTTTGAGGCGGGCGTGAAGTTCTATGACAGCCTCAAACTCTTCAAGCGGCTGGTCAACATCGGCGACGCCAAGTCCCTGGCCGCACACCCGGCCAGCACCACCCACCGCCAGCTCACCGAAACCGAGCTGGCCACTGCCGGTGTCACGCCGGATATGATTCGTCTCTGCGTCGGCATCGAGCACATCGACGACATCAAAGAGGATTTGGCCCAGGCGTTGGCTGTCTCCCAAAGCTGATTGCGTACTGTGTAAGTCGAGTTGGCGGGGCTGATAAATGTGACCCGTGAAGGGTGAAACGTGAGAGTAGCTGGCCTTTTTCACGTTTCACGTTTCGCCCTTCACCGGCCCAATCAACCGTTCGATTGGTCAAAAAACTACTATGCACAACACATCCTGGCACTCTGTCGGCAACTCGATGGACGAGTGTATCAAATGCAATATCTGCACCAGCTACTGCCCGGTGGCCGAGGTGACGGAGAAGTTTGCTGGGCCGAAATACTCCGGTCCCCAGGCCGAGCGCTTCCGTGCCCTGGACCAGATCGCAGCACCGGACCATTCGGTGGACTACTGCTCCGGCTGCCGGGTCTGCAACGAAGTCTGTCCGGCGGGGGTGAAGATTGCGGAGATCAACGCGCGTGCCCGCGCCCAGATGGCTGCGGACAAGGGCATTCCTCTGCGCAACCGGCTGCTGGGGCGCAACGAACTGCTGGGCAAGGCGGGCAGCTTTGTCCCGGCGTTGGCAAACTTTGCCCTGCACAATCCCCTCAGCCGGGTGCTGGCCGAGAAGGTGATGGGGATCGCCGCCGAAGCACCCCTGCCCCGGTGGAGCACCGACGGCACATTCAGCGATTGGCTGGCCCGCACGAAGGATCAGCGGCTCCGTTCCGACAAAAAAGTCGTCTACTTTCACGGCTGCGCCACCCAATACTACGAGCCGTTTATCGGCCAGGCCGCGGTGGCTGTGCTGGAACACAACGGCTACGAAGTGATTGTGCCGCCCCAGAATTGCTGCGGATTGCCTCTCCTCTCCAACGGCGAATTTGGCGCTGCCGAGGGCTATCACCAGGGCAATCTGGCCCGGCTGGGGGGCTACGCGCGGGCTGGCTACCCGATTGTCGGCACAAGCACCAGTTGCACGCTGACGCTGAAGGAAGAGGCCCCGGAACTGCTGGACCGTCACGACGAGGCGACTCTGGCGGTGAAGGGAGCCACCTGGGACATCTTCGAATGGCTGCGGGAACTGGCCGAGACGGGTGAGCTACGTACAGACTTTCAGCCCCTGGGGAGCGAAGACGATCCGCTCGTTCTGCCCTATCACGCGCCCTGCCAGTACCGGGCGCATCGGGTGGGCAAGCCGAGCCTGGATGTGCTTTCGCTGATCCCCGGCGTGGACGTACGAGAGAGCCACGCCCGCTGTTGCGGCATCGCCGGAACCTACGGCTACAAAGTGGAGAAGTATCAGATTGGGATGGATGTGGGCGCAGAGTTGTTCGATTTTGTGGAAGAGCAGGGGCCGGTGGAACTTACCGCCTGCGATTCCGAGACCTGTCGCTGGCAGTTGGAGCACGGCACGGACATCCCCAGCCGCCACCCGATTGAGGTTTTGGCCGCGGCCTATGGGGTGTATGATTTGGGGGGCAGGCATGTATGCTAACGATACAGTCCTTAAACAAGTACAAGCGCAGTTCCAAGAATGGACATGTGATGATTTCTTCGAAAAGTGGTCCTGATTTGAATAATTGAGCAGAATAGTTCTAAAGTAGAGTGATTAGGCCAATACTCAATCACACACATATTTGCATAGCTGAGGAGTCATTCTGCATCATGATTAACTTCCTGCGAGATCCAATCTGGCAATTTGGTGGCTTTGTCGTGGCCGCTATAGGTATTATTGTCGGCATCTGGCTGTCGCTCCGAGGACGTTCTAAGAATCTTACCTATGAAATTATATCAAAGACATCCTTGCTAAATGTGGATGCTAGAAAAGTAGAACAGAGACTACAAATCCTATTTGATGGAAGCCCTATCAACAATGCCGAACTCATTTTACTCAAGATTATCAATATCGGTTCCACCCCTATACACCCGAATGATTTTTACCAACCATTGACAATTACCACAGGAGAATCATCCAGAATACTTGATGCTAGAATCACGGCAACACAGCCTTCTGGCTTGACGATAGAAATTGTTAGTATGGAAGATACATTAATTACTTTGGAACAGGTGTTGCTGAATCCCAAAGATAATTTTATCATTCAGATCGTTGTGGTGCCACAGGCTGAAGTTGCCGTAAAGGCCCGAATAGCCGGTGTCAAAAAGATAGAGCGTGGAGTTCACAAGAGCTATTCTCAAAGGGTCATTGCTACTAGTTTCATCTGGATAGTCGGGACAGCAGTCGTTTTTTTCGCATGGTCAGGTTTTGAGAATACCGAAACGACTTTCACTTTGATAGCCCTCGGATTTATGTATTTTCTCGGTGGAGTAGTGCTACCAAGGCTTATGAAGTGGATAAAGGATGCGATGTAGTTAGGAGCATTGATGGCAAGTGAAACTCAATTTGCATTCGTTCTCCAGTATTTGGGCAGACATCTACAACCGCTGGCTTGCCAAACACACCAACAATCCGCGTGAAAACTAGGCCACCCGGACCGAATGGCATACAATAACAGGAGGATGTACGCCCTTGAACCAAAGGAGTAACTACGATGACATCCCCTGCTCTGCTCGAAGCCCCTTCTGTGGACAGCCACCTGCCGCCCCCACCTTCTGTACCCGGCTGGCCTTTTCTCGGCAATGCCCTCGACTTTCTCAACCGCCCGATGGAATTTTTCCTGGACTGCTATCACAGCTACGGGCCGGTGTTCCACATCAGCGCAGCTAATCAGCGCTTTGTGGTGATGGCCGGGCTGGAGGCCAACCGCTTCTTTGCCCAGGACAAAGACGAAATCTTCTCCAGCGAACCCCTCTTTGGCGAATTTGCCCACCAGATGGGATCGGCCAACTTTCTGGTGGCCCAGGATGGCGCACCCCACCGCCACATGCGCAAAGTGATGCAGCGGGGCTACTCCAAAAGCGGACTGGCCCCCCATCTCGACAGTCTGGCCGACCTCACCTACCGCACGGCCCACTCCTGGAGCGAAGGAGAGACGATTTTTGCCAGGGACGCTTTTCAGCGGCTGGTGACAGAGCAGTTGGGCACAGCCCTGACCAACCATTCCTCTCGCGAACATTTCGAGGCCATCCGCATCTATCTGGGCACACTGCTCAATGTGCTGGTTATCAAACGCCAGCCCCGGCTGATGCTCTCTCTGCCCCGCTACAAAAATGCCCGCGCAAAAGTGATGGAATTTGCCCGGCTGGTCTTGCAGGAACACCGGGACCAGCCCCCAGGCGACGAGCGCGACCCGGACCTGATCGACGATCTGCTGGCGGCCCTGGACTGGAACGGCGATCCTTTGCAGGAGGACGACTTGCTGGCCGCTACCATCGGCCCCTTCTTTGCGGGGATGGATACAGTCGCCAACACAATGGGTTTTATGATCTACGCCATCCTCAAGCATCCAGAGGTCTACGCTGCGATTCAGGCTGAGGTGGACGAACACTTTGCAGACGGTGTGCCCCCCTTCCGAGAACTGCCCAAATTGCAGCATCTCTACGCCGCCACCATCGAAACCCTGCGCCGCTATCCTGTGGCGCCCTTTACACCCCGGGGTGTGAGCAAACCCTTCGACTTTGCTGGACATCACGTGGCCGCGGGGCAGGATGTGATTGTCGTCAACGGGTTGACCCACTTTCTGCCCGAATTCTTCCCAGACCCCTGGCGTTTCGACATCCAGCGCTACATCCCGCCCCGCAAGGAACACAATCAGGGACTGGGCATCTTTGCTCCCTACACACTGGGGCCGCACACCTGCCTGGGCGCGGGTGTGGCGGAACTCCAGTTGATGGTGACTGTCGGTGCGCTCCTGCGGGCCGTGCGTCTGGAACTGGAATATCCCGATTACGAGATCGTCACCAAACTCATGCCCATCCCCGGCCCGGACCCCAAATTCAAAGTGCGGGTGGTAGAGCATCGCCTGCCTGACAAACAGTTCTGACCAAACGGTGTCGCTTGGATAGAAAAGGAGAAAATGATGAAACTGCCTGAATACATTTCCATCACCGAAGTCCAGCGGATCTGCGCCGAACTTCAAATCCGCGATTGGACCCAACTGCAAGAGGCCGTCGTCGAACTGTCCGAAGCCGAGAAGATTCAGGCGGTGATCGGCGCGGAGGCCGGCCAGATTTCGGCTGCTGATTTTCAACTGGGATTGGAGGTGGAACTGGAACACGGCCTGACCTTTCCCGACGCCAATGTGACCAACAATCACCCGATCCTGACCGGGCTGATTGTGCTGGCCCATCTGAAGGAGATGCTCGACTATTACGTGCGCCTGGAGGTGGCCGAACTGGAAGGGGATATGCTCAAAGCCCTGGAAAGTGGCAACGCGGAGAAATTGGCCCAAAAGTATCGGCTGCTGATCGAGGCAAAGGCTGTGCTCGCCAACCGGGAAGCGGCGCGTTTGCCTCAAGGGTAGCAGAAAGTGGATGTGCGATGAGCAGTACGAATAGTATTTCAACCCAATGGGGACAGCGAGTCGTCCTGCTCTCGATACTCCTGATCTTCTTTGCCCTGCCCCACACGCTGGAGGATTTCGCCACGGGCGAACCGGCCAAAGCAGGCGTGCCCGCGGCTGTGCTCGCCACAGTGATTTCTCTGATTTTCTCTGCCCAGGCCTTGGGACTCTATTGGCTGGGCCAGAAGCAGCGACGGGGGCTGTTTGTCCACGCGGGCATCGGTCTCTTCTGGCCGGTTGCCTCTGGCTTTGCCCAGTTGCCCACGATTCTGAACGGCACGCCCTACCGTTCGGGTTTCATTTCGGTTGGCTACGTGGCCGGGATGATTGTCGTGGGTCTGCTGCTGCTCGTCTCCTCCCTCGTCGCCCTGCGCGGCGGGACGACACCGGACGGGGCAGAACGATAGCAACCGTACGAGCCACAGAATGCCCCATTCTCTCCCAATCCCCACCAGCCCGGCAGACCTCACCCCCGCCTGGCTGACTGCCGCCCTGACGGCAGGCAATGCTATCGACATATCCGCGGTCACCGCCTTCAGCGTAGAATCTCCCGGAGGCGATGGCGGACTCTACGGCCAAACTGTGCGGGTGCGGTTGGTCTACGACCAGCCCGAAACAGGCGCGCCCCCTTCGCTGATCGCCAAGTTTTCCGCGCTCAAACCGGAAATGCGAGAGCGGGCCATCGGTTCCTACGAACGGGAAATCTGTTTTTATCGGGAACTGGCTCCCCACAGCGCTCTGCCCGTCCCCATTTGCTACTACGCGGCTATCAACCCTGCCAGCCATCTGCACGTGCTTCTGCTGGAAGATATGGCCCCCGCGGTCAGCGGTTCGAGGCTGGCAGGCTGCACCCCTGCCCAGGCAGAACTGGCTGTGGGCCAGATCGCCACTTTCCACGCGACCTGGTGGGAGCATCCGGCCCTGCCCGCGCTCGACTGGCTGCCCGACCCGGACTTCGGCAATGACCCGGCGGCCAGCCAGAGCCAATACGAAAGTTGGTGGCCCCGCTTTCTGGAAAATCTGGGCGACGTGCCCCTGCCCGGCCCCATCCGGGAGTTGGGTGAGCGCTTTGGTTCCCACCGGGCCGCCATCGAACACCACCTTTTCAACGCCCCGCCCCGTACCCTCCTCCATGGCGACTTTCATCTGGGCAATCTGGTCTTTGCCAGCGCGGATGGCGGCACGCCCTTCGCCGTGCTGGACTGGCAAATGCTGCGCCGGGGCCGGGCTGTGCGGGACGTGGCCTACTTCCTCAGCGAAAATCTGCTGCCCGATGTGCGCCGACGGATTGAGGGACCACTGCTGAAAGAGTACCACAGAGGACTGGTGGAAGGGGGCGTTTCCGGGTATACTATTGAGGACTGCCTAACAGACTATCGGCTGGCCTTACTCCAACGCTTCCGGGCGCTGGTCTCGACGGTTGCGGTGATGCCTTTCACCCCAGCCCAGCGCCAGATGCACGTGGATGTGTTGCTGCCCCGCAATATCGCAGCCATTTTGGATAACAACGCGCATAAGCTGTTTTAAAAAAGATAAAACCCTTACAGATTGTCAGGATTTTCACGGATTCAATTTTGATAATCTCAACAGCCGTCTACCCAATGACCGAACCAATCCCCAGCCCGCAACCCGCAATTCCCAATTCGCTTCACCTCCTCGTCATCGGCGCGGGCGCGATTGGCTGTCTCGTCGGCGGGAAGCTGGCCCAGGGCGGTGTCGCTGTCACACTGGCCGGTCGTCAGCGCTTTGCGGACGCGGTGACGGCCAACGGTCTGCGCCTGATCAGCGAGGGCGCGACCCAACGCATCGACGCCATTCACCCGGCGGCCAGTCTCGACGCAGCCTTCCAGCACGCAGCGAAGAACAATCGCCCCTTTGACGCGGCCATTCTTACTGTCAAAAGCTATGACACTGCCGCTGCCCTGGACGAAGTGAAGAACGCTGCGGCGAATGCCGGGCTGCCCGTTCCGGCTATTCTCAGCCTGCAAAACGGCGTGGGCAATGAAGAAGCCGTCGCCGCCGCCTTTGGCCCGGACCACACAATCGCCGGGACAATTACCGCGCCGGTGGAAGTGCCGGAGACCGGCGTCGTCCGTCTGACCAAACCTAAATGGATGATCTGGCTGGCCCAGTGGGATCGACAGCAGCCCGCTCCCGTCTTTGCCGAATTGCACCGGCAACTGCTGGCCGCGGGTATCCCCGTCACCCTCTACGCCGACGCCCGCTCGATGAAGTGGACAAAGCTGCTGATGAATCAGATCGGCAACGCCACCAGCGCGATTCTGGCCCAGCCCCCCGGCGTCACTTTTGCCCATCCGGCCATCGCCAATCTGGAAATCACAGCCCTGCGCGAGACCCTGGCGGTGATGGCCGGGCTGGGCATCCGCCCGGTGAATGTGGAAAAGTATCCCCTGGGCACACTGGCTCCCCTGCTGCGCTATGGCCCCCGCTGGCTGCTGCGGCCTGTGCTGCGCAAAATTGTCAGCGGCGCACGGGGTGGCAAAATGCCCAGCCTCTTTCTGGATTTGGATGCAGGCAAAATGCAGAACGAAGTGGTCTGGTACAACGGCGCAGTGGCCCGGGCGGGGAAAGAAAACGGCGTCCCCACACCGGTCAACCGGCTGCTGAGCGAAACCGTTCTGCACCTGGCCGCGCACCCGGACGAACGGGAGAGTTGGCGCGGCAATGTAGCGAAACTGGCGCAGGCAGCCCAATCCATAATAACTGAATGACGCGCTGGAGAACAGATTCCGGCAAGACATCCGCTCTTATCAGAGTCCATCAGCGTTTATCAGTGGCTCAAGCGGCTTTTTACACGAGGAGAGAAGAATGAAACTGCAAGGCAAACGCATCGCCTATCTGGTCGGCCCAGGTTTCGAGGATTTGGAGTTCTACGTGCCTTTTATGCGTCTGCAAGAAGAGGGCGCAGAGGTGGTGGCCGTGGGACTCAAGGCGGGTGAGACTTATACCGGCAAAGTCGCGCTGCAAGCCACCGCCGATGTGGGCTGCGACGACGTATCCGCCGCGGAGTTCGACGGGGTGGTCATCCCCGGCGGCTGGGCACCGGACAAAATCCGTCGCTATGCGGGTGTCAAACGGCTGGTGAAGGAGTGTTACGACAGCGGCAAAATTGTGGGGATGATCTGCCACGCGGGGCTGGTGGGCATCAGTGCGGGGATTGTCTCCGGTCACGCCTCCACCGGCAGCGAAGGCATCAAAGACGATCTGCTCAACGCCGGGGCCACCTGGCGGGACGAAGCCGCCTTTCGCAGCGGCAATATCGTCTGGGGGCGGGTCGTGGCCGACATCCCCGACTTTTGCCGGGAATTGGTCAAGGCACTGGCCGAATAAAAAAGATATTGGGTATTTCGTGGGGGATACTGAGCGCGCGTCAGCATCACCCACGAAATACCCAATACCCAATATCTGCGATTAGAACCCCGGCCCTACCACCGCAATCAGCAATACGGCAAAGATCGCAAAGACGGCGAACTCCACCAACACCCGTTTTGTCAGATGATTTTGTAGGCCGTGCTGGGCCAAACTGACAATCAGATAGAAGATTAGCAACAGGAACAGCCCCCCGGTCAGACCCGGCAGGGGCCAATAGTTCAGCGCCCAGGTAGATTCCCCCAGCACCATCCCCACCACCAGGGCGTGGCTCAGAACAAACTCCCGGCGTTCGGTGGTGCTGCGCAACAGTTCCACGGCCAGCAGCGTAGCCGTCAGCGCCACCATCGAACCGGAGAGCAAGCTGCGTGTGCGGGTCTGATAGACCAGCAGAAAGAGGGCCAGCGCGCTGGCATAGGCGAGTACATTCAACACCAGACGGCCCCGGCGAAAACCCGGCGTGCCCGCATCCACAGTGGCGTAGAGCGCAAACAGCGTAACCGTAACCAATACCCCCTGCACCAGCAGCCCGATCGCCTGTGTAATCCGCGTGGGTAGCTGGGGGATCAGAACCACAGCCAGGATCGAAAGCGCGGCGGGCAGCGCCCAATAGCTCCAAGTGTTCCAGAAGCCTCCACTTCTGCGTCGAAACCGGGGGTGGGCACGGATGGCGCTCTCGGTGCCGCTGGCCGACAGCAGGGCCAGAAAAGCGGCCATCACCAGTGAATCACTGATCTGCAAGCTGATCGGCGATCCCAGTGCGTTGAAGTCGATCACAAACACCCCTGGCAGACGGACGAAGAGGCTGACCGCAGTAGCAGCCACCACAGCCCACACCACAACGCTGACCCGCCCGCGGAACTCTCCGTCGTTCGGTTGCTCGTGCTGGGTGTTGGGGGTAAAATGGGTGTGTGAACGAATCGAATGGGGATTTTGCATACCCCAGATTGTACGCCCACGACCAAAAGTCTGTCAAACTATGCCCGCTTGCCACACAAAAAACTTCGACATTGCCATTTGGGGCACAGAAAGCCCCTATACGGTCGTCGCCCGCTATGGGGAACAGACCGGCCGCGGCAGCTTTCTCCACGACGCTTTGCAGTCGGACTGGGCCGAAACCATTCAGGTCCTGGCCCAGAGCCATACCCCTCCCAGCGAAGGTTTCATCCTCAATGTGGGCGGCCTGCTCTTTGACGAACTGTTCCAGGGAGGTATACGCGATCTCTGGGTGGCAGCCAGGGCAGCTATGCAGCACGATCATCACCTGCGCCTGCGCTTGGACCTGCAACCACCCGCCATTGCCGCCCTTCCCTGGGAAACTTTGGCCGATCCCCGCCGCCGCCGCACCCTGGCTGCGGACAGGTCCATTGCACTGGTACGCACAGCTACAGATGTGGACTTTGTAGATCAGACCCGCTCGCTGCAAACCCGCCTCCCGGCAAGAATTCTGATCGTCGCCGCCGAAGAACCGGACAACATCGACGCGTCCGCAGAGATCGACCGCATTCGCGCAATCCTGGCCCCATTCATCCCTGGCCAGATCGAACTGGAAGTCCTGTCGGGCCGTATCGACATCCAGAGCCTGCGCCGCCACCTGCAAGAGAGCCGCCCGGACATTTTGCACATCATCAGCCACGGCGAGGCAGACGGCCTCTATTTGTGGAAAGAAGACGAACTGACCCTCGTCAGCGCCAGCCAATTGGCCGCCACCCTGGCTCTGACCGATTCGGTGAAACTCGTCTTTCTCAACGCCTGTCTGGCCGGCCAACCCGACGATACCACTCCTTTTGCCAGCCTGGCCCAACGCCTTCTGCAAACCGGTATCCCCGCGGTAATCGCCATGCAGTTTGAGGTGCTGGACCGGGCCGCGGCCGATTTCGCCGGTTTTCTCTACGAGGCCCTGGTCAGCGGCCCCTGCCCCGGCGCGATTGATGTGGCCATATCGATTGCCCGCAGCGGTCTCTACATCAGCGACCCGGACCGCATCGACTATGCCACCCCGCTGCTCTGGCTGAACGCCCAAGACGGGATTATTCTGGACTTGGACAGCGCTTCAGCCGTTGAGGAGAGTGGAATTGTGGGTGGAACTGCGGACTCATCCCTACTGCCGGACGAGCCAGCCGCCCCACCCCAACTGCGGCTGGAGATTGAAGAAAAGGAGCAGTGGTTTGCCCAACTGCCGCCCAGCATCCGGCCCGTTGAACTGCGTTTTGATTACGCTGAACGCAAAAAACAGGTGGAAAAAGTGCTGAATTTCTTGCGCCAGGACAATGAAGATCAACAGGCCATGCGCCCCGTCAACTTCAAACAGGTGAGCGAACGGCTTGAAATCTTCAACGGGGAGCGCCATTTCATCGACGCCCTGCTCGAACGGTTGCGCCACGCAGAGGGCTGAGATGGCCCACCACAGCCCATTACCTGTGCCTGTGCCTGGCCGCGTATGGCTTGCCCGGCTCCGTCTGCTTTTTCTCTACGCCATCCTCTGCTACAGCCTGCTCGAAATCAGCCTTGCCAGCCGTGACCTGCTGGAAGCCGCCCCCTTTCTACCAGACCAATCCACCCTACCCGCCCCCACCACCGCCTATCCCGCCCAACGAGCCGGTATTAATGTCGCGTTGGAGCAATACGCAGACAGCGCCCAGCGTCGGGCAGCGCTGGCCGACTTGGCCGGGGCTGGTTTTGGCTGGGTACGCCAGCGCGCGGATTGGCGGCTGTTGGAGCCAGCCCCAGGCCGCTACGAATGGGCCGAGATGGACGACATTCTGGCCGATGTGGCGGCTGTCGGGCTGGAAATCGTCGTTGTGCTGGACGGCAGCCCGCCCTGGGCGCGTGCTACTCAGGACCGAACACCCACAGACAACCCTTTCGCTCCGCCTGCTGACAATACCGACTTTGCCCGCTTCGCCGGGGCCTTTGCCCGCCGCTACCAGCGACAGGTGCGCTTCTACCAGATTTGGGACGAGCCAAACATAGCGCCCCACTGGGGCAACCGGCTCATCGAACCGGTGGCCTACGCACGGCTGCTGGCCGAAGCCACGCCCGCCATCCGCGCCGCCGACCCCGACGCGCAGATTCTGCTGGCCGCCCTCGCCCCCACCGCGGACCGGGGCCACACGGCCATCGACGAAGGCTGGTATCTGCGCCGTCTCTACGCAGCCAGGGCCGCGCCCTACTTTGACGCTGTGACAGCCGAACCCTTCGGTTTTGGCCTGCCTCCGGACGACAGCCGCAGCCGGGTAGACATACTCAACTTCCAGCGCATCGGTCTGCTGCGCCGGGTGATGCTGGCCGCGGGCGACAGCGGGAAGCCCGTGTGGGCCGTGCGCTACGGCTGGAACCGGTCCACAAATAGCGTATGGCAGACCGTCACCCCGCAGACCCAAAGCCGTTATATGACACAGGCCAATGCCCTGGCCCTGAACTGGCCCTGGCTGGCCGGACTGGGCTGGACTATCGACCGACCAGCCCAGTCCAGGGACGATCCACTCTGGGGATTTGCGCTGTCCACACCTGCTGGTCAGCCCACCGCCCTGCTGGAAACGTTTGCGCTGGTCAACGACACAGCCTCCTTCCAGCAATCGGGCAGCCACTCCACCCGCCTGTTTGACTGGCTATTCTGGCTCGCTGCTCTGTTCTGGATTCTGTGGCGGGGCTGGCGCGCTGGGCAGGCGGCGGGAATCGGTACTTGGGCTGTCCGGTACGCCAGCCAGCCGCTGTGGGTACAAACGGCAGTCTGGCTATTGCTGGGGATTGTCTACTACTTTGCCACCTGGCCCCCGCTGATCGGCCTGTGCTGGCTGGCTGCCGCGTTTCTGCTGGCCGCTCAGCCCTTGACCGGTCTCCTGCTGGCCGCTTTCTTCCTGCCCTTTCAATTTCAACACAAAGAGTTGGCGCTGGTCGGGGCTGTGCTAGCAATACCACCCGCCCACGCCCTCCTGCTGTGCAGCCTGCCGGGTTTCTGTCACAGATGGCAATCCCTGTGGGGCAGAATCCGTAACAATCGAAGGCAACCAGTGTTTATCAGTGTTTATCAGTGTTTATCAGTGGCTACTCTCCCTTCGGACTGGCTGGCTCTGGGCTGGCTGGGGATCAGCCTGCTCTCGGCCAGCGCCGCTTGGGATTGGGCGGTCACGCCGGTTGCGCTCTGGCAACTCACCCTCGCCCCGCTCCTACTCTACGCCCTGGCCCGTACATTCGCTGTGACCCCAGCCAAGCGACTCTGGAGCGCGGGCGCGCTGGCCGCGGGCTGTGTGGTCGCGGCGCTGATCGGCCTGCTGCTCTGGGGGAACGGCCAGGGCGTCGTCGTAGATGGGGTGCGCCGTCTGCTGGGGTTGACCTTTTCGCCCAACCAGACTGCGCTGATGCTGCTGCGCGGCCTCTTTGTCTGCCTGGGGGTGACGGCAGTCAGCCGGGGTCGGTTACGTTGGCTATGGATGGCAGGCGCAGGTCTGTTGGGGTTGGCGCTGCTGCTCACAGGCAGCCGAGGCGCGCTGCTGCTGGGGATTCCTGCTGGGCTGGCTCTCTGGCTCGCCCTGCAACCAGCCAGCCAGCGGCGGCTGGCCGGGCGCGGCTGGTGGATCGCTGGGCTGATTTTGGCGGTATCGGTTGGGCTGGCTTTGGTTCTGGGAGAACGACTGCTCAACAGCGCTACCGTCGGCCAGCGCCTGTACATCTGGCAGGGCGCGCTGGACCTGTGGCGGGCCTATCCCTGGCTGGGCGTGGGGCCGGGCGGCTTCTTCTGGCACTACCCGGCTTTTATGGCTGCTGCCGCTGCCACAGAGCCAAATCTGCTCCACCCCCACAACCTCTGGCTGGAATTCGCCACAGGCTGGGGTGCAACCGGTCTGCTTTGGCTGCTCTGCTTTGGCTATTGGCTGGTGCGCCGTATGAAGCTACGGTCGGGCAGACTGAGTGGGATGGAAGTGGGTTTGCTGGCGGGGCTGGTGGCAAGCGTCGCCCATGGGCAGGTAGATGCCTTCGCCGCGCTGCCCGAACTGGCGCTTTGGAATTGGCTGGCGATTGGGCTGTTGCGAGAGTAAGTCGGCGGGAATCCAACCAGCAAAAAGGGGCTGCCTCGTATGAGACAGCCCCTTTTTTTGACTTCAAAGAAGTTCGGTTTCGTTTTACTTGACTTCCGCCGTCAGATTCACATTGGCGGCGATAATCATCGGCAGTATCTGATCCGAAATCAGACTGGCGACATCCGGGTCCTCCAGAGTGGAGGAAACATTGGCAGACAGGAACGGTCCGGCCAACGTCAGCAGGCGCTGCATTGTGGGGGAATCGTAGCCCAATTTCAGCAACGACTCGCCACCCGCGGCCAACTCCATTGCGTTGGATGTGGTGTTGACAGTCAACTGATTCGAACCCAAGTCGCCCAGAATGTTGACTACATCCGCAGGCAGGCTGGGCAGAACAACGCCCATCGTGCGCAGGGTCTCTGCCGGGATATTGCCGATGGATTCGATCTCCGTGCCGTTTAGCACCAGACCCAACTGCAAGGAAGGCATGGAGAGATCGCCCAGTTGCGGGGCTTCCATCTGGACAGCGGTCACGTCAAAGCCATCAGGAATAGAGACCGGCTCGGCTCCCGCTGCCACGGGCAACGAAAGCGCCAGCCCGACATCCGAGCTTTTCAGGAAGGTCAGCCCGGTGCCTAGCATTTCCGGGGATAGGCCCAAAGCGCCGCCCAGAATGTTTTGCACTACATCCAACGATTTATCGCTCCAGGAGAGAACAGGGAGGTTCTCGCCGTTGGTGGCCAGATAGAGGCTGTCACTGACGATACTGGCATCAAGCCGTTGCACATCGATGGCCTGCATATCAGCAATGAATTGGGGCTGAAGAATCGGTTCGCTGCCCAGGGCAAAGCCAAAGGCTGTCAGCGTTCCATCTTCCTTGACCGCCAGAGGCAGGGAAGTCAGTTTGGTCTCGGCGACCGGCTGTCCATCCAACGCAATTTCCAGATTCAGGTCAGATTCCAGAATCGTGGGGAGTGCTGCACCCAGAGATTCCAGTTGTGTGGGGTCGCTGACGAATTGACCGGCCAGAGCCAGCGTGCGGTCCAACGAGGCATTGTCATATTCAATGCCGATCAAACGACTGCCGTCGGCCAGGAGTTCGATCAGATTGTCAGAGGTGGCGAGGCCGATTTTGCCTGCGCCGATGCTGTCCAGCAGCCCGGTCACGTTGGCGGGCAGGCTCACACCAGCCACACCCAGAGGAGCCAGTGTCTCCATAGAGACGCCACCCAAGGATACGAGATTGCCATCTTTGAAGACAAGACCCATTTGCAGAGAAGGTTTGCCGCCGCCGCTGGCCGCTGCCTCAAAGGCTGGAGCGGTTACGTCGTAGGCATCGTCAAAGCTCATCGCAGTTGCACCCGCAGCCAAGGGCATATCCAGAGACATACCGATAGCGGTCTTCTGCACAATGCTGCGCACGATGGCAAGACCGCCGCCCAACAGTCCAGACGGGACGCCCAGCAATTCCGTTCCGACTTTCCCAAATGTGTCCAGGGAAGCGTCGGTCCAGGAGATGACGGGCAAGGGCTGCTGGTTTGTCGCCAGGTAGAGGCTGTCGCCCAGAATATTCAGGTCAACCCGTTGAATGTCGGCGGCCTGCAATTTCGCCAGCAGATCGGGCTGCAAGATCGGGCTGGTTCCCAGGGGAATGCCCCAGGCCGAAAGCGTGCCGTCGTCGTTGACTTTGATGGGAATCGAAGAGAGCTGGGTATCGGCGACGGGCTGACCTGTGAAGGAGACGATCAGGTCGATGTCGGCGCCGGGAAGCTGGGGCACAACTATGGCCAGGGTGTCTGCCATCGCTGGCCCGGCCAGAGGGCTGGCAATCGGGAGTACGTTGTTCAGGCGGGCTGTGTCGTAGGCGATGCCAGGAAGGGCATTGCCATCAATCGAAAGGTCGATACCGTTGGGCTGGGTTGACACAGTCAACTGCTGTGCGCCCACCGCCTGCAAAATCTGTATTACCATCGGCGGCAGATTCAGGCCGAGGGATGCGCCCAATGCCTGTTCGATCTCGGCCAAGGGAACGCCTTCGATGCTGGGGTTGCCGTTGGAATCATAGGCCAGACCAGCGAACTGGATGGGACCGATGGTCGTGGCGGCTGGCGTTTCGGTTGTGGCCAGTTCCTCGCCTTTCCAGCTAGGAACATCCAACTCGGCCGCACCGGCAGCCAGAGGCAGGCTGATCCGCACACCCACGCCGATGCGCCGCAGCCAAGGCAGATAGGTGGCTGCCTGCTCCGCGCCGGCGGTATTATTCAGTACATTCTGCAACTGGGCAACCGATTCGTCGGTCCAATGGATATAGGGGAGGGGTTGGCCGTTGGCATAGATAAAGATGCCGTTATAGCCGACACGAATCTCCAATACCTGTACATTGGCTTGCTGCAATTGACCGATGAGGGCTGGCTGGAGTCCGAGGTAGCCGATGCTGAAGCCAAGGGCTGTCCCGTTTCCGTTGGCGTCTACCGAGACGGGCACAGACGGCAGATTAAACATTGTCGATCCGCTGCCACTGCCACCGCTGCAAGCGCTCAAAATCAGGCTGGCAACCAATACGGCAACCACAGTGCGGAATGTTCGCATTTGTACCTGCACGTGTAGTCTCCTTCTGAGCATTAATTAACTGATGGATAATCAAAATAAGTGCGAGATGCGTGCAAAATCCTGTCAAAACACAGGCAAGCTCACACGCGCAGATAATTCAAAGAGTGTTATATCACGAATCGAGCGGGATAGCAACGATCTTTTCACGCGCCGCACCTATTCGCTCCGCAAATAGCCTCTCTATTGTATAAAATCACTCTGGAAAAGACTAATCGCAAGGAAGTGCGTGTCACTAAGGCCGGGGGAACGGGACATAAGCAACATTTTTCACAATGGATTGACCTATCATACACGATCTTTGTCAGGGGCACAAACCATTTTTTCGTCTTTTGCGCAAACTGGACAGACTATTCGTCTTTTCGGGCGGCCAACGCGGCCAGCATTACCGCCTGTTCATTCCAGGGGGTCTCCGTTTCGCCAAAGCACATACTGCGCTCGTGGCCCTTGCCAAAGGAAGCCACCACATCGCCGGGCCGGGCTAAACGGATGGCATAGCCGATCGCCTCGGCCCGATCTGCCACAATTGTGTAGCGTTCTGGGGACGCAAACTGTTCCACCCCCGCCGCGATCTCCCGATTGATTTCAGCCAAATCTTCTGTGCGGGGATCCTCGGCGGTGATGACTGTGAAGTCGGCCAGCCGTCCGCTTACCTGGCCCATCAGCCGCCGCTTGGCCTTGTCGCGCAGACCCGCGCTGCCAAAGACGGCGATCAGCCGCCCGCCTTCGGCCACCAGTGGACGCAGGGTATGCAGCGCCCGCTCCAGGCTGCCGGGAGAGTGGGCAAAGTCCACTACAGCCAGAAAATCCTGGCCGCCGTCCATCCGCTGCATCCGCCCCAGCACCCCGGCCAGGGAGGCCACACCCGCCGCAATAGCCTCCGGCGGGATGCCCAGACCCAGGGCTGCCGTGGCCGCACAGAGAATATTGGAGACATTGAAATCCCCAATCAGACGAGTTTCGATGGGAAAGGCTGGCCCGCCCCACCAGTGGAGATCGAAGGTGGTGGCGTCGGGGCGATAGTCAATCCGTGCGGCTCGCACATCCGCGGCGGGATTGTCCAGCGAGTAGCTGCGCACTGCCACCGGCGGAGCGCTGTGTTCGGCGGCTTCCTCGGCCAGGACCGAAGCCAGGAAGTCGTAGCTGCCCGGATCGTCCCGGTTCAGTACGGCCAGACGGGGGGTGTCGGCTTTGGGTTGGCTGCGAAAGAGCGCCCGGAAGAGGAGTGCTTTGGCCTGCCGATAGGCTTCCAGGCTGCCGTGATAGTCCAGATGTTCGTGGGTGATGTTTGTAACCGCAGCCACGTCGTAGTCCACCGCGGCCACCCGCTTTTGGTCCAGCCCGTGGCTGGTGCTTTCCACAACGGCAAAACGGCATCCCGCATCCCGCATCTGGGCCAGATAGCCCTGCACATCCGGTGCTTCCGGGGTAGTGACGTGAAAGCCGGTGTCCAGTTCCTGCCCCTGAATGCGCGCACCGATGGTTGTGATGACGCCCACGCCGCTACCGGTCGGACTGCCAGTTCGCTTTACAGAGAAAATAGACTCCAGCAGCGTGCAGGTGGTTGTCTTGCCGTCGGTTCCTGTGACGCCCAGGACTGTCATGGCCCGGCTGGGATGGCTGTGCAATGCCGCGCTCAACTGGGCCAGGGCCAGACGCCCGTCGCCACTGTGCAGATAGGGCAGACCCGGCGGCAGTGAAATCCCCCGCTCAGCCAGTTCGTTTAGGGTGTACGTGCCCGCAATGGCGCTGGCCCCGGCTGCGATAGCATTGGGGATAAAGCGGTGGCCGTCCACCCGCAGGCCGGGAACGGCCACAAAGAGCGCGCCGGGCTGGGCCTGTCGGCTGTCTGCTGTGACAGCGCCAATTTCCAGCGCAGAAAGATTTACACCCGCCGCGTTGTATAACTGAGCAGAGGGTGTGTCGTCCAGCAGATTTTGCAGTGTGCGAAGAGGAAACATTTCTGAGGGGAGATTCCTGGCCTGGGATATTGGGTATTTGATATTTAGGACGCGCCTACTCAATATCGAATACCCAATATCCAAATATCTCTAAAGTTCCTGGGGGCCGCGCGCTACAGCCAGACCCGCGATCAACACAACCACCAGCAACACAACCCCACCGCCAACCCAAATCGGCGGCAGTTGCACCAGATTGGCTGCAATCGCCTCCACCGGGGAAGGTGTGGGCGTCGGGGTAACAGTCGGGGTGGCTGTGGGCGGCGCAGGTGTCGGTGTCTCCGTCGGCGGCAGCGTGGGCGACGGGGTGGGCGTGTCGGTCGGTGTGGCTGTGGCCGTCTCTGTCGGTGTCTCTGTCGGCGTGGCTGTCGGCGTTTCCGTGGGCGCGTTGGGGTCCCGGGTCGGTGTCTCGGTGGGTGTGGCCGTCTCCGTCGGCGTCGGCGTTTCGGTCGGTGTCTCAGTCGGCGTGGCCGACTCTGTCGGTGTGGCGGTGGGCGGCAGAGGCGTGGGCGTCTCCGTGGGTGTCGGCGTGAAGGTCGGCGTTGGTGTGACGGTAGGTGTGGCCGTCTCCGTCGGCGTCGGTGTAACGGTCGGTGTGGCTGTGGGCGGTGGCGGAACCAGCGCAGGAATCAGGGGCGTCATTTCGCTGATGCCCCGGAAGGTAGCGCCGCCGTCGATGCTGCGCAGTACCCAATCCTGTTCTGTGCCCGCATAGACAACCCCTGCCAGGCTGGGCGCGGTTGCCATCCGAAAGACGGCCCCGGCATAGGCGTTGCCATTGACCGTCGCCTGCTGCCACTGGGTTCCCTGCAAAAACCAGATGCCCGTATCCGTGCCCGCAGTCATCCGATAGCCAGCCGGGGCCAGATCGTAGATAGAGACGCCCAGGGGAAAGTTCGTGTCCTGGGTCCAGGTAACGCCGTTGTCGCTGACATACAGGCCGTTGTTGAATGTGCCGGCATAGATGCGGCCGTCCAACACTTCCAGCCCCCGCACAATCGCGCCAGCGGGGAAGGTGGTCACTGCCTGCCAGGAGAGCGCGTCGGGCAGCAGCCGGTAGAGGCCGTCGTGGGTTCCAGCGTAGAGCACACCCGATTTATCGGCAAAGGAGCGAACCCGCAACCCTTCGCCCAGCATCCCGCCGGAGAAGCGCTCCCAAGTGCGTCCGCTGTCCAGGCTGCGCAGCACGCCGTCCCAGCGAGTGCCTGCGTAGAAGACAGTGCGCCCGCCTTCCACACGGGCAAAGAAGCGGCCCACCGCGCTGTTGGCGCTGAGCACACTGTTGATGGACGGCTCCTGCCGCCAGGTCTGCCCGCTGTCCTCGCTGATGAAAAGATTGCCCACGCCCCCATCCACAGCTAGGACAAGATTGGCATTTTGGGGATCGTAGACGACCGCAGCGATGGCTGTGTTGGCGGGCAGGGGCGCACCGGACGCAATCCACGACCGGCCTGCGTCTGTGCTGCGGTAGAGTTCGGCGGCCGCGGGCGCATTGATTGTGCCCGCCACCAGTGCAGCAGGATCAGCCGGGGAGATGGCCAGACCGGTGACGCTGTTGTTGCTGGGCGCGCTGTTCTGGGCCAGCAGAGGAAGCGGGAGCAGCAGAGCAGCGATGACCAACAGCGCCAGGAAAACTCGGTATAAATCGGGGCGATTTCCCGTGAATTGGCTCCGTCTTCTGCTCATCTGACGTTCCTCCGTGCATACGTCTGGTTGACTGGCTTCAATTATACGACAGGCCAAACAAAGCGCAAAGACGCGTTCAATCGTCAATGTCTGATCCCGCAATGGGCCAGGGAATTTTCCGTCTGCAAACCGAAGCTGGCCCACTCCTGGAATCGGTCACCTTCCACTGTCACATGACCGGCAAGTGACCGACGGCACTCGGTCATATGACGAAGAAGCGGGTAGAGTTGGGGAGCGATAGTCCCGCCCAGTCACCGAATGACCCCAGTGAAAACCGAGTTTTTGGCGAATGTGACTTGGAATCCCAGGTGTGAGTCTGCCTTAAAACTCGGTTTTTTAGTTTTTCGCACTGGACTCACCAAATTTTGCCTGCAAAAGGAGCAGCCTGATGGATTTTTTCTCCGCCGACTTTCTCGAAACCGCCTCCGTTGTCAGCCACGTGGCCGCGGGCTTCACCGCGCTGGTGATGGCGCCTGTGGCAATGATGACCCAGAAAGGCGGCGTGCAACATCGACGCTGGGGCAAAGTCTACTTCTGGGCGATGTTTGCGATTTTCGTCACGGCCCTGGCGCTGGTCTATTTTCGTCCCAATTTCTTTCTCTTTATGATTTCCATCCTCAGCTTCTACGGCGCGTTCACCGGCTATCGGGCGCTCTATCGCAAACGCCCGGCCCTGGGGGCTGGCCCCATCTGGTTGGACTGGCTGGCCGCAGGTGTGGCCGCGGTGGCCGGGCTGGCTTTTCTGGCCTGGGGTGGGCTGATCGCCTTTGGACTGCTCGCCACACAGATTCCGCCGGTCTTTGGGCTGGTGGGCGTGGGTTTTGGCGTTAGTCTTGGCCTGGACGCCCTCAGTGATATGCGCAGCTTTCTCCAGCCATCGACAGACCGCAACTGGTGGTGGTACTATCACATCTCGCGTATGAGCGGCTCGTACATCGCCGCGGTGACCGCCTTCACAGTCCAGAATGTGACCCGCTATATGCCCGTCGAATTGGCCTGGCTGCCCTGGGTGCTGCCCGCAGTCATCGGCACACCCCTCATCGCCCGCACCATCCGCCACTACCGGCAGAAGTTCGAGAGCAGGCGCACTGTGCAATCTGGCCGTGCGCTGGCCGAAGCTGGATAAACCCCAATCAACCAGTGAACCAATCAACAGGCTACGTTGATTGGTTCACTGGTTGATTGGTTCTGTCTACTTGCGCATCCGCCCCAAACCTCCTAAGATAGAGCTATGCAAGCATATTTGGCCCCCAAACGGGAAGACTTCTTCTTCAATATCTCCGGCCTGCTGATGGTGGCGATTATCAGTCTGGTTGTGCTGATCAACTGGCAGGGGTGGGCTGTCTCCGGGCCGCAGATCGCGCTGATGGCTGGCTTTGCTGCTATGCTCACCCGCCAGCCAGAACTGAACAGTTCCCCCAGTCAGGCCTATCTCTACCTGGGAACCCAGCTACTCATACTGGTCTTTGCCCTGAGCTATTCGTCGGTCTTTATCTTTCTCTTTTACGTTCTGAGCGTGCAAACGCTGATGCTGCTGCCCATGCGCATCGGTCTGCGCTGGCTGATTCTTTTCACGCTTATTACAGCCGGCGTCAGCTTTTACCACGACTTTCAGCCCTACGAAGATATTGTCACCTCTCTTGTCAACGGCGCTGGCTTCTTCTTTTTTGGCGCGTTCGGCAATGCACTGGTCCAGGCCCAGCGGGCGCGGGACGAAAGCCAGCGCATTCTGGCCGAGCTGACCGACGCCCACGCCCGTCTGCAACGCTACGCCGAGCAGGCCGAGAGCCTGGCCGTGGCCGAAGAGCGCAACCGGATGTCCCGCGAAATGCACGATACCCTCGGCCACCGGCTGACCGTCTCGATTGTCCAATTGGAAGGAGCAGGCCGCCTGCTGGAACGGGACACCCCGCGTGCAGGCCAGATGATCCAGACTGTGCGCGAGCAACTGGTGGAGGGATTGGCCGACCTGCGGGCCACCCTCGCCTCTCTGCGGGATTCGGGGCTGACCGGCACGTCCCTGCGTAAATCTTTGCAAACACTGGTGGATGAATACGCCCAGGCCACAGGGCTGGCCGTCCATCTCTCGATTCCCGAAAATCTGCTGGCCCTGGACGAAGCCCGGCGCATGACAATCTATCGGGCCGCGCAGGAAGCCCTGACCAACGCGCAACGCCACGCCGGGGCCAGCGCGGTCTGGCTGAAAATTGAGCAGACGACCAACGCCGTCACCCTCTGCGTGGAGGACGACGGCGCGGGGATGCCCGCCGCAGAGTTCACGCCCGGCATCGGTCTGCGCGGGATGCAGGAACGGGCGCAACAGTTGGGCGGCTCGTTGACAATCGACGCCAGTCCCCGGGGTGGTGTCCGCCTCGCACTGGCAATTCCCCTGGCAAAGGAAGAGGCCAATGGCTGAGAAGAATCCAATCCGTCTGCTGCTGGTGGACGATCAGCGGCTGCTGCGGGAGGGGATGCGCATTCTGCTCGAATTGGAGCCGGACCTGAAGGTAGCGGGCGAGGCATCCAACGGTGTGGAAGCGTTGACCCGCTACGCCGAACTCCGCCCGGATGTGGTGCTGATGGATGTGAAAATGCCGGAGATGGACGGGGTGGCCGCCACCCGCCAGTTGCTCATCGACCACCCGGAGGCCAAAGTTGTTATCCTCACCACCTTTGACGACGACGAGTACGTCTTTGAGGGCATTCGGGCCGGTGCGCTGGGCTATCTGCTCAAAGCCCTCTCCGGCGAAGAACTGGCCGAGGCCATCCGCACAGTCGCCGCGGGAGGCGCGCTCATCGAGCCATCCGTGGCCCGCAAAGTGATGGCCGAATTCGCTCGCACCAGTCACCCCTCTGCCCAGACCGCGGAAAAACTCATCGAACCCCTTTCCGAGCGGGAGATCGATGTCCTGCGCCTGCTGGCCAACGGTCTCTCCAACCGGGAGATTGCAGGCCAGCTTTTCCTGGCCGAGGGGACGGTCAAAAATTATGTCTCATCTGCCATGCAAAAGCTGAGCGTGCGCGACCGCACCCAGGCTGCGCTGCGGGCTAAAGAATTAGGATTGTTGTAGAATGGACAAAATCTTTTTGTAAACACGGATAGAAAAGAACACAGATAGCTTTGTATCCTATCCGTGTTCTTTTCTATCCGTGTTTACAAATTCTTTTCGGCTCTGGCTGCACCAGCTTAGGAACAATGGGCAATTGGACAAACCCTTCGCCATCGGCGCGACTGCCGAAATCTACGCCTGGGAAAACGGGCAAATCCTCAAGCTCTTTCGGGATTGGGTGACGGCGAGCGCAGTGCAGACCGAAGCCCGCACAGCCCGGCTGGTCCACGCCAGCGGTGCGCCCGTGCCTGCGGTGGGCGAAGTGGTGGAGATCGACGGGCGGATGGGTCTGCTCTACGAACGGATCGACGGGCGTTCGATGCTGGCGGCGATGAGCGCCCAGCCCTGGCGTCTCCTCCACTTCGCCCGCCAGTTGGCCGAACTTCAGGCCGATCTGCACAGCCGCGTCGTGCCCGCGGGAATGCCGACCCAGCGCGAGCGGATGCACACAAAAATCGGACAGGCAGAGGCTCTTCCTCCGGCCACCCGCCAACAGATGCTTATTCTGCTCGACAGCCTGCCCACGGGCCACCGGCTCTGTCACGGCGATTTTCACCCGGACAATGTGCTGCTGACCGCCCGCGGCCCGGTGATTATCGACTGGATCGACGCCACCGCAGGCCATCCCCTGGCCGATGTGGCCCGCTCGTCTCTGCTGATGGGTTTTGCCCAGCCGCCCGCAGGTAGCACGCTGGACTGGAAAATACGGCTGGCGCGTCGCTGGTTTACCAGCGCGTACCTGGCCCACTACCGGCGTCTGCACCGCTTTGCCGCAGAGGAACTGACCCATTGGCGACTGGTCAACGCCGCGGCCCGGCTCAGCGAAAATGTGCCAGAGAGCGAAGTGCGGATGCTACTGGCGTTTGTGGAGACATCCGTAGGGC
Source organism: Anaerolineae bacterium (assembly GCA_030432295.1). GTDB lineage: Bacteria > Chloroflexota > Anaerolineae > Caldilineales > Caldilineaceae > JACQGT01. The sequence goes on along the minus strand of JAUIHI010000011.1, from coordinate 2,907 downwards.
GGGTTTCTTACCCGCCGTCGTCCAACGGCGGGTAAGAAACCCGCCCTACAAATCCGCTTTTATCTCTCCTTTCCGCGACTTCCGCGTTCTAATCCTTTCGGAGCAATCTTATGCAAACCCACGCACGTCTTGTCATCGTCGGCGCAGGCATCGTCGGAGCCAGCGCGGCCTATCACCTGACCCAACTGGGCTGGCGGGATATTCTCGTCCTGGATAAGGGCGATCTCTTCGAAAACGACGGATCCACCTCCCACGCGCCCGGCGGCGTCGTCGCCCTCAGCCATTCCAAAGTGATGACGCAGATGGCCCTCTACTCCTCGGACCTCTTCGCCAGCCTGAAACCCTACCGGGACGACCGCCACATCTACAACGCCGTGGGTGGGCTGGAAGTCGCTATCTCCGCCGAACGCTGGCAGGATCTGGTGCGGCTGCACGGGGAGGCCAAGTCCTTCCACGCCGAGGCACATCTGCTCACTCCGGCGGAGACCCAGGCTAAATCGCCCTTTGTCAACCCGGACGCGATTGTGGGCAGCCTCTTTGCCCCCAAAGGCGCAATTGTCGCCGGTTCCCACGTGACCGCTGCCTTAGCACGGGACGCGGAAGCCACGGGCGGCGCACGCTTTGTCCCCAACACGGTTGTCACCGACATCGAAGTGGTCAACGGCGAAGTGAAGGCTGTCCTCACCGACAACCCGCAGATGCCGCGCATCGACTGCGAGCAGGTGCTGCTCTGCACAAACATTTGGGGTCCACTGCTGGGGGACAAACTGGGCGTGCGCCTGCCCCTCCTCGCCTTTGAACACCAGTACGTCGTCACCGAACCCCTGGCCGAACTGGCCCACTTTGACCGCAGCAAAAAAGACGACGAAGTGACCTGGCCGACCGTGCGGGAACTGGACTCGGCGATGTACTACCGCCAGCACTGGGACAGCTACGGAATCGGTTCCTACTGGCACAAACCCCGGGCCATCCAGCCCCGGCAGATTCGCAAGACGGCTATGCACGACTTCACGCCGGAGGATTTCGACAAAGCCTGGGCGCAGGCCCAGCGGGTCGTCCCAATTTTGCAGGGGGCGAAGTTTCAACGGGCCTTCAATGGAATGTTCGCCTTTTCGGTGGATGGCTACCCAATCATCGGTGAGTCCCACATCCGGGGGCTGTGGACCGCGGTGGCGTCGTGGATTACCCACGCAGGCGGGGTGGGCAAGAGTGTGGCCGAGTGGATGACCCACGGCCAGGCCGAGTGGGATATGCGCCAGTGCCATATCCAGCGCTTCCAGCCCCATCAGACCACTGCCAGCTACACCGAAGTGGTGACGAAAAAGAACTACCGGGAGGTCTACGATATCATCCACCCGGCCCAGCCCATCACCGAACCCCGCAATGTGCGGCTGACGCCCTTCCACCCTCGCCTGAAAGAACTGGACGCCAGCTTCACCGCCTTCGCCGGGATGGAACTCCCCAATTGGCTCGAATCCAACAGCCGCCTGCTGGAACAGTACGACGAGCGCATCCCCCGGCGCACAGGCTGGGCCGGGGAGTGGTGGTCCCGCATTCAGGGCGCGGAGCATCTGGCAACCCGGGAAAATGTGGCGCTTTTCGATCTGAGCGGCCTCTCAATTATTGAAGTCAGCGGGTCGGGCGCGTGCGATTTCGTCAACTATCTGTGCAGCAACCAGTGCGACAAACCCGCGGGCAGCGTCATCTACACCAGTTGGCTGACCCCCACCGGCGGCGTGCGTCGGGATTTGACCGTCGCCCGGCTGGCCGATGACCGTTTCTGGATGTTCGTGGGCGAAGGAACCCTGCCCCAGGATTTGGATTGGGTGGGCCGCTTTGCGCCGACTGATGGCTCGGTGGTCATCGTCGATGTCTCCGCTGCCTGGTCCGCGCTGGGGCTGTGGGGACCGAATGCCCGGTGGGTGCTGGAAAAGGTGACGAACGCGGATGTGAGCAACGACGCCTTCCCCTACTTCAGCGCCCAGTGGATCGAAATCGGCTCAGCTCGCGTCCTGGCCCTGCGCATCTCCTATGCGGGCGAACTGGGCTGGGAACTGCACATCCCCACCGACTTCAGCCTGCCCGTCTGGGATCGACTGTGGGCGGCGGGTCGCGAGTTCGAGATGGCAGTGGCGGGGCTGGGCGCGTTCGATTCCCTGCGCCTGGAAAAGGGCTACCGGCTGTGGGGCGCGGATGTGCACACGGAGTACAATCCCTACGAATCTGGCCTGGGCTGGACGGTTCGTCTCTCCAAGCCGGACTTCATCGGCAAGTCCGCCTGTGTGGAACTGAAGAAGCAACCGCTGAAAAAGAAGCTCTGCTGCCTGACCTTCGACGATCCGGCGGGGGTGGCTTTGGGCTACGAGCCGATTCTGGCTGGCAAGGAATGTGTGGGGTACATCACCACCAGTAACTTCGGTTACAGCATCGGCCAGCAGATCGCCTACGGCTATTTGCCCATCGCATACACCGAACCGGGCACGCAACTGGCCGTGGAATTCCTGGGAGAGCGCTTTGGGGTGACAGTCCGCGACGAGCCGCTGTGGGATGGGGAGATGGCGCGATTGAAAGAGTAGGGGTTTTGTTAGCTTTAGACCTGCCAGGTTTCAGAAACCTGGCAGGTCTGTGTATTCAAGTAAAACCAACTAAGTTTTTAGAAATAGAAATCGGTCATCAGAAAGCAAATTGTTTTGGTTGCGAAGGCAGTTGGTGGCCGAAGCAAGTAGGTCAAAGACGGAAGCGAAAAGTTTGTTGGCACAGGCCCATTCTTTGAGGAAGCTCCAGAAGCGCTCAATCGGGTTGAGGTCTGAGCAATAAGGGGGCAACCAGCAGATAAGGATGCCCTGTTCTTCGCAGAGAGCAAGAGCGGCTTCGGCCCCGGCACTGTGATGATAGGAAGCATTATCC
>JAUIHI010000048.1 GCA_030432295.1 Anaerolineae bacterium | reverse complement strand
GTGCGGTCGGTGGCGGTGACGCCCGATGGCAGGCGCGCCGTCTCCGCCTCTTATGACCGCACCCTGCGCATCTGGGATTTGCAGACCGGCACAGAAGAACGGGTGCTCTCCGGTCACGAGGGATATGTGAATGTGGTGGCGGTGACGCCCGATGGCAGGCGCGCCGTCTCCGCCTCTTATGACCGCACTCTGCGCATCTGGGATTTGCAGACCGGCGCAGAAGAACGGGTGCTGACCGGTCACGAGGCATCTGTGCGGTCGGTGGCGGTGACGCCCGATGGCAGGCGCGCGGTGTCGGCGTCGGATGACCGCACCCTGTGCATCTGGGATTTGCAGACCGGCGCAGAAGAACGAGTGCTCTCCGGTCACGAGGGATATGTGCTGTCGGTGGCGGTGACGCCCGATGGCAGGCGCGCGGTGTCGGCGTCGGATGACCGCACCCTGCGCGTCTGGGACATCGAAACTGGTGAGGAACTGGCAATGACTGTGCTGGATGCGGCGGTGCAGACGGTGACGCCCGATGGCAGGCGCGCCGTCTCCGCCTCTTATGACCGCACTCTGCGCATCTGGGATTTGCAGACCGGCGCAGAAGAACGGGTGCTGACGGGCCACGAGTCTTTGGTGCGGTCGGTGGCGGTGACGCCCGATGGCAGGCGCGCGGTGTCGGCGTCGGATGACCGCACCCTGCGCGTCTGGGATTTGCAGACCGGCGCAGAAGAACGGGTGCTGACCGGCCACGCGGGACATGTGCTGTCGGTGGCGGTGACGCCCGATGGCAGGCGGGTCGTCTCCGCATCTTCTGACAGAACCCTGCGGGTCTGGGATTTGCAGACAGGCGCAGAACTGGCAATGATTGTGCTGGACGGCGCGGTGACGGCCGTAGCCGTGGCCCCCAACGGCACGACGATTGTGGCCGGGGATGCGGTGGGAAATGTCTATTGTTTGGAGTATGTGGAGGGGAAGCCGCCCTCACCACCGCCTAGCATATGATGGGAAGGTCGGTTGTTTGAGGTGCGCCCCCTCCTCTCCCATTTCCGTTGGGCTGTAGTCGTTTCGCAGGCGCTGGTGGGTTGGGTCTATTTTCGTCCCGTTGGGCCTGTGGGAGAGGTGGGGGAAGTACGGCGATTGGTGCGTTCGCACCGCCGATTGGTGGAAGTTCGTCGCTCGAATTGTTGGCGTAGACTCCCCTCTCCCAGAGCGATCAATAAACCCCGCCCAACAACACCCAGTGCTGGGAGAGGGGCCGGGGGTGAGGGCCGCAGAGAGTGCCACCCACAGGAGTAACCACATGCAAAACGACAGTTCACCCGAACTCCGCCAGCGAGCCAAAGAGCTACGGCGCAAAATGATGCCGACAGAACGGCTGCTCTGGAATCGCGTGCGCAACCGACAATTGGGCGGCCTGAAACTCCGGCGACAGCACCCCATCGGTCGTTTCATCGCAGACTTCTACTGCCACGAAGCCCGCCTAATCATCGAAATCGATGGCGGCATCCACGACCGACAAGTTGAGCGCGACGCAGCCCGGACGGAATATCTGGAACAACAGGGCTACCGGGTCATGCGCATCCACAACGAGGAAGTCGCCCGGAACATCGAGCAAGTCCTGGTCCACATCGTCGCTGCCTGCAACGGCTGATCGCCATCGACCCAACCACCTCCAGAAACCCACCAATCCCCATCGACATCTCCCCTCTCCCAGCCCACCAAACAAACCCCGCCCACCAACACCCGCCGTTGGGAAAGGACGCGCCGAAGGCGTTGGGGTGAGGGCCACACCACAGCCCCACTCCATCGACCCCTCCGTACCCATAGAACACACCAATCCCTATCGACACCTCCCCTCTCCCAGCCCACCAAACAAACCCCGCCCACCAACACCCAGTGCTGGGAGAGGGGCCGGGGGTGAGGGCACAACCGCAAGCTGACAGCTTGCATTACCCCGCCTTTTCCGGGATAATCACCAACAGCCGCAACCGTCCGTCTGCTGTCCGCGGTCCGCCGTCATCCGTCCACCAGTCGAGCACCGAACCAATGACCCCTCGCCCCTCCGAACAGCGCAGGACAACGCCCTTCCACTCCCTCTACACCCACGGCTTCGTGCGCGCCGCGGTCTGTGTGCCGCCCGTGCGGGTAGCCGATCCCGCCTTCAACGCGGCCCAGACAATCGAACTGGCCCGCCGCGCCCACGCCGAGCACGCGGTCGTCGCCCTCTTCCCGGAGATGGGCATCTCCTCCTACGCCATCGACGATCTCTTCCATCAGGACGCGCTGCTGGAAGCGACGGTGGCCGGGGTGGCAGCGGTGGTGGAGGCCAGCCGAGAACTGACGCCTCTGCTGCTGGTGGGCGCGCCCCTGCGCTTTGAGGGGGGGCTGTACAACTGCGGGGTGGTGATCCACCGGGGGCGGGTGCTGGGGATTTCGCCCAAAACCTACCTGCCCAACTACCGGGAGTTCTACGAGAAGCGCCAGTTCGTCTCCGCCCGCCACGCCCACTTCCGGGAGGTACGCTTCCTGGGCCAGACGCTCCCCTTCGGTAATGACCTGATTTTCGCCGCGGACAATCTGCCTGGCTTCGGCCTGCACGTGGAAATCTGCGAGGATGTCTGGACGCCCATCCCGCCCAGCACCTACGCGGCCCTGGCCGGGGCGACGCTACTGGCCAATCTGTCCGCGTCGAATATCACAGTGGGCAAGGCCGACTACCGCCACGCGCTCTGCGCGGGCCAGTCGGGCAAATGTCTGGCCGGCTATCTCTACAGCGCGGCCGGGCCGGGGGAATCCACCACCGACCTGGCCTGGGACGGCCACGCCCTCATCTATGAAAATGGGCGACTCCTGGCCGAGTCAGAACGCTTCGCCGACGGGGCGCAGATGATCATCGGCGACATCGACATCGAGCGGCTGCTCCAGGAGCGGATGCGGCTGACCAGCTTCCACGACGCGGCCCAGGAGCATCGGGAGCGGGTGGCCAGGGTACGACGGATTCCGTTCGAGTTATCGTTGCCAGAGGGGGAAATCTCCCTGCAACGGCGGATGGAGCGCTTCCCTTTTGTTCCCAGCGACCGGGTGCGGCGGGACGAGCGGGCCTACGAAGCCTACAACATTCAGGTCCACGGGCTGATGCAGCGGCTGCGGGCCACGGGCATCCAGAAGATCGTCATCGGCGTCAGCGGTGGGCTGGACTCCACCCAGGCGCTGATTGTGGCCGCGCGCACAATGGACCGGCTGAACCTGCCCCGCACGAACATTCTGGCCTACACAATGCCCGGCTTTGCCACCAGCGCGGGCACCCGCACAAATGCCCACCGGCTGATGGAGGCCCTGGGCGTCAGTGCCCACGAGATCGACATCCGCCCGTCGGCTATGCAGATGTTCCGGGACATCGGCCATCCTTTTGTGGATGAAGAGCCGGTGTACGACATCACCTTTGAGAATGTGCAGGCCGGCGAGCGCACCAGCCATCTCTTCCGGCTGGCCAACCACAACCACGCCTTTGTCCTGGGCACGGGGGACCTGAGCGAGCTGGCTCTGGGCTGGGCCACCTACGGCGTGGGCGATCATATGAGCCACTACAATGTGAACGGCTCTGTGCCCAAGACGCTTATCCAGCATCTGATCCGCTGGGTTATCGGCTCCCAGCAGTTTGACGACGCCACCAGCGCCGTCCTGCAAGCGATTCTGGACACGGAAATCTCGCCGGAACTGGTCCCCGCGGGCGAAGGGGAGGACGGCTCCCAGCCTGCCCAAAGTACAGAAGCGAAGATCGGCCCCTACGAACTCCAGGACTTCCACCTCTACTACGTCACCCGCTACGGCTTCCGTCCCAGCAAAGTGGCCTTTCTGGCTCTCCACGCCTGGGGGGATCGGGCACGGGGCGAGTGGCCGGAGTTTCTGCCGGAGGACAAGCGCAATCAGTACGACCTGCCCACCATCAAAAAGTGGCTGGAACTCTTCCTCTACCGCTTCTTTCAGATCAGCCAGTTCAAACGCTCGGCAGTGCCCAACAGCCCGAAGGTGGGCAGCGGAGGCAGCCTCTCGCCCCGGGGGGATTGGCGCGCGCCCAGCGACTCGTCCGCGGCGGTCTGGCTGGCAGAGTTGCGGGAGAATGTGCCGGGGGAGTGACGGCGGACCGCGGACGGCCTACGGCCCGACAATCGTAACAATCAACAAACCCAAAGGATCACCGCTTATGTCCAACGACAGCCGACCGAATTTGCTCTTTATCTGTGTGGACCAGTGGCGGGCCGACGCGCTGAGTTTCGCCGGTCATCCCGTGGCCGAAACGCCCCACCTGGATCGGCTGGCCCACGAAGGCATTAACTTCACCCAGGCCTATGCGGCCACCCCTACCTGCGTGCCTGCCAGAGCCACAATCTTCACAGGTCTCTCCCCCCGGCACACGGGTTTTGTGGGCTACAACGACCACATCGACTGGCGCTACGACGTCACTCTGCCCGGTCTGCTGGCCGACGCAGGCTACCACACCCAATGCGTGGGCAAGATGCACACCAGCCCGGCCCGCAATCTGATGGGCTTCCACAATGTGATTCTCCACGACGGCTACCTGCACCGGGAGCGCTCGAAACGGGATGACTACGGGCTGGTCGACGACTACACGCCCTGGCTGCGGGAGCGGCTCGGCCCCCAGGCCGACTACATCGACACGGGTGTGGGCTGCAACGGCTACGCGGCCCGGCCCTGGCTCTACGACGAAATGTTGCATCCCATCAGTTGGGTCACCAGCCAGAGCATCGACTTTCTGCACCGTCGCGACCCGACCAAACCCTTCTTTTTGATGATGTCCTACCACCGGCCCCATCCGCCCCTGGACCCACCCCAATCCTTTCTTGACCGCTATCTGGCCAAAGCCTTGCCCGATCCGGTGATGGGCGACTGGTCACCGGATGCATTGCCCGTGCGCGGGCTGGACAGCCCCGTGCCAGAAGATTGGGCGCTATTGGCTCATAAATGGAAAGAGATGCATTGCCCGTGCGCGGGCTGGACAGCCCCGTGCCCACGGACGCGGCCCAGCGGGACTACGCCAGACGGGCCTACTACGCCCAGATCAGCCACATCGACTACAGCCTGAACCGGATGTTCCAGGCCCTGTACGAAAACGGCGTGCTGGATAATACGGCGATTGTTTTCACATCGGACCACGGGGAGATGCTCTACGACCACAACCACGTGGCCAAGGGGTTGCCCTTCGATAGCTCTGCCCGGCTGCCCTTCATTTTGCGCCTGCCCAAAAGTGCGGACGTGCATCAGGCCGGGCGTGCCAGCCAGCAGATGCGGCAGATCGATCAGGTCATCGAACTACGCGATCTACTGCCCACCTTCTGCGATCTGGCCGGGGTTACTGTGCCGGAGCACATCGACGGGCGCAGCATCCTGCCGCTGGTGCGGGGGGAGACCGACGGCTGGCGTCCCTATCTCCACGGCGAGCACTTTCTGCAGGCAGATTCCAACCAGTGGTTGACCGATGGCCGGGAAAAATATGTCTGGTTCAGCCAGACCGGGCGGGAACTGCTCTTTGACCTGGAAAATGACCCCGACGAACTGCACGATCTGAGCGGGGAAGAGAGCCAGCGGGTCGAGATGTGGCGCGCCCGCCTGGCCGAAGAGCTGGAAGGCCGGGAAGAAGGCTTTGCACAAAATGGGGCGTTGGTGGTAGGGCGGCCCCAAAGCCCTACCCTGGCAGGGGCAGGAATCTATCGGGAACGCTAGCTCTCTCAGGGAGAAGAGCGCCGGCACAGGCAGAAATGACAGCCAAATGAAGAGACTTAGCCCAATCCACTTGCCCGTCAAACGTCCTGGCGCGGAGAACTATCTGCTCCTCAGCCTGCTCAGCTTCGCGCTTTCGGTCACGGGAACCCGCCTCTTTCTGGAATTGACCGGCTACCCCCAACTGGGCAACAGCGAACTGCACATCGCCCACGTGCTCTGGGGCGGGCTGCTGCTCTTTGTGGCCAGCCTGCTGCCTCTGCTCTACGCCAACCGCTGGGTCTACGCTGCGGGCGGCATCCTCAGCGGCGTGGGCGTGGGCCTCTTCATCGACGAAGTGGGCAAGTTCATCACCCAGAGCAACGACTACTTCTACCCACCTGCCGCGCCGATTATCTACGCCTTTTTTCTGCTGGTAGTGCTGCTCTATCAGCGCACCCGCAGCCGCCGGGACGACGACACCCGCACGGAACTCTACGCAGCCTTCGATTCTCTGCAAGAGATACTGGATCACGACCTGGACCTGGCAGAGCGGGCCGCGCTGGTGGCCCGTTTGCAGCGGGTGCGGGCAGACGCCGAACACCCCAACCACGCATCCCTGGCAGACGCGCTGCTCGGTTTTCTGCAGAGCGACCAGGTGTGGGTGCTCCCGGCGCGCCAGGGGCGCTGGCAGCGCTGGCAGGTACGGGCCAAGGAACTGGCCGAGCGCTCGCTCACCCGTCGCCGTCTCCAACGGGTGCTGGTAGCGTCCCTGCTGGTTTTGAGTCTGGGCGCGCTGGTTGAACTGGTGCTGCTTCTGCCCCAGACGCCAACCAGCGCGCAGATGGCGAGTTTATTGGAGGCTAATGGCAACAGTCCAAGCGCCAATCGGCTCTTTTTGTATGTGATGCGGGTGATTCTGGAAGGGGCGGCGGGCCTGCTGTTGCTGGGGGGAAGCCTTCTGCTGGGGGCGGGCAAAGAGAAAAGGGGGGTGACGGTCGCCTATCTGGGGCTGCTCCTGTCGCTGACTGTCGTCGATCTGCTCGTCTTCTACTTCGACCAGTTTTCTGCATCTCTGGTCGCTTCCATTCAATTTCTGCTCCTGCTGGGATTGCTCTACTATCGCAACCGCTATCTATCCCCAACCCATTCGCCTGCCCGCCCGGGCCACTCCGCAGATGCAACGGCGCGGCCCGGCGAGCCACACGAATTTTGAGAATGGGGTGATTACCTCTCGACCGCGTACCCCGCGGCCTGCCAGGCCACAATGCCCCCGGTCATGTTGTGGACATTCGTAAAGCCCTGCTCACGCAGGAAGTTGACGACCTGACCGCTGCGGTTGCCGCTACGACAGGTGACGATCACTTCCTTGTCCTTCGGGATTTCGCTCAGTCTGCTGGGCACACTATTCATCGGGATCAGTGTGATGCCCGGAATGTGCATTTCGTCGTACTCCCACTGCTCCCGCACATCCAGAACCAGCACATCAGGCCGATCTTTGACTTCGGCCACTGTGCTCACATCCACATCCGGCCCCAATTGGAGCGCGGCCAACTCGGCAGCGGGTGCGCTACTTTCGGTGGAAGCAGCCGGGGAATCGGTTTTGCTGCTGCATGCCGAGAGCGCTGTCAGAAGGACCAGACAAATGGCTATCAGCAAAAGACGACTGTTTGTTCGTACAGAATTCATCACAACTTCTCCATAGGATAGGATAGAGTCTACTGCAAAAACCGAGTTTTTTGTGCAGATCGCCCGGAATTCCGGGAGTGATTCAGTCTCAAAAACTCGGTTTTTAGCCTTTTTGCAGTGAAGTCATAGGGATAGACAATCGAAACCGTTGCCTATACGCGGGCTTTCGTAGGCTGAGGCGCTCCGCCTGGAGCAGCGCTGAAGAGCAGAATGCCGGTCATCAACAGCGCGGAGGTGAGACACCAGATGCAGGTGGCCCCAATCACAAACGGCTCTAAAAAGGTAAGATAGATCGAAAAGAGGACGCCCACCACCGCAATTGCAAAGATACCCGTGGGAGCCAGCCGGACCAGCGGCATTTTTGTCAGGCGCTGCGCCAGCCACAGCGCCAGAATCGCCACATAACCAGCCAGCCCGTAGAAAGCGATGGGAATTCCAAATAGTCGGGCATATTCGCTCTGTTGGACCGCATTGCAATCCCCCACCGGTCCGCAGACCGCGGTTGCCAGACTCGTCTCCACATAGGCCAGATAGCTAGCCACGCCCAGCCCGGCCAGGGCCAGCGCAGGGATCAGCCAGCCATTCTCAGCCGGGATCAGGGCAAGGCGTCCCCGCCGTTGCGCATACGGGCGCAGAACCACAACCAACCCCAATACCATCCCGGCCAACACCACCAGGGCCAGGCTGTTGCCCACTGGGTCCTGCAAGAAGCGATCCTGCCAGGAGGGAATTCCGATCTGCGTCACCGCCTGGACATCCTCTGTCCCGGCCAAAGATGGCTGATTGTCCGCAGCAGCGGTATCCGCTGACGGGGATTCTGGAGCAGCAGCGGACTCGGCCTGGGTCTCCTGCGCGGCCATCATCTGCTGCAATTCGGGGATGGCAGGCCAGTCCACACCACCCACAGCCAAATGTTGCTCGATCAGGCCGGGGAAAAACTCCGGAATCTCCTGGGAGCCGACCAGCACCCGATCACCCACCACCAGCGCAGGAACGCCCAAACGCTCAGCCGGGATGGAGAAAGTGCGAATCGCGGCCTGATAGAGCGTCTGCCCCCAATCCAGGGTGACATCCACACCGATAATATCCAGACGATCGCCATACTTCTCGATCAGAGGCGGCAGATCGTTCTCGATCACATCGTGGCAGTGAGGGCAGGTGGGCGAATAGAAAAGAACGGCCCGCACCACTGGGCCAGTGCTCACAACCCGCTGGGCCTGAAGCGGCGCAGGCAACAGCCAGCCTAGAACCGATCCCAGGAGGATGAAAGCCACCAGAAATCTGGCAAGCCGATAGGGCAGGGGGGGAGAAAAGGGCGATTTCGTAGAATTGTACACAACTGACATGGCCGAGACTCCTCTCGCGAATGGAGACACACTCAACTTCAGTATAGAATTATTTTACCCTATTTTGTGAAAAAAAGCACAACGGAGTCGCCCATTTTACGCACCCGATTCGGATGTTTGCCAGAAAGGAGAAGGGGTGGGAAAATGGACCGTACGCATCTCACGATTTCCAGAATGGACAGGAGAAACGGCAGCCAATGGCAACACCACTAAACATCCTTCTCATCGGCGGCAGCGGCTTTGTCAGCGGAACTCTGGCCCGGTTGGCTGTCTCCCGTGGACACACAGTCAGCGCAGTGACCCGAGGCCAGCGCGCCCTGCCCGCAGGCGTGACGCCTGTCATCGCCGACCGCAAGGACAGCGCCGCTTTTGCTGCCGCTATCCAACAGGCAGGCTCCCATTGGGATTTGGTGGTGGACTGCATCGGCTACGGCCCGGAAGATGCCCAACAGGACGTGGAAATCTTTCGGGAGCGGACCAGTCACCTGGTCTTCATCTCCACAGATTTCGTCTATGCACCGGACAAGCGCCGCTTCCCCCAGGCCGAAGACGACGCCGACTATCTGGACCACAGCTACGGGGGCAAGAAGCGAGAGGCCGAACTGGTGCTGGCCGGGGCTGACACCGGTACTATGCGTTGGACCGTCCTGCGTCCCTGCCACATCTACGGGCCGGGTTCGCTGCTCGGCTGTCTGCCCGAACACGGCCGGGACCCCCAACTCATCGAGCGGCTGCGCCAGGGGGAAACCCTCCGTCTGGTGGGCGGCGGTCACTATCTGCAGCAGCCGATTCTGGCCGCAGACCTGGCCCAGACGATCCTCAGTTGTGCGGGCAATGCCGCGGCCCACGGCCAGATTTGCAACGTTTCCGGCCCCACGATCGTAGAGTCCTGGCAATACTACCAGATCATCGCCGACATTCTGGGCGTGCCCCTGGCGGTAGAGGAGCTTTCTGTGGCCGACTATCTGCGGGCCAATCCGGATCGGGCCTCCTTCTTCTGCCACCGCATCTACGACCTCAGCCGGTTGGCCGACTGCGGGCTGCACGTGCCAGCCACACCCCTGGCCGATGGCCTGCGCGGGCATGTGGAGAGTTTGCTATAGAAAGCCTGTAGGGGCGCTTGCTTGCTGCGCCCGTGACCGAAAAGCGGGCGCAGCAAGCAAGCGCCCCTACATTTATGAAATGGTTGAACCAAAATGTACCCAGAACGTAGCGCACAGATCGAACGCAAAACCGGGGAAACCCAAATCGCCCTCACCCTCCATATCGACGGCAAAGGCAAAGCCGACATCCAGACCGGCATCGGCTTTCTGGACCACATGCTCACCCTCTTTGCCAGCCACGGCCTCTTTGACCTGACCGTCCGCGCCACCGGCGACCTACACATCGACGATCACCACACCGCGGAGGATGTCTGCATCTGTCTGGGCAAAGCACTGGATCAGGCACTGGGCGACCGGCGGGGAATTGTGCGCACGGCCCACAGCTACGTGCCGATGGACGAGGCTCTGGGACTGGTCGCCATCGACCTGGGCGGACGGGCCTACTGCGTCTTCGACGCCGAGTTTGTTACTCCCCGCTTGGGTCAGTTGGGAACCGATCTGATCTTCCATCTCTTCGAGACCCTCGCCATCCACGGGCGGCTCAATCTCCACGCCAAAGTCCTCTACGGACGCAACGATCACCACAAAGCCGAGGCCCTCTTCAAAGCCCTGGGCCGAGCGTTAGATGCAGCCACCCAGATCGATCCCCGCCGCCAGGGCGTGCCCAGCACAAAGGGAACGCTGATCGCATAGGACACAGGCACAAGAAGTCCAGCAGTGTAAGGAGAAGAATTGATGGCGCAAGACCCTAAAAAACGACAACAGAAATTGCAGAAGAAAGCAGCCAAACGCAAATCCCGCCAGCAGGATTTGGCCCGGGCTGCCAGCCGATTGATGGCTCCATCCCTGCGTAAGGCTGGAGAATGGCCTGTGCATGAAGTCTGGTTCAACACGGATTGGCGGGATGCAAGGGCGCTGACACAGGTAATCGTCTCTCGCCTCTCACCCAACGGCTATTTTGCCGTCGGGAATTTCCTGGTTGACCGCAGTTGTTTAGGCGTAAAGAATGCATTTGGCAAAGTAATGAGCGAATACGACTACCACGATTTCTTGCGCAAGTTGGGAGAGCATCAAGATATGGTTCCCGGCGAACTCAATCTGGCGGCCAAGATTGTGCGGGATTCCATCGCCTATGCCCGGCAGTTTGGATTCCAGCCCAATCGGGACACGCCCCAGGCGATGCTGGTCCTGGGAGACGCGGATCCAGACCTCTCCCCCGTCGAAATCACATTGGGCGGAAGCGATGGAAAACCCTTCTTTCAGGCCGGCCCCTATGACGATGCGGATCGCATCCTCGCCAAACTGATGAAGTCAGTTGGGCCAGATGGATTCACCTATCTATTGCCCATTGACGATCCCGAATTCGATGATCTGGTGGAGTTTGCGCCCAGAGATACGATTGAGTTCGACGACGAATAGACGCAGCCGCAACCGCATACCCACCCACCTACACAGGGCTATCCGTGACCACACCCCTCGACATTCCCACACTCGATGAAATCCGCGCCACCCGCCAGCGCATCGACCCGTATATTGTGCGCACGCCGGTCTGGCGCTGGGCCGCACCGGAGATCGAAGCACTGGTTGGCCCGGAGACCGAACTCTATCTGAAGCTGGAACTCTTCCAGAAAACCGGCACTTTCAAGCCGAGAGGCGCTGTCAACAGCCTGCTGGCCCTGGACGGCGACGCACGCCAGCGGGGCGTGACAGCCGTCAGCGCGGGCAACCACGCCATCGCCGTGGCCTACGCCGCGCAGATTTTCGGCAGCAGCGCCAAAGTGGTTATGCCCAAAAGTGCGCCCCCCTTTCGAGTCGCCAAAGCCCGGAGCTACGGCGCGGAGGTGGTGCTGGTAGACGATGTACACATCGCCTTTGCCGAAGTGCGCCGCATCGAAGCCGAGGAGGGGCGCACATTCATCCACCCCTTCGAGAGCCGGGCCACAATCGTCGGCCAGGCGACCGTCGGCCTGGAACTATGCGAAGACGCGCCGCCCCTGGACGCGCTGATTATCCCCATCGGTGGGGGCGGGCTGGCCGCGGGCATCGGGGCCGCTGTCAAGCAGATGCAGCCCAATTGCGCCATCTACGGCGTGGAGCCGGCGGGCGCAGATTCGATGAGCCGCAGCTTTGCCGCAGGTGCCCCTCAGGCCATCGACCGGGTGCGCACGATTGCTGACAGCCTGGGCGCGCCCAAAGCCGAACCCTACAGCTACGCCCTCTGCCGCCACTTTCTGGACGAGATTGTGCTGGTCAGCGACGAGGAACTCAAATCCTGTATGCGGTTGATCTTCCATAGCCTGAAACTGGCCGCGGAGCCAGCCTGTGCTGCCAGCACCGCCGCGCTGCTCGGCCCCCTGCGCGAAAAGTTGCAGGGCAAGCGGGTGGGGCTGATCTTCTGCGGCTCCAACATCGGGCTGGAGACGTATGTGGAGCAGACAAAAGCGTGATTGAACTCGCGCCCCGCCACAAAATCGGCCTGCCTGTCGATTCGCCCATTCTTCTGGCCGCGGGCAGCGTCGGTTTCGGCGAAGCCATCCACCCGGCCATCGACACGACCCGGCTGGGCGGCGTTGTGGTGGGGCCGATTACCCGCCACAGCCTGCGGGGCAGCGACACACCCCGGATGGCCGAAACGGTTGGCGGATTTGTCCTCCATACCGGACTGCAAAACCGGGGGGTCTCCGCGGTCATCAAAAACTTCGCCCGGCTCTGGTCCCGGCTGGGCTGTCCCGTCATCGCCCAGATTGCTGACAATACGCCAGAAGAAGCCGCGTCCACAGCTCGACGGCTGGCCCAAGTGGACCGGCTGATGGGGCTGGAGCTACGCCTCTCCCCCCAGGTCGAGCCGAACGAAGTGCGACCACTCTTGCGTTCCATCCGCCGCAGCGCAGACCTGCCCCTGTGGGTCAAACTGCCCCTGACCGGCGTGGAAGAGTTGGCCCACGCCGCCGCGGCAGCCGGAGCCGACGGGCTGGTCATTGCTTCTCCACCGGCGGGCGCGGGTCTGGCAAGCCAGGGCACGCTCGTGCGCGGCGATCTTTTCGGCCCGGCTGCTTTTGCGCCGATGCTGGCCGCCCTGCATAGCGTAGCAGAGATGGCTCTGGAGCTTCCCCTCATCGCCTGCGGCGGCATCCACACCCCCGAGCAGGTGCGCCAGGCCCTGGCCGCGGGTGCGGCCGCCGTCCAGTTGGACAGCGTTGTCTGGGTGGAACCGGATATGCTGGGCAGATTATTGGGGATTGGAGAATAGCGGTTGGAGACCAAAAACGCTCCATCCCCCTTCATCCCTTCTCTTTTCCTCGCCTTTCGCCTGGTCTACATCCCTGTCTCCATCCTCACCCACACAGGCCACGGCCTGCCATTTGTGAACACACTCCTGGTGCTGTGCGCCACCTTTGGTATGGAAGCGCTGACCCGCAGAAGCAGACAGAGCAGTCTGGCGGTGATCCGCTCCCAGGAGGTCTGGTTTGTGGCAATTGCCCTGTTCCTGTTGGGACTCTTCCCGGAAGAAGCGCCCATCAGCGTCATTCTGTGGGCAGCTATCGGCGCAGTCTGGGGCCGTCTTTGGCCGGGCCGAATGCCCACCGATCTGCGCGGGCTGCTCAGCGGCGGATTGCTCGGTTTGACGGGTCTGGCTGGGCCAGGCAGTTGGCTGCTGGCCGGGATAGTGGCGCTCTGGGGCTGGCGGGTGCATAGCAACGCAAATTGAAATTTCGTCCGGTTTGTCTTATACTGCCTGACAAGCGTATTTCTATAATCAACCACTTGGATTGAACGAAATGAAGCACATTACAATCCTCCGCCACGGACAGGCAAGCCAGGACCTCCGCTTTGAAGACTTTGACCGCCCCCTGACCCAAAAGGGGCGCAAGCACCTGCCTCGCATAGCGGCTTTTGTCGCGCGCACAAAGATAAAGCCCGATTGGATCGTCAGTTCGCCAGCTTTGCGGGCCAAAGAGAGTGCGGAATTGCTGGCCGACAAACTGGCGCTGAAACGCTCGATTGTGTGGAACGAACGAGCCTATCTGGCTTCGGCCCTCACCCTCCTGGAAATCCTGCGCGAGACCCCCGACGTGGCCGAGCATCTGGTCATCGTCGGCCACAATCCGGGGATGTCGGACCTGGTGGCGGGTCTGGTCACAGGCGGTGACTTTCGACTGAATCTGCAAATGTCTACCGGTAGCCTGGCCACTCTGGCAGCGCAGGTGGTCCATTGGCGACAACTGCGCTGGGGCTGTGCCCAATTGCTGGCCTATGCCGCGCCCCGCTCGCTCAAAGGGCTGGGCTGATGGCAAAACCTGCCCCTCGTATCGCCGCCATCTTCGATATGGACGACACCCTTCTCAACGGCTCGTCCGGGCGGATGCTCTTCACGTGGCTACGCGAAAAGGGGATACTCAACCGCTACTTCCGCCGCCGGGACATCCCCCAAGTGATTCTGGCCGCTCTCCTTTACAAACTGCACCTGCTCGATCCCACCTGGCTGATTCTGCGGATGGGTCGGTCCGCGGCTGGCGCAGACGCGGCGGAGATGTGGGCCATCTCCCGGCGCTGGTTTCGGGAGATGCTCGTGCCCGCTATCAATCCAGAGGGGGCAAAGCGGCTCAAATGGCATCGATCACAGGGACATCTGCCGGTGATCTGCAGCGGCAGCAGCCAATTCGCTGTCGAACTGGTGGCCAAGCATCTGGGCATCGAAGAGACCATCTGCACCGAATGGCTCATCGCCGATGGCAAACTGACCGGCAATCTGCGCCAGCCTCTGGTCTATGGGGAAGGCAAAGTCCACTGGATGGAGCGCTGGGCCGAGACAAACCGGGTGGATTTGGCGGCCAGTTACTTCTATACCGACCACATCTCAGATCGTCCTCTGCTGGAACGGGTGGCCCATCCCGTGGCGGTGAACCCGGACCCGAAGTTGGCCCGGCTGGCAAAACTGCAGGGCTGGGATGTGCTGGCCTGGAATTCTTGAACCATTTGAGGAAAGAAAACTGAATTTGCCCACCATCCCAAACCGATAGTAAACTACTTCCAATCACCCGATGCCCTGACCGCCCAACCACCCAAAACCTGCTATGCCCACACATCACCACGGCCATCTGGCCGGACTCAGCGAATATCTGGCCGAACACGACAGCCGTTCGATCTTTGACGACGCACTGGCGTCGGGTACGCTCTGGAATTTCCACGCCCATCCGGGCCGGGTTATCAGCGCCCGGCTGACCGGTGTGGAAACCTACGACGTCACCCTCACACCGGCGGAGGGCGAAGCGGAAACTCTACGCAAGCACGACATCCACTTTCTCTACCCCGCGGAGCAGGCCGCGGCCGTGGAAAAGCTGGTCAAGCCGGACAAGGCGGTGCAGGCACTGGGGCTGGAGCCGACGGTCTTTCACGGGGACCGCCAGTTCGTCAAGAACAAATCCCTTTTCCCGCTGATGGAAGAGCGCACAGTCGTATTCATCACCCTGCGCAACGGCTCAGTAATCCGGGGTCTGATTACCGGCTTCAGCCGCTACGACATCCACGTCAGTATGAAGGGCGGCGTGGCCGTCACCCTCCTGCGCCACAGCCTCCACGACATCCAGGACAAAGACGGGCGCTGCTATCTCAAACCCGAGCAGGAGAAGCGCAAAGACTGGAAGAAGAGTTCAGTCTTCGTCACACCTGCCGAATGAATATTCACATTCTATCGCTGAAGCAACAGCCTGAACCACAAAGACACAAAGACACAAAGAAGATTCTTGCTTTTCTTTGTATCTTTGTGTCTTTGTGGTTATATTTTTTAACGTCGGCTGTAGCCTTTGCCCAGGAGAGTTCACCAGTCAATGGGGGCTGGCCCGCGGGGATCGAATACACAGTGCGACCCGGCGACACCCTCCTCAGCGTCTCGCTGGAAATCGGCCTGGACCTGGAGCAAATGGCCTGCCTGATCAGCCGCAGCTTTGCCTGGGAGCAACCGCTGGTCGTTGGACAAAAGCTGACAGTACCCGCCGCGCCATTCCTGTGCCACAAAGTCCAGCCGGGGGAGAGTCTCACAGCCATCGCCGCCAGCTACGGCGTCACCCCCCAGTCCATCGCAGCCGACCCGTGGAATCTGAACGGGGGCGATGAGTACATCTACTATTTGCGTATCCCGCTGGTCATCCCCCAGCCCCCGTCCGTTGCGGACAATTCGCTGCTGCGCCTGCCCGGCGGAACCGGCGGGGAGTTATCCGCGCCGGTGTCACAACCTCTGCCCGCCAACTGGCCCTACGGCAGCGGCCACTTGGCCTGGCCCGTCTACGGCTGGATCACCCAGGGCTATCAGCCAGGGCACAGCGGGATCGATGTGGGTGCGTGGGCGGGCACACCCGTCACCGCCGCGGACCGGGGCGTTGTCATCCGCGCCGGGTGGAGCGACATCGGCTACGGCAATTTCGTCATCATCGACCACAAAATCGACTACATTACCCTCTACGCGCATCTGAGCGATATATTCGTCAGCGAAGGGCAGGTGGTGGGCCAGGGCCAACTGCTCGGCACTGTCGGCTCCACAGGCAACAGCACCGGCCCCCACCTCCATTTCGAGATTCGGGATTTCGGCCAGCGGGTGGACCCGCTGACGATCCTGGGCCAGTGAAATACAAAACGCTGATTCACGCGGATGAACGCTGATCCAGAGAGAAAATCAGCGAATATCCGCCCAATCCGCGTCTTCTGCGGTCTATCCCCCCCGCCCCCTACGGAGCCATCCCCCCAAAACGCACCCGGATATAGCGCAGCACCTGCAATATCTCGTCCTGGCTCAGAGTCTCCTTGAAGGGTGGCATCCCCAGATTGGGGAATCCCTCGCTGATAAAGACGTAGATATCTTCGTCCGGGTGTAGGGGCACGTGGAAGGGCAGAATGGCGGGCTGGACAGGCAAAGCAGCGGCTGCGGGACCGTCTCCCATGCCGTGGGGGCCGTGACACTGGACGCACTGGGCCTGGAATATCTCGGCCCCGGCCAGAAAAGCCGCATCCGGTGTGG
This sequence comes from Anaerolineae bacterium, assembly GCA_030432295.1. Taxonomy (GTDB): domain Bacteria; phylum Chloroflexota; class Anaerolineae; order Caldilineales; family Caldilineaceae; genus JACQGT01. Next base: position 16,481 of record JAUIHI010000048.1, on the reverse strand, counting down.
GCGTCGGCGTGGGTGGCCCGGTTGTCGGTGTCGGTCCAGGCTCTGCCTGGGAGCCTGTGGGAGTCGGAAGAACGGAGATAGTCGGCGTGGGCAGGCTGGACACGACCGCGACTATCGGCGTGGCCGCGTTGGCCCCGCTGAAGGGATTACCGGGCGGCTCGGCCACGGCCTGCTCGCCGACAGCCATCCCCTGCACGGTCAGAAAGAGTCCGATAACCACACAGGCCAATCCCAAACCGCCCAGGAAAGGAGCGGCGTCCCGATTACGGCGGCGCAGGGGTTTCCACCAGAAGAAGGGGATGAGACCCAGCGCCAGCAGCAGCCCACCACTCAAAGCCGGGAGCGATAGAGCCGCGGCGGGATTCTGCCAGGGGGTGCCCAGAGAAGCGCTGCCCGGCGCTGGCGGCATAGTCACACTGAACTCGGCGGTGGAGTCGTCCATTCCCCGCCGCCGCACATAGACCGTCACATCCCACTCCCCCGGCTGGCTCATCCACGCGCCCTCGTCCACATAAATGTCATTGCCTTCCGCGGGCAGGTCTGTGCGGGCCTGGCCCAGCTCCGCCTTTTGCGGTGCAAAGAAGAGGCGCACCAACTGCACTTCGCCGATGGGTGAGGTATCCGGGTGGTAGAGATGGGTCCAGAAGCGGTTGCTGCCCGGCTGGTTGGGACTGATTTGGAGATGGACGAGCAGATCGTCGGCCTGTTGGATTTCGATAAAGGGCAGCGCGGGAGCCACATAGGGCTGGGGACGGGGTGGGGGCGGGGTCTGCACCAGCAGAGCCACCACCAGCAGCAGGGCGACACTGACCAGCGCTTCGCTCCAAACCCGGCGCACCATTCCCACTGTTGTACTTGCGTTGTTGCGGTGGACGGCCCGGTTATTGAAAAAGGCCACCGCCAGGGCCAAAGCCACCAGCCCGATCTTCCCTAGCAGCAGCAGGCCGTATGTCGTCGTCCACAGGTCGGCCAGGGTGGGCAGTTGGACAGCACTGCTGAACAGGCCAGTGACGGTCAACACAAAGACCGCGCCCGCGGCCAGCAGAGAGAATCCCCGCACGATCTGGCCCAATCCCCGCTGATCGTTTTGGCCACTGCCCCGGCCCAGCCAGAAGAGCAGGGCCAGATTGAGCAGTCCGCCCATCCACGCGGCAGCGGCCAGCAGATGGACAAAATCGCCTGCCACCGCCCAGCCCCGGCCGGGCACAGCCGCAGCGTGGCTGGCCAGGGAAAAGGTGAGCAGCATCACCAGCCCGATGAGATACTCACCGGCCACCCGCATCCGGGCTGTGGTGCTGCGGCGTAACCCCAGACGTTCAGAACGCTCCCCCGTCACCAGCAGAGCCACGACCGGAATCAGCAGCAATTGGCGCAGCAGGATCAATCGCCCGGGTTGGGTGGAAACGAGCAGATCGAAGATGCGTTCCACCGCGCCCAGGGCCGCCACCTGCGCGCCGATCTGCAGCCAGCCCCCCACCAGCACCCCGGCCACACCGACAATTCCCAACATTCGCCAGGAACGGGCCTGATGCCCGGCCAAACTGGGCGGAGTCCCACGCCCAGCTTGGCGAACCAGCACAGGTCGGGCCACCGCCTCCCGAAAGAGCAGGCTGCCCGCCAGCAGAATCGCGCCCAGCAGAGAGAGCCAGCGGGCGCCCCCTTTCAGCGGGGATGGGATTTCGCCAGTCTCGCCCGTCACCGCCACGGAACTCCCGATGGCGGGTCGGCTGCCGTCCGGGTTGAGCAGTGTGATGGGGAAGGAGCCGACCCATTCGTGGCCGTCCACGCTGGAGAGGGTAGTCCAGATGACAGTATAGATGCCCGGCGACAGGTCGGGCAGGGGCAGGCTCATGTGGCTGGGATCGCCAGAATCCACAGCCGAGGGACCAACACCCGGCACATCTTCGCCACTGGCATCGATCAGCCGGATGTGGCTGAATCCACTCTCCAGAGGTTCGCTAAACCAAATTTCCACCGAGGGCGGCGAACTGGTCAACTCGGCGTTGGCTTCCGGTTCCGAACGCACCAGCAGGGCGTGGGCCAGTGCGGCCCGCTGGGTTATACCCGAAAGTGCGAGAAGACAACCAGCCACCAGCAGAAACCAGCGCAAACGGTTTGAAGATAGAAATTGAAAGCTACGGATAGACATTTTTGCTCGTTCCTGCTGGCGGATTACCTATCAAATCATCCCCGCCGCCGCTTGACCAGGACCGTGCCCAGGGCCAGCATTGCCAGGGGCGCAGCGCTCAGGCAGGGCAATCCGCCGGATTCGGATGAGGTCGGTGTTTCGGCAACCACAGGGTTTGCAGTGGGCGCGACTGCGGGCGCGGCTGTGGACGTAACTGCCGGGGCAGCCGCCGCGGGCGCAGAACTTGCCTCTCCTACCACAAAGCCAAATTCGCTCTCTTTCGGGTGGCCATCTTCCGCAGAAAGGGCGCGCCATTCCACCCGATAGGCACCGTCAGGCAGATCGTCCGCCAGGGTCACGGTGAGGAGTGTGCGGTCGTTGTCGTCCACGGCCGTATCATCCAAATCCACCCGCGCCCCGTCCGGGCCGGTCACGCGCAGCCAATTCTCCCCCTCCCGGCGGAACAGTTCCTGGGTGAACCAGACTTTGACCTGTGTGGGTGGCGTGGCCAGCACTTCGTCCGCGGCTGGCTCCGAACGGGCGTAGTCCGCGTGGTAGAGAACACTGGCGGCCAGTGGCAGCCCAGTCAAAAGCAGAAGCAGTGTAACCAGTCCAATACGCAGAATGTGACGCATAGAATTTCCTCCGTGTAGGGGATGGGGGCCGGGCGCAATCAGCAATCCAGCGCCCGGCCCCCATCCCTGTTTCCGGTCCAACTACCCGTCGTGGGTGTGCTCGGCGGGCGCTTCGTCCTGATTCTCCGTATCGCTATGATCCATATCGCCGTGATCCGTATCTTCGTGATCCATATCGCTGTGATCCATATCGTCGTGGCTCATATCGTCGTGATGGGCATCCATCGCGCCAGCAGACAGCCAGGCCTGGGCAGCGTGGGAGAAGTCGTGCTGGGCGTCGTGGGCCGCATCGGCCAAAGCTGTGGCAGTCTCCAGATCGTCATCGGCCAGGGCAGCGGCCAGGTCAACCAGCGTTTCGTGGAGCGCAGCCGCATCCGCGGTCAACTCTTCCGGCCAATCGACAGTGGAGAGCAGGCGGGCCACCTGGCCAACCTGACCGCTATCGCCGGGCAGAATCTCCTCGTCCTCACTCAGCCGCTCGGCGATCCCGTGCAGCCCTGCGCCATCCAGCAGGTAGAGCGCGGTATTCACCCGATTGCTCTGTCCCGGCGCAGCAGCCATCTCCGCAGCAGAGGCTTCGGCTATCCACATCTGCGCGTTGTGGGAGAAGACGTGATAGGCCACGTGGGCTTCTGTGGAGAGGGGTTGCACAGTCTCCAAATCGTCGTCGGCCAGGGCCGCGGATAGATTGGCCAGCATTTCCTGCAGGGCAGTCGCGTCGGCAGCCAGTTCCTCTGGCCAGGCAACCGTCGAGAGAACGCGGGCTATCTGCCCGACCTGGCCGCTATCGCCGGGCAGAATCTCGCCTTCGCTGACCAGGCGGGTCTCCAGTTCGTGCATACCCGCGGCGTCGAGCAGATAAATGGCCACATTGACACTGTTGACATCGTCATACGTGGCCGCGTGTGCCGCCTCATGCGCCGCGTGAAGTTCGGCGACTGTGGCTTCCAGAGTTTCGATGCGGGCGGACAGATCAGCCAGTGTCGGCTCGGCTTCACTCTCATCCGCAGCAGCAGCGGCAGCATCCTCTTCAGCCACGGGTGTGGCGGTCGCCTCCGCTTCGGGTGCTGGTGTGGGTGTTCCGCTGGCCTGCTGGTTGGACTGGGCAGCAAAGAGCGCGGGACCGCTCGGCGAGAAGGCCAAAGCAGCCAGCAGCAGGAGGCCAGCCATTACAACGATTATTCGTTTCATATCAAAATCTCCTTGTCAAGAGTCTATTGTGTATTGGGAACCGGGACTGCAATTTCGATCTCTCCCGCCTTTTCAAAGGAAAGAGTGACAGTGAAGCTCTGGCCCGTGGCCAGGTCCTGACGTAGATTCATCAGCATCACGTGTTTGCCGCCCGGCACAAATTCCACAGTGGATTGGGCCGGCACAGCCACGCCATCGGCCTGATGGATCATACGCATCACGCCGTTATCGTTTTGAGTTTCATGAACCTCAGTCGCCATTGCAACCGAACTGGCCGCGGTGAGCAGCAGGTCGTCCTTGCCGGTTGGGTTGACGATTGTGAAGTAAGCAGCACTATTTTGTCCCGCTGTGGCAGGCCGCGCGGTGGGGTTCTCGATCCGCACGGCGTCGCCGGTCGGTGCTGTCTGTGTGGGCAAAGCAGCACAGGCAGAGAGTAGCAGGATCGAAGAGAGAAGAAGCAATAGACGAGCAGGCAAATGATTGCCATGCGCGTTGGGCAAATGCCAGTGCATAAATTGCCTTTCGTAGTCTGGTTTTGGGTCGATACGGGCCGACTGGAAAGAAAGGCTATGGGATTCTCGGTGGAGGCAAGCGGGGTTCAGTCGTGGTTTGGGCTGTCCCCAGAGCGGGAAGGAAGAGGTGCTTCTGGTTGACAGGTCTATAGAGCAGCCATAGATAGAAGGCGTAGACAAGCAGGAGCGAAAAGAGGGCAATGCTGGCCGGTACGGATTGACCGGCGATGTCCTCGATGGGGGCAGCACCAGCATCCGCAGCCGCCGGGTGGCTATGGGCATCTGCAAAATGATGGGACGGCTCTACAAGTCCGTTGACTTCCGGTGGCGCTGCAAAGACAAAATGTGAGCGGGGGTGGGGGTGAGCCGCTTGTCCGCTCGCTCCCCAGCAGATGAAGGGAAAGACGAAAGCCAGCAGCAGCACATAGACAAAACGTGCATACCCTCCCCACTGTTTCCGTGGAGGAGATGGCTGGAGCATCGAATTTTCGCCGGGGATTGAAAGCCACATACGGCATAGTCTACGTCAAAAGCGGGCAAAATTGCAAGCCCACCTTATGCTATAGAATAGACCAAAGGGGAGTATGCAAGAGCGCCCCAGCCTGTACAGACTGGGGCGCTCCGCAAGGAGGAGAGAAACAGGAGGTAAGTCCTGGCGTTGTTGTTAGTAGAGTTTCGACTTTTTCAGAAAAAGTCGAACTCCTGACAATTCGCGTTACTTATTGTTCAGGGCGGCGTGGGCTGCGGCCAGCCGGGCCACGGGGACCCGGAAGGGAGAGCAACTCACGTAGTTCAGGCCCAGCTTGTGGCAGAGTTCGATGGATTTGGGATCCCCGCCGTGCTCGCCGCAGATACCCACTTCCAGGTCCGGGCGAGTCTGGCGGCCCAGCTCTACGCCGATACCCATCAGTTTGCCCACACCCTTTTCGTCGATGCTGGCGAAGGGGTTCTCCGGCAGGATGCCCGCTTGCAGATAGTCGATGAGGAAGCCCGACTCTGCGTCGTCCCGGCTGATGCCAAAGGTTGTTTGGGTCAGGTCGTTCGTCCCGAAGGAGAAGAACTCGGCTTCGCCAGCGATCTCGTCAGCGGTCAGCGCAGCTCTCGGAATCTCAATCATCGTGCCGAATTTGTAGTCAATGGTGCTGTGCTTTTCTTCCATCACCTCTTTGGCGACGGCTTCCAGCGCGGCCCGTTGGGTCTTCAGTTCATTGACGTGGCTGGTCAGGGGAATCATCACCTCTGGATGGACGTCCACCCCTTCCCGGCTCACTTCGCAAGCAGCCTCGAAGATAGCTCGCACCTGCATTTGGGTCAGTTCGGGCATGATAATGCCCAGACGCACGCCACGGGTTCCCAACATCGGGTTGGCTTCCCGGATGCTCTCCACCCGGCGCAGGATACGCTCCTCTTCTTCGATCTCTTGCAGCAGATCGTTGATCTCTTTCATCGTCCCGGCTTTGAGCAGACGAATTTTGTTGTCGGCCAACTGCTCGGCCAGTTCGTCATGTGCGGGCAGGAACTCGTGCAGGGGCGGGTCGATCAGGCGGATGATGACCGGATAGCCGTCCATCGCCCGGAAGAGACCCTTGAAGTCCTCCCGCTGGAAGGGCAGCAGCGCGTCCAGGGCTTCCCGGCGCTCGGTCGGGTTGGTGGACATAATCATCTTCTGGACAATCGGCAGCCGTTCAGCTTCGAAGAACATATGCTCCGTGCGGCAGAGGCCGATACCCGTGGCCCCATATTCCCGTGCCCGGCGAGCGTCCACCGGATAGTCTGCGTTGGCCCACACGCCCAGTGTGCGGAATTCATCGGCCCAGCCCAGCAATTTCATCAGCCAGGGGTCCGAAATGTTGGGAACCATTGTTTCCAGTTTGCCCTGGTAGAGTTCGCCGATTGTGCCGTCGATGGAAATCCATTCGCCTTCCTTCACAACCGCATCACCGATGGTCATAATGCGCTGGTTCAGGTCGATGTCCAGAGCCATGACGCCCACGACCGCAGGCTTGCCAAACTGGCGGGCCACCAACGCCGCGTGGCTGGTGCGGCCACCCCGGCTGGTGAGGATACCCTCGGCGGCCAGCATCCCGTGCACATCGTCGGGTTTGGTCTCCGGGCGCACCATAATTACTTTCTTGCCCTCTTTGGCCCAGCTTTCGGCCAGGTCTGCGTCCAGGGCGGCCACACCAACAGCCGCGCCGGGGGAGACGTTCAGGCCGGTTGCCAGCAGACGGCCATTTTCTTTGGCCTCGGCTTTGGCTTTGGAGCTGAACTGGGGATGGAGGAAGAAGTCGATCTGCTCCGGTGTCACACGCATGACAGCCGTCTCTTTGCTGATGACGCCCTCGTCCACCATATCGGCGGCGATGCGCACCGCGGCCTGGGCGGTCCGTTTGCCGTCCCGGGTCTGGAGCATCCAGAGCTTGCCGTGCTCAATCGTGAACTCCATATCCTGCATATTGCGGTAGTGGCGTTCCAGGCGGCGGGCAATCTCTTCAAATTCGGCCCAGGCCACGGGCATCTCTTTGGCCAACAGTTCCACGGGTTTGGTGATGCGGATACCGGCCACCACATCTTCGCCCTGGGCATTGGTCAGATAGTCGCCCTCAATCTTCTTTTCGCCGGTGGTGGCATTGCGGGACATAGCCACGCCGGTGGCGCAGTCGTCGCCCATATTGCCAAAAACCATTGTCTGGATGTTGACGGCCGTGCCCAAAGTGTGGGCAATCTTGGCCGCATTGCGATAGTCAAAGGCCCGCTTGCCGTTCCAGGATTTGAAGACGGCTTCGGTCGCCAACTTCAATTGGTCCAGGGGTTCTGTGGGGAATTCTTTGCCTGTGAAGCGCCAGATGATCTTCTTGAACTCGGCAGCCACGGCCCGCCAATCTTCTGCGGTCAATTTGGCGTCGTCGTCCACGCCCCGGTTGGCGCGGTATTGGGAAATCACGTGCTCGAAGGGTTCATCGGGCACGCCCATCACCACCGAACCGAACATCTGAATCAGCCGTCGGTAGGAGTCGTAGGTGAAGCGGGGGTCGCTGGTGCGGGCAATCATTCCCTGCACCGTCTCTTCGTTCAGGCCGATGTTGAGGACAGTGTCCATCATACCGGGCATGGAAAATTTCGCCCCGGAACGGCAGGAGACGAGGAGGGTATTGTTGGGGTCGCCAAACTTTTTGCCCGTCTTCTCTTCGACAGCCCGCAAGGCTGCCAATTCCTGCTCCCACATATCATCGGGAAAGCTCTCGCCCGCTGCCAGATAGGCGTTGCAGGCTTCGGTTGTCACTGTAAAGCCGGGGGGCACGGGCACGCCGATGCGGGTCATCTCGGCCAGGTTGGCGCCTTTGCCGCCCAACAGAGCGCGCACATCTTCCCAGTCGCCACCTACTTTTGCCTCAGCCGATTCCACTTCATCAAAGCCATAGACCCATTTTCCGGCCACTTTCTCGTTGGACATTTTGCCGTTCACCAGCACAGTTGGGTTTGCCTGTTTCACCATTGGATTTCTCTCCTTGCCACAGTCATTGGGGTGCATAGAGTCGTTGCTAGAATTTCCCTGTGCCGCGCACTCCGGCGGCAACACAAGTATCGTATGTCTTCTAACACACTTTAGCCCCCGGAATGATGGGAGTATAACCGCTGACTGGTTGGGGAGTTTGCTGGCTGGTCAGGTGGCGGGGAGATAGGGGCGAGGAGATAATTGGGCGAAGAAATAGGGAGGAAGCAGCATCGGTTAAAACGGACGACTGAAACGGGAAGTGCGCTGCAACGGGCTTCCTGCCAGCCACTGATGGCCCGGTGATGGCCCAGTTAGCTGGGGGTGGGTGCGGCAGGCAGCCAGACAGTAAATGTGCTACCCTGGCCCAATTGGCTTTCCACAATCAGGCGGCCTTCATGACGCTCGACTATCTCCTGGCAGATAGCCAGCCCCAGCCCTGTGCCCGGCGTGCCATATGTTCGGGCCGCATCTCCGCGGAAGAAGCGCTCGAAGAGGTGCTCCATCTCCGCGGCTGAAATGCCTGGCCCGCTATCGGCGACGGAAATTGTACTCCAGTGAGCCCCATCATCTTCCACATCTTTACAGGCAATGGTAACCGTGCCGGATTCGGTGTAATTGATCGCGTTGACCACCAGATTGGTCAATAGCTGATAGATCAATTTTTGGTCGCCACAGACTGGGGATATATCGGCACTGGGCGCGAAAACCAGGTCCAGCCCCTTGGACTCAGCCAGGGGTTCCCGGTCTAGCACCAACAATTCCACAAGCTGCTCCAGGTGAACCTTCTCGATTTGCAGTTCAACGTGGCCCAGATCGAAGCGAGACAGATCAAGTATATCTTCAATCATCCCACCCAAAATCGTCATTTCCCGCTTCATTACCCTGACAATCTCGCCCCGTCGCGGCTCGTTGACACGGGGCAACATATCCAAATAGAGGCCAATGCTGGTGAGCGGTGTGCGCAATTCGTGGTTGATGTCAGTGATGAATTGGCTTTTCAAGCGCTCGGCAGACTGGGCTTTCTCCAGCGCGATGCCCAACTCTTCGGTGCGCTGTGCCACCAACTCCTCCAGATGAGCGCTCCACTCTGCCTGTTGCTGGTAGAGACGGGCGTTTTCGATGGCAATCGCAAGTGTGTTTGTCAGAATCGTAGCATTTTGGAGATCTTCGGCAGAAAAAGCGCTACTCTTCTCACTCACAAAACTGCAAACCCCATAGAGCAGGTCAGCATAGAGCACTGGTATCAGCATAGCCGAACGAATGGCGGGATCGGCCACGATCCAATGCGGCTCCTGGGTTACGTCGTCAACGATCAGGGGCGCGGCATTCTGGGCCACCAGCCCGACCAGTCCCCGTTTCTCGCCCACCTGCACGGCCATGGACTGCCGGATGGACGCGGAGTCCTCACGTATCTTGCCAACCCCAAACGAATAGGAGAGTTGCTGATTGGCCGGTTCAAAAACGAAATAGTGGGCGCAGGTGTATCCCATTGTTGATATGATCGTCTCCAGGGCGTGCTGGAGAAGATCGCGCTCGGGCTGGATACGGGAGAGTTTTGTACTTACTTGAACCAACGTATGCAGGCGGCGGTTGGCCTCATCCGCTTCCAACATTTTGAGTTCCAGGCGTCTGACCAGCCGTTCGTTGTAGACTTTGAGGTAGACTGGCTCCTCGTCCAACAGAACAGTGGCGGCAGGAAGTGCCTGGTGCTCATATTCGTTCAACACATCCAGGATAATACGCAGAAACTCGTCTGGTTCGGTGGGCTTGGTAATGTAGCGGCACGCACCCAGATTCAGGCCAAAGGTAGCGTCCTGGGGTTCTGTATAGGTAGCCGAGTAAAAGACAAAAGGGATGGCCCGCAACTCTGGGTCCTGCATCCATTGGCGGCAAAGTGTAAAGCCATCCATCACCGGCATAAGAATATCCGAGATTACCAGATCGGGCAGGTTGGCGCGTGCAAGAGTCAGGGCCTCCCTGCCGTTTGCAGCCACTTCGACGGAATAGCCATTCCCGCTCAGCAAGGCAGAAAGCAAATAGCTGCTTTCCAGATTGTCTTCGACGATTAGAATGCCTGTCACCGCTCCCCCCTCATCGGCCAGACTGATGGCCCCCCAGAGAAATTTATCCTCTTCACCGCAGGATAGACAATGGGCAACCAACAATTTCCTTCTTTTTATTCAACGCTGCCCACACTTTTCCGCGTACCGTCCTGGCCTGGTCATGCAACGAAATACTGCTCAATCTCTTCCAGGAATGTATCAGGATTGATGGGTTTTTCGATGTAGCCATTGCAACCGGCTGCCAGCCCCCGTTCCCGATCCCCTACCATCGCATAGGAGGTGACGGCAACAATCGGCACAGACGCCAGACGCTGGTTTCTGCGCAATTTCTGTGCCACTGCATAGCCATCCATGCCAGGCAATTGAATATCCAACAGGATCATATCCGGCGGATTTTGCTCTGCCAGTAGAATCCCGGCGGGGCCGTCCTTTGCCGGCAAAACCTGATAGCCGCTCCTCTCCAACAGGAAAGTCACCAGATAGAGGTTCTGCTCGTTGTCTTCGATCACTAAAATACGCTTGCTCATGGCCTTTTTATCGCTTTGCCTACGAAGATTGGCTAATCGGAAATGATACCGTAAAGACTGATCCCTTGCCTAATTTGCTTTGCACCGAAATTGTGCCACCCAGGCGTTGGGCCAGACGTTTGCAGATGGAGAGACCCAGCCCTGTACCCTCGTGTCTTCGATTCAGGCCCGTCTCTAACTGCTGGAAGGGTTGAAAGAGTTTGGGCAAGTCGGACGGGTCGATGCCCGGCCCGCTGTCAGCGACACTCGTCACAAGCGCACCGTCCTGGACGCGGCAGACAATCTCCACACCGCCCTGCTCAGTAAACTTTATGGCATTGCCCAGCAGATTAATGAATATCTGGGTAACCCGGCGCTGATCGCTGACGATGGGCCCTACGCCGGGGCCAATTTCAGCCGTCAGAGTCAGACCCTTCTGTTGCGCGGCCGGGGCTACAGTACTCATCACCTGCCCAATCAGAGCATCCATAGCAAAGGGGGCAAAGGAGACTTCCAACTGGCCTGCTTCAATCTTGGAAATATCCAGCACATCGTTGATCAAGTCCAGCAGATGGCGGGCACTGCCCCGAACCATAGACAACTGTTTGGCCTGTTCTTCGTTCAATGGGCCAGCCATATCGCGGAGCAGAATCCCCGTAAAGCCAAGGATCGAGTTGAGTGGCGTGCGCAGTTCGTGGGACATCGTGGCCAGAAAGGCCGATTTGAGATGATCCGCGGCTTCGGCCTGCTCTTTGGCAACGGCGAGTTCTGCTGTGCGCCGGGCCACCCGATCCTCTAACTCAACCGCGTGCGTCATTGCCTGCTCGCGCAAGATGGCATTTTCCACGGCCACGCCCGCCTGGTTGGTAAAGAGAAAGATGCGCTCTACCTCGGTCGGGGTCAGTGGGGCACGGGGTTCACCCTCCTCCTCTTGACGCATGAGACCAATTACCCCGATCACCCGCTCCCGAGAGCGGAGAGGAATCTGCGCGGTTGGCCCACGCATCCCATACTTTTCTACGGTGGGCTGGTGCGCGTTAGGATGGGTTGCGCCATAGGTCAGCAAGGCTTCGCCCGTGCGCACAACGATGGAAAGTATATCCTCTGCCGGGTCGGGCTGGGCATGGAGGCTGCGCACGGTATCCGAAACGATACTGTGCGGAAAGTTGAAAGCGAAACGCCCTTCGATCACACCCTTTTCCTGGTTGACCAGAGAGATCATGCCCCGGTCCACATCAAAGAGTCCCTGCAAAGCATCGAAAATCAGCAGAAACAACTCGTTCAGGTTGCTTTGCACATGCAGGGCCTGGCTTACCTCTTGTAATTGGGTCAGAAAGCGCAGATGTTCGTTCAGCTGCTCCAGCAATTGGGCGTTCTGGATGGCAATCGCGATCTGGGCAGCAACCGTCTCCAGAACCCGCTGATCACTCTCGTCAAAGGCATCTTCTGTCGGCGTCTCGACATTGAGAACACCGATCACCTGCTCGCCATTCAGCAACGGAACACATAGCTCAGAACGTATATCCGTGCGCATAGAATAGTATCGACTGTCCTGGCGGACATCGCCCAGGCGGACAGGTTCTCCTGTGCGCGCCACCCAACCAGTGATGCCCATTCCCACTTGGAGCGCATGTTCGCGAATATAGGCTTTGTCGCTCTCAACAAAATCTGGGCCTTGTCCCTGAGCACTCAGGGCAAAGGGGAGCAGTTGGTCGCTCCCCTCTTCACACAGCAAGACTGCGCCATATTCATAGCCAAAAGCATTTTCCAGAATATCAATAATCGTATGGGCCAGCACCTCGGGCGAGCGCAGATGGATCAGTTCCCGGGCGGCCGCGTGGATGGAGAGCAATTCCGCGATGTGATGGCTGCGCTCCTCTTCTGCCCTCTGGCGTTCAGTGATATCCAGAACAATGGCGAGAAATACCTGCTCGCTCTCCCGTTCCACCAGTTGCAGATAGGTCTCCACCGGATAGAAAGAGCCGTCGGCCCGGCGATGTACCGTCTGGAATACCTGGCGGGCTGCCTCCTTGCGCAGCAAAGAATCCATCAGTTCCCGGAAGGATTTCTCCGTATACGCCGGTTTGATATCCAGGGGTGTCATCGACTGAAGGGCTGTTGTGTCATAGCCCAGGTTGTGCTGCGCGCCCGTATTGACAAAGATGAATTGGAGGGTATCGACATCAAAGATGTAGATTTCGTTCAGGCTGGCTTCAAGAATTTCCCACAGCCGTGCCCGTTCCGCCTCTTCCTGCCTGCGCTCGGTTACGTCGATGTGGGTTCCTACCATCCGGTAGGGCTTGCCCCTGTCATCCACAAAAGTGGACCCCTGGGCAAGAATCCAGCGGTAGGAGCCATCCTTATGACGCAGACGGAATTCATGCTGGTAGCCGGCAGAGGGGTTTGCCAAGGCGCTGTTCACCTTCTGCGTTGCGCCAGCCAGGTCATCCGGATGGACTCTGCGCTGCCACTCGCTCAGATCGTTGCTGATTTCGTCTTCCCCATAGCCAATCTGACTCTTCCATTCGGCAGAAAAGTAGAACTGTTCGGTGCCCAGGTCCCAGTCCCACAGGCCCACGTTGGCTGATTTTACGGCCAGACGCAACCGCTCTTCTGCGGCGCGCAGGGCACTCTCCGTCGCCTTGAGTTCGGTCACATCCCGATTGACGGCAACGATTCCCGTAGGGCTGCCCATTTCATCCCTTACAAAAGAGACCGAAGCCAGCATATCCACTCGGCTGCCGTCCCTCCGTTTCTGGCTGATTTCCCCCTTCCAGCCGCCTGCACGTTTGAACTGGGCGTATATGTCATCAACCTGCATACCGGGATAGACAGTAGAAAGAAGATCCGAGACATTTTGGCCAATCGCCTCCGCTGCCCTCCACCCATAGACCTGCTCTGCACCTCTATTCCAACTCACAATACGATAGTTGAGGTCTATGGCGACGATAGCATCTGAAACGCTCTCCAGCAGATGGGCCTGGTGCTGCAATTGAAGTGCTTCCTGCTTTCTGGCGGTTACAATGCTGAGAAAGAGCAGCACCTTCGTCGCCATGCCCTGGGCATCCCGCTCCACCACACCTTCCCGGAGCTGAATCCACTCCCACGACCCGTCTTTGCACTGCAAGCGATACTCCAACTCATTCACCCGGTCCACCTCGCCACGTAACAGACGCAGCCAGTTCCGATGAACCGCCGCCTGATCATCCGGGTGAATGGCATAGACAACCGAACCGGGTGCTTCCAATTCGGCCCTGGAATAGCCGCAGAAGCTATCCCGATTGAGAAATTTCGTAGTGTCCGAGGCCACATCGACCAGATGCACAGTATCTGGCGTATTGGCGAGAATGCCCCGCAGCCGCTCTTCGTTGGAGCGCAGCTTCTCCTCCGCCTGCTTGCGCTTGGTGATGTCCGTATACATAACCCAAGTGCCAGCAGCCGCCGAACCATTTCTACCATTTCCATTGTCTGGTATAGCTTGGGCCAGGGCCTCTACCAGTGCGCCGGATCGGGCCACAAAGGTACGCTCCTCCATTTCAAAACGGCCATCCAGCGTGCGTTGATAGCCCAAACTGTCGACCGACCGCTGCCGGGATTCCTCCGTGTAAAAGTCGAGCAGGTGCTGCCCGACTACCTCCTCGCGACTGTAGCCCAGCGATTGCAAAAAAGCGTTGTTGCAATCGCTGACGATTGGGGAATTCTCGTCCTGGGAGGGAACTGTCGTCACATACATGACAGGAGCGTCCTGGAATAGCTGGTGATAGCGCTTTTCGGACTCCCTCAATAATTGCAGAGCACTCCTACGATCCGTATTAAGGGTAGCCAGGAAGAGAGATGGTGCGATGGCCAAAACCAGAAACAACTGTACAATGACAACAGCATTCAAATTCGAGCCTGGGTCGACGATGGCGATATGTCCAGTAGCGGAACCCCAAAGGATAATCAGAGCCAAAACCAAGGTTGTGGAAGTCGTACCGATTACACCCAAGCGCAGGGCGGCCCAAATCAAAATGGGAAAACTCAGAAGGACCAACAGCGGCAGAAGGAGCACATCACCCAGAAGATAGGAAGACAAAACCCGGTTCAGACCGATCAAAAGCACAAACAGAAACGCGCCTTCCATCACCTGACTGATTCGGACGCTCGCGAAGTGGTTCTTTGCCACAAAGGCCACGGCCATAATCAGCGGGGTCAGCAAGAGGTTGCCCACCGCCCCGGAAGACCACCACCAGAACCAGACAGACAAAAGGGGAGTGCCCGAGTGGATGCTGGCTGCCAACGCGGCCACCAGAGCCGCCAGCCCATTGCTCAACAGTACAGAAGAAAGCAGAAATCCAATCAGTTCTTTGATGCGACGAAACGCGATCGGTTCGCCAACAAAGCGCAACAGAAGCCACGCGCCCAAGGCCGCATTGCCTGTCAACGCGGCTGCATAGACCAGACTCACCGTCGGTGGGGTTCCTGCCAACAACTCAGCGGCCAGGCCGGCAAGGAAAAGTGCGCCAATCAGATAGGGTCGTACAGATTTGCGGGTCAACAGAAGTGCGGAGAGAAAAATCCCGACTGGGGGCCAAACGGCCGGGATGCCCTCTGGTTCAAAGATTAACACAAAGCTAAACCGTGCGACCAGAAAACAGAGCAAAGCAACCGACCCAACCCAAAGAATGTCCAGGAGCAGGCGCGGGGTGCTGATTCGTGTACGAGGGGGGTGTCTATCTTCCATCGGGGCAACCTTTGTCATTCACTGAAATCAGCCACTCTGCATCTCTTGGGGAGTACAGGCGGCAGCATCACAGAAGCGAAAGTGGGGGTTACTACACCGCTTCTGCCTAAAACATTGTAACAGGATCAGATTAAATTCAGTGTATGACGTTCCGCTTAGGATTGGGTCCTACATTGACCTTACCAGTCTTCAGCGCCCCTTTCAGCCATATCAGCGCCCTATCCACACAAGAGCCAACCCCTGCACAACCGCCAGCCAGAGAAACCCGGCAGCAATCCACCAGTCCCCTTTGCGGCGGCCCAGATATAACTGGCTGGCGGCGCGGATCAGCCACCAGAGGGCAACCCAGAGGGTGAGCAGACGCCCGGCAGTTGTGCCCAGCCACCAATACGCGGCCAGATCGAAAACGCCGATGCTGACCAGCACATAGCTGGCCGCGTGGTTCATCACCCAGCCGATGCCGTGGACATCGCTCCGTTGCGTCTGGTAGCGGATGGGTCCCAAATGGAAAGGTTGAATGGGTGGGCCGTCTTTGGGTATGGAATGTTCAAAGTCGAGGAGTTTGGGGAAGAAAAAGTGGACGCTGCCCAGCGTCAGAGAGAAGAGGCCGACAACGCCCAGGGCGGCTACAATGAGGAGTTCGAGGGTTGTCATAGGGAACTGCTCCGAAGTTACTTGCCGGGATTCCGGGAATCGGCCACAGGGTTTCTCAAATTTCCCTGTGGCCGACTCCCGGAATCAGGCAACCCGCGCTTCGCCTATTTTACATCTTCTCGGCAGAAAGCTCCACCAGTGCGCCATCCTGCAACCCAAAGACAAAATGGGTGCGCAGGCTGGGGCAACACATCGGATCGCTGTCGGCAAAAGTCGCCGCCACCACCTCAATCTGTCCATCGACAATCGCTACCGATTCCACCTGCACCCGGTCGCCCAGGAGCAGTGTGACGCCGGTGGCCGGTGTGCCGCCGTCCGCCAGCAGCGCGGCCAGATAGACGAAACTGCCACTGCCGCCGGAATTCTCCACCAGCACAGCCGCGCCGTCGGCCAGCCCATCGCCGTTCAGATCGCCAGTCGCGGTTGTTTCCGGCTGCAAATTCACCGTCGGGCGGGACGCACCGTCAGCCACAAACGGCTCACCCGCATACGCGCCGTCAGTCAGCGTCACCGGCTCGTCGTAGATACCCGCATATGTGGCGTTGCCCAAATCCACTTCACTGAAGTCTGCAT
>JAUIHI010000010.1 GCA_030432295.1 Anaerolineae bacterium | reverse complement strand
CCAAGCCTTTCTGCGTCGTCGGCCTGCCACCAAAACCACCGTCTTCCCGGCGTAAAGATGCTCTGCTATCCGTTTCTATTCTATTTTTATCCACCATTTCTCTGTCAACATATTTCAGGACTTGACAGAAGTGCCGATCCGCCACTGATTACTGATTACTGGTCGCTGCTGACTTCACCCAGGAAAACCCAATGAACCCACTCCCCCTCCTCGACGAACTGCGCACGATTGCCCGCAACGGCCTGACCTACGCGCAGAACGAATACGACCGGGAACGCTACAAGCGGCTGATGGAACTGACCAGCCAGGAATACGCCGACTATCTCGACCTGCCCGCGGGTCTGGTCAAAGAGCGCTTGCAGGCCGAGTCGGGCTATATCACCCCCAAAGTGGGCGCAGATGCGGCCATCTTTGACGACGAGGGGCGCATCCTTCTCCATCTGCGCGCCGACGACCAGCGCTGGTGTCTGCCCTGTGGCTGGCTGGAACCCAACGAGTCGCCCCAAGAAGCGGTTGTGCGGGAAACCTGGGAGGAGACCGGGCTGCACGTGGAGCCAATCGAACTGGTCGGCGTCTTCACCCGGCGGCCCGACCCGGCCTGGGGACTCTTTACAATGGTGGCGATCTGCTTCCTCTGTCGGGTGACAGGCGGCGAACTCACCCTCAGCCACGAGGGGCTGGACCTGCGCTATTGGCATCTGGACGATGTGACAGCGTGGCACGGAACCCACAAGACCTACGCACGGGCCGCCCACAGCCTTTGGCAAAAGGCCAGCGTTCGCCCAACTCGCCCAGACGTGATACAATTCTCATAACGATCCCTTTTTACACATGGATGGGACACGGACTGTCTTGCAACCACAGATTGCGCAGAACTACCCCTAAGCATCAGCGTTCATCAGTGGCTATTTTCCCAGAAGAGGCTTTTTATGGCTGCACCCCTAGAATTGTGGGAACGACCCCACGCCCAGGAAATGGTAATGATTGTTGGCTGGGAACAGTGGGCGGATGCCGGGTCGATATCGTCGGCCCTGCCCTACTACATCATCGAACAGACCGAAGCACGCAAGATCGGCGAGATCGGGCGGGACGGCTACTACCTCTTTCAGATTCCCGGAACCCACCACCTGCTGCGCCCGGTAGTCAAGCTGGACGAGGGGCTGGTGCGTTCTATGAGCGCACCCAAAAACGAATTTTACTACGCGGATCGGGGCAATGTGGGGTTGCTCATCTTTGCCGGGGACGAACCCCACGTGAACGAAGATGAGTATGCCGACGCCATTTTGGACGCAGCCCAACAACTCAACGTGCGGCGTATTATCGCCCTGGGCGGCGTCTATGGCTCCATGCCCTACGACAAAGAGCGCAGCGTCTCCTGCTCCTACAGCCTGGCCCACATGCACCCGGAGATGGAGAACTATGCAGTGCGCTTCTCCAACTACGAGGGCGGCACAACCATCAGCACATTTCTCGTCCACAAAGCCGCGCAGCGGGGGATGGAAGCCCTCTCTTTTCACGGCTTTGTGCCTGCCTACGACTTCGGCCAGAGCGGCTACGCGGCCCAGGGCCTGCGCATCGAAAACGACTTCAAAGCCTGGTACGATCTGGTGCGGCGTATGAACCACATGCTGGGCATTGGCATCGACGTCTCCCACCTGCGCGAGCAGGCCGACGAACTGGTATCCACGATGGAAAATCAGATCGACGAACTCGTCCGCGAAACGCCCCAACTCAACGTGCGCGCCTATCTGGACGAGATCGCCAAAGAGTTCACCGAGCGCCCCTTTATGCCCCTGGACGACGTATGGGCCGAAGGGTTGGGCGACATCTTTGGGGACTTGGAAGATTGATGACCAGCCAGAATCAAGCCATTGCCCTCCTGCACAGGCTGGTAGCCATCCCGTCCCTCAGCCTTCAGGAAAGCCGAGCCACTGCTTGGCTGGTAGAACAGATGGCCGCCAACGGCTACATCTGTGCATTTGTAGACGATGCGGGCAACGCGGTGGGCGAAATAGGCCCAGCCGACGCGGCCCGCACTGTCATCCTTCTCGGCCACATCGACACCGTGCCCGGCGACATCCCCGTCCGCATTGAGGATAGCCCGACAGGCCGATTGCTCTATGGCCGAGGGAGCGTGGACGCCAAAGGACCGTTGGCGACTTTCACCGCCGCGGTAGCCCGTGTCGGCGACGCCTGGGCCAGGGAGCACAATATTCGCCTGGTGGTGGTGGGCGCGGTGGAGGAGGAATACGCCACCAGCAAAGGCGCCCGCTTCATCCGGGACCGCTTCAACGGCAGCGACGAACCCGTCCCCGACTTCTGCATCATCGGTGAGCCAAGCAGTTGGCAGCGGGTGACGCTTGGCTACAAAGGTCGGGTGCTGGTGGAGATGGAAGCATCCCAGCCTATGGCCCACACCGCGGGGCCGGATGCGGGTGTAGCAACGGTGGCTGTGGACCTGTGGAATTGGGTCTCGGCCTATGCCGCCGAATTCAACGCTCCCCACGACAAAGCCTTCGACCAGCTTCTGCCCAGCCTGCGCGACCTGCGCACCTGGACCGACGAACATCTCCACGACCGGGTGGCGGCCAAAATCGGCATCCGCCTGCCTGTAGACTTTCCCATCGACGACTTCCTGGCCGGCCTAGTAGACTGGGCCAACCAGCGAACCGCCACCGACACCCCACTTGCGCCCTTCTCGTCGGCTTCGATTGAGGATGGCGGGGTAAAAAGGGTGGAAGTCGTCGGCCCGCTCACCCATCTTTCTCTGGGCATCTACGCCCACGAACCTGCCTGGCGCAGCGACCGCAACAACGCCCTGGTCCGCGCCTTCCTCGCCGCCATTCGGGAGCAGGCCAGCGATCGGGGCGGCGAGCGGCCCGGCTTCGTCGTCAAAACCGGAACCAGCGATATGAACGTCGTCGGCCCGGCCTGGGGTTGCCCGATCCTCGCCTATGGCCCCGGCGACAGCAGCCTGGACCACACACCCAACGAACACATCGCCCTGGACGAATACTGGCAGGCCGTGCTGGTGTTGGAGCAGGCATTGCGCAATTTGGGCTGAGGGTTGTAGGATACTGAGCCAGCAATTGCGCACCCCACTATTCAACCAGCGTCTGTCCCTTCACACGCCCCTCCGCCGCCACCAGCCGGGACTGCACCCACGCGCCCACTTCATCCACCGACTCCCTCGCTTCGGGCACACGGCCCGCCAGGCTCTGGAAGACGTGCCACATCCCCTCCCAGACCCGCAGAGTGACATCCACGCCCGCGGCCAGCGCTTTCTCGGCCAGCCGGGTGGAATCGTCGCGCAGGATTTCGTAGTCGCCCACGTGAATGAGCAGAGGTGGTAGGCCGGACAGGTCGCCGTAGAGGGGGGAGATGAGGGGATTGGTGTTGGATTCGTCGCCTATATAAAAGGCCGCGGCAACCGCCACACCCTCAGGTTCAAACCAGGGGTCTTGCCGGGCGCGGGTGTGCAGGCTCTCGCCGGTGGCGGCCAGATCGGTCCAGGGGGAGAGGACGAAGGCGGCCGCGGGCAGAGGCAGCCCCTCGTCCTTCAGGGCCAGAAGTGTGGCGATTGCCAGCCCGCCCCCCGCGGATTCCCCACCCAGGACCAGCCGATGGGGTGCAACGCCGTCGTCCAGCAGGTGGCGATAGACCCGCAGGCTGTCCTCCAGCGCGGCCGGGAAGGGATATTCCGGGGCCAGCCGATATTCGGGCATCAGTGTACGCACTCCGCAGGCTTGGGCCAGATTCCCCACCAGTCCCCGGTGGGAGGCGAAGGAGCCGCAGATATAGCCGCCGCCGTGGAGATAGAGCAGGCGAGCGTCGACGGCTGTGCCGTCGCTGGCAGCCGCGGGCGTCAGCCAGTCCGACTGCAAACCCTCCACCCACGTGCGTTCGATGCCCACAGTTTTGGGCGGTTTCAACCGCTGCCCCAGCCGGTCCAGATTCTGGCGCATCTGGGCGATGGAGTTGCTGGGCGGCGCGTGGGCAATCTGATAACGAAAGAGTTCACGCCAGAAAATTCCCCGAAGACTGGTCATAGGGGATTGCTCCTTTCGCTTTTCGAGCCGCTGATGAACTCTGCGCCCTGGTTTTTCTCTGCGCCTCTGCGGGAGTTTTTGTGCAAGAAAACTCTCGCAGGGGCACAGAGATAAAGACAGAAAGGATACTGCAATTTCACACACAGATCAGACCAGTGAGCGCTGATTGAGTGCCGAGTCTTCGAGGCGTATCGAAATCAAGCGAACGGGTCAACGAATAGTTTGGGGTCTACCCGCTAGGTTTCGATACGGCGGGAAAAGCACCCGCCTACTCAACCGGCGCTGGACTACTGGTGATTTACAAATTAACCGCCCTCCCTGTGGCTGCGGACTCGTACTGGGCCAGGACACATTGGAGGAAGAGGCGGCTGCGGCTGAGAGGCACGACCGGATCGGCCCCGTCCAGAATGCAGGCTTCCATCGCCTCCACTTCGCACAGATAGGGGTCCACCGCTGGGGTGACGATCTGCTCCGTCGAGCCGTCCCGGTTGGTGAGGGTCATCACACTGTCCACGCCTTTCACCCCAGGCTTCCACGGCTCCGGGATGTGCAGGATCGCTTCGTCTCCCACCACATACGCGCCCTCCCGGAAGGGGGTGCGGAAGCTGGACGAAACCTGGCCCACCGCGCCGCCTTCAAAGACAAACTGGCCCCGGATCGCCACATCCACGCCGCTCTCACCGACGATCTGGCTGGAGAAGATCGACTGGGGCCGGGCCGGGTGGGCCATCGTCACCGCCAGGCTGTTGGGATAGACGCCCACATCCCACAGGCAGCCGCCGGTCACATCGGGCCGCAGACGGATGTTTGTGGTCCGTTCTGCAGGCAGATAGAAATTGAACCAGGCCTGTACCAGTTGCACCTGGCCCAGTCGACCGTCCGCGATCAGCTTCTGCGCGGCCAAAGTCTGGGGGTGGTGCAGATACATAAAGGCTTCAAAGACAGTCACCCCATTGGCAAGCGCGGCGGCTTCCACCTGGTCAAATTCTTCCATCGAGACAACCAGCGGCTTCTCGCAGAGGACGTGCTTGCCTGCCTCCGCGGCGGCCACGGCCCATTCGCAGTGCAGGGAGTTGGGCAGGGAGATGTATACGGCGTCAATATTCGGATCGGCCAGCATCGCTTCGTAGCTGCCATAGGCGTTGGGAATGCCCTTTTCCGCGGCGTAGGCTTCGGCTTTGGCCTGGTCTCGGCTGGCGATGCCGACCAGTTCGCTGCGCCCCGCGGCTTTGATAGGGCCGATGAGCGCATCATTAATATTAGCAGTGGAGATCAGTCCCCAGCGGACGATATTCGACATTGCAAACTTCCTTTCGGAGTGAGGTTTTGAACCACAAAGGCAACAAAAAGATTCTTCGCTTTGCCTTTGTGTCTTCGTGCCTTTGTGGTTGTTAAAATTTGATCAGCTTGAAACTTTCGGCGTGGGCCATCCCCGCCTCTTCACCGGTTTTGGCCGTGCGCTCACGGATGCGCTTATCCAGCTTTTCCCGATCTTCCCCCACCTGGCTGACGTGACAGGCCAGGGACGCGACGCGGGCATCCACAAAATCGGTCACGTCCTCGTAGTGGTCCGGATTGTCGGTCCAGAAGAAATAGACTTCCGAGACCCGCCAGGGGTCTTCGTCGCCGTACAACTGCTCCGGGAAGATATTCCACTCCCGAGCCGACCAGACAGCGTCGATGGCGGCGATGCCCGCGGCCCGGTGGTCCGGGTGCAACTGGTAATGTCGCCAGGGGTCGATGGCTGCGACGATATGGGGTTTCAGCTTGCGTATGTAGGCGGCCAGTTCCCGGCGCAGGCCCAGGCTGTTTTCCACCAGCCCGTCCGGGTGGCGCAGGAAGATGACCTCCTCCACGCCCAGCTCGGCAGCCGCGGCCCGCTGCTCGGCTTCCCGTTTAGCGGCCAACTGCTCCGGGCGCAGGTTGCGATCTTTGCTGCCTTTGTCGCCGCTGGTCAGGAGCAGATAGCGCACATCTTTGCCCGCCGCGGCCCATTTGGCGATCGTGCCGCCACAGCCAAATTCGGGATCGTCTGGGTGTGCGGCGATCACCAGCACCCGGTCAAGTGTCTTCGTTTCTTCAGTCATTACACATCACTTTCTGTTGGGAGAATAGCCGGATTGTATACACGGATGAAAAGGAACACGGATTTCAATCTGCGTCATCTGTGAAATCTGCGTTCCTGTTTTTGTTGTTATCGATTCGCAATTCGCAACTCAAAATTCCACCGCCACCTTCCGTGCACTCTCTGCGCTTTCGATGGCGGCGTGGACCATTGCCAGGCTTTTGATGTTGTCGGTGCAGACGGTCTGGGGCAGTCTACCCGCTTTCAACGATTCGACAAATTCGTTGATCACCCCGGCGTGGCTGGTGAATTCTAGCGGGGGTGTGGCTGGCGGATCGAGCCGTTCGGTCTCGTGGAAGAAGCCTTCGTTGCCCACCACCGCGGCCACCTGAATCTCGTCCTCCCCATCCCATCGGGCCGTGCCCTTCTGGCCGATGGCCCGCCAGTCGCAGGCCCAGGCCGTCTGCAAGCCCTCGGCGCACCAGCTCCCCCGATAGTTGAAAACCAGCCCATTCGTCATCTCGAAGATGCACTGGGCCGACGCGCCGTGGGCATACCAGGAGCCAGCCGGGTTCCACTCGTGGCAGTAGACGCTGACCGGGTCGGCGTCGGCGATATAGCGGGCCTGGTCGAAGGAATGGATCGCCATATCGATCAGCAGCACGTGCTCCATCTCATCCCGAAAACCGCCGAAGTGGGGGGCCAGATAGAAGTCGGCGTTGAGGGTGGTCAGCGGGCCGATCTGCCCGGCCCGGATCACCTCCCGAAAGCGGACGATATTGTCCAGATAGCGCCGGTTCTGGATGACAGCGTAGGTCTTGCCGCTGGCCTGGGCTGCCGCCAGCATCTCCTGCGCGTCGGCCATAGACTCGGCCAGGGGCTTCTCGCCCAGGACGTGACAGCCGTGGGCCAGAGCGGTGAGGACGATACTTTTGTGCGCGGCGGGAATGGTGCAGTCGAAGACAATATCCGGGCGGGTCTCTGACAGCATCTGGTCCAGGTCTATGCCGATACGGGCGTTGGAGAGGCCGAATTGCTCCTGGACTTTGGCCGCATTCTCTGGAAAAAGATCGACCAGTCCCACAAAGTCCAGATCGGTGCGCTCAGCCGCGTGGTTAAGCCAGGCCCGGGTGATACCGCCGCAGCCAGCCAGAACTACACGAAAGGGAACCGGAGAGGGGTCGTCAGTCGTCATGTGCGCCTTCCTTTGGGAGATCGAAGGATTCGGTCAGAATAGTGATTTCTCACAAATTACAATGCCACTAAGCGCAAAATATGACAAGCCAGGAAATCGGCGGGTGTTCATAGGGGAATCACCGCTTGACAGATACCAAGTCAATGACGGTATACTTATGTGAGCTATATTCTCATTCCCCATACGATCTTAAACACTCGTCGACTTCCGCCGGGCTGTCACCCAAAGTGGCACTTTTTGTGTTACAGATCACCCCTGACGATTCACCTGCTTGCCAGGTTTAATAGCCTGCATGAGTCTGAGTAGTCCGTCTATTTCAATGGTCCAATCGTAGAGATTCAGGAGGAATTATGCTGCCGCCCAAAGCGACTATCCGCCGCCTTCTCCTTGCCTTTTCTGTGTTGAGTATTCTGCTTGTGAGCCTTGCTTTTTGGCAGGCAAGCCGCATTGAGGCTTCGCCATCCGACGGCTCCGTTCTGCTCGCGCAGATTCCAGCAGAAGTACGGCAATCCCAGGGCCCCACGGAGATTCCCTTGTCCCAGCTTCCCATCGAAGTGGATGGGGTTTGCAGCTTCGGTTCCGAATACGAAGATGCAGCCTTCTTTGGCTTCACCGATGCCCAACAATTTCAGGGACAGGTTGCGGTCAAGCACGATGGCCAAACACTTTACGTCTGCATGCGAGGCACTCTGGGATCATTGAAGGCACGCTTTGTAAGTGTCTATCTGGACAGGAACAATGGGGCAGAGGCGGTCGCCCAAACAGACGACTATTCTCTGCGGGTGGGGATGACCACCGGCGATCTGGAGAGTCTGGCTGGCAACGGTGAACCCAACGGTTACAAGCCCATCACACTGAGCGACTGGAACGCCCAGGCCAAAACGGAAGACATGGACGAGGCTGAGTTCGCCATCCCCCTGGAAATGGTCTCTCTGGAATTGACAGGTGAGCCATGCGATGCCCACTTCGGTCTGGCCGTCTATCATCACTGGGTGAATGATCAGGGCGATGACTACGGGATGCCGTCGAGCCAATACTTTGACCAACCTGTCACTTGGCAGCCGGTGGTATTGAAGACGGGAAAGACCTGCGACGCATCCGTCCCAGACCTGGGCGACGCGCCCGATTCCACCAATGGCAGCGGCAATCCGATGGAGGCCTATCCCGGCGTGCAAGCCGAATTCCCGTCGGTCTACCTGGCAGGTTCGCCGCCCTACGGCCCCATCCACAAGAATGACAAACTCTACTACCATCTGGGCCAGGGCATCAGCCGGGAGAGTGAGGCCGACAGTGGACCTGACGACGACGGGGTAAACAACATCGATCCCAAAGCCGGGCGCGCGGATATGGACGGTAAGGACGACGGTGCCCCCAAGGACTTTCCCACCTTCGAACCCTGCACCTATCAGGAATTCAATTACACAGTCACTGTCTACCCTGGCGCGCCAGAGGTGGCCTATGTCAATGTCTGGATAGATTTCGACAGAAACGGAAAATGGGGTGAAATCACCTGGTGCCAGATTGGCGATATAAACGTGTATGGCGGTGAATGGGCCGTGCAAAACCAGGAAATTAAGCTGTCTGGACCAGGCACGTTCAACTTCACAACACCCGTCTTCTACACAGGTGTTGGCAACCCCGAACAGAATAGCTGGCTGCGCATCAGCATCAGCAACGAACCGGCCCCAGCGGAGGATGGCAGCGGCCCGAAGGCTGGCTACGATTTGGGCGAGACAGAAGATTATCTGCTCCCCGGCCATCAGGCAACAGCCACGCCGACGGCGACAGCCACACAGACGGCAATCGAGAAAGACACACCAACTGTAACCGCGACAGCCACCGGCACGGTCAGCACGCCAACACCTACTGGCACAGCCAGCCCGACATCGATTCCGAGCCGCACGCCGACGGCAACACCAACCCGTACACCCACGCGTACGCCAACCCGCACCCCCACCCGTACACCGACGCGCACGCCTACAAGGACACCCACCCGCACGCCTACGGCAACCGCGATTGCCCTGGACCTGCGGATCGTCGATATTGAGATCAACCAGGGCATCCAAAATCTGGCCAATGATGTCCCGCTCACGGCCAACAAACAGACATTTGTGCGGGTCTACCCCATCAGCACAGGCCAGAATGCTTCGCCGGTCTCCGCCCGGCTGCGGGGTTTCCGGGGCGGCGTAGAGATTGCGGGATCGCCCATCTACCCCATCAACGGCTCCATCGGTGTCAGCACCGGCGGAGCGGATCGGGCCAACATCAACACGACCTTCAACTTCTGGCTGCCGTCCAGTTGGCGCACAGGCAGCGTCCAACTCCGGGCAGAGATCGACCCCTTCAATTTCCGCCCGGAGAACAACGAAGGCAACAACACCTTCTCCATCACCCGCACCTTCGGCGGCCAGGAACCCATCTGTGTAGTCACCCGGCCCGTGCGCACAAATGGCTCCAACTTCACCACCGCCAGCTCCGGCTTCTGGGACATTATGGGTCGCTTCGAGACCCTCTGGCCGCTGGCTGACTTCCGCTACTATCAGGTCTCCAGCCGGATGCAACGGCCCTGCGGTTTCCTCTGGCTGAGCAGTTGCCCCTGGGAGCTGCCCGGCCAAGCCGACGAATTGATGTTCCATCTGATCACTTGGAACACTTTCACATCCAACCCGGCAGGCTGCAACAGTTCGGGAGCCTACACCCACTATATGGGAATGGTCAGCCCGGACACCAATACTAACAATTCCAGCGGCGGGATCAATCTGGGCTACGCCAACTACGCCATCGGCTCTTCCTACGTCAAGATGGAGAGCGGCGGCAGCGGCTTCAACAGCATTCGTGGCGGGGCTACAATGGCCCAGGAATTGGCCCACAACTACAATGGGGTCTTCGGTAGCCGCTGGAAGCACGTAAACTGTGGCAGCCCCAGCGATCTCAACACCAGCTACCCCTATCCCGGCTGCCAGATCGCCAATACAGGCACATCCAGTTTCTATGGCTTTGACCGGCGCAGCAGCCAAGTCATTGCCCCCAACGGGGCCGCGGATTTTATGTCCTATGGCAACACAAAATGGGTATCCGACTACACCTGGCGGGGTCTGCAAAATCGGGCCGCGGTCTCGGCTGCCGAAGCCGACGCCACGGATGCCCTGGCACGCATCCTGGCCAGCGAGGAAATGTTGATCATCGGCGGTATCATCACGCCCACCACCCCCTCGGCCATTCTCTTCCCGGCCTATCGCATCCCCCCGGATGCCCTGGACCGCACAAAGCTGAAACAGGCAGTGGAAGCCCAGTTCGTGCCCCGCACCCACGCACACCCCTGGGCCGAACCTGCTTTCACTCTGGAGTTTCTGGACGCGCAGAGCAGTCTGTTGGCAACCGAAGTGGTAACGCCCACCGAAGCCTTTGAACACAGCCCCAGCCAGGTGCTCTTTGCCACTGTGCCTTATCAACCGGGCACGGCCCTCATCCGGCTGCTCTCTGACGGCCAGGAACTCGCCCGTATGGGTGTCAGCGCCAACGCACCGACGGTGCAGATCACTTCGCCCAACGGCGGTGAAACCGTCGATGGACCGCTGACTATCGAGTGGACTGCTGAAGATACGGATCAGGACCCGCTCTATTATCTGATCCAATACAGCGCGGACGGCGGCACGAACTGGGAAACGCTGACGACAATGCACCCGACCACCAGCTTCGTCCTCAGCGACACCAGCACCCTCCAGGGCAGCAGCCAGGCCCGGATTCGTGTAACGGCCTCCGACGGGGTGAACACCGGTTCCGACGAGTCCGACGCCAACTTCACTGTGACTGACAAGACGCCCCTGGCCCACATCGACAGCCCGGAAGCCGACGGCTTTGTGCAGGCTGGCGACGTACTGGTGACAGGCGGAGCCTATGACCCCGAAGATGGCAACCTGGACGATGCGGGCCTGGTTTGGACACTGGACGGTCAGGCCGGGGGCACAGGCCAGGGATTGATTCTCTCCGGGCTGGCGCCGGGTTTGCACACAGTAGAACTGACAGCGACCGACAGCCAGAACAACCAGGCCACTGTCAGCCGCACTTTCCAGGTCTTTGGCCCGCTCTACCTGCCACATATCAACCGGTAGGCCGGCCAGAATTGACCAGAAAAGAGCGGGTGGACGGATAGTGTCCACCCGCTCTTTTGTTTGCCCGCTCAGTACCCCCTGCGACCCAATCTATGCTATAATTCTTCCCACACCGTCACCCAATTCACCGGGAGAAACTGCCCGTGTCCGACTCCGAAACAGCCCGTCTTAGCAACCGCCAGGTAGCCGAAGTCTTTGCTGCCATCGGCGATCTGATGCTGATTTTGGGCGAAAACCGCTTCAAAATCATCGCCTATCAGAACGCAGCCCGCACGATTGAAGAACTCAACCGGGACATCCACACCATCCACGCCGCGGGGGAGTTACGCAGCATCCCCGGCATCGGCCAGGCCATCGCCGAGAAGATCGACGATCTGCTCACCACCGGCCACATCCCCCTCTACGACAAACTGACAGAACAGGTCCCCGCCGGGGTGGTGGAGATGATGCGGGTCCCCGATGTGGGGCCAAAGACGGCCAAGCGGCTGTGGGAAGAACTGGACATCACCAGTGTAGAGGGACTGAAGGCAGCGGCCCAGGCCGAACGCATCCGGGGGCTGAAAGGCTTTGGGGCCAAAAGCGAGGAGAAGATACTCAAAGGCATCGAACTCCTGGCCCGGCGCGCCGACGATCGCACACCCATCGGCACGGCCCGCCCTCTGGCCGAAGGCATCATCGCCGATCTACTGGCCGCTCTGCCAGCGGGCACAATTCAGAAGATCGAGTTGGCGGGCAGCCTGCGCCGCTGGCGGGAGACGATTGGGGATGTGGACATTCTGGCCGTCAGCGAGCAGCCCGTCGCGGTGATGGAAGCCTTTCGCAGCCTGCCCCAGGTGGTGGACATTCTGGGCGCGGGGGATCGCAAATCCAGCGTCACCCTGCCCAACGGAATGCAGGTGGACATCCGGGTGGTGGAGGCCCGCCACTGGGGAGCGGCCCTGGCCTATTTCACCGGCAGCCAGGCCCACAATGTGGCCGTGCGCGAGTTGGCCCAAAAGCAGGGCTGGAGTCTCAACGAATACTCCCTGACCAGCGACGGTAAAGAAACCGAGTTTTTTAAGAGTCCCGATAGCCCTGGAACTCACGAAGCGAAAAACTCGGTTTCTGATCGCTATTTCGAGACAGAAGAAGAACTCTACGCCTTTCTCGGCCTGGAGTGGGTGGCGCCGGAGATGCGGGAAAACAGCGGCGAAATCCAGGCTGCTCGGCAACACAGTCTTCCCCGGCTGATCGAAGTGGGCGATATTGTGGGCGAACTCCACAGCCACACAGTTTTCAGCGACGGCAAAGGCACAATTGCCGAGATGGCCGCCGCTGCCCAGGCCAAGGGCTATGGCTATTGGAATGTGAGCGATCACAGCATCGGATTGGGCGTGACCCAGGGCGTGGACGCGGCGAAGTTGGCCGAACAGCGGGCCGAGATCGACCGGCTCAACGCGGGCTATGCGGCCGCGGGCGACGACTTCCGTCTGCTGCTGGGCACGGAAGCGGAGGTGCTGGCCGACGGCACGCTGGGTCTGCCCGACGAAGTGCTGGCCACGCTGGATGTGGTGGTGGCTTCCATCCACATCGGTCTGCGCCAAGACCGGGAGACCATCACCGAGCGCTGTCTGAAAGCCGTGCGAAACCCCCACGTAGACATCCTCGGCCACCCCACCGGGCGGCTGATCGGTCGCCGGGAGCCGTCGGATATCGACCTGGAACGGGTCTTGCAGGCTTGCGCCGAGACGGGTACAATCGTGGAAATCAACGCAAACCCGGCCCGGCTGGACCTGAGCGGAGCCTACGCACGCCGGGCTGTGGAACTGGGCTGCACGCTGGTCATCAACTGCGACGCCCACAGCACCGAACAGATCGACCTGCTGCCCTACGGCATTCACACGGCCCGGCGAGGCTGGGTGACAGCAGCGGATGTGCTCAATACTCGGCCATTGGCGGAGATGCTGGGGATGCTGAAGGATGCAAAAAGTGACCGGTAAGCAATGGGCAGTAAGGTTTGTATACACGGATAGAAAGGAAGACTGATAAGGATGTCCGAAGCGAAACGGACCCACTCTACATATCCAGCGGACGACTACGACGAACCCGTTTTCGATGCGCAACCGTTGCCCGTCGATGAGCCAGTCTTTGCGCCCGTGACCGAACCGACACCCACTGCCCACAACGCGGAGCCGGTCTTCGAGGCCGTGCCCGCCCAGGCCAGGGGCGTCTCCCTGCCCGTGGATGTGGCCCACAGCCAGGTCGGCTGGGAGACAGGCACACTCGATGCATCTGTCACGCCCAGTTCTGCCCGCCGCCTGGGACGCCCCCTGCCGCTCTGGGGGATCGTCTCCGCTCTGGCAATCGTCGTCGTCGTTGCGCTCTGGTTTTCCCTGGGCAGACGTACCGTCGACGAACCGGTTGTGCAGACTACGCCCGCATCCGGTGTGGTGGGCAGCGTTGTATTGGCTACCCCAGAAGCCGAGAGTGATGCGGCAGAACCGACCGCCCTGCCTGTCGAGCCTCCACCGGAAGTCGGACTGAACGCGGGGATGCAAGTGGTTGTCGCCAACACCAGCGGACAGGGCATCCGTCTGCGCTCGTCACCCGGAACCGGCGGGCTGACCCTGGGCATCTATAACGACGACGCACCCTTTCTCGTCCTCTCCCCCGGCGGCGACTACGGCGACTATCCCGTCGAAGCCGACGGCTACTTCTGGTATCGCATCCGGGTGGTCAACGACCCGGCAGACCAGTTGGTGGGGTGGGCCGCGGGGGACTTTTTGAGCGTAACAGCGAATCCATAGACGAAAAAGATATTAGATATTCGGTATTTCGTAGTGACGAAGACGACGATTTTCTTGAATAGGGACAAAGCAAAACTGGACTTCGCGCCAATGGCCGCCGTCGGCTAGACACCACTGCCCAATATCTAATACCCAATATCTGCCATCCACACAACAAACTATGACACCCACAGATTCCACCCGCCTCGATACCCTCCGCTCCGCCGTGCGCTATCACCAGCACCGCTACTACGTGCTGGACGATCCCGAACTGAGCGACGCGGAATTTGACGCGCTCTTTCGGGAGTTGCAGCGGCTGGAGGCGGAACATCCCGAACTTACCAGTCCGGACAGCCCGACTGTGCGGGTGGGCGGGCTGATCGCCGAGCGCTTTGAGAAAGTGCGCCACCCCGCGCCCATTCTCAGCCTGGCCAATGCCTTTGGCCCGGAGGATATGCACGCCTGGCGGGAACGATTGCGCCGTCTGCTGCCGGAGGAG
This sequence comes from Anaerolineae bacterium, assembly GCA_030432295.1. Classification (GTDB taxonomy): domain Bacteria; phylum Chloroflexota; class Anaerolineae; order Caldilineales; family Caldilineaceae; genus JACQGT01. The sequence continues at coordinate 172,913 of JAUIHI010000010.1, read as the reverse complement.
GAGCAGGCCAAACTGGCCTACGTCGTCGAACCCAAATTCGACGGACTGACGGTTGTCCTCCACTACGAGAACGGGCGCTTTATCCTCGGCTCCACCCGGGGCGACGGCGAAGTGGGCGAGAATATCACCCCGAATCTGCGCACGGTCCGCGTACTGCCTCTGACGATTCCGGTTGCCAGTCGCCAGTCAGCAGTGTCCAGTGATCAGTCATCACTCCCCAGTCCCCAATCTTCAATCTCCAATCTCCAATCCCCTCCCTCTCACCTCGTCCTGCGCGGGGAAGCCTACGTCACCGTCGGTGACTTCGACGCCTTCAACCGCAGCCAGGAGGAGCAGGGCGAGCGCACCTACGCTAACCCCCGCAATTTTGCCGCGGGTTCCCTGCGCCTGCTGGACAGCAGTATCAGCGCCCAGCGCCCCTTGCGTCTGTGGACCTATCAGATTTTGATTGTGGAAGGAGTGGAAAATCCGCCCGCTTCCCAGTGGGAATCGTTGGCCTATTTGCAGAAATTGGGTTTTCCAGTCAGCCCGGAGATACGCCGCTTCACCGACGACCAGTTCGACGAACTGGTGGACTATCTGGCCCACTGGCACGATCTGCGCGGGCGGCTGCCCTACGAACTGGACGGAATGGTCGTCAAAGTCGATCTGCTGAGCCAGCAGGAGCGGCTGGGCTTCACCGGCAAAGACCCCCGCTGGGCTGTGGCCTACAAGACCGGCGGCGAGGAAGCGGCCACGAAATTGCTCGACATTACTGTTAAAGTGGGACGCACCGGCGCGGTGACCCCCAACGCAGTGTTGGAGCCGGTCGCCATCGGCGGCGTTACCGTCTCCGCGGCCACCCTGCACAACGAGGACTACATCCGGGAGTTGGACATCCGGGTCGGCGATACAGTGCTGGTCAAGCGGGCCGGGGATGTGATCCCGAAGGTGCTGCGTCCACTGGTCGAAGTGCGGGACGGCAGCGAGCAGCCCTGGCAGATGCCGAGTGTCTGCCCCGTCTGCGGCCAGGCGCTGGTGCGGCCCGAAGGCGAATCCGCCACCTATTGCGTCAACAACGCCTGCCCGGAGCAACTGGTGCGCAAAGTTGAGTATTTCGTGGGCAAAGGTGCACTGGATATTGTGGGCTTTGGCTCCCGCCAGGCCGAGTTATTTGTAGAGTCGGGCTTTATCCACGACCTGGCCGATGTCTTCGATCTGCCCTGGGAAACCATCGCGGAAATGGAGGGCTACGGCGAGAAGCGGGTGGAGAATCTGCGCGCTGGCATCGAAGCAGCCAAGACCCGTCCCGCGGCCCGGCTGCTCACCGGCCTGGGCATCCGCTTCGTCGGCGAGGTGGTGGCAGAGATTGTGATGGCCGCCTATCCCGACCTGCCAGCCCTGATGGCCGCGGATGTGGAGAGCCTGAGCGCGATTGAAGGGATCGGCCCCAAAATTGCCGCCAGTCTGGTAGAATTTTTCAGTCTGGAACCCAACCGGGCACTCATCGACGAATTCGCCAGCCTGGGCGTGCGCATGAGCGGAGAAGAGCGGACGGTTGCCGAAGGCACGGCCCAGCCATTCGCCGGGTTGACGTTCGTTATCACCGGCACATTGCCCACAATGAGCCGGGACGAGGCCAAAGCGTATATCGAAGCCCGGGGCGGCAAAGTCACCGGCAGCGTCAGCGCCAAAACCGACTTTCTGCTGGCCGGGGAAAAGGCTGGCAGCAAACTGGAAAAGGCGGAAAAACTGGAAGTGGCGGTGCTGAGCGAAGAGGAATTGAAGGCCAGAGGGCAATAGGGATTGGAGATTGGAGATTAGAGTTTGTGTTGTGCGCCAATCGACACTACACAATCTCTAATCTCCAATCTCTGCAATCTCTTTTCCCTTTTCCCCAATCCCCAATCTTTCCCCTTCCTCCCCTTTGCAGTAGAATAAAGAGATTGACCAGAGTCCCCCTCGCCCGGACGACCGGGCGAGCCACACATAAGGATGCCATCGAATGAGCGAGATTTGGACGCCCAAAGGCCCCGCGCCCCAGCAGCCCACGGGTGGAATTGAACTGCCCAAAGGCTTTGCCCGCAAACGAACAGAAGAAGAACAGAAACCCGTGCCTGCGGAGGAGGCTGGAACAGCCGCGGCTGCACCTGTGTCCACCCCAGAAGCGGATGCCCCTCCTTCCCCCGCGCAACCCGCGCAACCTGCGCCAGCCCGCCGTGGGCAGCCCGGTGGTCGCCCGGAGTTTCTCTTTCCACCCCAGGGCGTGCAGGTCCAGTGCCCCAGTTGTGGCACGCCTTTCACCGCAGGTGTATTCAGCATTATTGATCTGGGAGCCAACCCGGAACTGCGGGAGCCAATGCTGGGCGGCCAGATCAACGCGGCCGTCTGCCAGAAATGTGGCGCGGGCGGTGCGTTGAGCGCCCCCCTGATGGTCCACGACCCGGAGAATGAGTTTTTGGGTGTGCTGGTTCCCCAACAGACCCAAATGCAGGATATGCAGATACAACAGGTGATCGGCGAGATGAGCAAAGCGCTGATGGGCCGTTTGCCCAGCGAACAGCGCCGGGGCTATATGCTCAACCCCAAACAGTTCTACGACTGGGACTCCTTTCTGGAGAAGTTCTGGGGCTTCGAGGGCGTGACGCCGGAGATGTTGCGCATGCAACGGGAACAGTCCGAGCTGGTGACCAGTCTCGTGCGTCTGGTTCCTGACGCCAAAGCGATGCAACTGGTGGTGGAACGCCGCAAGCATCTGATCAACCGGGATTTCTTCACCCTTCTCGGCCAGGTAGTGGCAGCGTTGAGCCAACAGGGCCAGCAGGAGGCTGTGGAATCGATCTCCCAACTGCGCACCCACCTGCTCGAAACCACCCCGGTGGGCGCAGAGGTCAAGGCGATGGAAGAAGTGCTGCGCCAGGCCATTGGTCGCCTGCGCCCGGATATGAGCCGGGACGATTTTCTCGACCTGCTGCTGGAATACTGGCAGACCGACGAAGAAGGCGAATCTATCGCTATGTCCCTGCTCTCTGTGGCACGAGGCATGGCCGACTACGAGTTCCTGCTGGCCTTGACCGCCCGCATCGACGCGACCGATGACCCGGAAGTGTGTGCGCCCCTGCTCTCCCTGCGCGAACTGGTGGTCGAATTGGCCCAGCAGAGCCAGCAAGGCCAATCCCAGAGCCAGGAAGCGATGATGCAGGAGGTGCAAGCCTTTCTGCAAGAGGTGTTGCAGTCCCCCAACCCGGAGGAGATGCTCCAGGAACACAAGGATTCGGTCAACGAAATGTTCCTGGCTGTGTTGGCTTCCAACATCGAGCAGGCCCAGGAGAAGAACGCTGAGTTTGCGGTCAAGCGTCTGCGCAGCGTCTACAACATAGCCGTGGGCATTCTGCAAGAACAGTTGCCACCGGACCTGCGCCTGCTCAACCAATTGGTCTCGATCCAGGACGAGGGCGAGGTGCGCCGCATGTTGCAGGCTAACCGGGAGCTGCTCTCCAAGGAATTTGTCGAGAGCCTGCGCGGGCTGGAAGAACGCTTCCGGGGCGAAAAGAACGACCAACTGGCCGGTCGCATCAAATCCATCCGCCTACAGGCGGCGATGCTGCTATAAAAGAAATGGGATGATGAGATTCTGAGATGATTCGATCGTTTGCTGATGACGAGACGCAACGATTCTTCGAGACAGGTCGGTCCCGTCGGCTGCCGCCCGACATCAAAAGACGGGCAGGTATGCGCTTAATGCAGATAGACTCTGCCACTCAGGTGGGGGATTTACGGCTACCTCCATCGAATCGGTTAGAGGCACTACGCCACGATCGCTTGGGTCAGTGGAGCATTCGTATCAACAGCCAATGGCGAATTTGCTTTCGTTTTGAGAATGGCGATGCGTTTGACGTAGAGATTGTGGACTATCACTAGGAAGGTGCGCGTATGGCTGTGAATGGACTGCCGCCCATACACCCCGGCGAGTTTCTTGCCGAAATTCTACATGAGCTGGATATTTCCCAAGCACACTTTGCACGCACGATTGGAATTTCACCTGTGCGGGTGTCGCACATTGTCAACGGCTCACGCCCCGTGACTGCGGAATTGGCCCTGCTCTTTGGCCGTGCGCTGGGACAATCGCCCCAGTATTGGCTCAATCTTCAAATGTCCTACGACCTCAAAATCGCTGAAGTGGCGATTGGTCCGCAATTGCTGAACGTTTCCGAACTGGTGGCTGCCTAAACCTGTGCTTCAGGCAGTCCAATCTTCCTTCAACTCTAAAGGCTTCCCCCGATGAGTCAAACAACCCCTCTGGCCGCTGAGATTATCACCACCGGCACGGAAATTCTGCTGGGCGATATTGTGGACACCAACGCGGCCTGGATCGCCCAACAGGTGCGTGAGGTCGGCGTCAACCTCTACTACAAAACGACGGTGGGCGACAATGAGCCGCGCATCCGCGGCGTGCTGGAGATGGCCCTAGCCCGCAGCGATATTCTCCTCGTCACCGGCGGTCTGGGACCCACAGCGGATGACATCACCCGGGACGCCATTGCCAACGCCACAGGCCACAAACTGGTGCGGAACGAGGAGATTGTGGAGAAGTTGCGGGAGCGCTTTGCCCGCTGGGGCAACACAATGACGGAGAACAATCTGCGTCAGGCATTCATCCCCGAAGGCGCGACGGTCATCCCCAACCCGGTGGGCACGGCCCCCGGCTTTCTCACCCCGGATTTGCGCCACGGACGGGGCGCGCGTATCATCGCCATGCCCGGTGTGCCCCGGGAGATGAAGCGGATGATGACCGAATCGGTCCTCCCCTACATTCTGACCCTGACCGGTGGTGTGGGGATTATTCGCCGGCGCATCCTGCGCACTGTGGGGATCGGCGAAAGCAGCTTGGACAGCCAATTGGGCGAACTGATGAACGCAGGCAACCCGACGGTCGGGCTGGCCGCGCATCTGGGCCAGGCCGATATTCGCATTGCGGCCAGGGCAGCCAGCGCCGACGAAGCCGAGGCGCTGCTGGATCAGATGGAAGCGCAGGTGCGGGAGAAGGTCGGCCAGTATATCTACAGTGCCACCCAGGACGAGAGTGTGGAGACGGTTCTGGTGCGCCTGTTGCAGGAAGCCAACGCAACGATTGCGCTCCTGGAAACCTCCTCGGCGGGGGCGATTGCCGAACGGCTACGTGGGGTGGAAGGCGGCGGTGAACGGCTGATCGACGCCCGGATTGACGAGGGCATTGCAGGGGCGTTGGAAGAAGCAGGGGTCAGTCAGATGGCCGCGGATATGCGGGCGGCGACAGGCGCAACCTACGGGTTGGCGATTGTTTCGACTGGACAACCGGACGAGGACTTTTACTCCCAGACGCCGGGGCTGACCTGGCTGGCGTTGGCTGGTCCCAGAGGCGTGCGCACAGCCCAATTCCCCTTCGGTGGGCGGGACGGCATCAGCACGGCCTGGATCGGCAACCGCGCGCTGGATTTGGTGCGGAGGGAGATTGCAGGGATTTGAGATTGGGGACTGGGAATCGGATATGATCCCTTCATTTTGTCATCCTGTTATCCCTCAAGGCTATGTCATCACTCCTACACCTCTTTCGCACGGCCAATCACCTGAAGAGTCTGCCTCGCACAGGCTGGCTCTTTGCCGGGGTTGTCCAGCCGGAATCTCTGGCGGATCACACCTGTCTGGTGGCGATCTACGCCCTGTTTTTGGCAGAAGCGGTGAACGCTGACCCCGCGGCCCAGGGGCTGGCAGCGCCGCTGAATGTGGAACGGGTGCTTGCCCTGGCCCTGCTCCACGACCTGGCAGAGAGTGTGCTGACCGATCTGCCCAAGCGATCTGCCGCGGCACTGGGCGCAGACGCCAAGCACGGGGCAGAGGCACGCATCATTGCTGGGTTGCTGGCCGATCTGCCCAGGGGCGAGCACTACACAGCACTTTGGCAGGAATACGACGACACATCCACACCGGAAGCCCGTCTGGTGAAGGATGTGGACAAATTGGAGATGGTCCTGCAATCGCTGCGCTACGGCGAGCGGGGCCACACCAATTTGGACGAATTTCGCGCCGGTCATAGCTGGCACTATCCGATTAGCCGCTCTCTTTTTGAAGAGATGACTCTCGAAATCCTCCGATGACGACGCAACGATTCTATCTGTTGAATCTGGTTTTGATTCTGGCACTGGCCCTGGGAGGATGCAGCAGGCCCAGTGCGGCTGCGCCCCCACCAGACAGCCAGCCGCCAGCCAGCCAGTCAGTCAGCGCGGCCTCGGTGGAAGCTGGGGCAACGCCTACGCCAGCCCAGGCCACCACAGCCGCGCCGACAGTTGTGGCAATCGAGCCGCAGATGGAAGCCGAGACGCTCGCCGGTGGGCCGTTGGCCGCGTTGATAGCGGAGCCGGAGACGCTGCCGCCGCTCAACCGCACGGTAAACATTCTGCTCCTCGGCTCGGATCGACGGCCCAAAGAAGTGAACTGGCGCACGGATGTACTGATGCTGATCGCGCTGGATTTGGAGAATTATCAGGCAGCCGCCATCTCCTTGCCCCGGGACATCTATTTGGATGTGATTCCGGGGCACAAACCCAACAAAATCAACGTCGTCGATTATCTGGGCGAACAGGACGATCCGGGCAATGGACCTGAGCTGCTGGCGTCGATTCTGGAAGAGAAACTGGGGATTCCCATCCATCATTTCCTGCGCTTTGAATTCGAGAGCTTCAAGCAGGTGGTAGATGCCCTGGGCGGCGTGGAACTGAACATCGAATGTCGGGTCTACGAATATCTGCCCGAAGAGGACATCAATCTCTATTTGGAGCCGGGTGTGCAGCGGTTGGAAGGAAAAATGGCTCTGGGCTATGTGCGGGCACGCAACCAGGGCGGTGATCTGGAGCGGGCGCGGCGACAGCAGCGAATGGTGCTGGCCGTGCGGGATCAACTCCTGGCCGAGAATCAGCTACCCCATCTGCCCGCGCTCTATGCAGCGCTCAACGATTCTGTGAAGACCGACATCGGCTTTGTGGATGCCATCCGTTTTGCCCGTTTCGGATTGAATCTATCGGAGGCGGACATTCACGGCGTGGTTATTTCGCCGCCGGATATGGTGCGGGCCGACTGGCGGGGTGGGATGTCGGTCTGGGTGGCCGATTGGCCGAAAATCGCCGAACAGATACAGACAGTCTTTGAGCGGCCACCCCTGTTCGAGACAAATACCGTTGGGGAAACAGGGGATCGGGTGCAATGCCCGTAAGCATCTAGCGCAGACCGCATTTTGATTTGCCGCGTATTTTTCAGAGTATATCGAGGGTTATAATGGGTCGAAAACCATATATTGTTGTGACATTGGCTCTTTTCGCGGCTGTCGCGCTGGCGGGCTGCCAGGCCAGCGGCTTCGAAATGACCCAAATTTTTCAGGGACTTACAACCCCAACCCCGACGGCCACCCCTGTCTACAGCCCCACCCCAGCGCCGACACCGACGGCAACGCCCATTCCACCCCCTTTCAATATGCGCGAAACCGACAATATGCTGCTTCTGGGCACGGATCGCCGACCAGAGGATGGCAGTTGGCGCACGGATACGATAATGGTGATTGGGATTGATCGGGCCTATAACCGGGCAGCGGTACTCAGTATCCCCCGAGACCTCTACCTTTCCATTCCGAACTACGGTATGGCTCGCATCAATCAGGTCGATTTTTTGGGCGATAAAGTGCTGAAGACAGAAGGCGGCGGCCCGGCGCTGCTCTCTCGGGTGATCGAAGACAATCTGGGGCTGAAAACCGAGCATTGGGTGCGGGTGGAGATGGATGGTTTTGAGCAGGTGGTGGATGCCCTGGGCGGGGTGACAGTCAATCTGGACTGCCCCTTCTACGAACTGATCTTCGATCTGGACACCCAGCAGTGGGACTGGTTCACCCTGCCCGCCGGGGACAATATATTGGACGGCCAAAGCGCTCGCTGGTTTGTGCGCCTGCGCCTGATCGAGAGCGACTTTGGCCGTGCCCGCCGCCAACGCCAATTCTTGTGGGCCTTGCGGGATCAGGCGCTGAGCACCAATCTTCTGCCAAAGATTCCCGGCCTGTGGAACGCGTTCCAGGGAATGTTTGGCACAGACCTTTCCCTGCTCCAACTGCTCGATATCTCCCGTTTTGCCATCTCGCTGGAACCCGAGAATGTGCGGGCCGCGGCCATCACTGACCAACAGGTGGATCGGTTTATCGCGTCCAGCGGCGCGGATGTGCTGGTCATCAACGATCCGTCGAAAATTGCCGGACTGATCGACACAATTTGGGAAGGCGAGAGCCTCTCGGAAGCCAACCGCACGGATCCGGCCAGTTGCCCCGCGCCTCCCAGAGGCGTGCCCAATTACGTGCAAGTGATGCTTACACCGACTGCGGAGGCTCCAGCCGAGGACGCAGCAGCGGCGGACGCACCAGTTGAAGACTCCCAGCCCGAAGCGACACCCACACCGGGCGGGTAGCTACGACGGCGGACGACGGACCGCGGACCGCAATCGGATGCGGTCCGCGGTCTGCCGTCCGCTGTCAGGCATACAGCGACGCCACCTCCACCGCCGCGCCGTCGTTCTGGGCTGAGCGATAGGCCGTATCCAGCAGTTCAACGGCCCGCCAGCCGATCTCACCAGAAACGTGATTTTCCGCTTCTCCCCGGATGAGATCGACAAAATTGTTGGTGGTGGCGTGGCGGTAGTAATGGCGATTCTCGTCGGTCAACGCCTCGTCCATCTCGATTTCCCCAGCCCGGATGCGTGCCGTACCAGCCACCTCGTCAATGTCGATCCAGCCCTTTTCCCCGTAGAGTTGCAGGTCAATTTTGCGTCCCCCGGCCATATTGCCCGTGCCGCCAATGCTGCCCAGGCTGCCGTTGTCAAACTCCACCAGAATCGCATCGACCAAATCCACAGCCAGTCCGTGTTTGTGCATACGGGCCTGCACCCGACGCACCCGTCGCCCGCTGATGAAGAAGAGCAGAGAAGCCAGATGGGTGATCTGCAAATGGCCATGTCCACCGCCGGAACGCAAGGGATCGCTGTAGACATCCGCGGGACTGTGGACCAAACGCTCTTTGCCGCTGGCCTGGCCTGCGCTGGATTTGCCCTGAAAAAGGGGCATCACGTGCTGGTTGAAGATGCCGTGGACGTATTGCAGTTCACCCAGAGCGCCCGACGCCACAATCTGTTGGGCACGAATGGTATAGGGCGCGTAGGTGTGGTTGTAGCCCATCGCAATCTGGACGCTCTGGGCCGCAGCCATCTCGACCAGTTCCTTCGCTTCCTGGGCAAAGAGGGTCATCGGTTTCTCGATGAGGATGTGCAGACCGGCCTGGAGGCAGGCTTTGGCGACAGCGTAATGGGTGGCGTGGTTGGTGACGACGATTACGCCGTCCAGCCGTTCACCAGCCAGCAGGCCGTCCACACTGGCATAGGCGTGGGGGACGCCGTAGGCATCGGCGGTCTGCCGGGCCTTTTCCCCATTGGCGTCACACAGGGCCACCAGTTCCGCGTTGGGGTGGGCAAGCAGAGCGGGGATGTGGTGTTCGGTGGCCCACCAGCCAGTGCCGATGACAGCGATGCGTGGGGAGGATGTGGTCATAAGAATTCTGTCCTGAGTGGGTGAAGAATTGCATTGAATCGTTATTTTGTATACACGGATGAGAAGGAACACAGATTGAAGGCAAAGCTATCCGTGTTCCTTCTCATCCGTGTATACAAATCCTTCTCTACGCGCTGTGCAGCAGCCCCCCATAGGCCACTGGTCGCAGTTTCTTGCGCCACTTGGCATAGGTGCTGGCGAGATGGGGCCAGAAGGGGCTGACCTGGCCTGTGGGTTTGGCCGTATGGAGCGCGGCCAGGAAACTCTGGGGGTTGTCCTCGAATGGGTCCATCTCCAGATAGCAGTGGCCCAACTCAAAAGGGATGTGAGAATCGCTGCCCGCGGTCATCAGTTTGCTGTGCTGCTCGGCCAGGGCACGGGCCGCGTCGTTGTCCGCGGGGCGCACACAGCGGGCGTTGAGCACTTCCAGCGCGTCCACCTGTTCGATGATTTCCAGCACATTTTCCAGCCCCATTGCGGAGCCGCGCAGGGAATCCAGCGGGTGGGGGATGCTGATCACCGCGCCCTGATCCCGCAGGCGGCGCAGGGTTTCCTGGGGCGAGAGTCCTTTGGGGACCTCCTCTGTGACAAACCAGGCGATGATTTCGCCGTGGGTTGTCTTGATCTCCTCGCCCACGATAATCAGTTCCGGGTCCATCTTTTTGGCGGCCAGTGCGCCGGCCAGATTGTTGTGCTCGGTGATCGCCAGCTTGTCCAGACCGATGGCACGGGCACGGGCAATCGTCACCTCTGGGCGGGTCAGGCAGTCACGGCTGAAGACGGTGTGTGAATGTAAATCGACTTTCCACATAAGCGAGTTACCAGTTGTGAATTGTGAATTAGGGGATGGACGGCGGACGGCGGACGGCGGACGGCTGGGATGATTGCTCGATCAACAGACGAGGCCAAAGAAGCAGGCTGATCACCCCCAGCAGGACGCCGAACCAGAGGGTGGCAAAACGGACGAGTAGCGCGGCCGCGCTGGCCGATGTGCGGGCCATCCCCAGCAGTTGCTCGCTGAGCGCGACCAATGAGCCTTCGGTTCCGCCCAGGCCGCCGGGGGTGGCGACGACTGCGCCCACAATCGAACTGATGCTGAAGATGAAGACGGCAATCAGCGCCGCGGGCAGGGAAGACTCCGCGCCCAGCCCCCGCACGACGAGATAATAGGCCAAGCCTTCACCCAGCCAACTGACTATCCCAATACTCACTGCAATCAGCAGATGGCGGGGGCGAAAGAGGGTGTAGCTGCTCTCGTACAACTGGACCAGACTGCCAGCAAAGCGGCGGGTCAGGGGCATCTGTTCGCCGAAACGGAGCATCCACAGGGCCAGGGGTCGAACCTGTACCACCACAATCACCCCCAGAATCCCGGCCAGGGCCACCGCCGCAGCCAAACGGGCTGCCGGGTCGGCAAAGGCAAAGAGACCCAGCCCGGCTAGAATCAGCATTGCCAACCCGTCGGTCATCCGTTCGGCCAGCACCACCGGCGCAGTGACAGCCACTGGGGTCCCGGTCACATTGCGCACCATCACACTCTTGAAAAACTCACCCACTTTGCCCGGTGTCAGCACCATCAAAAAGCCAATGCCAAAGATGCGTGCGCTGTCGGCAAAGGCAATATCCACGCCGACCAGATGCAGATACCAGTGCCATTTGATCAGCCGCCCGGCGTAGTTGATCAGCGTTAACCCCAGCACAGCCGGCAGCCAGCCCCAGGGAAAGACCGATAGCGTATCGGCCAGCATCCGCCAGTCAGCATAGAGGATCAGCCCGATGTAGACCAGAAAGGCCAGAAGGAAAGACCAGAAAAGTTTGCGGCGCAGGTCAGAAGTCATAGAGAGAAATTATAGCGGGTTGTAGGGAGATGGAGAAATGGCCCTCCAGCAAAAAGCGAAAGCGCCGGTTATTCAAGGCCGGAGTCACGCCTGGGAATCCAGACGGACTGCACGCAAGAATCGGCTTTTGTAGCAAGGCCAGGGTGGTTTTCAGGGGTGAGCAAGCAACAGATTCAATTTTCGTGTGGGCTGCACAAATCACGAGGGGCCGAACCCAAAGTCCGATTTTCCCAAAAAGATGCCTGCCAACTAAACCGCACAAGGAATATTCGACTTTGTGGAAATCCTAAGTTTAAGCTATACTCTTCCACTATAGCTTCCTACAAAAGTATATTTGATAATATTTATGCCGGGAAGACTGGGCAATGATGCCACTTAGTACACCGTCCTCGAATTATCCACCAACCGACAGATCGAAGCGAGATTGCCTGATGGGAAAATTCCTCCTCCGAATTGGTTCCCTGTTGCTTCTGACCGTTGTCCTGGCTGGTTGTGCCCTGTTACCCACAGGCCGCTCTGCCCAGGTTTCGTCTGACGAGCCAACACCCACGCCGATTCCAACACCTGCGGTACCCCTCAAGCCCACCTACACAGTCCGGGTGGGAGAAATTGTCAAAGAACTGATCTTTAGCGGTCGCATCGCACCGGTAGTGGAAGAGGAACTCTTCTTCCGGGCCAATGGCCGGGTGCGTGCCATCTATGCCAAACGGGGCGATTTCGTTGAGGCTGGCTTTGTCATTGCTGACCTGGAAATCGACGATCTGGAACGGGAAGTGGAATCTGCCCGGCTCAATCTGGAGCGTGCCCAATCCCAATTGGAGAAGGCCGAGCGCACCCTGGAATATGACCGGCGGGTCGCCCAACTCAATTTGGATATGGCAAACCTGCGCCTGCTGACAATGGTCACCCAGGAGCCGGAAGGTTCGCTCACCCTGGCCTTGCAGCGCAAGCAGGTGGAACTGGCCGAGATTTCGGTCAGCCGCTTGGAAGAAGGCGTCGATCCCCTGCTGATCAACGATGTGGCCCGCGCCCAGATTTCTGTGGACAAGCTGCTCAAAGCCGTGCAAGACGCCCAACTGATTGCCCCCTTCTCCGGCGAACTTCTCTCGGTTTCGCTGACCGTAGGCCGGGCGTCCGAAGCCTTCAAACCCGTAGCGGTGATTGCCGACAACACTGAACTAGAGATCAAAGCGGATTTGGTCAGCGATCAACTGAACGAATTGCAGGAAGGGCTGGTCGTCAATGTGGTTCTGCCCAGCCGGCCCGGCGAAGCCCTCACCGGTTCGGTGCGCAAATTGCCCTATCCCTATGGCACAGGCGGGGGCACAACCGTGGACGATCTGGACAAGTCCACCCGTATTGCCATCGACCAGAGCCAGGAAGAAGCGGGCTACAAAATGGGCGACCTGGTGCGGGTGCAGGCCGAACTGGAGCGCAAGGACAACGTGCTCTGGCTGCCCCCTCAGGCATTGCGCATTTTTGACGGGCGCCGCTTTGCCGTTGTGCAGGATGGCGATGTGCAGCGCCGGGTGGATGTGACCGTTGGCATTCAGACCGCAGACCGGGTCGAGATCGAAGAGGGCCTGGAAGAAGGCCAAACCGTGGTAGGACAATAAACCCAATGCGACTTCTATTACGAAGTTGGGCGATGATTGTCGTTGCCGTCAAACGGTTGTTGGCCCAGCGCTGGCTTGCCCTGGCATTGGTCACAGGCCTGATTACAGCCATCGCACTGGTGATGAGCATCCCGCTCTATGCAGACGCGGTCTACTACCGCATCCTGCAGGATGAGCTGGGCGCAACCAACGCAGGCAGCACCGTAAAGCGGCCGCCCTTCGCCTATATGTTCCGCTATCTCGGCTCCACCTATGGAACCAAAGAGTGGGAAGAGCTGGGGCCGTTGGACGCCTATATGTCGGGACCGGCTGCGGATTCTTTGGGATTGCCCCACAAGTTCACAGTCCGCTATTTCAAGACCGACAATCTGCGTCTCTTTCCGACCGAAGGCGTTGCCTACTCGGACGCCACCGATCCCCTGGCCTGGGTCAATCTGGGCTTTGTCTCCGAGATCGAACAGCACATCACCATTTTGGAGGGCCGTCTGCCCGAGGTGAACCCCGGCACAGACATCAACGCGGCCACCGAAGTGCTGATGAGCCGGGCGCTGGCCGACACACTGGGTACGCAGGTGAACGAGGAGTATATCACCTTCCGTCGTATCCGCTCGGAAGAGCAGACACGCACGGTGCAGATTCCCGTGCGTGTGGTGGGCATCTGGGAGGCCATCGACCCCACGGAAGAGTATTGGTTCTACAATCTCAATACGCTGGAAGACATTCTGATTCTCCCCGAAGCCAGTTACATCAACCGGATTGCGCCCGACTATCCAACTGACATCAATCTGGCGCTCTGGTATCTGGTGATGGACGGGGATGGTGTGACGGCCAGCGATGTAAGCCGGATATTGGCCCGCAGCCGCCAGGTGGAGCAGCAGGCCGCCACGCTGATGTCCAATACCCAACTCAGCATCTCCCCCCTGGACGCTCTGCGCAAATACCAGCGCTCCAGCGGAACCCTCACCCTTTTTCTCTACGCCTTCAGCATCCCGATTATCGGTCTCCTCCTGGCCTTTATCGGCCTGGTAGTGGGATTGGCGGTGGGACGTCAGCGCAACGAAATCGCGGTGCTGCGCAGCCGGGGTGCGTCCGCCGGACAGGTGCTGGGGATATCCGGGGTCGAAGCCCTCTTCCTCGGCGTCTTTGCTCTGGGCGTGGGCATCCCCGCCAGCTTTCAGGTGGCCGATCTGATCGGCTCCACCCGCAGTTTCCTCAACTTTACCATCGAAGCCGATCTGCGTCTGAGTCTCAGTCAGTCGGTCCTGCGCTTTGGTCTTGGCGCGCTGGTCGTGGCATTTCTGGCCCAGATTATCCCCACCTTCAACGCTGCCCGCCACACAATCGTCACCTACAAAATGGAGCAGGCACGCACGCTGATCCCGCCCTGGTGGCAACGGGCCTATCTGGATGTGATGCTGCTGGTTCCTGCGGGCTATGGCATCTATCTGCTGCAGCAGCAGGGCGGCATTGCTCTGCCCGGACAGGTCGGCGGCAACAGTCTCTTCGAGAACCCGTTGCTCTTTCTCGTCCCCGCCCTGGGCATCTTCGCGTTGACACTGGTGGCCCTGCGCTTTCTGCCACTGGTGATGGCCCTGCTGGCCTGGCTGGCAGCCCGCACAAGCTCCGTGGGCCTGCTGCTGGCAACCCGCCATCTCTCCCGCAACCGGGGACTCTACACAGCGCCGCTGATTCTGCTGGTGCTCACCCTTAGCCTCTCCGCCTTCACCACTTCACTGGCCCAGACCCTGGACGATCACCTCTTCGACCGGGTCTACTACAAAGTGGGTGCGGACGCCCGCCTGATCGAACTGGGATCTACCCCGCCCAGTACTGGCGGCGAAAGCGGCACACCCTCGGGCGCTTCCACGACGGGTGGCGAAACAGAAGGTCCAATGTGGACATTCGTACCGGTTTCAGAGCATTACAAAGTCGAAGAAATCAAAGGGGCTACCCGCATCGCCAATTTTGATGTGCGGGTGCAGTTGCAGGGAAGTTGGCAAGAAGCCGGTTTCTACGGCATCGATCGGCTGGACTTTCCCACGGTGGCCTACTGGCGACGGGATTTCGCCCCGGCCAGTCTGGGCGCGCTGATGAACTCCCTGGCGATCGCCAACGAAGGCATTCTGCTGCCCCAGGACTTTATGCGTGCCAATACCATCCGGGTGGGCGACAGCGTGCAGGTCAATGTGACACGCTATGGCATGCGCGCCGAAATGATTATGAAAGTCGTGGGCGAATTTGACTTCTGGCCTGGCTGGTATCCCGACGAAGGGCCGCTGATTGTGGGCAATCTGGACTACGTTTTTGAACAATTGGGCGGTCAACTGCCCTACGATGTGCTCATCAACGTCGATCAGGGCGTGGACTACAATCTGCTCGAACAAGAACTGCGCCAATACGACATCAATGTAATCGACTGGTATTCGGCACGGGAAGAGATCGCCGTGTTGCAGAAGTTGCCCGAACGCCAGGGGCTGTTCGGCGTACTCTCGGTAGGCTTTCTGGCCGCGGCGGTGTTGACGGTGCTGGGCTTCCTGCTCTACACCCTCTTCTCCTTCCGTCGCCGCTTTATCGAATTGGGAACCCTGCGCGCCATCGGTCTTTCCTCCGGTCAGATGACGCTCTTCCTGGCCTGGGAGCTGGCCTTTCTGATTCTGGTGGGTATGGGCGTGGGCACACTGCTGGGGTCGTGGATGAGCGATCTATTCATCCCCCACTTGCAGGTGGGCGTGCGACCGGAAGAGTTGACACCGCCCTTCCTCGTCAACATCGCCTGGCCCGCCATCTACCGCATCTATGCGCTCTTTGGGCTGCTCTTTGTGGCTGCCCTGGGCGCGCTCGTCACACTACTCCTGCGGATGAAGATATTCCAGGCCATCAAACTGGGTGAGACTGTCTAAATGAATGAACCATTTATCCTGTGCGACGGGCTTGTCAAAATTTTCCAGGTAGCCGGATTGGAAGTGCTTGCCCTGCAAGGGCTGAACCTCTCTGTGCGCCAGGGCGAACTGATGGGTATCATCGGTGCCAGCGGCAGCGGTAAATCTACGCTGATGAACATTCTGGGCGGGCTGGACCGTCCTACCGCGGGCCGGGTGCGGGTGGGTGAACACGACCTGCTCAAAATGAACGAGATCGAACTGACCCGCTACCGCCGGGAAGAGGTGGGCTTTGTCTGGCAGCAGAGCGCGCGTAATCTGGTCCCCTATCTGAACGCGGTGGAAAATGTGGAACTGCCCATGACTTTGGCCGGGGCATCTGGCAAGGCCAAGCGGGAACGGGCCGAATATCTGCTGGAACTGGTCGGACTCTTCGGGCGCTCGAAGCACGGACTTTCTGAGCTTTCCGGCGGTGAACAGCAGCGGGTGGCAATCGCCGTCTCCCTGGCCAACAACCCCAGCCTGCTCCTGGCCGACGAGCCGACCGGCGAAGTGGACTCGGCCACGGCCAAAATTATCTACGGCACATTCCACCACCTGACCGACGAACTGGGCCTGACGACAGTTATCGTCAGCCACGACCCCGGCATCGCCCGCCACGTGGAGCGTGTGGTCGCCATCCGGGATGGGATGCTGGCCAGCGAGACCCGCCGCTCCACCCGTGTGCAGGTCAACGGCACAGAAGGCAGAAGCGAAGTTGGCGCAGAGCCAGTGCTGGAAGAGCACTTCGAGGAGCTGGTGGTGCTGGACAGCGCGGGCCGTCTGCAAGTGCCAAAAGAGTTTCTGGAACAGTTCGCCATCAAAGGCCGAGCCATCCTCGATGTGACCGACGAGGGCATTCTGATTCGGGCTGCATCGGAAGAACGGGATGCCCCCGAACTGGCCGCCCAGGAACGGGCACGGGACGAACGCAAACGCACCCAACGGGAAGGCGGGCGCAGTATGTGGGACCGTCTGCGCGGCAAGAAGAAATAACCGAAACCACAAAGACACGAGGACACAAAGGAAAAATGTATTGTTGTTCTTTGTGCTTTTGTGTCTTAGTGGTTGAATAGCCATTCACTGAACTCCAAAGAGACTGAAACCGATGTCGAGTAATTCTGAATTTGCCCCGACAATAACAGCCGAACAGCCCAAACGCGCCTCCTCTGGCGTGGCTGCCATCGAAACGACCGATCTCTGGCGCATCTATCACCTGGGGTCGTTGGAAGTGGCCGCGCTGCAAGGGGTCAACCTGCGCATCGAGCAGGGCAGCTTTGTGGCGCTCAAAGGGCGGTCGGGCAGCGGCAAGACGACCCTTCTCAACTGTCTCGGCGGGCTGGATCAGCCATCGAAAGGGCAGATTCGCATTATGGGCGAGGAAATCGGCGGCTGGAGCGAACGCAAGCTGACCGAATGGCGGAGGATGCACGTGGGCTTTATCTTCCAATCCTTTGGCCTGATGCCCAGCCTCTCGGCCTATGAAAATGTGGAGCTGATTCTGCGCATCTCCGGGGTCAAGGGCAAGGAGCGCCACAAGCGCGCTGTGGATGCCCTGGACCTGGTGGGTCTGACGCCGTGGATGGATCACCGCCCCTTTGAGATGTCCGGCGGTCAGCAGCAGCGGGTCGCCATCGCCCGTTCGCTGGTCAACGAACCCCAGCTCATTCTGGCCGACGAGCCGACCGGCGAATTGGACAGCACCACAGCCGGAGAGATTCTCACTCTCTTCAAAGGCATTGTGCGCGAGCGCAATATGACCTTTTTGATGGTGACCCACGACAGCCTGGTGGACGAATATGTGGACGAAGTGTTGCTCCTGCGCGACGGCCAGGTGGTCTCCACTTTGGACGCAGAGCCGGAGCAGACGGAATCACAGAGTAACCAGTAAAAAGTGACCAGTAATCAGTGAGTCTCGCCGACACCAGAGACTGGTCACTGGTCACTTCTTTCAGCAGGGAGTCCTAAATGACAGACGCAACTTTTACAATCAGTGCCTTTGGTGATGAGATTGCCGCGGATTTGGACGAGCAGTTGCGGGTGCTGAACGAACTGCGCATCGGCTATCTGGAACTGCGCGGGGCCTGGGGCGTGAATGTGCTGAAGATGAGCGACGCCGACGTGGATCGGGTGCAGGCCAGCCTGAAAGCCCACAGCGTCCAGGTCAGCGCGCTGGGCAGCCCCGTGGGCAAATCGCCCCTGCTCGATCCGATTGAAAACGAAGTCGCCAATCTCCAGCGGCTCGGCCAGATCGCCCAGAAACTGGGAACCCGCAACATCCGCATCTTTTCCTTCTATCCCCCCGACACCACCAGCAACGCAGCCTATGACCAGTACGTGGATCAGGCGATTGCCTCGCTTGCCCGGCTGGCCGAGGAAGCGGAAAAACTCGACCTGCTCCTGCTTCTGGAAAACGAAAAGGGCATTGTGGGCGATACCGTAGCCCGCTGCCATCGCATTTTGCAGGGCATCGACTCGCCCAACCTCACCTTCGCCTGGGACCCGGCCAACTTTGTCCAGGTGGGCGAAGCGAATGTGACCGAAGACGGCTGGCCTCTGCTCAGCCCCCGCACGGGCTACGTTCACATCAAAGACGCCAAACTGGACGGCAGCGTCAAAGCGGCTGGCGAAGGGGACGGCCAGGTAGCCGAACTCCTCATCCGGTTGAAAGCCAAAGGCTACCGGGGAATGCTCGCACTGGAACCCCATCTGGCCATCGCCGGTCACAGCGGTGGCTTCAGCGGGCCAGAGGGAATGGCCTATGCGGTGAAAAAGCTGCGGGAAGTAATGGCCGCTACCGGCTGTGTAGAAGTCAATTGATCTGCATGCGGGACGCTGAATGGGCTGGAAAGAGTGATTGACGCTGATATAATCTGCGGAAATCTGTGTTTTCAGCCCATTCAGCGTCCTGTTTTTTTGGGAGGATTTTTGTGCAGCTAATCGAAAACCCCGCTGGCAACTACGCCTTTCTCAGGGGCATTGCCCCCTATTCCGCCGGGGTGACAGCCCAACCCGGCTACGAAATTGTGCGGGCAGTGCTGGCCCCTTCCGTGCCCTGGCGAGAGGGCTTTACCCGCATTGAAGAGCATTTGAATGGATTGGGACGTCCCCGATCCGCGCTCTGTTCGGTGGAACTGCGCTCGCCTGCGCCCTTCACTTTCGCCGGTTTTGCCGCCTTCAATGGCGAATATCAGACGCGCCTGGCCGAGTGGGGTCTGCTGCGGGATGGGGTCAACCCCATTGCGCGCACGAATGTGGCCCCGGCCATCAATCCACCGGCTCAGGCTGCGCTCTATGCCTTCTCCTACACAGTGCCCACAACCCACAATCGCCCCACGTTTATCGTAGCAGGCGCAGGCGATCTGCGGGATCAGGCCGACCTCTCCCCTGCCGCGATTGTGCGCCCGGACGAAATATCCACCGGCGCAATGCAAGAGAAGGCAGCGACTGTGCTGACAGTGATGGAAGAACGGCTCTTTGGCCTCGGCCACGCCTGGGCCGATGTAAGCGACGTCGGCGTCTACACTGCCCAGCCCCTCCATCCTTTTTTGGAATCCACCCTCGCACCGTCGCTACACGAAGCGCTCAACTCTGGCATCCACTGGCACTACTGCCGTCCGCCCATCGCCGGTCTGGAATTCGAGATGGATTTGCGCGGCGTGCGGGTGAATGAGCAGGTGTAGGGTTGTGACCCCGCGGGGCATTCGTGCAGTTTGGCAGAAATAATGTAGTAGTCAAGAAGATGGTGGAAGTTTCAACGCAATGACGCAAAGGAGCAGAGACGCAAAGAAATCGCTTTTCTCTCTGTGCCTTTGCCTCTTTGCATCTTTGCGTTAAGAAATAGCCATTCCACCATCCCGTTGACCAGTACAGTTTGGCAGAAATAACGAGACCGTTTCTGACGCAGTGGGTGGTGTGTGTACGAGTTCACGCACCACCCACTACACAACCTCGCGAACTGCGAGAAAACTTCCGTCCCGCCGTGTTAGTCCCTGGCAGCGGCGACGATTCCCCGCCGATTTTGGCCGGTTGTGGTGCTATTTCAGTCGTGATATACTTCCGGTTGCATGGCAGGGAATGTACCGTTTGGCTATTTTAATCCAGCCCAGACAGTACACTCCCGCTCACTGGGCCAATCCCCAAACAACAGTATTCACCGTTCGCTGGCCTCTGGATTGGCAGGTCCGGCATCGCTCTCAAGGAGGAAAATCGCATGGCGCGCAAGGATGAAGAGTATCTGATCCAAAAAGACCTGTACGCACGCTTGCAGCGGGGACAGATCGACCGCCGTCAGTTTCTGACCCGGATGATGGGAGTCGGGCTGGGCATTGCGGGCGTGAGCACGGCATTGGCCGGTTGCGCGGCCCCGACCGCCCCTTCTGCCGCGCCGGCAGCTTCCAGCGGCGATGCGGCCCCTGCGGCGGCAGACGCCGTGGCGGAACGGCCCTTGACCCCCACTTTCTACCAGTGGATTGAGGACCTGCACCCCAGCATCCCTGCGGTCAATGCCAACTTCCCCGGCCTGAACTATCAGATTGCGCCGGTGGAAGGCTTTGGTATCGAACGTTTTGTGGCCGAAGCCAAGAACAGCGAAAGCACCTGGGACGTATACGTGGGCATGACCCCCTTTGTGGAAATGACTGCGCTGATCGAAGCTGGCGTCATCGAGCCGTGGGACGACTACATTCCCCAGGATGTGCTGGACGACCTGATTCCTTCCATCCGGGAAGAATGTACGGTGGATGGCAAGCTCTATAGCTGGCCTTTCCTGCTGGATGTGGTCGGGATGGGCTGGAATGCGGAGATGACCGAGCAGGCAGGCATCGCCACCATCCCATCCACCTGGACCGAATATCTGGAAGCAGCCAAACTGATTCAGTCTTCGGGCGCGGCCCTCTATGGCTGCACCTTCGACTCCCACGGCTGGCGCTCGCTGGTCCCCTACACCCACAGTATGAGTCCAGATGTCTATACGCCCGAAGGTCTCTTCGACTTCACCAGCGAACCGGCGATTGCAGGTCTGAAGCTGATGAAAGAGATGATGGCCCTCTCCCACCCGGACATTTTGCTGGAGGGAGCGACCGACGGCGGCGTCAACGGCACACCGGATGAGGTGGCTTTCGCGGCCCGCAAAGTCGCATACTACACGAAATACTTCAATGCCCCCCTGCGCATGGCCGCCAACTGGCCGGACCCGTCCAAACTGATGATGGGTGGGCTGCCAAAATTTGAGAACGGCGCAGGTTCGACGGTCTTCTGGACCACCGGTTCCTGCCTCTTCAAACACGGCAAGAACAAAGAGAAAGCTGCCGAGTATATCAAGTCCCTGACCTACGATATGCAAATCTGGCAGGATTCCATCGCTGGCACGGCGGTGGCCCATCCCGGCCAGTTGCCCCCCTACCAGTCGATTTATGACGGCTGGGCTGCCAGCCGCCCGGATTGGCTGCCCGATTTCGTGGGGTTGATCACCGGCCAGTTGCCCAAGGCCCGTGCCATCACCAACCACGCCTTTGGCCTCACCCAATTCCAGATTGCCAAGCCGGAATGGGAGAAATATCTGAACGGTTCTGAGCCAGACCCGATGATTGCCATGCAGGGCGCCTGGGATGCTGTCCAGGCCGAAATCGCTAAGACGAAGGCATAAGAAAATCACAGGTGACAGGTGAAAAGTTGCAGGTGGCAAACCCTCGCCGCCTGCAACTTTCCACCTGTCACTCTTCCCCTCCTCTCACAGGCACTGAATACGCATGACTACGCTCTCCTCCTCTGTCAAACCCAAAGCGACGCCCAGCCTGCGCAAGCGGCTACGTTTGGATGCGCTGGGCAATTGGATTTTTCTGCTCCCTGGGCTCTTCTTCTTCTTCGGCTATATGGTCTACCCCATCCTGCGTGTGCTCTGGATGAGCTTTACCGACTATCGCTACCTGAGTCGGGAGCCAGCCCAGTGGGTCGGCCTGCAAAATTATGTCAACGCCTTTGCCGACCCGCTGGTCTACGACGGGCTGAGCCGGGCCGCCCAGTTTACGCTTATGTTTCTGCCCGGTACAATTATTCTGCCTTTGCTCCTGGCCGTGCTGGTGGATCGGGTAGAACATCGCACAATCGCCACAATCTATCGGGTGATTTTGCTCATCCCCGCGGTTATCCCTGGCCCGATGGTCTTCGTGCTCTGGAAATGGCTCTACAACTTTCAGATCGGCCCCATCAACTATATTTTGGTGGAGGTGCTCCACATCTTCACACCCCAGACCGCGCCCCAATGGCTGGGCGGCACTTCGCTGACATTGCCCGCTGTGGCAATCTTTGAGGTCTGGTGGGGATTGGGCTACCACACAATGTTTTTCCTGGCCGGGCTGGCCGCTATTCCCAAAGAGCTATACGAAGCAGCCCGCATCGACGGAGCCAACGAGTGGAAGCTGCTCTGGCACGTGACGATTCCCCGGCTGCGCCCGATTCTGGCTGTGTTGGTGGTGCTGCGCTTCGGCTCCGCGATGGCGGTCATCGACGAGTATCTGATCTTCGGTGGCTTCAATCGGGCCTCCCCCACCTATACCTGGACCGTCTATATGTATGATCTGGCCTTCAAAATCGGCGACTGGCTGCAAGGCTACGCCGCGGCTATCGGCTGGATCGGCGCTTTCTCGATGATGTTTGTGGTGGCCGGGCTGCTCTACATCTTCCGGCCACAGGACGGATAGTTGTAACGCAAGCTGTGAGCTTGCGCCGAACAGATCGCAAGCCAACAGCTTGCGTACCATTAGGTTGGACTTATGACAACGACAACACAGATGAATTCACATGCAAATGATCACCGGCGACGGCGGCGCATGGGCGTCATCATCCGCCATGTGATTATCAACGCTTTTATGCTGGTTATTCTTGTCCCCCTGGCGTGGGTGCTGCTTCTCTCGGTAAAATCGATTCCCGACGCCTATAGCGGAACCCTCTGGCCGGAGGTCTTCGACTTTTCCCACTACAGTTTTGTGCTGCAAAAGATCGACACCCTGCCCCGCAATCTCTTCAACAGTGTCTACGTGACCGCTGCGACGGTTGTGATTACGACTGTCTGCGCGGTGCTGGCTGGCTACGCCCTCGTCCATTTGGACGTGCCGGGACAGAAGTACGTCGTCTTTCTGCTGGTGGCTTCCCTCTATTTTCCCGTGCGGGTCGTCTCTCTCATCTCCATTTTTGAGATTCAGCGCACCCTCGGCCTCATCAACACAACCAGCGGGCTGATCCTGCCCTACGTCACCCTCAACCTGGCCATCAGCATTCTGATTATGCGCAGTATCTTTGAGCAGGTCCCCCACGAACTGATCGACGCGGCCCGCATCGACGGCTGCGGCCCGTGGAAGACCCTCTGGACAGTCGGTGTGCCGCTGATCACAAACGGGCTGGTGGTGGTGATTATTGTCAATTTCGTCACCGCCTGGGGCGAATATCTGCTGGCCGCCACCCTGACCAATGACCAGGCCGTGCGCACGCTCCCCGTCGTCTTGGCCGGCGCGCACGGCGGGATGGGCCAGTGGGCCTGGCCGCGCATCGCCGCGGTCTACGTCATCGCCATCACCCCCGGCATCGTGGCCTTTGGATTCGCCCAGAAGCTCTTCTTCCAGGGCTTGATGGAAGGGGCACTAAAAGCGTAGGAACGAGAAGCGACGAAGCGTCAAGCTATTTTCACATCAGTATCGCCATTTCCCGGAATTCACGCCTATGCCCACCCATCCCATCCCACCCAACGCCCGCCTGGAGCGCCTCTTCGATGGCTGTGCCTTTGCCGAAGGACCCGCCGCCGATGCAGTCGGCGATGTCTACTTCTCCGATTGCCCCAACAACCGCATCCTCGTCTATCGGGCCGCCACGGGCAAAACCGAAGTCTGGCAGGAGCCGTCTCTGCGCGCCAACGGGATGAACTTCGACGCGCAAGGACGGCTGGTGGTCTGCTGCGACGGCAAAGACGGCGGTGCGCGGGCCGTGCGCCGCTACGAACCGGACGGGAGCATCACAACCCTGGCCTCCCACTTCGACGGCAAGATGCTGAACGCGCCCAACGATCTCTGCTTCGACAGCGCGGGACGCATCTACTTCACCGATCCCCGCTACGGCGACAGCAGCGATCTGGAGCAGGACTGTATGGCCGTCTATCGCATCGAAGCGGACGGCACGCTGACCCGGATCATTGAGGATGTGCAGACCCCCAACGGCATCCTCATCACACCCGACGACCGCACCCTCTATCTGGTGGACCACAACCCGGAACCGGGCGGGGCGCGCACTCTCGTCCAATACGACGCAGCAGCGGACGGCAGTTGGCACTTCACCCGCACTTTGGCAGACTTCGGCACGGATCACGGCGGCGACGGGATGGCGTTGGATGTGGAGGGCAACATTTACCTCACCGCGGGGTCGGGCGAGAAGGCGGGCGTTTACGTCATCGCCCCGGACGGAACGCAGTTGGGGTTCATCCCCACCGGTGAGATAGCGGGCAACTGCACCTTCGGCGGGCCAGATTTGCAGACGCTCTACATCGCCGCCTCCACATCCCTCTATCGCATCCGGCTGGCGATTCCCGGCCAACTGGTGTGGCCCGCGCGCCAAAAAGGATAGGATTATGCTCTCATTGCCCTCCCCCACACAGCTTGCCGACTGGCTCAGCCGCCTGGTTCAGATTCCCAGTGTGACGCCAGAACAGGCCGGTCCCCGTTCTGGCAAACCGGGCGAAGCCGCGATGGCAGAAGCGGTGGCGGGCTGGTTTGCCCAATTCGGCGGGGAGGTGCATTGGCACGAAGTCCAGCCGGGCCGGTCCAGCGCCTATGCCATCTGGCGGGGACGGACCGAGCGCTGGCTGGGAGTAGACGTGCATACAGATACAGTCGGTGTGGAGCAGATGACGGACCCGCCCTTTGACGGGCGTATCGCGGATGGGCGGGTCTATGGCCGGGGCGCAGTGGACACGAAGGCCAGCCTCGGCGTCGTGCTGGCTCTGCTGGAAAGTATGCACGCGGCTGGTGTGCAGTTGGAAGACAATCTGCTCATCGCCGCCACAGTGGACGAGGAGACCGGGGCCACCGGCGCGCCGGGTTTTGCCGATTGGCTGCGAGCGCGGGGGCTGGTCCTGGACGAACTGGTGGTGGCCGAGCCGACAGACTGCACACCGGTCCACGGCCACAAAGGGCTGGTGCGGATGGAATTCACCGCCCACGGCCAGACGGCCCATTCGGCCCAACCCCAGCGGGGAAAAAATGCGATTTGGGCCGCGGCCCGTGTCGCCCTGGCCATGGAAGCGGAACAGAATCGACTGCAAACGCTGCCAGCCACTGCGCTGGGCATCCCCCAACTGACGGTTGTACTGATCAACGGCGGCATCGGGCGCAATGTGGTCCCCGACACCTGCTCCGTCGCCATCGACCGGCGGCTGGTAGACGGCGAAGACCCCCTGGACGTGACCGCCCAACTCATCGCACTGGCCGAGGCCGCCTCCCCGCTGCCCTTGACGAGCGAAGTCTGGCGCCAGATCGTCGCCTTTTACCAGCCAGCCGACAGCGGACTGGTGACCCGCATGGCCGAATGGAGCGGGCAGACGCCGACGGTCGCCCCCTATGGCACGAACGCCTGGGCTTACGGCGATGTGACCCGGCAGCGAATTGTGCTGGGGCCGGGTTCGATTGACCAGGCCCACGGCCCGGTGGAATGGGTGGAGACCGACGAATTGGCAAAGCTCGCCGGCATCTACGCCCGCTGGTGGGGGCTGGGCTGATTGGCCTCACTTTACGCTCACTAACCCCGGTTTCTTTTCTCCCCAATTGGGTGTACAATGCACCCAACACCCCCGCATTGCCCGTAGCTGCTGTGAAATGTATGAAAGGAGCTTCCAATGCCCAGTCCCTTTCCGGGTATGGATCCCTATCTCGAAAATCCGGCCACCTGGCCTGATCTGCACCAGCGATTGATCGCCTATAGCGCCGAAGCCCTGCAACCCCAGCTACGCCCCAAATACATCGCCCGCATTGGGGAACGGGTGGAGTTGTCCAGCCTGACCCGGACATACATTCCCGATGTACTGCTGATCCGTTCGGCCCCTGCGCCCTATAGCGAAGCTGTGGCCGAGGGGCCGCTGGTGGCCGATGAACCCACGACGATTGGGTTATTGGAGGAAGAGCGGCGTGTGCCCTTCCTCGAAATCATCCATCACCCCAGCGGCGAAGTGGTGACGTTGATTGAAGTCCTGAGTCCGGCCAACAAAAGCGGCGAGGATCGGCAGAAGTATCTGCGCAAACAGGACGACATCCGCAACTCCCAGGCCAATCTGGTGGAGATCGATCTGCTGGGCGAGGGGCCAGCGACGACACTGGCGCGTTTAGGCCACATCAACGAACCAGCCGACTGGCGTTATATCGTCAGTGTCCTGCGCAACCGTAACGACGCAAAGATTGAAGCCTACCCGGTTCCCCTGCAACAGCGCCTGCCCCGCTGTCGCATTCCTCTGCTGCCAGAGGACGACGACGCCATACTCGACCTGCCCGCGGTCTTCACCCGCTGCTACGACATCGGCGGCTACGATCTGCTCGTCGACTACAGCCAGCCGCCGCCCGTCGAACTCTCTCCCACAGATGAGGCGTGGCGGGTTACACTGCTCTCAGCGCAAAACCCTCAAAAGCAAAATCCGTGAAAGTCCAGATCATCCGTGTAAATCCGTGTCCGCTTTTAGGAACCCGCTATGCCCACACCCGACTTCGACCCCTTTCGCTTTGACGACCTCCTCACCCCGGCCCAGCGCACGTTGCGGGATCAGGTGCGGGCGTATATGGAAAGCGTCGTACGTCCAGCCATCAACGACTATTGGGAGCGGGCGGAGATGGCCCGTGACCTGGCGCTGGGGTTGGGCAAACTGCCGATTCCGATTATCGGCGGCACCCTGACCGGCTACGGCTGCGCGGGGTTGGACAATGTGAGCAGCGGGCTGGTCAAGTACGAACTGTGCCGGGTGGACGGCTCGGTGAGCACAATGTTCGGCGTGCACTCTGGGCTGGCCATCAGCTCAATTGCCCTTCTGGGATCGGAAGAGCAGAAGGCGCGCTGGCTGCCGTCGATGGTGGCGATGGAAAAGTTGGGCGCATTCGGCCTGACCGAACCGGAGCGGGGGTCCGACGCTGCCCACGTGCAGACGACGGCCCGGCGGGTGGGCGACTATTGGGTACTCAACGGCCAGAAGCGCTGGATCGGCAACGGCACAATCGCCGACATTCTGATCATCTGGGCCCGGGATGAGGGCGGGCGCTTCGGCGGCTTTGTGCTGGAAAATCCCCGGGACCTGCCCGGCTTTCAGGCCGAAACCATTACCGGAAAAATCGCCAAGCGGGCAGTGCATCAGGCCAACATCACACTGGAAGACGTTCACATCCCAGCCAGCGACCGGCTAGCCCACTGCAACAGCTTCCGGGATTTGAACGCAGTGCTGGAATATACCCGGGCTGGCGTGGCCTGGGAAGCGGTCGGCCTGGCCGCGGGCTGCTACGAAATCGCCCTGGACTACGCCTGCAAGCGGGAGCAGTTCGGCAAGCCTATCGCCAGCTATCAGCTCATCCAGGCCAAGCTGGTGGAGATGGCCGCGGAGCTGAGCCAGATGCAACTGCTGGTCTGGCGACTGGCCCAACTGATGGACGCGGGCCACGCGTCTGCCGGTCAGATTTCCCTGGCCAAACAAACCTGCGCGGCCAAAGCCCGCAAAATGGCAGGACAGGCACGGGAAATCCTGGGCGGCAATGGCATCCTCATCGAAAACCACGCGGCCCGTCTATTCACCGACGCAGAGGCCACATACACATACGAAGGCACGAATGAGATCAATCTACTGATCGCTGGACGGGAGATTACCGGCATCAGTGCGTTTGTTTGAGAAATGACGGCGGACGGCGGACGAAAGACGAACGATGGGAGAGATTTCTTTCCATACGTTCGTCTTTCGTCCGTCGTCAATCGTCCCGCCACATCACAAAATTACCCGAAACTGCATACCCTATGCCTATCGAAAGGAACCCACCAATGCTCGCTGGCCTGATGATGGACTACCCCCTGACAATCGACCGCATTGTGGAACACGCCCACCGGATATTCCCCCACAAGAAAATCAAGACGAAGCTGCCCAGCGGGGAGATGCACGAGTACACCTACGCCGATTTCTATGGGCGGGTGAAGCGGCTGGGCAATGTACTGGTGGGGCTGGGGGTGGAACCGGGCGACCGGGTGGGAACCTTCGCCTGGAACAACTACCAGCACATGGAACTCTACTTCGGCATCCCCGGCGCGGGCGCGGTCTGCCACACCCTCAACATCCGCCTCTTCCCGGAGCAGTTGGCCTATATCATCAACCACGCCGAAGACAAAGTGATTTTCGTGGATGGCACGCTTCTGCCCCTGCTGCAACGGGTGGCCGACCAGATCGGCGGCGTGGAGCATTTCGTCCTTTTCAATGCGCCTATCGGTGTAGAGACGACGCTGCCAGGGAAAATCCACCACTACGAGCAGTTGATGGCCGCGGCCGACGACGAGTTTGAATGGCGCTCCACCGACGAAAAGATGGCGATGGGCCTCTGCTATACCAGCGGCACGACCGGCAACCCAAAGGGTGCGCTCTATAGCCACCGCAGTATGTATCTGCACACAATGGGCTCGTGTCTGGCGGGCGCGCTGGGTCTGACCGAAGCGGATATTGTGCTGCCGGTTGTGCCCCAATTCCACGCGATGGCCTGGGGGTTGCCCTATTCCGCGGCCTTCACCGGCGCAGAAATGGTGATGCCCGGCCCCCATCTGCAAGGCCCGGCCCTGGCCCAGATGATCGAAGAGGAGCGGGTAACCGTAGCCGCAGGTGTACCGACGATTTGGAACGGTCTCTACCACGAACTGAAGAACAACCCGCGGGACATCTCCTGCATCCGGGCGTTGGTGGTGGGCGGCTCGGCCATGCCCCGCTCGCTCATCGAAGGCTACGAGAGCCAATTGGGCGTCAACGTTCTGCACGCCTGGGGAATGACGGAGATGTCGCCCCTGGGCACAGTCTCTAAATTGCTCAGCAGCCACGCCGATTTTCCTGACCACAGGCAGTGGGATATGAAGGCCAAGCAGGGCTACCCAATCGGCGGGGTGGAGATGCGTATCGTCAACGACGCAGGCGACGAACTGCCCTGGGACGGCACGACAATGGGTGCGCTGGAAGTGCGGGGGCCGTGGGTGGTGAAGGATTATTTCAAAATGGAGGGCAGCCGGGACAACTTCACCGGGGATGGCTGGTTCCGCACGGGCGATGTGGTGACGATCAGCGAAGAGGGCTTTATGACCATCACCGACCGCACAAAGGATTTGGTCAAGAGCGGCGGCGAGTGGATTTCGTCCGTAGAGTTGGAAGGGCTGCTGATGGCCCATCCCCAGGTGCTGGAAGCCGCGGTCATCGCTATACCCCATGCCGAATGGGGGGAGCGCCCCCTGGCTGTCGTCGTCCCCACCACAGACGGGGGAGCGATCGCCCCGGCTGAACTCCAGGAGTTTCTGCAATCCCGTGTCGCCAAGTGGTGGCTGCCCGACGGCTATGCTTTCATCGGCGAGATTCCCAAGACGAGTGTGGGCAAATTCGACAAGAAAGTGCTGCGCCAACGCTATGCGGATGGGGAATTGGCCCCAGCCTGAGTCGTGCCAGGGGCGTTTTGGAAACACCCATTCACAGTAGACCCCAGTGTACCGGGCGCAGTCCACAGACACATCTCAAACTCAACGACCACAAAGCAATCTGTGGTCGTTTTTCTATCCCACAAACAGGGACTGTACAAACTGCACAACACCCCCCATACAATTTTGGTCAGAAGCGACGACGAATCGCATCGAAGAAACTGATATAGTGGGCATACCTACTTTTTGCACAATATGCCTGACCAGTTTTTGATGCGAAAGCGATGCTGATGACTGATTCTGCTGCCCCTCCGCTCCTCGAAGCCCGCCAGATCGTCATGCGTTTTGGCGATCTGATCGCCAATGACCACGTGGACCTGGCCCTGCATCCCGGCGAAATCCACGCGGTTCTGGGCGAAAACGGCGCGGGCAAAAGCACAATCATGAAAATCCTCTACGGTCTCTACCAGCCCAGCGCGGGGGAGCTTCGGGTGGATGGCGCGCCTGTGCAATTGCGAACGCCAGCGGAAGGCCGCAGCCACGGCATCGGAATGGTCTTCCAGAATTTCCGCCTGATTCCCGCGATGACCGTCTGGGAAAATATTGCCCTGGCCCTGCCCGAACTGGGCAACCAACTCAAGCCCAAGCAGATTCGAGCCCGCATCCGCGAGACCGCGGCGCGCTACGGGCTGGAGGTGGACCCCAACGCGCTGGTCTGGCGGCTGGATGTGGGCGAGCGTCAGCGGGTGGAGATTGTCAAAGTTCTGCTCACCGGAGCGCGCATCCTCCTCTTCGACGAGCCGACTAGCGTCCTCGCCATCAGCGAAGTGGACGCTTTTCTCGATCTCCTGCGCCAGTTGCGGGACGAGGGCTTCGCCGTCCTTTTCGTCACCCACAAAATTCAGGAAGTTCTGCGCTGCGCCGGCCGGGTGACGGTCATGCGCCGGGGCAAAGTTGTATACAGCGGCGACGATCTGGCGAGCCTGGACGAACCGGCCCTGGTCACCCATATGGTGGGCGAGTGGATTCCCCCCATAGCGGTGGCCCACGTCAGCAAAGCCGATGTGCCGCCTGTCCTCGAAGTGGTCGATCTGAGCATACAGGACGAACGGGGACGCACGATTCTGGCCGATGTCAATTTCAGCATTGGGCCGGGGGAGATTGTGGGCGTGGCTGGAATTGCAGGCAACGGGCAATTGGAACTGGCCGAGGCGCTCACTGGTCTGCGGCCAGTCGTCAAAGGGCATATCCGGGTGCGGGGCGGGGAGCTGGCCCACAGCAGCCCGGCCCATTTTCTGGACGCGGGCGTGGCGGCTCTCCCCGAATCCCCCATTGAGCACGCGGTTGTGCCGGGACTGACGATTCTGGAGCATATGGTGCTGGGCGGTATCCCCGAACATCACAAGGGGATGGGGGTCGATTGGGCACGGATTCGCGCCGAATTTGAGACCCTGCCCGAAGTGGAGACGCTCAAAGTGGCGGCAGCCGACCGGCGGGCCGACCAGCTTTCCGGCGGCAATGTGCAGCGGATGATGCTCAGCCGCATCTTCGCCCTGGACCCACAGGTGCTGATCGCCAGCTACCCCAGCCGGGGGCTGGATGTGGCGACCATCCGCTCGGTCCATCAGGCCCTCCTGCGTCGTCGGGAGCAGGGGTCGGCCATCCTCATCTTCTCCGAAGACCTGAATGAACTCTACGCTCTCTCGGACCGCCTGCTGGTCATCACCCACGGCGCGGTCAGCCGTTCCGTCGATCCCCAGACCACCGACGCCTATGCCGTGGCCGGAATGATGACCACCCTTCGACAGGCTCAGGACACCGCCCACAGCGACTACGCCCATTCACCACAAGCGAGGCTCTAACCGATGCAAGAGACGATTGCTCTCCCCAATAGTGCCTCGTCCACTGGGCTGGAACGATTGCGCCGCAGCCTGCCCTGGGCCACCCTTCTGCGCTGGCTGCTCCTGGCGCTAGGCCCACTGGCAATCTTCGCTCTCTTTTTGCTAACCGTCGGTGCGGATCCAATCAAAACTTACAGTGCGATGTACTTCAGCGCGCTGGGCGACAGTTTTGGCCTGGCGGAGGTGATGATTCGGGCTGCGCCCTTCATTCTGGGTGGATTGGCCACAGCCCTGCCCGCGCGCACCCGGCTGGTCAATGTGGGCGCAGAGGGACAGATTGCCCTGGGCGCGCTGGCCACAACCTTTGCCGCGATGGCCATCGGCGACCGCTTCCCAGCCTGGGTGACACTGCCCGCGTTGCTGGTGGCGGGCGCGGCGGGCGGCGCACTCTGGGCCGGGGTGGCCGGTCTGCTGCGCACCCGTTTGGCGGTCAACGAGACGATCTCCACACTGCTGCTCAATTATGTGGGCGCGCTGGTTCTCATCTTTTGCGTGCATACGGTCCTCAAAGACCCGGAATCTTTCAATTGGCCCTTTTCGCCTCCCTTCGCCGATGCAGCCCGCTGGGTGACAATCGGCGGAACCCGTCTGCACTGGGGGGTAATCGTCGCCCCAATCGCCGCGCTGCTGGTCTGGTATTTTCTCACCCGTACCCACTGGGGGCTGCATCTGCGGGTGGTGGGCGGCAACCCCGAGGCGGCCCGCCGAGCCGGCTTCAATGTGGAGCGCATTCAGGTGCTGGTCTTTTTAGCCGCGGGCGCACTGGCGGGAATGGCTGGAATGTTGGAAGTAGCGGGTGTCGAAGGTCGGCTGCGCCCCACGACTGGTGTGGGCTTCGGCTATGTGGGCTTTCTGGCCGCCTGGATGGTGGGCCAGCACCCGCTGGGACTGATCGCCTCGTCCATTCTCCTGGCCGTTCTGGCCGTCAGCGGCGACGCCCTGCAGATCACCGCCCGCCTGCCTGCCTCGTCGGTAAATATCCTGATGGCCTTTGTGCTGATAGGGATTCTGGCGAGGGTGGGGAAGAAGAATGCTGCATAAAGAGTGCTCCGTGATGCGTGCTGCGTGTTTTGTCTCGTTGGGGGAGCAGGTTCGTTGTCCGTTTCTACTGCCGTAAGGGACTAAATTACGAACCAGCGCCACTACCTACGCAGCACGCAGCACGCATTTCAGTACAACAATAGTCCCATCTTTGCCGTCTTTCTCACTTCGGAGTTCATCCAATGCTCGAAGCCATCCTCGCAGGTGCCATCCGTTCGGGAACATCCGTCCTCTTCGCCTGTCTGGGCGAGACCGTCTCGGAGCGGGCCGGGATCGTCAATCTGGGCACGGA
This sequence comes from Anaerolineae bacterium, assembly GCA_030432295.1. Taxonomy (GTDB): domain Bacteria; phylum Chloroflexota; class Anaerolineae; order Caldilineales; family Caldilineaceae; genus JACQGT01. Next base: position 140,056 of record JAUIHI010000010.1, on the reverse strand, counting down.
AGGGTCGATGCTGGGAGGCGCGCTGGCTGCTTTCGCGGCCACTGCCTACACTGGCAATCCCTATGCAGGGGTGCTGGCGGGCGCGGCCGCGGGCGCGATTTTCGCACTGCTCCACGCCTGGCTGGTGGTCACGCGCAATGCCAATCAGCTCGTCTCTGGTCTGGTCGTGATGATTCTGGCCCAGGGCGTGACCGCCTTTTTTGGGCGCACGTTTGTAGACAAACAGATCGTCGGGCTGAACACCCAGCCGATTCCCTTTCTTTCGGACATTCCCTTTGTCGGCCCTATTCTCTTCCAGCACGACATTCTGACATATCTGGCCGTACCCCTGGCGATTGCCCTCTGGTATGGCTTCTATCGCACCAAATGGGGGCTGGTGCTGCGGGCCGTGGGCGAGCGGGACGACGTGGCCTATGCCAGTGGCTACAATCCCGACCGGGTGCGCTACGCAGCGGTAACGCTGGGCGGCGCGCTGGCGGGCATCGGCGGCGCGCAGTTGTCCGTGGCCTACACCCTCAATTGGGTGGAGGAGATGACCCAGGGCCGGGGACTGGTGGCCGTGGCCCTGGTCATCTTTGCTGCGTGGAGTCCCCTGCGGGCCATTCTGGGCTGCTATCTTTTCGGCGGGGCCACCGCTCTACAACTGGCCCTGCAAGCCCAGGGCATTCCCATCTCCCCCTTCTTCCTGTCGATGGTTCCCTATCTGCTCACCCTTTTTGTCCTGCTGCTGGTGGCCCAGAAACAGCGCTACGCGATGCCGGAAGGGCTGCGGGCGGTCTTTGAAGGAAAGGGGAATTACTCGACGCAGAACAGGTGAAACGCAATGTGCGTTGTGCGTGGTGCGTCAAGCAGTAGTGTCGATTGGTTTACCCATCCAAAGCGCCCGTAGTGATAAAGACGAAGTACACGCTCATCATCCCATCATCTCAGGAGTTTAGCATTGAAGACGCGTAAAAAGTTGTTGCCATTTCTTTCGTTAGTGCTGATTTTTGCCTTTGTGATTTCGGCCTGTGCTGCGCCAGCGGCGGCCCCGGCTCCGGGCGCAGAAGCACCAGCAGCCGCAGAACCCACCGAAGCACCTGCCGCCGAAGCATCTGTTACCGAGGCGGAGATGGCTCCGGGGATGGGTGGCTCCGCCATCGGCTTCCTCTACGTTGGCCCGTGCGATGACTACGGCTACAACCAGGCCGCCTGTGCCGGTGCCGATGCAGTGGGCACAGCCTTTCCCGATATGGAAATCCTCGAAGCCGAAAATGTCCCGGAAAATCAGGAAGCCGAGCGGGTGATGGAAACGATGATTCGCCAGGGCGCGAAGATTATCTTCCCCACCTCCTACGGCCATCTGGACCCGGCCCTGGAAGTCGCCAAGCGCCACCCGGATGTGGTCTTCCTGCACCAGGGCGGCCAGAAGACCGCCGAAAATCTAGGCACCTATTTTGGCACAATTTGGGAGACGGTCTACCTCTCCGGCGTGGCTGCCGGCCATATGAGCGAGACCGGCAAGTTGGGCTATATCGTCGCCTTCCCCATTCCCCAGGTGTTGCTCAACATCAACGCCTTCACCCTGGGCGCACGCTCTGTCAACCCGGACGCCACCACAACCGTCGTCTTCACCGCCAGTTGGTGTGATCCCGGCCAACAGGCCGAGGCCGTCAACAGTCTGGTCGCCCAGGATGTGGATGTGATCACCCAGCACCAGGACTGCACAAAGACAATCATCGAAACCGCTGAACGGGCCGGTGTGATGTCTGTGGGCTACCACGCGGATGCATCAACTTTGGCCCCGGAAGGCTGGATCACCGGCTCGATGTGGGATTGGAGTGAACTCTACGCCAAGATTGTCGCCAGTGTGGAAGATGGCACCTGGGCGGGCGGCCCCTACAGCGGCAACTACCGCACGGGCGTCTCCGAAGGTTCTGTAAAGCTGGCTCCTTTTGGCAAGAATGTGCCCCAGGCCGTGCAGGACGAGATCGCTGCCCTGCAAGCACAGCTACTCAGCGGCGAGTTCTTCCCCTTTGAAGGGCCGATTGTGGACCAGAACGGCGTGGAACAGATTGCAGCCGGTGTACGCCTGAGCGTGGGCGAACTGGAATCCACCAACTACCTCATCGAAGGTGTGGTGGGGACGATACCCCAGTAGCTGGGAATAGGTAGACACCAGTTCTACTGTCACTTCTTCTGCCCAAGCTGTGGTGCGTAGTGCGTAAACCAATATCACGACCAGTTCACGCACTACGCACCACGTACTATGCACCTATTTGGATTCAAGGAACGGTTATCAATGCCCACACTGCAAATCCCCGCCGATCCCTACACTTGGCCCTTCGACGGCGCAGCCCCGATTGAGAAGACAGCCCTGCTCTGCATTGACTGGCAGGTGGACTTCTGTGGTCAGGGCGGTTATGTGGACGCGATGGGCTACGACATCTCCCTGACCCGGGCCGGGGTGGAGCCGACCCGCCGGGTGCTGGAAGCCTGGCGCGAATCCGACGGGTTGGTGGTGCATACACGGGAGGGGCACAAACACGACCTCTCCGACTGCCCGCCCAACAAGCGCTGGCGCTCCCGACAGATCCACGCGGGAATCGGCGATGTCGGCCCCTGCGGGCGCATCCTCGTGCGGGGCGAACCGGGCTGGGAGATCATCCCAGAACTGGCCCCGATTGCCGGAGAGTTCGTCATCGACAAACCCTCCAAAGGTGCTTTCACCACCACCGACATCGATCTGGTCCTGCGCAACCGGGGCATCACCCATCTGGTCTTCACAGGTATCACCACCGACGTTTGCGTTCACACAATTATGCGCGAGGCCAACGATCTGGGCTACGAATGTCTGCTCCTGGACGACTGCACCGGGGCCACGGATTTCGGCAACTACATGGCCGCCGTGAAAATGGTCAAAATGCAGGGCGGTGTCTTTGGCTCTGTCAGCAATTCCCAACACCTTCTCGCTGCTCTGGACAACCTGTGAAACAGACAACAAATCGACAATCCCTCAACCTGACCGCGCTGGGCACAGCCTACGCCGACGGAAGCCTGCGACCCAACCAAACGCTCGAAACCCTCTACAGTCGCATCGCCGCCTATCCCGACCCGAACGTCTGGATTTCTCTGCTGCATGAGGAAAGCGTAACCGAGCAGGCCCGCCGCCTGGAAGCACTCTCGCCAAAAGAAGCAGCGGCCCTGCCCCTCTACGGCATTCCCTTTGCAGTCAAAGACAATATCGATGTGGCTGGGATTCCCACAACTGTCGCTTGCCCGGACTTCGCGTATATCCCGGAAAAATCGGCCACTGTTGTGGAGCGGTTGCAGGCAGCCGGCGCACTCCTCATCGGCAAGACGAATCTGGACCAGTTCGCCACCGGACTGGTGGGCGTCCGCTCCCCCTATGGCCCGGTCTCCAATCCCTTTGACCCGGCCTACATCAGCGGCGGCTCCAGTTCCGGTTCCGCAGTGGCAGTCTCCGCCGGTCTGGTCTCCTTTGCCTTGGGGACCGACACGGCTGGCTCTGGGCGAGTTCCTGCTGGCTACACGAATACAGTCGGACTGAAGCCGACCCGCGGGCTGATCAGCGCGGCGGGTGTCTTCCCTGCCTGTCGCACGCTGGACTGTGTGTCGATTTTTGCGCTGACGGTAGACGACGCGGCAAGAGTTCTGCAAATCTGCGAAGGCGACGATCCGGCGGATGCCTACAGCCGCGCCCGCCCACCTGTAACGCAAGCTGACAGCTTGCGTTACGGCGTGCCCAAACCTGACCAGCTAGAGTTTTTCGGGAATGGTGAATACGCCCGTCTCTACGCCGAAGGGCTGGCGTTGCTGGAAAAGCTGGGCGGCACGCGGGTGGAAATTGATTTCGCTCCGCTGACCGCCGTCGCCAATTTACTATACGAAGGACCCTGGGTGGCGGAGCGTTACGCGGCAGTCAAAGATTTTTTCGACGCCCAACCCGACGCCTTTCTGCCAGTCATCCGCGCCATTCTGGAAAAGGCGAAAAGCTATTCAGCCGCGGATGCTTTCAGCGCCCAATACCGGCTGGAAGAACTGCGCCAGGAGGTTACGCCCCTCTGGGAGAGCATCGACATTCTGGCCCTGCCCACCGCGGGCACAATTTATACGATAGCCGAAGTGCAGGCCGAGCCGCTGGCGCTCAACAGCAATTTGGGTCGCTACACGAATTTCACCAATCTGCTGGATATGAGCGCGCTGGCCCTGCCCAACGGCTTTCAGGCCAACGGCTTGCCCGGCGGATTGACGCTGCTCGCCCCCGCCTTTGCCGAAGAACGACTGCGGACGATTGGCAGAGCGTTTCAGCAACTGCGAGAGTTGCCTCTGGGCGCAACCGGATACTATCTTCCCACATAGAAGTTCGACTTTTTGGCGTGGTTCATTTGGGAGGTTCGGTATCTTTACAATTCAGTACGAGGAGTAGGCACGCCCACGTGCCGGTCGCAGTCGAGTCACAGCCGCACGTGGGCGTGCTCTCTCCTCTCGAATTGTAAAGATCGTTCGACGGCGAAATGAACCACGCCGACTTTTTCAAAAAAGTCGAACTTCTCCGATAGGAGAAACAGATGGAAACGATCCCCCTGGCCGTCTTTGGCCTGCACCTGACCGGCCAGCCCCTCAACCACCAGTTGACGGACCTGGACGCGACATTCCTGCGCGCCGATTTTACAGCGCCGGAGTATCGGCTCTACGCCATCACCAACAGCGGACCGGCCAAGCCGGGCGCGGTGCGGGTGACCGATGGCACGGGCGCGGCCATCGCCCTGGAACTGTGGGAGATACCTGTGGCAAATCTGGGCTACTTTCTCCAGAAGATTCCACCGCCGCTGGGCCTCGGAACGGTTGTGCTGGCCGACGGTGCACTGGTGAAGGGCTTTTCCTGCGAAGGATATGTCGCGGGCGAAGCCGAAGACATCACCCATCTGGGCGGCTGGCTGGCCTGGTTGGAGCAGGAAAAGAAATGACAGCCGCCTTTTTGCAGTTGCTGCAACTGGCCGACAGCGCATTGCCCATCGGCGCAACGGCCCACTCCTTCGGCCTGGAGAGTCTCACCGAAGACGGCACACTCACGCCTGCCCGGCTGGAGCAATTTCTGGCCGACTATTTGCAGGAGACGGGCAGGCTGGACGCCGCCTTTTGCCGGGAAGGCTATGCGCTGGGCGCAAGACCTGCCAGTTTATCCGAAACCTGGCAGGTCTCGGAGTGGCTCGCTCTCAACGACCGCTGCAGCGCGTGGAAGCCGGCCCGAGAGAGTCGCGCTGCCAGCGCGGTCCTGGGACGGCGGCTGCTCCAATTCGCCGTCGGGATGGAAGATACCCCTGTCCTGCGGGAAGCGCTGGAAACCGCGCTGGCCGAGCAGATGGCCGTCCATCACGCGCCGGCCTTCGGGCTGATCGGCGGCGCGCTGGCGTTGGGGGAAGAGGCAACGGTCCAGGCATTTTTGCAGCAGACGGTCAGCGGCCTGCTCTCCGCCTGCCAGAAGCTCCTGCCTCTGGGCCAGAACCACGCGGCTACAATCCTGTGGCGGCTGAAATCGGCGCTGTTGGCAGCCGCAGGGGACGCTACACCCTCCGCCGCCATCTTTGCCTCTACGCCACAGGTGGATATGGGCGGGATGCGCCACGCCTATCTGCCCATGCGATTGTTTATCAGTTAAAAAACGGACACGGGTAGGCACTGATGGAACGGATTTGCACGGATAACATCGACCCAATCTACGCCCAATTTCCCTGTGTGACAGCGGAGGTTTCGTGCTGGCAGAAGTAGTGAAGGAGAAAGAAAGAGAGCAGACAGGTGTCCACGGCACGCTGGATTTGAGTTTCCGGCGGGGTGGGGACGAGCCGCGTACCCGGCTGATCGTGCGGGAGCAGATCCCCCCGCTGCGGGTGGTGCGGGCCTTCGACGGCGACGACGAAATGGCGGTGGTCCATCTGCACAATATTTCCGGCGGCGTGCTGGGCGGGGACCAGATGCACCTCACCGCACAGGTGGAACCGGGCGCGCGGGCGCAGATTACCACTACTGGCTCCACACGGATCTACCGGCATCGCGATGGCTACACGAATGCGCTCCAGGAGAACCAACTTTCTGTGGGCACGGGTGGTCTGCTGGAATATCTGCCCGACTCGCTGATTCCCTATGCGGATTCCCGTTTTCGCCAGACCACCCGCATCGATCTCGCCGCGGACGCGGGTCTCTTTTACTGGGAAGTGCTCTCTCCTGGACGCACGGCCAAAGGCGAGGAATTTGCCTACGATCTGCTGCAACTGGAGTTGGAAATTGTGGCGGAAGGACGGCCAATCGTCATCGAACGTCTGCGTTGGCAGCCCCATCTGCACAATCTGCGCTCCCCGGCCCGGCTGGGCGAGTACACCTATTACGGCGTCTTCTATGCCTGCCGGGTAGGGGTAACAGACGACCGCTGGCTGGCATTGGAACAGGAACTGAACGTCGAAGCCCAGCGCCTCACCTGTCCGGGAGAGGCTGTGTGGGGTGTCAGCACACTGCCCGCGCACGGGCTGAGCGTGCGGGTACTCAGCCGCAACAGTCGGGCCATCACTGCGGGGATGCTGGTATTCTGGCAGGCGTTGAAAAAAAGTCTATACGGGCGGGATGCGTACCCGCCGCGCAAGGTTTATTGACCGAAAACTGTAGGGGCGCTGCTTGCTGCGCCCACTGTGTCGGGCGCAGCAAGCAACGCCCCTACGGAATTGTATATTTTCAACAGGAGTCTTCGATGCATCTGATCCAGCGGGAGCAGGAAAAACTGATGATCTTTCTGGCCGCGGAGCTGGCGCGTAAACGTCAGGGCCGGGGACTGAAGCTGAACTATCCCGAAGCGGTGGCGATCCTCTCCTTCGAGATTCTGGAAGCGGCCAGGGATGGGCGCAGTGTGGCCGAAATAATGACCTACGGCACGACGATTCTCAGCCGGGCGGATGTGATGGACGGGGTGGCCGAAATGATCCACGAGGTGCAGGTGGAGGCGACCTTTCCCGACGGCACGAAGCTGGTGACGGTACACGACCCGATTCAGGGATAAAACGACGATAGACGACAGACGGAGGACGAACGTTGTGGTTCGTCTTTCGTCCTCCGTCCGTCGTCTCTTTGGTAAAAGGAGCAACAATGAAACCGGGTGAGATACTAATCGACAGAGACGCTGGCCCGATTGAGGCCAATGTGGGGCGGGAAGCGGTGACGCTGCTGGTGGTCAACAGCGGCGACCGGCCTGTGCAGGTGGGCAGCCACTACCACTTCTTCGAGGTGAACACCGCCCTGCACTTCGACCGGGCCGGGGCCTACGGGATGCGGCTGAACATTCCCGCGGGGACGGCAGTGCGCTTCGAGCCTGGGGATGACAAAGAAGTGTCGCTGGTGGCCCTGGCCGGGGCACGAATAATGCACGGCGGCAACGGGCTGGTCAACGGCAGTCTGGACGACCCGGCGGTGCAGGAGAGAGCACACAAAGAAGTCGAACTTTTTCTGGAAAGCTCGACTGCTGGCAAAGAGACGGGAGCAATCGCATGACTCTATCCATTCCCCGGCGCACCTACGCCGATCTCTACGGACCCACCACCGGCGACCGGGTGCGGCTGGCCGACACGGAATTGATTATCGAAGTGGAGAAGGATTTCACCGTCTACGGCGACGAAATCGCTTTTGGCGGCGGCAAAGTCATCCGGGACGGAATGGGCCAGAGCAGCCGGGTGACGCGAGACGAATCCCCCGGTGCGCTGGATTTGGTGATTACCAACGCGCTGATTGTGGACCACTGGGGCATTGTGAAGGGCGACATCGGCGTCAAAGACGGGCGGATTGTGAAGGTGGGCAAGGCGGGCAACCCGGACACAATGGCCGGGGTAGACCCGGAACTGGTAGTCGGCCCCTCTACGGAAGTCATCGCGGGCGAGGGCAAAATTGTCACTGCTGGGGGCATCGACGCCCACATCCACTTCATCGCGCCCCAGCAGATCACCGAAGCATTGAGCAGCGGCGTCACCACAATGCTGGGCGGCGGCACAGGCCCGGCCACCGGCACGAACGCCACCACAGCCACCCCCGGCGCGTGGAATCTTGCCCGGATGTTGCAGGCCACCGAAGCCTGGCCGGTCAATTTCGGCTTTCTGGGCAAAGGCAACGCCTCCACACCCGAACCCCTGGCCGAACAGTTGCGGGCCGGGGCGTGCGGGCTGAAGCTCCACGAGGATTGGGGCACAACCCCCGCAGCCATCGACACCTGCCTCTCTGTGGCCGACGAATTCGACGTGCAGGTCGCCATCCACACGGACACTCTCAACGAAGCAGGCTATGTGGAGCGCACGATTGCCGCCATTGCCGGGCGCACGATCCACACCTATCACACGGAAGGCGCGGGGGGTGGCCACGCCCCGGACATTATCCGCATCGCGGCTTTCCCCCACATTCTGCCCTCCTCCACCAACCCGACCCGGCCCTATACTATCAATACTATCGCCGAGCATCTGGATATGCTGATGGTCTGCCACCACCTGAACCCGCTGGTCCCGGAGGACGTGGCCTTTGCCGAGAGCCGCATCCGGGCCGAGACGATTGCCGCCGAGGACATTCTGCACGATCTGGGCGTACTGAGTATGATTTCCAGCGACTCCCAGGCTATGGGACGGGTGGGAGAGGTGATTATCCGCACCTGGCAGACGGCCCACAAAATGAAGGTGCAGCGGGGCGCACTGGCCGCTGACTCTGCCCACAATGACAATGCACGGGTCAAGCGCTATATCGCCAAATATACGATCAACCCGGCCATCACCCACGGCATTGACGGAGAGGTCGGTTCGATTGAGCCGGGCAAGCTGGCGGATATTGTGCTCTGGAAACCGGCCTTCTTTGGGGTGAAGCCGGAGATGGTCGTCAAAGGGGGCTTCATCGCCTGGTCTGTGATGGGCGACGCCAACGCCTCCATCCCGACACCCCAGCCGGTGCTCTATCGACCGATGTTTGGCAGCTTCGGCAGCGCTCCCCAGGCGACGAGCGCTGTCTTTATGGCCCAGGCTGCTCTGGACGCGGGTGTTCCCCAGCGGTTGGGACTGGGCAAGCAGGCGGTGGCCGTGCGCAATTGCCGCACAATCGGCAAAGCGCAGATGATCCACAACAGCGCCACGCCTGTGCTGGAAGTAGACCCGGAGACGTATGAAGTGCGAGCCGACGGGGAACTATTGACCTGCGAGCCAGCGGCCAGCTTGCCGATGGCCCAACGCTACTTTTTGTTCTGATCCTTCTGAATACACCCGCAGGCGAACAATTGCAGCAATCTGCACAAAGAAATCAACCGCCCGTATGCACAATGCACATGGGCGGTTTTTCTTTTTCCACTCCCCAGTGACCGCCTGTGGTACACCTACAACAGCAGACAAACGATCATGTGCAAGATGCACAACGAGCACACAGTTAAGTCTGTTCGTTCTACCCGATTCTAAATGAAACAACAGGACATACACTACTGACGGTTGGATACGTGGCCGAATTGCAGCGGCGCGAAACGGGCGAATTTGACCAGTCGTTTCAAACCCATAACAGCCTCCCAAAGAGAAGGAAATGTCAATGTCGCAACGAGAAGAAAACGTTCGAGGAAACGCCGCCACAGCCGGTCTGCGTAAACGAGCCACGATTCTATTGTTCGCAATTCTGGCAATGGTCATCTCGGCCTGCGCCGCGCCGGCTGCACCGGCAGCGGCTGAACCAACCGCGGCTGCCGAAGCAGCTGCCCCCGCAGCCGAGGCCACCGCAGCCCCGATGGCTGAAAGCGAGACCATCAAAGTCGGTATCTTGCACTCCCTCAGCGGCACAATGTCCATCAGCGAAGTCTCTGTGCGGGATGCCACATTGCTGGCAATTGAGGAGATCAACGCCGCGGGTGGGATCAACGGCAAAATGTTGGAAGCAGTGGTGGAGGATGGCGCCAGCGACTGGCCCACCTTTGCAGAAAAGGCCCGCAAGCTGATCCAGCAGGACGAAGTAGCCGTTGTCTTTGGTTGCTGGACGAGCGCCAGCCGCAAAGCTGTGCTGCCCGTCTTCGAGGAACTCAACGGCCTGCTCTTCTACCCAGTGCAGTACGAAGGGTTGGAATCCTCCCCGAATATCTTCTACACCGGCGCAGAGCCGACCCAGCAGATTATCCCCGGCGTGGACTTTCTGATCAACGAGCTGGGCGCACAGAACATCTACCTGCTCGGCTCGGACTACGTTTTCCCCCGCACGGCCAATCTGATTATCAAAGCCCAGTTGGAAGATGCGGGCATCGCTCTGGCTGGCGAAGAGTACGTCCCGTTGGGCGGCACAGAATTCAGCACAATCATCAGCAAAATTCAGGAAGCCGCACCCGACGCCATCTTCAACACCCTGAACGGCGACAGCAATGTGGCCTTCTTCAAGCAGTTCAAAGATGCGGGCTTCACGCCTGAGAGCCTGCCTGTGATGTCCGTGAGCGTGGCGGAAGAGGAAGTACGCGGCATTGGCGTCGAGAATATCGCCGGCCACTACACCTCCTGGAACTACTACCAGACCACCGACACGCCGGAAAATGCCGAGTTTGTGGAAGCATACAAAGCAGCCTACGGCGAAGACCGGGTGACGGCTGACCCCATCGAAGCGGGTTACTTCGGCGTCTACCTGTGGAAGGCGATGGTGGAGAAGGCCGGTTCGACAGATGTGGAAGCTGTGAAAGCCGCCGCGGCCACGGGTGAAATCGAATTTGCAGCCCCCGGCGGTCTGGTGAAGGTGGAGCCGGAGAACCAGCACACCTGGAAAGTCGTGCGCATCGGCCAAATCAACAGCGAAGGGCTGATCGACGAAGTGTGGAGCAGCGGCGACGCAGTGAAGCCGGATCCGTTCCTGATGGCGATTCCCTGGGCGGAAGGTCTGGCCCAGTAGGATATTGACCAGTGCCGGTTGAGTAGGCGGGTGCTGTTTCCCGCCGTATCGAAACCAAGCGGGTGGCAACGTCTAGTCATTCTCACCCGTTCGCTTGATTTCGATACGCCTCGAAGACGCAGAATCCGAAGGATTCTGACGGCTACTCAATCGGCGCTCACTGACCTGTTTTGCGAATAAATACAAGAATTTTGTAATAGGCCCCGACCAGCGAAGGTCACCGATTCGCTGGTCAGGGTTGCCGAATTGTCCGGGTGGTCCCCACAACTGCCCACAGCCAAGAGAGAGGGTGTGCTATGGAAGTTCTCGCCTTGCAGATATTCAACGGACTGAGTTTGGGGTCCATTCTGCTGCTGGTCTCGTTGGGGCTGGCTTTTGCCTTTGGGCTGATGAATGTCATCAATATGGCCCACGGCGAATTTATCATGATCGGCGCGTATATGGCCTTCATCTTTCAGCAGCTTTTTGCCACAGCCCTGGGCGGGGTGGATGCAGGGGTCTGGTTTTTGCTGGCGATTCCCGCGGCCTTTTTGTTTGCCGGGGCGCTGGGTGCACTGATGGAAGTGACGCTGATTCGCCATCTCTACGGGCGACCTTTGGACACGCTGCTGGCGACCTGGGGCGTGGGGCTGGTACTGCAACAGGCGGCCCGCAGCATCTTTGGCGCACCGAATGTGAATGTGAGCAGCCCGGCCTGGCTGGTGGGCGGTTTCGATATGGGTTCGGGGATGCTCCTGCCCTACAAGCGCATTTTCATCATCGGGCTGGTGGTGGTAGCTGTGATAGCTATCTATCTGCATCTAAACCGAACAGCCAGCGGGCGACGGCTGCGGGCGGTAATGCAGAACAGGCAAATGGCCTCGTGCCTGGGGGTCCAGTCCCGCCGGGTGGATGCGATGACCTTTGCCCTGGGCACGGGGCTGGCGGGTGTAGCTGGCTGCGCCCTGGCACTCATCGGTCCCATCGGTCCTTCGCTGGGCACATTTTATATTGTGGATGCGTTTATGGTCGTCGTGCTGGGGGGCGTCGGACGTCTGCCCGGCACAGTTCTGGCCGCGCTGCTCATCGGTCTGGCCAACACGACGCTAGAGCTGGGCACAACAGCGACCGTCGGCAAAGTGCTGGTCCTCCTGCTGATTATCGTCTTCCTGCAATGGAAGCCAGCCGGTCTGGTCTCTCTGCAAAGCCGGGCATAGGGACACCCCCAAAGGAGAAATAATGAAAATCAAAAAGAAGACCTCATTTGCACTGCTCCGCCGCTGGGGACCCGTTCTGCTGCTGGCGGTGATCTTTTTGCTGGCCCCTCAATTTGTCTCCGAATTCCGCCTGAGCCAGTTGGGGAAATTTCTCACCTTCGCGATCGTCGCTGTGGGCCTGGACCTGGTCTGGGGCTACGGCGGGATGATGAGCCTGGGCCAGGGCCTCTTTTTCGGGTTGGGCGCGTATGGCTTTGCTATGTATCTGAAGTTGCAGTCCTCCGGCGACAAAATTCCCGACTTTATGTTCTGGAGCGGGCTGAAATCCCTGCCCTGGTTTTGGGCACCCTTCCAGAACCCGGTCTTTGCGATTGTGGCAGCGCTGGTCATCCCCGCGCTGTTGGCCGGGGTGCTGGGCTACTTCCTCTTCCGCAGCCGGGTGAAGGGGGTCTACTTTTCGATTATCACCCAGGCATTTACCCTGCTGACAAGCATCTGGTTTGTGGGACAGCAGGCCTACACCGGTGGCACAAATGGCATCACCAATCTGGGCAGCGCCAAGATTTTTGGCTACAGCCTGCTCAGCAGCCAGGCCCAGCACGGCTTCTACTATTTGACCGTCGCCTGTCTGCTGGGCGTCTACGTCCTGGCCCGCTGGCTGACCAGTTCCCGCTTTGGTCGCCTGCTGGTGGCCGTGCGGGACGACGAGAGCCGGGTGCGATTCCTCGGCTACAATCCGGTGGTCATCAAAACCCTCGTCTTCGCCCTCTCCGGGATGATCGCCGCCCTGGCCGGGATTCTCTTTGTCCCCCAAGTGGGCATCATTTCCCCGTCCAGCATGGGCGTTGTCCCGTCCATCGAAATGGTAGTTTGGGTTGCCCTGGGCGGACGCGGCACGCTGATGGGTGGGATTGTGGGTGCGCTGGCGGTGAACTACGGCAAGAGCTTCTTCAGCGAAACCTACCCGGATATCTGGCAGACTTTCCTGGGTCTGCTCTTTATCGGCAGCGTCCTCTTCTTCCCCAACGGCGTGCTGGGCGCGCTGAAATCGGCGTCTGCCTGGCTGAAGAAAGTCCTGGCTAATTGGAAGGCCCGACCGGCCCAGACCGAAAGCCAGAAGCAGCGAACGGCCAAAACCCTTCCCGAAGTAGTCATGCCCAGCCTTTCCCAGCGGGTTGAAGGAGGTTCGTGATGGAGAGCCAAACCAACGAGAAAATCCTGGATGTGCAGAACGTAACGGTCAGCTTCGACGGCTTCAAAGCTCTGGACGATCTCGACTTTTCCATCCGCAAAGGCGAACTGCGTTTTGTGATTGGTCCCAACGGCGCGGGCAAGACGACGCTGTTGGATGTGGTCACCGGCAAGACCCGCCCGGCCTCGGGCAAAATCCTCTTCAACGGCGGGGTGGATGTGGCCCACGAGATGGAGCACACCCTTGTGCGCAAGGGGCTGGGACGCAAATTCCAGACGCCGTCGGTCTTTGCCAGCCTCAGCGTCTATGAAAATCTGGAGGCAGCGGTCGGCTTCAACGATCCGACCCTCTCTCTCCTGCGCGGGCTGAATGAAGAGGAAGAGGCGCTGATCCACGACACTCTGGTGCTGATCGGCCTGAGCGAGCGGATGGGCGTCCCCGCGGGGATTCTGGCCCACGGCGAAAAGCAGTGGCTGGAAATCGGAATGCTCCTCGTGCAGAAGCCCAGCCTGCTCCTGCTGGATGAACCGGTGGCGGGGATGACCCGCCAGGAGCGCAACCGGACCGGCGAGTTGCTTCAATCCATCGCCCACCGCTGTTCGGTAGTTGTCGTCGAACACGACATGGAATTTGTGCGCAACTTCGCCAAGACAGTAACTGTCCTCCATCTGGGCCAGCTTCTCTGCGAGGGTGCGGTGGAAGATGTGCAGAAGGACGAACGGGTCGTCAAAGTCTACCTGGGCCGCGCCCACGCCTGAGAAGGAGGCAATGCAATGCTGAAAATCCAGAACGCCTTCGTCAATTACGGCGAAAGCAATGTGCTGAACGATGTGACCCTCGCCGTTCCCCCCGGACAGGTGGTCTGTCTGATGGGGCGCAACGGCGTGGGCAAGACGACGCTGATGAAGACAGTAATGGGGCTGCTCAAACCCAAAAGTGGCAGCATCCACTTCGGCGACGAGGAGATGACCCGCTGGCCCAGCAGCCGCCGGGCACGGGCCGGTATCGGCTATGTGCCCCAGGGCCGGGGCATTTTCCCCTATCTCAGCGTCTATGAAAATCTGCTGATGGGTTTTGAATCCACCCCCAGCCGCAAGCCGGACGAGGCGGCGCTGGGCCGGGTCTACGCTCTGTTCCCGGTCCTGAAACAGATGGGCAAGCGGGTGGCCGGTCAGTTGAGTGGCGGCCAGCAGCAGCAATTGGCGATTGGTCGGGTGCTTCTGCGCGACCCCAAACTGCTCCTGCTGGACGAGCCGACCGAAGGCATTCAGCCGTCGATTATGCAGGAGATTGAGGATATTATTCTGCTCTTGCGGGAAGAAGCCGCCATGTCCATTCTGCTGGTCGAGCAATTTCTCGATTTTGCGCTGAAGGTGGGCAGCTATTTCTATATTATGGAGACCGGTGCAATTGTGATGGATGGGTCAGTGGCTCACTTCGATGAGGCAAAGGCGAAGGAGTATCTGGCCGTTTAGTTGATGAAAGAGGAGATGTCAAATGCTGAAAAAACGATATGTGAAGTCACGCAACACGTGCAAAGTCACCTTCGAGATTCCCAAAGAAGAGTTGCCGGAGGAGATTTCCCCTGAGGCGGTCTGTCTGGTGGGAGACTTCAACGACTGGGATACCGAGGCCACGCCGATGAGTTGGGTCAAGTCAACCGGGGCCTTCAAAGCCGTGCTCGATCTGGAGCCAGAGACGAGCTACGAGTTCCGCTATCTGCTCGACGGCGATCGCTGGTACAATGACAGCGAAGCATCGGCCTATGTGCCCAACGGTTTCGGGACCCACAATTCGGTTGTGGAAACGACAACCGCCTAATTCTATTGCATTGGGGAGAAGCCCTTTGAAAACATTCCCACATCGCGCGCTCCGCATGGGCGTGGCCGGGCCGGTGGGCAGCGGCAAGACCGCGCTGGTCCACCTGCTCAGCCAGGAATTCAGCCAGCGGATGAGTGTGGCCGCGGTCACGAACGACATCTACACGAAGGAAGATGCCGAGTTTTTGATGCGCCAGGGCGTCCTGCCCGCTGAACGCATCCGGGGCGTAGAGACCGGCGGCTGTCCTCACTCCGCCATCCGCGACGACGCGTCGATGAATCTGGAAGCGATTCTGGAATTGGAGCAGAACCTGCCCGGTCTGGATATGATCTTTCTGGAAAGTGGCGGCGACAATCTGGCCGCCTCCTTCAGCCCAGAACTAGTGGACGCCTGGATTTACGTCATCGATGTGGCAGCGGGGGACAAACTGCCCCGCAAAGGCGGGCCGGGTATTACCCGCTCCGACCTGCTGGTCATCAACAAAATTGACCTGGCCCCGCTGGTGGGCGCGTCTCTGGAAGTGATGGGACGGGACACCCTGCGGATGCGCGGCGAGCAGCCTTTTGTCTTTACAAATCTAAAAGATGGCACGGGTTTCGCCGCGGTTGTGGAATGGGTGGAAAGCCATCTGGCCCGGCGCGAGCGGTTGCCCCGCACCCACTGGGACGGGCGGATTGTCATCGTCGAGAGCCGGGAGCCGGATATTCACGAACACAGCCACAATCACAGCGAAGAAAAAGTGTTTGTGCTGTAGAAATCCGCACTACTGATTCCGGGAATCGGCCAGACGATCGGGGAAAGTCCGATGCAGTTTGTGGCCGATTCCCGGAATCACGCGTTCGAGAGGAGAAGCAAAGCGTGCCAGAAATCACAATCCCCGCCCGCCCCCATCCGGTGACGTGGGAACTCGGCCAGACAGCGCTGATCGTCATCGATATGCAGAAAGATTTCCTCTACCCGGATGGCTACGGCGCGCTGCTGGGCAACGACACGGAGCTGCTCCTGCGCACGGTTGCGCCGATTCAGGCGGTATTGGCCGCTGCGCGAAAGCTGGGAATGTTCGTCGTCCATACGCGCGAAGGCCATCCAGCGGACCTCTCCGACTGCCCGCCCACGAAGCTGACCCGCTGGCCCCCGGGCAACCGCATCGGCGATCCCGGACCGATGGGGCGCATTCTGGTCCAGGGCGAGTGGGGCCACGGCATCATCGACGAAGTGGCTCCCCTGCCCGGCGAGATTGTGCTGGACAAGCCGGGCAAGAACGCCTTTTACCGCACACCCCTGGACGAAATGCTGCGGGAGCGGGGCATCCAGAATCTGCTCGTCGCGGGGGTGACGACGGATGTCTGCTGCTTTGCCACTGTCATCGCGGCCAACGACCGGGGCTTCAATGCGCTGGTGCTGGAAGATTGCGTCGCCTCCTACAGCCCGGAACGCCACACAGCGGCGTTGGAGACAATCGTCGCGCAGGGCGGCATCTTCGGCTGGGTCAGTGACTCGGCAGCGCTGTTGGCTGGACTAGAAAACTTGGACGCAGATGAACGCTGATCCAGAGGAAAAATCAGCGTTTATCAGCGTCCTCGACTCCTTTCAATTGACAGTTCTCCACACAGACCGGTAGAATTCTCGTAGTATCTTCACTCTACCGGGAGCCAGGCAATGAACCTCCACAATCGAACGATTCTCATCACTGGCGGCGGCTCTGGGCTGGGCGCTGCTACGGCGCGCCTTTTGGCCAGCGCGGGCGCAAACGTCGTCCTGGCCGATATGAACCGGGAGGCCGGAGAACAGACCGCGGCGGCTATCGGTCCGGCGGCTCGCTTTGCGCCGGTGGATGTGGTCAACGAAGAGCAGGTGCAGGCAGCCATCGACTTGGCGGTAGCGGAGTTTGGCGGCCTGCACGGGCTGGTCAACTGTGCGGGCATCGCCATCGCCGAGCGGGTAACGGGACGGAATAGCGTCCACGACCTGGGCCACTTCGCCGCAGTGATTGCCGTGAATCTGACCGGCACATTCAACTGCATCCGCCTGGCCGCGGCCGCGATGGCCCGGAACGAGCCGAACGACGATGGCGAGCGGGGTGTGATTGTCAACACCGCATCCGTAGCCGCCTTCGACGGGCAGATCGGCCAGGCCGCCTATTCAGCCTCCAAAGGGGGCGTGGTGGGGATGACTCTGCCCATCGCCCGGGAACTGGCCCGCAGCGGTATTCGGGTCTGCACAATTGCGCCGGGGATTATGGACACGCCGATGCTGGCCGGTCTTCCCGAAGCAGCGCGCAAATCTCTGGGCGATCAGGTCCCCTTCCCGGCCCGGCTGGGCAGCCCGGACGAATACGCAGCGCTGGTGCAACACATTTTCAGCAATGCCTATCTCAACGGCGAAGTCATCCGGCTGGACGGCGGCATCCGTATGGCCCCGCGCTAATCCTGGAATTCTCCAATTTGAAGAGAAAGGTAGCAATGACAGAGCACACAATTCCACCTGAGATTGAGAATAGTGGCTATCACTTGAGCCAAGAAGGTGAAGGAACGGAGAATTCTCTCTATTCTTTGGCTGTCGCCATACGCGACAAGCCAACGGAAGAGCATTACGACCCCGAATCTCTGCGACTCTCTCTGCTTACGGCGGAAGGCAATGTGCAAGAGAGAAAGCTGACCCGCCATTTGCCTTTGGCTCAGGAGGTGAAGGTCCGTCCCGGCCCCGTGCATCTGATGGATCGGTTGGGCAAACAGGTGGTATTCTACTCCTTTGGCGGAACTTTGTACTGCCAGCAAGAAGATGGAAAGATCGTCTTTGTGCTGCAATCGTCTGCGCCGATTCTGGAATTGGGGGAAGATGAGGCCGATTTCCAGAATCTGTTGGCCGCGGAAAGCGAGGCCGAGCTGGCAAAAATTCATGCGGAGTGGGGCCGGGACGACACAGGCTTTGCCCGACGCCTCATCCAGACGGATTCCAGACAACTCTTTCAAGCGTTGGTTGGAGCCATTCACCACGCCGAAAATGAAACCCCAATGCTCTTTCAAGAGTACCCCTTTTTTGGCAGCACCCTGCAGCAGTGGACCACCGATTGGGCCATTCCCGGCGAGGAGGGCACTGCGCTGGAAGAGCTACTCGTACCGAATGATTCGACAGATTTCGACCCCTCACAAACCCACAGGCAAACCGTGTGAACCGCATCCTCCTCATTTCCCTCGGCGCGGCCCTGGGCGCCAACGCCCGCTATTGGATCGGCGTCTGGACAGCCAAACATCTGGGCGTGGCCTTCCCCTATGGCACATTTTTCGTCAATGTCACCGGCAGTCTGGCTTTGGGCTTTCTGGTCAGCCTGACCAGCGAACGCATCCCCATCACACCGGAGGTGCGCCTGCTTCTTGCCGTGGGCTTTCTGGGCGCATATACCACATTCTCCTCCTTTGCCGTCGAAAGCCTGAGCCTGGCCCAGAACAGCGGCAACTGGCACGGGCTGCTCAACATCTTCGCCAACAATCTGCTGGGGCTGGGATGCGCGCTGGCAGGGATGTGGCTGGCGCGGCTGGTGGCCTAGTCCACGCTGGATTTCACCCTGCCACCTTTGAACTTCCCCAACCTTTCGTCTATACTGACAATAGCTTTTCGTCCTCTCGCCACCTCATACAAAGGAGTATGTGATCTATGCCAAGCAAACCTGTCCCCAGCGATTTGGATATTGCCCAAGCCGCCAAACTGTTACCCATTGAAGCCATCGCCGAAAAGATGGGGTTGGAGCGGGACGACATCGAACTGTACGGCAAGTCTATGGCGAAGATTCGTCTGGAAGTGTTAGAAAAGCTAAAGGACCGTCCCAACGCCAAATATATTCTGGTCACGGCTGTCACGCCCACCCCACTGGGCGAGGGCAAATCGACGACGACTGTCGGCCTGGGCCAGGGGCTGTACCACATCGGCAAGCGGGCCAACATTGCCATCCGCCAGCCCAGCCAGGGACCGACCTTTGGCATCAAAGGGGGCGCGGCTGGGGGCGGCTATAGCCAGGTGGTGCCGATGGAGCAGTTCAACCTGCACATGACCGGCGACATCCACGCGGTGACCGCGGCCAACAACCTGCTGGCCGCGATGATCGACAACCACATCTACCAGGGCAACAGCCTGAACATCGACCCCTACGGCATCACCTGGCGACGGGTGTTGGATGTGAACGATCGGGACCTGCGCAATATCGTCAGCGGCCTGGGCGAACGGGGGGACGGGCGACCCCGCGCCACCGGCTTTGACATCTCCGTAGCCAGCGAAGTGATGGCGATTCTGGCCCTGACCACCAGCCTGCGGGATATGCGGGAGCGCTTCGGGCGCATTACAATCGGGATGACCGCGGGACGACGCAAGGATCAGGTGCCCGTCACCGCCGAGCAGTTGCAGGCCGCCGGCGCGATGACTGTGCTGATGAAAGAGGCCATCAAACCGAACCTTTTCCAGACACTGGAAAACACCCCCGCACTGGTCCACGCCGGACCCTTTGCCAACATCGCCCACGGCAACAGTTCGGTTCTGGCCGATCTCATCGGCATCAAAACCTCCGAATATCTGCTGACCGAAGCGGGCTTTGGCGCGGACATCGGCGCGGAGAAATTCTTCAACATCAAATGCCGCTACAGCGGTCTGCGCCCGGACGCGGCGGTGCTGGTGGCGACGGTGCGGGCGATGAAACTGCACACGGGCAAGCATCGGGTCATTCCGGGCCGCCCCCTGCCCGATGCAATGCTGCAAGAGAACCCGGACGAAGTCTATGAGGGCGCGGCCAATCTGCGCAAGCACATCCAAAACATCCGCGCCCACGGGGTCAGCCCGGTAGTCTGCGTCAACCACTTCTCCAGCGATTTTGACAGCGAAGTGGAGGCGATTCAGCGGGTGGCCAAGGAAGAGGGCGCACGCTGCGCGGTCTCCAAACATTGGGCCGAGGGCGGCGCGGGCGCGGTGGAACTGGCAAAGGCTGTGGTAGAAGCCGCTGAGGAGCCGACCGATTTCAGCTTCCTCTACGAGCTGGACCAGCCCATCAAAGCCAAAATCGAGAAGATCGCCACGACAATCTACGGCGCGGATGGGGTCTCCTACGAGGCCGAGGCCGAGCGACAGATTCGCCAGTACGAGTCCGCGGGCTTTGGCAAACTGCCCATCTGTATGGCCAAGACCCATCTGAGCCTGAGCCACGACCCCGCGCTGAAAGGCGCGCCGACCGGATTCACCGTCCCCATCCGGGAGGTGCGGGCCAGCGTGGGCGCTGGCTTCATCTATCCCCTGCTGGGGCAGATGCGCACAATGCCCGGTCTTTCCAGCAGCCCCGCCGCGGAGAAAGTGGACATCGACTTCGAGACCGGTCAGGTGGTGGGGCTGTTCTAAAAGGATAGAACGCGGATGGCACGGAAGGGATGGATTTGCGTGGATATTTGTTCGACGGGTAGAGACATGCGACGGCGTGTCTCTACTTTTGCTTGTGGTATACTGTCCAGAATAGTGTGATAAATTGCCAGATGGAGAAATGGAGTCAGGTTTATGCAGGAACAGAACCTTCTCGAACGCATTACAATCGATCCAGCGATTTTCGGTGGCAAGCCGATCATTCGTGGGCGACGATTGGCTGTGGAACACATCCTGGGAATGCTAGCTGCAGGTGACACAGCAGAGACTCTGCTGGCCGGGTATCCCTGGCTGGAAGCGCAGGACATTCAGGCGTGTCTGGTCTATGCCCATCGAATGGTCCAGCACGAACGCATTGAACTCACACCCAGAGTCTTGGCATGAAAGTTCTGCTGGACACTTGTGTTTGGGGTGGGGCACAAATCACTCTGGAACAGGCCGGACACGATACCGAATGGAGCGGCGACTGGCCGGAAGACCCCGGCGATAGCGAAATCCTTGCCTATGCACATCGGTCTGGCAGAGTCTTGGTCACCCTCGACAAAGATTTCGGTGAACTGGCGGTTGTGCATAACCAGCCCCATTCGGGAATTATGCGGCTGGTCAATCTCCGGGCGCAGATTCAAGGGGAGATGTGCGCAAGAGTACTCGCTTCCCACGGCCATTTACTACAAAACGGGGCGATTATCACTGTTGAGACGGACCGCTTGCGAATTCGAGAAGGGAATACGTAGCTGAACTTTGCCCGGTCTGCCAGAGAGTTGCGCGCGGTTGCGTCAAGCGGTATCCTATAGCGAAAGAAGAACGGGCGTAGCGTTGCTGCGCCCTTCTCTTTCAAGCGTGCATTCCCATCTGCGCCAATCCGCTCGATCCGCGTCATCTGCGCCCCATCCCTTTCGGAGCCAATCCCATGCCCCAGCGCGAGCAAATGTCCAGCGTCGACCGTTCCTGGCTGATTATGGACAACCCCACCAACCGCACAATTATCAACGGCTTCTGGGTCTTCGACGAGCCGGTGGAATACGAGCGGGTGCTGGCTGTCCTGCAGGAACGGCTGCTGGTCTACAATCGCTTCCGCCAGCGCATCATCGAGACGACCGGACCCCTGGGCCGGACCTATTGGGAGACGGACCCCCACTTCGACATTCGCGCCCATCTCCATCACATCGGCCTGCCCGCGCCGGGCAACAAAGCCGCGATGCAAGAGTTGATGGCCGAGCTGATTGTCCAACCCCTGGACCGCTCCCGCCCCCTCTGGGATTTCTACCTCATCGACGGCTACGGGAACGGCAATGTACTCTTTGGGCGCATCCACCACTGCGTGGGCGACGGCGCGGCGCTTGTGCAGGTGCTGCTCTCCCTCACAGATTCAGAGCCGGACGGCACATTCGACGGCGGCCCAAAACGGCGGCGTAGCCGGGGCTGGAATCCTCTGCGTCCCCTGCTCAAAGGTGCGGAGAAAGTGGTGAATACGGCAGTGCAGTTGGGCGGTGGACTGGTGGCAGGCGGGCTGGAAATGCTGGGCAACCCAGAGCAATTGTTGGCCGCGCTTGGGGAAGGCGGGCGTCTGGCCGGGCAGGCAGCCGGTGTGTTGGCGAAACTGGCCCTGATGCCTACGGATGAGAAGACCCTTTTCCAGGGCGAATTGGGCGTCGCCAAACGGGTGGCCTGGTCCGCACCCATCAGCCTGGACGATGTGAAACTGGTGAAAAATGTGATGGGCGCGACGGTCAACGATGTGCTGGTGGCCGCGCTGACCGCCAGCCTGCGCGCCTATCTGCTGGGCCGGGGTGAAGAGACCGACGGCAAGGAAATCCGGGCGATGGTCCCGGTCAACATCCGGGGGATGGATGCTGGGGTCGAATTGGGCAACAAATTCGCGCTGGTCTATCTGGCCCTGCCCGTGGGTGTGAAAGACCCGCTGGATCGGCTCTTTGCGGTGAAACAGCGCATGGACGAAATCAAAGCGTCCCCGGAGGCGCTGATCACCTATCAGATTCTTTCTGGCGTGGGACGCACGCCGGGCGAACTGGCCACACTGATTTCGCGTTATTTTGCCAGCAAAGCCAGCGCGGTGCTGACAAATGTGCCTGGCCCCCAGCAGAAGCTATATTTTGCGGGCAAGCGCTTTGAACAGATGGTCTTCTGGGTTCCCCAATCGGGCAGTATCGGGATGGGGCTGAGCATCTACTCCTATGCGGGCGAGGTGACCATCGGCGTCATCACCGACGAGAAGCGGGTCCCCGATCCGGACCGCATCGTTCAGGGCTTTGTGGACGAATTCAACCGGTTGCTGGCGCTGGCCCGTCTACCCGAAACGGAGGAGACAGCCAAACGGACTCAGCAAAAAGCACAGACGGGTGTCCAAGAGATTCCCATCCAAAGCGAACAATCGCCGGAAGATGCCATTGCCGAATTATTGGGTCAGCTACGCACAGCCCAGGCCGATCCCGAACCCCATCGCTGCGCGGCCTTAACAAAGAGAGGGACGAGGTGTAAGAATCAGAGGGATAGGGAATCAGAATACTGTTATTTGCATGAAGCAAAAAAAAGGGGAGGCAGTTGAAAAAGCTATGGAATTAGTCTTTTTAGTAGCAATATATCTGTTGATTCTCCCCTTTGTATTACCATTCAATATCAAACGATCGTATGACAATGCATACTTAGGGAAAGAAAAATGGGATTGGTTTAGTAGGACCTTCCTATCAAAAAAAGTTGATCTTGAAGATCGTGAAAGACAAGTCTATTTGCGTCGTGCGATTTTTTGGGGCGTGATTGGGATTTTTCTTGGTGTGATTGCCCCGATATATCTAAAAACGAACGACTGGGTAACGATCGTTTTTAGACTAGTAGGCATTGTACTTTTCATATGCGTCACTCTTTCTAGTATATTGATTGCCTGGACCCATAAATTTGGCGTAGGATTAACATACATCGTCATGGCGGGAACTATTCAATACATAATAAAAACCTATAGTTTGGATATTTCAAATAGTTTCATCCTTTTCCTCAGAATAGTCGTTATTTTGAGTTTTGCAGTAGCAACATTCCAACTAATGAGTAGAGTGATTATTAACCTACAGTCAAAGGATAATGATGTTGACAATTATTCACCAAAAATTTATTTTAGCATTAAATATATTGGCATAACCTTGCTGGCATTCATGAGTGCACTAATCACAATCAGAGATTTTATTAATCTCATAGGAGATTGGCTTCAGTAGACCAGCCTCTTCATATGTAACATTAAACATCTGATACCTTCTGTCCATCATTCTGGAGAATCTCACCTATGGCAAAAATCGTTTTCATCGGCGCGGGCAGTACCGTCTTCGCCAAAAATCTGATGGGCGACATCCTCAGCTACCCCGAACTGGCCGAGGACTGTCATCTGGTCCTGCACGACATCGAACCGGAACGGCTGCGCACATCCGAAGTGGTGGCCCACAAAGTGGCCGAAGCCCTGGCCGTGACACCTACAATCGAGGCCACCCTTTCCCGCCGAGAAGCGCTGAAGGGCGCTGACTATGCGATCACAATGATTCAGGTGGGCGGCTACAAACCGGGCACTGTCGTCGATTTCGAGATTCCCAAGAAATACGGCCTGCGCCAGACGATTGCCGACACCCTGGGCATCGGCGGCATTATGCGGGGCCTGCGCACAATTCCGGTGCTGCTTTCCATGTGCAAAGATATGGAAGCCCTCTGCCCGGACGCCACCCTACTCCAATACGTCAACCCGATGGCGATGAACTGCTGGGCCATCGACCGGGCCAGCAGTATTAATACCGTCGGCCTCTGCCACAGCGTGCAGGGGACAGCCCGCCAGTTGGCCAGGGACATTTCCGTGCCCATCGAGGAGATCGACTACATCTGCGCGGGCATCAACCACATGGCCTTCTACCTGAAGTTTGAGCAGGACGGGCGAGACCTCTACCCGGAGATTCGCCGGGTCATCGAAGAGGATCGCATCCCGGACTGGAATCGCACCCGCTACAAACTCCTGGAAAAGTTCGGTTATTCGGTCACCGAATCCAGCGAGCATTTCGCCGAATATGTGCCCTGGTTTATCAAACGGGACCGGCCCGACCTGCTGGAAGAATTCAATGTACCCCTGGACGAGTACATCACCCGCTGCGAGCGACAGATCGCTGAATGGCATTCCCTGCGCCACATTCTGGAAGACGAGAATGTGAAGTTCCAAGCCGTACGCGAAGGGGTTGTGGACGCGGCCGCAGAGGTGGCGGGCTACGAAGAGAAGAAATTGACCGTCGAGGAGATGGAAATCCAGCGGGTGACCCGCGTCAAGCGCAGCCTGGAATACGGCTCCCAGATTATCCATTCGATGGAGAGCGGCACGCCCCAGGTCATCTACGGCAATGTGCCCAACCGGGGCCTCATCGACAACCTGCCCGCGGGCTGCTGTGTGGAAGTCCCCTGTCTGGTGGATCGCAACGGCGTCCAGCCCACCAAAATCGGCGCATTGCCGCCCCAACTGGCCGCGCTGATGCAGACGAATATCAATGTGCAGTCGTTGACCGTCGAAGCCGCGCTGACCGGCAAGCGGGATCACATCTACCACGCGGCCATGCTCGATCCCCACACCGCGGCCGAGTTGGATTTGGATCTGATTGTCAATCTGGTGGACGATCTGATTGAGGCCCACGGCGATTGGCTACCGAAGTATCAATAGGGATTGGGTAGTTGGGTGAATGGGTGATGGAATTCCGAATCACCCATTCACCTGTTTTGCTCGTTCCCATCGCTCCGCGTGGGAATGGCTGTCTGGCGCTCTGTGCTGGGGGGACTATGCGTACTGTCAGTGTTAGGGACGCGGCGGCCATCCCTCACCGCCCCCTACCCGTTGACGGGTTAGGTGCAGTTGGCGGGTCGCCCCCGCCTCTCCCAGTCTGACCAAAACGCTCTACCCTCACCACCCCCTAGTCAGTGAACGGAAGGTCGGCTGATTGAGGGACGCCCCCACCTCTCCCAGAGATGGAGCGGGTTCGTCTGTGCTGTTAGCTGCTCTGGGAGAGGCGGGGAAGGTCGGCGATTCGTGCATTCCCCCCGACGGATGGTGGTTCTGTGGCGCAGAAATCGTCGGCGTAGCGCCCCTCTCGTACCCTCACCACCCCCTAGCCAGTGAAGGGAAGGTCGGCTGATTGTCGGACGCCCCCACCTCTCCCAGAGATAGCGCGGGTTCGTCTGTGCTGTTGGCTGCTCTGGGAGAGGCGGGGAAGGTCGGCGATTTGTGCGTTCCCCCCGACGATTGGTGGTTCTGTGGCGTAGAAATCGTCGGCGTAGACTCCCCTCCCCCGTCCGACCAGCATTCCCCGCCCTCACCACCCCCTAGCCAGTGAAGGGAAGGTCGACTGTTTGCGGGACGCCCCCGCCTCTCCCAGAGATAGCGCCGTCTCGTCTGTGCTGTTGGCTGCTCTGGGAGAGGCGGGGGAAGGACGGCGATTTGTGCGTTCGTGCCGACGAGTGGTGGTTCTGTGACGCAGAAATCGTCGGCGTAGACTCCCCTCTCTCAGTCCAACCAACACGCCCCACCCCCAATCGCCACGGCTGGGAGAGGGGGGCGCCGAAGGCGCTGGAGTGAGGGCAAGTAAGCACGAATTTGCGTCACCGATCCCAGGGCGGGCGGCGGCGATGGGCAAGCCACAGATCGACGCCCGCGGCAAGGGACGCCAACCCGGCCAGCCCACCCACAACCCGCACCCACCCAGCGGCAAAGTCCAATTGTCCATTGACGACCCCGTCGCTGCACAGGGGCAACACCACCAACCCCAAACCTAAGACCGCCCAACCGATGCGCTTGCGTAGCCGCGCCCGGCGTTGCTGTTCCCGAATGGGAACCCAGCGATAGCCGGGGATTTGCCGCCCGTCCAGCAGACGGCGGATGGCGGTCAAGGCGGCCCGGCGCACGTCATCGTCCCGGTCGTGCAGGCGGCGGTTGAGGGCGATGAGGACGGTGCGGAGTTGAGCTTCGTCTTCGATCTCCAGTTGGCCCAGACTGCTGGCCGCCTCTTGTCGCACTCGCCACTCAGAATCAGACAACACTCCCACCAGCGCCGATACAACCTGCTCCGACGCATTCCCTAGTTGGCCCAGACTGCCCGCTGCTGCCTGCCGCACTAGCCAGGAAGAATCGCCCAACGCCGCCACCAGCGCCGTCGCTATCTGCGGCATCACCTCCACCGATGCCTGCCCCAACTGGCCCAGACTGCCCGCTGCCGCCTGCCGCACTAGCCAGGAAGAATCGCCCAACGCTCTCAACAGCACAAGTATCACCTCAGACGATGCTTGCCATAACTGAACCAGACTGCCAGCCGCTGCTTCCCGCACATAATAATCAGAATCGCCCAACGCACCTACCAGCGCTGACACCACTTCTTCCGTTGCCTGTCGTGACTCTCCCAGACTCTTCGCTGCTGCTGACCGCACGTGCAAATCAGAATCGTGTAACGCTCCTAGCAAAGCCGGTATAATCCACCTTGATGCCTGACCACATTTCCCTAGGCCATACGCCGCCTCTCGCCTTCTGTACCACTCGGAATCACTAAGGAAATCTATCAATATCAATATTGCATCGTCAGATGCAAGGCCCAGTTTAGCAAGAGTAACTGCTGCAACCAACTTCACCGAAGGATCATCGTCACTCAGGTATCTTTCTAAAACATTAGCTCCTTCAGGAGATATGGATGTTAAGCCTCTCAATGCCCTTACTATGTCTTGCCTAATGAATGAAGGGTCTGTTATTAAAAGGTCAATTAGTAGGTTTTCATGGACCCTTAACCTCTGTCCAAGTTTTGCCAAAACAAAAGCCAAACTGTATTTCTGTTGACTAGACGCATTCATAGCCTGCACGAGTATCTTCTCTGGATTTCTTGACATATAGCCGAGCTTTTCCAGACTAGACACAGCCTCAAAGCAAACGCTGGGATTATTATCACTCAGCGCGGCAGCTAAACTGGCCTCCACTTCAGAAGAGGTCTTCCCTAATAGGCCCAAACTCATAACCGCGAACAGTCTAACTTCGGAATCTGTATGGTGCAGCATTAGGAGTAAGTCATCAGCGAAGTGTGGCCACCTCTGCTTCAATTGTCTTAAGCTCAAGACCGCATATTCCTCAATTCCGACTGCACTACTTCGCAGACCTTGTACTAGCGCGATCGTAGTCTGTAGCGAAGCCTGCTGTAGTTGAACTAGGCTTATTGCTACGTTCAGTTGGAACGGCCAGTGTCCATTGTTCATGTTCTTCGATAGAATCGATACCACTTTCGGTGTTGGAATCCCGCTTGCACCAACGACAGCCACAGCGGCTTCGCTCATTCCAGTCCATATGCTAATGGGGATTTTATCGACGACTGCTTCCACCATTTTTGACGTGATTAGAGATAAAAAGGGCTGAATTCTCTCAACTTCCGTAAGAAAATTGTTATATTGAACGCCTAGCAACTGAATCCCATACAACCCAGGATCACGAACGATATGCAGAAGTTTCGCATTTACATTCGCCGATATAATACGCCTAACTCGAGAACTATTATGCAAATCTCTATTTTCCATGCAACTTGTCGCTATAAGGTACAATTCTCGGTCTATTAGCCAAATCAATTGATCCATATATTGCCAATGGGCGGCCTGTGCAAGGTAATTTATGATCTCCGCAAGTAGGAATTCCGGAAGCCATATTATCAGAATGTGTATATACATTAAGAAGACAGCAAAAGGATACCTTGAATAGTGATGACGTAGATGATAGTCAGTCCATCCTCTGACAGGTAATGTACATAGTAAAGAAGGCGGTTGACGAAGACTCAGAATGTTGAGGAAGAGTTTTGAAACGCCACCACTTTTATCGCAATATGCAAGTTGCCCAATCACCAGCAGATGCACCTCCCGCCACCAGGCCTTGTGCAGATCGACCATCACCAAATCGATATAGTCCGGGTCGGGCTGGGCAGCAATGTGGCGGGCGGTCAGGTATTCCTGGAAAGTCAGGTGGGGGAAGCCGTAAGAGCCAGTAATATTTAAACAGGCTCTTATAGCGTTCGATCACCTGCGCCCGGTAGCGTTTTTCGGCCGCGTCCAGTTGCTCCGGCGTCAGTTCTGCCGGGGCTGAGCCGGGTGGGTAGATATTCGTCACTTTGTCCCGGCCCACAAAATCTCCGCCGGTTACATTGACATTGCCGATACGTTCCCCATCTGACATACGCAACTGCTCCTTATTGCGGCAACTCGCCTTCCCGGAAGCGGCCAGACCAATCAGCTATGCCCTCATTCGCTTGGCCGCTTCCGGGAAGCTCGCAGACAGCCATTCCCACTTTCGCGACATTCTATCGCAAGCTGACATCTTGCGCCACAGGATAGCTGCCACAGCCTGAAAGCCCCGTTTAGCGGGCGTAGCTCGATAGCCCGGCCTCTTTAGGCCGGGCGGCGAACGCGATCCCAACATCTGAGCTGCTCAACAACCCCTATCTGCGCTGCTTCTTTTTGATCTTTTTCCCTTTCTTTTCCCGTTCAACCGGCGCAGATGCAGATGCAATCGATGACAGATCCTCCTCGCGCATGGTTTGCCAGGCGCTTGGCCCGCCTTCCTCTAATGAGACCAGACTATCCGCGGCCATTCCGGCCAAATCGGCCATCTGCTCCGAACTGTGCATCAATCGTTGCAGGATGGGCAGGGCCTCGTTGTACAGTTTCTCGGCGATGGCCCTGTCGCCGAAGTCGTGCTCGGCAAAGGCGCGGAACATCAGCACCTCCGGGTCGGTCGGTCGGATGTCGTAGGCCCCGCGCACGGCCTCCAGGGATTCCTCAAAACGGTGCAGCGTGCGCAGGAGCAGACTCATCCGCACCCGCAAATCTGCATTCTTCGGGTCCCGCTGAATACGCCGCCGGTATTCGGCCAGTCCTTCCAGGGGGTGCATAGAACGGTCGAAGACTGTCGAGTGGAAGCGGCTGAGAAAGCGACCTGGCCCAAAGAGCGGACGATCTCTCTCACCTTTCACCAGCCCCATATAGCTATCCTCCCCATGCAGGGGGAGCATCAGCCGCAGGGCATCAAGTCCTCGCAATTCATAGCTATCCTTGGCCCCACACTTGGGACAGATAATCTCCCGGTCCATCACATACGAATCGTAGCGGACGGGTTGGCCCTCGGCCTTGCGGCGCTGGGTTCCGATGTCCTGGGTCACGTGCTGGACAAAGTGGGGCCGGGCACGGCCACAGCGTTTGCAGGTTAGATTCAGGATAACGCCATCCTCCCGCGGGGGCGGCGTTGTGCGCTCTAATCCCAATTCGCCCTGTACGTAATCCAGATCGAGCATCATCAGATCGACCCGATCTGCCTGGAAAGCCGCTTCGATGGCCGGATAGACTTCAGTCGCGCCCAGATCGCACAGGTCCCCGATGACGGTGGCGGTGAAGGTCTCCTCTTCCACAGTCGCATCGGCACCGGGCCGGTCGAGCAGTTCGGTCAGAAAGGCCACGACTTCGGCCCGTTCTTCCGGGTGTCTTTTGGCCCGCTCAACCAATGCGTCGGTCGCACCGGATCGGAGCGCCCAATCGCATCCAGCGTTCGTTGCCCAATCGCGCAACCCTGCTGGCGTGTAGCCACCCACCAACCCGAAGTCATTGTAGAGCAGATCCTGCCAGTCGCCTTTGGCCTGGTCCAGCCAGTGGTCGATCTCGACGAAGTGGGCGGGCTGGGCCTGGCGTAGACGGCGCAGCAGTTCCAGCGCGTGTCCGGTTGCGGGGGTATCGTAGAGAGTGTCATCCCAGGCCAGAGTGAGCAGTTCGGGAATCAACACCGGCCCCTGGGCCAGGACTTCCCGATAGGTTTCGTCCACTGCTGGGTCCGGCAGATCCAGCAGACTGCGAATAGGCGGCAGATACTCGGTTTCGTCTGCCTGCCCGGCTCGGGTCAGGGCAAAGGCGGCGCGCAGATCGGCCAGTGCTTGGGGATCGATGGCGCTCAAATCGTCCGCGTGTTCTGCCCAGCCTGACTCTTCCGCCTCGGCCTGCTGCATTTGTAGGCGTTGGACATCCCCCTCGTTGGCTTCCGCTGGCAGAGCGGCCAGAATCGTCTCCAGGGCTTCCTGGGCCAGTGCGTAGAGTTCAGCATCCTGCAAGCTGTAGACCAGCCGGTAGTAATAGTGGGGAGTTGTCGGCTCCCCGCGCAAAATGCGGGCGAATTGGGCAATGCCTACCGAAGTATCGGCATAGGTTGTCCAAAACTCTGCAATCTCGACCGGCCAGCCTTTGGCATTGAACTGCTCATTCCGTTGCAGATTATAGACCAGCCCGGCATAGGCAGTAGCAAGCGCAGCATCGATATCCCTCGCCGCCAGCCCCAGGGCCTGTTCCAAATAGAGGGTGTCATACTCCACCATATCCGATGCATACGGGTCGTGCAGAATCAGCCAACGCACGGCTCTCTCCCGTGCCCAGGTCTCCTCGTTGCGTTCTGCGTCAGATAGTTCGCCCAGTACATCCAGCAGATCAGCGCTCGACCACTTGCCCGGCGGCTGGCTCTGGATTTCCTCCAAACTCATTCGTTGAAAACGTCGCTCGATATTTCCCATCTCAGATATACTCCTTTCTCTGTAACGCAAGCTGTCAGCTTTCCAAGAGCGCAAGCTGACAGCTTGCGTTACAATACGATTATTAGGCCACCGCGGGCAGATCCGCGCCCCGCACCAGTTCGTTGAACTCGCCCACGTCCTCGCTGAGAATCTGGTGCAGCTCGCCCAGTTGCTGGTTGATGGCGTCGCTGTACTCGGCGACCAGCGCAGCGGCGGAGGCGGTGGGACGGCCATCCGCGCTGTTGATGTTGGAGATGACTGTCGCCAGTTTGGCGTTCAGCCGCGGGCGAACCAGCAGGCCGTAGACATTCTTCTGCTCGCCGGGCAGAATCAGCGCATCCTCCACCACTGCCAGCTTCGCCAGCAGATCGTCTGCGGCTGCGACTGCGGATTCGTTGCCCGCCAGCCGCTCCTTCCAGCCCGTCACCTGGGACTGCACCCGGCGCAGGTTTTCCACATTTTCGTAGAGGGTGTTCAACTGGCCGCGCACGGCCACCAGTGCGTCGTACTGCTCGCGCAGGGCTTCATCGCTGACTGGGACCCGGGGGTCTTTCACTACACGCAAAGGCTGGCTGAATGCCTCCTCGCCAACGGTCAGCCGCGCAGTATACTCGCCAGGGAGAACGAACGGCCCTTTGGCTGCTGTACCGCCCGTTTTGTTGCCTTTGATGCGGGTAGCACCCTCCTCCCGCAGGTCCCAAACGAAGCGGTTGAGACCTGCCCGCACGGGAATCCACGGCCCCGGCTGCATCGCCTTTTCAGTGTCGTCGAGTTTGTCCCAGCCCGCGGGCTTGGGGCCGAATGTGCGGATGACCTGGCCGGAGGTGTCGAGAATCTCCAGTTTGGGCGTTGCCCCTTCCGGAAGGGTGTAATGCACAATCGCCCCCCGCGGCGCGCCCTGGCCGCTGTCCAGATAAGTGCGCACCTGCACACCGGTCTCCTCGTCGGTCTTGGCGATATACGTGGCGTTAGACGCCATCGAGTAGACCTTTCCTTCACCGGGCAGCCAGTCCGCGAAAAGATCGGGCAGGACACGCACCGCGTCCAACGGGCGGAAAAGCCGAACTGCTGACTGATCACTGCCTCGCAGCGGCGTCAGATCGTCCAGCACCCAAAACGAGCGCCCGTGGGTGGCGGCGACCAGCGCGCCCCCCTTCACCCGCAGATCGTAGAAGGGCACGACGGGCAGACCGGTCTCCCAGCGCTGCCAGCTTGCGCCGTCGTCCTGAGAGATGTACAGGCCGGTCTCTGTGCCGGCAAAGAGCAGGCCAGGCGTTGTCGGGTCGCAGCGGATGACACGGGTGAAATCGTCGGCGGGGATGCCGTCGCTGATGGCCGTCCAGCTTTGGCCGTAGTCGCTGGTCTTGAAGAGATAGGGCGTATTGTCGTCCAGCTTGTAGCGGGTCCCGGCCAGATAGGCCGTGGCCGGGTCGTGGGGGGAGGGTTCGATTGTCTGCCAGTAAATCCACTCTGGCAGCCCAGCGGGGGTGACATTATCCCAGCTTTTGCCCCCGTCCCGGCTGAGGTGAACCAGCCCGTCGTCGCTGCTGGCCCAGAAGACGCCCGCTTCGTGAGCGGATTCCCGGAAGCAGGCCAGGGTGCAGTAGGTCTCCGCGCCGCTGGTGTCCCAGGTGATTTGGCCTCCAGATGCGCCCTGTTTGGAGGGATCGTTGCGGGTCAGGTCCGGGCTGATCTGCTCCCAATTCTGGCCGTCGTCGCTGCTGCGCCAGACGTGATTGCCGCAGGCGTAGAGCACATTCGGGTCGTGGGGAGAGAAAACGAGGGGGAAGGTCCAGGGGAAGCGATAGCGCATATCTTTGGGCGCGATGTCGCCGCCGGTGGCTTCGGGCCAGACGTTGACCAGCCGAATCTGGCCGCTGCGCAAATCCGCCCGCTGCAAACTGCCCTGGCCACCCGGCGACGAGCCAATCGCGCCGACGTAGACAATATCGCTGTCCTTCGGGTCCACGGCGATGAAGCCGCTCTCGCCTGTGCCGGTGATCTGACAATCCCGCCAGCCGATGCCGCCGTCGGAGGTGTCGGTGGGGACCCGCACGCTGGAGTTGTCCTGCTGGGTCCCGTAGACCCGGAAGGGGAAGGCGTCGTCCACATCCATCCGGTAGAACTGGGCAGTGAGCTGGTTATAGACGCTGCTGAAGCTCTCGCCGCCGTTGAAACTGACCCCCGCGCCGCCGTCGTGGCCTTCGATCATCCGCCGGTTGTTTTTCGGGTCGATCCAAAGGCCGTGGTTGTCGCCGTGGGCCGTGGCGATTTCTGTGAAGTTTTTGCCCCCGTCCACGCTCTTCCAAAGGTTCAGATTGAGGACGTAGACGCTTTCGCTGTCCTGGGGGTCGGCGAAGACGTGCATATAATACCAGGGACGCTGGCGCAGGTCCGGGTTGTCGCTGACCAGTTGCCAGCTTCCCCCGAAGTCGTCGGAGCGGTAGAGGCCGGGGTCATTCTGGCTCTCCACCAGCGCCCAGACCCGGCCCGCCTGGGCAGGCGATGCACTCACACCGATTTTGCCCAGCAATCCTTCTTTGGGCAACCCTTTGGCCCGGCTGATGTCTGTCCAAGTGTCGCCGCCGTCGATGGATTTCCAGAGGCCGCTGCCAGGGCCGCCGCTGCTCAGCTCCCAGAAGTGGCGATGGGTCTCCCAGAAACTGGCGTAGAGGATCTCCGGGTTCTGGGGGTCGATGCTCAAATCCACCGCGCCCGCCTTCTCACTGACGTACAAAATCTTCTCCCAGCTTTTGCCGCCATCCAGCGAGCGAAAGACGCCCCGCTCCTCGTTGGGGCCAAAGGCATGGCCCAGCGCGGCCACGAAAACCCGGTCCGGGTTGCGGGGGTGTACCCGCACTTTGCCGATGTGGCGGGTGTCGGCCAGGCCGCAGTGCTGCCAGGTGTTCCCCGCGTCGGTAGATTTGTAGACGCCATCGCCGTGGGTGACGTCCGTGCGGATGGTGGACTCGCCCATCCCGGCGTAGATGACATTCGGGTCAGAGGGGGAGACGCAGAGATCGCTGACCGAGGCGGTCTTGAAGAAACCGTCGGAGACGTTGCGCCAGGTGACGCCAGCGTCGGTGGTCTTCCAGACGCCGCCGGCCACCGCGCCGAAGTAGAAGGTGGCGATGTCGTTGGGGTCGCCGGCCACAGCGATGACCCGTCCGCCGCGGGCGGGGCCGATATTGCGCCAGGGCATAGCAGACCAGAAGGTGGGATCGATTTGGGTTGTCATTCGGTTTGCTCCGTGTAAAATGGTGGGATTGTAGGATGTTGTGATGCTGGGGTAGGTCGCACCGGTTTCCGTATCTTGACTGTAGCGGAAAGGGCGCGGGAGGTCA
Organism: Anaerolineae bacterium; assembly: GCA_030432295.1. Lineage (GTDB taxonomy): Bacteria > Chloroflexota > Anaerolineae > Caldilineales > Caldilineaceae > JACQGT01. Next base: position 105,606 of record JAUIHI010000010.1, on the reverse strand, counting down.
AGTGGAGCGGTGAGCTAATGCACCACTTTTCCAACGGAAAAAGGTAGGGTAAAATAGTTGAGCGTTTTTAACCTCACACCATCTTCTTGCCACTCTTCTCTCACAAAGGAATCTTCCCATGCCTTTACTGTTTGATATGCCTGTGGATCGTCTGCGAACCTATGAAGGACGCAACCCCCGGCCCGCGGATTTTGACGAGTATTGGGACAAATCACTGGATGAACTGGCCAGCATCGCGCCCGCGGTGGAGTTGATCCCGGCCAAATTCCAGTCTCCCTATGCCGACTGCTTCCACATGTATTTCACCGGCACAGGCGGCGCGCGGGTCCACGCCAAACTCCTGCGCCCCAAGAACGCGCCCGAACCCCATCCGGCGATTCTGATGTTCCACGGCTATTCCGGGGACAGCGGCGACTGGCAGAGCAAGCTGGGCTATGTCGCCGCGGGCTACACAGTGGCCGCGCTGGACTGCCGGGGTCAGGGTGGACTTTCCGAGGATGTGGGGGGCGTGCCGGGCTGGACCCTGCGCGGTCACATTGTGCGCGGGCTGGACGGCGCACCGGAGGACCTGCTCTTCCGCCACATTTTCCTGGACTGTGCGCGCATGGCCCAGATTGTGATGGAGATGCCCGATGTGGACGAGACCCGGGTGGGCGCGACCGGCGGCAGCCAGGGCGGCGCACTAACACTGGCCTGTGTCTCCCTGGAACCCCGTGTCAAACGGGCCGCGCCCATCTACCCTTTCCTCTCCGACTACAAACGGGTCTGGGAGATCGATATGGACAAAGACGCCTACGCAGAGCTGCGGGAGTGGTTCCGCAAGTTTGACCCCCGGCACGAGCGGGAGGAGGAGGTCTTCACCCGGCTGGGCTATGTGGACATCCAATTCCTGGCCCCCCGTATCCGGGCCGAGGTGATGATGGGTGTGGGCGAAATGGACCAGATTTGCCCGCCGTCCAGCCAATACGCGGCCTTCAACAAAATCACATCGCCCAAAACCGCGGTCCACTATCCCGATTTCGGCCACGAAAATCTGCCCGACTTCCAAGACCGCATCTTTGAGTGGATGATGGAACTGTAGGAATGCGGAAGTGGGAATGCGAAGAATCACTAGCGCCGGTTGAGTAGGCTGGTGCTTTTTCCAGCCGTATCGAAACCAAGCGGGTAGAATCGTATCGGTGGCTCACCCGTTCGCTTGATTTCGATACGCCTCGAAGACGCAGAATCCAAAGGATTCTGGCGGCTACTCAATCAGCGCTCACTAATCTGACTCTGGAAGTGCCTGTGAACAGTCAAGACCCCGAAAGACTCGCATGGCAAGAATCCAACCGAGCAGCCCTGGCAGCCCGGTTGGATTTTGCCCTGAAAGCAGAAGACGACACCCTCTTTACACAGGAGTGGAACGGCCATTTTGTGGCAGTGACGAAGGAAGAGAATAGCCTGCGTCTCTGGCTCATCGATCAGAAGGCAGACGACACGGACTGGGTACAGAGCATCCTGTACTTGAGCGCGCCCCTGACTCTGCCGATGAGCTACACCCAGGCGATGATGCTGGCCCTCATCTGGCATCCCGACCCGAAACAGATTTTTGTGACCGGGCTGGGCGGGGGTGGGCTGGCCAATGTGCTGCATCACTACCTCTGGCAGAGCCGCATCGACTGTGTGGAGCTGTCCCCGCCGGTGGTGGCCGCGGCCATCGGTTGCTTCGGCTTTGCCCCGGACGAGCGAATGTCCCTGACCACCGGCGATGCCCTGGAAGCGCTGAAGGCAGCCCGCCCCAAAAGTTACGATATTCTCTTTCTCGACCTCTTTTTCGACAACGGGGAGACACCGGAACATCTGGTCACCGACGATTTCTTCCGCCTCTGCTACAGCCGCCTGCGTCCCGGTGGGCTGCTCACAATGAATCTGGGCGCAAAGGGGCCGGACTTCGCCCAGCGGCTGGAGACCATTGGAGCCAGCTTCCCGACAGTCTACACCTGCCGGGGCCACGGCTCCACACAGGTGGTCTTTGCCACCGAGCGCCCGCCCATCTCCGCCTTTGCCCTCACCCAGCAGGCCGCCGCCATCCAACAGGAACACAATTTCACCTTTCCTTACGTGCCGTGGGTTTCCCGCTTGATTCAACAACGGCCCATACCGGAGCCAGCCTGATGCTGGCCCGGCTTGCCCGCGGCTGGGGACTGCTCCGCTCTCTCGCCATCTACTACGGACTGCCCGGCCGCGCGGCCAAAGACCGGGCTTTCTACCGACAATTTGTGCAGCCCGGTGGGCTGGTCTTCGACATCGGCGCGCACGTGGGCAACCGGCTGCGGGTGCTGCGTCAGTTGGGGGCGCGTTGTGTAGCCGTGGAACCCCAGCCCCTCTTCGCTGATTTTCTCGAACGCTTCTACGGACGGGACGAACAGGTGGTGCTGGTGCGGGAGGCCATCGGTGCGCAGGTCGGGGAGGCGACACTCCACATCTCCCGACGCACGCCGACAGTGACGACGATCTCCGCGGGCTGGATGGATGCGGTGCAGCAGGCCGACTCCTTCGCCGACGTGCGCTGGGAGGAGACAGTGACTGTGCCGGTCACGACACTGGACGCGCTCATCGCCCGCCACGGCACGCCCGACTTCTGCAAAATCGATGTGGAAGGCTCCGAGTTGGCCGTGCTGGAAGGGCTATCTGTGCCCTTGCCCCTGCTCTCCTTCGAGTATATCCCGGCCACCCGCGAGATGGCCCTTGCCTGCATCGACCGCCTGCAAGCCCTGGGCGACTATCGCTACAACTGGTCTGTGGGCGAAGAGCAGCGGCTGGCGTCGGATGTGTGGCTGGGTGGGGTTGAGATGGCGGCGCGATTGGGTGAGATGGGGGTTAACGAACGGTCGGGGGATTTGTACGCGCGACAAGAAGTCCGTCTGTGATTATTCTGCGCATTCTCTCCACAATTCTCGGCACATATATCAGCGCGCTGGCCGTGAAATCGGCGGTGCGCACTTTCGTGCTGCCCCGCAGCGCGTCCGATGGCGTGACGAATGCGGTCTTTCGTTCCATCCGTTGGATCTTCAACCTGCGGGTGAGCCGTCTATCGACCTACGAAGCGCGGGATCAGCTAATGGCCTACTATGCGCCGGTGGCCCTGCTCTCCCTACTCCCCACCTGGCTGATGCTCATCGACATCGGCCACGCCTTTATCTTCTATGGATTGGGCGTTAGCAGCTTGGAACAGGCCTTCATTCTGAGCGGCTCATCTCTACTCACCCTCGGCTTCGCCCAGGGCACAACTTTCCTGCATACCCTTGTCGCCTTTGAAGAGGCAACGACCGGCCTGATTCTGGTGGCCCTGCTCATCGCCTATCTGCCCACAATGTACACCGCCTTCTCCCGCCGGGAAAACGCGGTGACCCGGCTGGCCGTGCGCGCCGGGGAGCCACCCTCTGCGGTCGAGATGCTGCTGCGCTTCAATCGGTTGCGGGACCTCAAACGGCAGGACTTGATGGACGAAGTTTGGATCGACTGGGAAATCTGGTTTTCCGAATTGGAGGAGAGCCACACATCCCTGGCCGCGCTGGTCTTCTTTCGCTCGCCCCAATCCGATCATTCCTGGATCACCGCGGCGGGGACGGTGCTCGACGCGGCCAGTCTCAGCGCCTCTCTCCTGGACGTGCCGCCCAATCCCCGGGTCAATCTTTGCATCCGAGCCGGTTTCATCGCCCTGCGCCGGATTGCCGACTTCTTCCGGGTGGAATACAATAAGGACGCTACCTTTCCGGCGGACCCGATCAGCATCAGCCGGGTAGAGTTTGACGAGGCATATGACAGGCTGGCCGCGGCTGGCGTGCCTGTCAAAGCGGATCGGGACCTGGCCTGGCAGGATTTCGCGGGCTGGCGGGTCAACTACGACCAGGTGCTGCTGGCCCTGGCCCGCATGACAATGGCTCCCTATGCCATCTGGTCGTCGGATCGCTCACCCATCCGCTAAGAGTTTTGTATACACGGATGAAAAAGAACACGGATAAAAAACCCAATACTATCCGTGTTCTTTTCCATCCGTGTATACAAACAACCCAATTGCTGTCGCACACAATATCCAATATCCAGTCACCAATACCCAACTATGCCACATACCCAACAACCCCTCGCCCTCGTACTCGACATCGGCACATCCTCCGTGCGCTGTGCAGTTTACCGGCCCAATGCCGCGGTCCTGCCGGGCACAGCCGCCCGCCGCCCCTTTGCCTTTGAAGAGGATGGCACAGCCCGGGTGGATGTGCTGCGCGCCCGCACCGAAGAGGTGATCGACGAATGTCTGACCCGCTATCGGGAGAGCGCGGCAGGCATCGGCCCCATCGCCGTTGTGGGGTGGACTGGCTTTGCCATGAGTTGGCTGGGAGTGGATAAGACAGGTGTGCCCGTCACGCCGGTCTACACCTACGCCGACGCCACCAGTGGCGCCTACGCGGACAAATTGCGGGCCGAATTGGCCGGAGCCGGTCGCCTGGAAGAGATCCACCAGCATACGGGCACACCGATCCACGTGGCCTATGCCCCGGCTCAACTCCTGCGCCTGGCCGCCGAGGAACCGGAACGGCTGGCCGGGGTCGCCCACTTCCAGACGGCTTCGGCCCATCTGCTGGCCTGCTGGCGGGGTCAGCCCTTCGCCCCTGTCAGTTCCTCCGAGGCTGGCTGGACAGGCCTGCTCGATCGCAGCCGCCTGGATTGGAACGAAGATCTCCTGGCCCTTCTGCCGATTGAGCGCGCCCAATTGCCCCTCGTGGTTGACTATGCGAATGGGCCGACCGGACTTTCCGCCGAATACCGGCGACGCTGGCCTGAACTGAGCGATGCCCATTTCTGTCTGGCGGTGGGCGACGGCGCCGCGGCCAACATCGGCAGCGGTGGCGTGGATGCCTCCCGGCTGGCACTGACGATTGGGACCAGTGGCGCGCTGCGGGCGGTGATCCACCAGGCAGAAGGAGAATCACTGCCGCCTGTGCCTGCGGGTCTCTGGGCCTATCCGGTGGACAGTCGCCGCTGGCTGGTGGGCGGCTCCCTCACCGACGGCGGCTCCCTCTTCCACTGGCTGCTGGACACTCTTCGCTATGCGAATCCTTCCGCCCTGTTGGCCGAAGCCGCGGCCATCGAAGCCAACAACCACGGGCTGACGATTCTGCCCTTTTTGCGCAGCGAGCGCAGCCCCGGCTGGGCCAACGACGCCCAGATGACCATCAGCGGCATTACCGCCAACACGACGCCTGCCCACATTGTGCGGGCTGTGCTGGAAGCCGTGGCCCTGCGTTTCCGGCTGATCAACCAGCGGCTGGCCCCCCACATCCCCGCGAAGAGTCCGGTGATGGCGGGCGGTGGCGGCCTGCAGGAGAATCCTCTGTGGCGGCAGATTCTGGCAGACGCGCTGGGACGCCCGGTACACTTGACGAATATCGATGAAGTGACCAGCCGGGGCGCGGCGATTCTGGCATTTCAGGCGTTAGGGCTGGCCGACAACATTGCCCTGCCGGATGTGGTGGAGACGGCTCAGCCCCAGGCAGCCACCAGCGACCGCTATGCCGCCGCAGCCGAGGAACAGAACAGGCTATACGAAATCATTTTGGGGGATGCGCAATAAAAATAGAAGGTCGACTTTTCGGAAAAAGTCGACCTTCTATCGCCGAATTTGGAAACCGGAGTGTGATATAATGTCGGTTGTCTGTCTGTGACAGGCGTAGTCGATAGGGGGTAAAAGATGTACGCTGTTCGTCAAGTGGTGCGGATTTCAGACAACAAAATCGTACTGGACTTATCCGATTTCCCATCTGAATATGCGGAAGTAATTGTGCTGCCTTCCAATGGGACGAAGTGGGATGCAAATGGCGGGCAGGCATCAGTAGAAGCGACTACCGAGCAGACTATCCGGGCTATACAGGCGTTGGATACGAGCCAAATGAGCGACGAACAGAGCGCAGCGCGGGAACGTACACTGGCGTTGCTGGCCGAGAAACCCCAACCAGGCGCACCCCGCCGATTGGGAATCTTTGATGGACTGGTCGAAATTTCCGACGACTTCAATGATCCCTTGCCTGATGAAGAAATCTATTGGGGATCCCTAACAGACGAATACGGAATGAGTATCGAATAATGAGACTGCTCCTGGATACGCAGATACTCATCTGGGCCTACAGCCAATCAAGGCAACTTACACCCGCGACCGCCGAATTACTGGCCGACCCAGCACACGCGCTATTCGTCAGTGTTGTGACAATGTGGGAAATGACGATCAAAGAACAGATTGGCAAGCTCCATCTGCCACTACCTGCCAGACAATTTGTAACCTACGCCCAACGCGAAGGAATGATGCAGGTGCTGCCAGTGACAGAGAGCCACGTCTGGGAGATTGGAAATCTGCCACTCCATCACCGCGATCCATTTGACCGTCTACTCATTGCCCAGGCAATCACTGAGGACCCGGTCATACTAACAGCAGATAGCATCTTTCGAGAGTACCCGGTCAAACTCTATCAGTAGCCGGTGAGACATCACCTTTTCACCCTGTCACCCCTTCATCTTCTCCCCACTCCGCCACGACCAACCGAAAAATATCCGATTCGGTGATGATCCCTACCAGCCGGTTGCCAGCGCGCACGGGCAGACCGCTGACCTTCGATTCCAGCATCAACTCGGCGGCGTCCTGCACTGTATCCGTCGATTCGATGGAGATGGGATCGTAGCTCATTGCCTCTTCCACAGTCATATTGATGTAGGGCAGTTCATCTTCCAGTTCATCCTCGTCTGGGAAGAAGGGGACGTGTTGGAGCAGATCGCTGCGGGTGAGGATGCCCACCAGTTCCCGGCTTTTGTTGACCACCGGCAAGCGGCGCACTTCGTTCTCTTCCATCAGCTTATACGCTTCGGCCAACAGAGCATCCGGCGCAACCGATACCGGGTCGGCCGTCATCCAATCCCGCACTTCCATTCGGTGTCGAGCCACTTGAGAAGTCATCGAATTACCTCCTGAAACAAAGGACACGGATTTGCACGGATTCACAGAGGACTAGCGCCGGTTGAGTAGGCTGGGGCTGTTTCCAGCCGTATCGAAACTCAGCGGGTTAATCCCAATATTCGTCTACCCGTTCGCTTGATTTCGATACGCCCTCCGAAGAATCCGGGCTACTCAATCAGCACTCACTGGCCTTACGGTTCGACTCAAACAAAATCCGCTGACATCCGCCCAATCCGCGTCATCCGCGTTCTATTCCTACAGCAACACACCCGTCGGGTCGTTGCGCCAGGATTGCAGCACTTTCATATAGTTGGCCCGCTCGAAGGTGGCCGGGTCGGCCACATTGATCTGGCTCATACTGCCCTGCATCTGCTCTACCGAAACGTACTCCCGCTCTTCCATCCAGCGGGTCATCTCGGCTTTGATCTCCCCGATGCGCCCCACACCGTTGCGCAGCAGTTCGCCAGCCAGCATTGTGACTTTCGCGCCAGCCATCAGCCCCTTCAACACATCCTCGTGGGTATGCACGCCGCTGGTAATGGCGAAGTCCACGGGCACGCGGCCGTAGAGGATGGCGACCCAGCGCATGGGCAGACGCATGGCGAATTGGGTGCTCAACACCAGATGGGGGACAACTTCCAGCCGTTCCAGGTCGTAGTCGGGCTGGTAGAAGCGGTTGAAGAAGACGAGACCGTTGGCCCCTTCTTCGGCAAAGCGCTTGGACATATTGGCGATGGAGGCAAAATATGGCCCGATCTTCACAGCCAGAGGAATCGTAATGTGCTTGCGCACCTCCCGCAGCACGTCCAGATACATTTCGTTGACCTCAGCGCCGGTCACGTCCGGGTCCGCGGCCACGTAGTACATATTCAGTTCCAGAGCGTCGGCCCCGGCTTCCTGAATTTTGGTGGCGTAGTCGATCCAGCCGCCGGTGGAGACGCCGTTGAGGCTGCCGATGATGGGAATGTCCGTGGCCCGTTTGGCCGCGGCGATCAGATTCAGGTATTCATCCGGCCCCACATTGTAGTTGTCCAGGTCCGGGAAGTAGCTGAGGGCTTCGCCGTAGCTCTCTGTGCCGTAGCTCAGGTAGTGGTCCAGATTGTGGCTTTCGTATTCGATCTGCTCTTCGAAGAGCGAATACATCACCACCGCGCCCGCGCCCGCGTCCTCCATCCGGCGGATGCCGTCCAGCGTCTGGGAGAGGGGCGAGGCCGACGGCACAATCGGGTTGGAGAGTTGTAATCCGAGATAAGTAGTTGAGAGGTCCATTGGGTTTGCTCCTGCGTGAAGCGTGCTCCGTGCTCCGTACTGCGTGATTCGTTGAGATCATCCCGACGAATCACGCAGCACGCAGTACGCAGTACGCAGTATTTAGCCGTTTATGCCGTCTTGTCTGTAGCTGCCACTTTCGGTTTTGCCAATTCCACATAGCGCTGCCAGCGTTCGTTGACCGCTTCCTGGGCGTCGGCGAGAAGTTCTTTGGCTACTTCCGGGTTGCTCTTGGCGAGCATCCGATAGCGATTCTCGTTGTAGGCGTAGGTTTGCAGCGGAATCTTCGGCGCTCGGCTGTCCAGTTGCAGGGGATTCTTGCCCGCTTCCTTCAGCCGGGGGTCGTAGCGGTAGAGGGGCCAGTAGCCGGATTGGGTGGCCAGATTCTGCTGCTCCATCCCCTTGGCCATATCGATGCCGTGGGCGATGCAGTGGGCATAGGCCACAATAATCGACGGGCCGTCGTAGGAGACCGCCTCCTCAATCGCCTTGACCGTCTGGCTGTCGCTGGCGCCCATCGCAATCTCGGCCACATAGACATTGCCGTAGCTCATGGCCATCATCCCCAAATCCTTCTTGGGGGTGGGCTTGCCACCTGCCGCGAATTTGGCCACCGCGCCCAGAGGCGTGGCTTTGGAGGATTGGCCGCCGGTGTTGGAGTAGACTTCCGTGTCCATCACCAGAATGTTGATGTTGCGCCCGCTGGCCAGCACGTGGTCCAGACCGCCGTAGCCGATGTCGTAGGCCCAGCCGTCGCCGCCGATAATCCAGACGATCTTGTCCACCAGCACATCGGCCAGGGAGAGCAGGTCTTTGGCTGCGAATTCGATGCGCTTCCATTCTGCCGCCGAAACCGCCGGCGAAGGAGTCAGGGAGAGCAGGCCGTGGAGCGTGCCCTTCAACTCCTCCACCCGCAAGCGCTGGGCCTGGACACCGATCTCGTCGGTGGCTGTCACCCCGGCGATGAGATCGCCGGACAGGTCGTCGCCGATGTAGGAGCGCAGCCGCTCCACCAGTTCGATGGCGTAGCCCCGCTGCTTCTCCAGGGTCAGCCGCATACCCAGACCAAACTCCGCATTGTCCTCAAAGAGACTGTTGCTCCAAGCCGGGCCGCGGCCGTCCGCGTTGGTGGCCCAGGGAGTGGTGGGCAGGTTGCCGCCGTAGATGCTGGAACAGCCGGTGGCGTTGGCGATAATCGTGCGGTCACCGTAGAGCTGGCTGATCAGCTTCAGATAGGGGGTCTCGCCACAGCCCGCACAGGCCCCGGAAAACTCGAAGAGAGGCTGGAGCAGTTGAATGTTCTTGACATTCGTGAAATTGATGGATGGGTGGTCGGCAGGCGGCGTGTCAACTGTGACGTGGCCGTTGCCGTTGCCAAAGACCGCGCCCGTGCGGTCAAAGTCCGGCAGGCTCATAAAGAAATCCCAATCCCGCACACCCTTTTCAAGAATAGGCGGCTGGGGTTCCATATTGATGGCCTTGCGCCCCACCGCAGATTTGTTCTTGGCCGGGCAGACCTCCACGCAGAGGGTGCAGCCGGTGCAGTCTTCCATAGCCACTTGCAGAGTGTATTGCAGATCGCTCATCTCCCGCCAGCGGGCCGGGGCAGTCTCGAAACCTTCCGGTGCGTGGGCAAAGGCTTCGGGTGTGCCCACTTTGCTGCGGATGACCGCGTGGGGGCAGACCATCACACACTTGCCACACTGGATGCAGACATCCGGGTCCCAGACCGGCACTTCCAGGGCGATGTTGCGCTTCTCCCATTGGGTGGTGGCGCTGGGCCAGGTTCCGTCGTTGGGTAGGGCGGAGACGGGCAGCAGATCGCCGTTGCCCGCGATAATCTGGGCCGTCACATTCTGCACAAAGGCGGGCGCAGTGCCGGGGACCGGGGGCAGCATTTCCATCCGGCTCTCGGCCAGGTCGGGCACAGGAATGAGATGCAGATGGGCCACAGCCGCGTCCACAGCCTCGAAATTGCGCTGGACAATCGACTCGCCCCGCTTGCCATAGCTCTTGCGGATGGCGTATTTGATGCGCTCGATGGCCTCGTCCTGGGGCAGCACGCCGCTGATAGCGAAGAAACCGGCCTGCATAATTGTGTTGATGCGCACGCCCAGGTTCAGATCCGCGGCCAGGGCGTAGGCGTCGATGTTGTAGAGTTTCAGCTTCTTGCGGATGATCTGCTCCTGCACCATCCGGGGCAGTTGCTCCCAGACCTCTTCCGGCGGATAGGGGGCGTTGAGCAGAACCGTCGCGCCCTCTTCGGCCTGGGCCAGCACATCGTAGCGGCGCAGGAAGCCGAACTGATGGACGGCCACAAAGTTGGCTTTGCGGATGAGATAGGTGCTTTGAATCGGTTTCGGCCCAAAGCGCAGGTGGGAGACTGTGCGCGCCCCAGACTTCTTGGAGTCGTAGACGAAGTAGCCCTGGGCAAAGTTCTCGGTCTCTTCGCCGATGATTTTGATGGAATTTTTGTTGGCGCTGACGGTGCCGTCGGAGCCGAGACCCCAGAAGACCGCCCGCACTACATTGTCCGGCTCGATGTCGAAGTCCGGGTCGAAGTCCAGGCTGGTGTAGGATACGTCGTCGAAGATGCCGATGGTGAAGTGATTCTTGGGTTTGGCTTTGGCCGCCTCATCAAACACAGCCTTGACCATCGCCGGCGTAAATTCCTTCGACGAAAGCCCGTAGCGTCCGCCAAAGACCTTCGGCATTTGTCCTTCCCAGCCTTCGGCCAGGGCGGTCACAATGTCCTGGTAGAGGGGTTCGCCCGCGCTGCCCGGCTCTTTGGTGCGATCCAGCACGGCGATGGCACGGACGGTCGCGGGCAGGGCAGCCAGCAGATGTTCCACCGAGAAGGGGCGGAAGAGGCGCACTTTGATCAGCCCTACCTTTTCGCCCTGTGCCACCAGCCAGTTGACCGTCTCTTCCGCGGCCTCTGCGCCGGAACCCATCATCACCATCACCCGTTCGGCGTCGGGCGCACCCACGTATTCGAAGAGGCGATAGCGCCGTCCGGTCTGTTCTTCAAACTGCTCCATCACTTCCTCGACGATGCCGGGCAGGGCCGAGTAGAAGGGGTTGACCGTCTCGCGGGCCTGGAAGTAGACGTCCGGATTCTGGGCCGTGCCCCGAATGAAGGGGCGGTCCGGGGTGAGTCCCCGTGAGCGATGGGCACGCACCGCGTCGTCGTCGATGAGGGCGCGGATATCGTCGTCGTCCAGTTGCTCGTATTTGTTGATCTCGTGGCTGGTGCGGAAGCCGTCGAAGATGTGCAGGAAGGGAACCCGGCTCTTCAGGGTGGCGGCCTGGGAAATCAGGGAGAAATCCTGGCACTCCTGGACGGAGTTGGCAAAGAGCATCCCCCAGCCCGTGCTGCGGGCCGCCATCACATCGCTGTGATCGCCGAAAATGGAGAGTCCCTGCGCGGCCAGAGAGCGGGCCGCGATGTGAAAGACGGTGCTGGTCAGTTCCCCGGCGATCTTGTACATATTGGGGATCATCAGCAGCAGGCCCTGGCTGGCCGTGAAGGTAGTGGTGAGGGAGCCGGTCTGCAGCGCGCCGTGGACTGCACCGGCCGCGCCTCCTTCCGACTGCATCTCCACCACCAGGGGTTTGCTGCCCCAGATGTTGTAATCACCCACCGCGGCCCAGGCGTCGGCCAGTTCGCCCATAGGCGAGGCGGGGGTGATGGGGTAGATGGCTACGACTTCGTTGGTCTTGTAGGCAATGTAGGCCGCTGCCTCGTTGCCGTCAAGGGTTACTTTTTGGCGGGTCATCTTCGACTCCTTAGGGAATGCGGAATTGTGAATGCGGAGTGCGGAATGGGGCATAGGGCATACGGACGCCGTATGCGGGCCACTCCGCTTACATCCGGTTCATCTCTTGTCCGTCCGCGCGCACGCTGGCGCGCAGTCTGTTACGTATTTAGGATAGACCCGGCAGGGGAATTCTTCGCCCCACGCGTGGGGGGCGTTGGGGCTGGTCAGGTGGCGGGGAATGGGGGAAGGACACATATGTTCCGGCTGACCATGTCATCAATTCTAGTCCAGATGAGAGGGTGTGTTTGACGGAGTGTAAGCTTTACCGTAGAATAAATGGCAATGTAACCGATCTCCCCCCTTCGGGCGTCGGCCACTTCCAACAATAATAATAGGAACTCACAATTGGACTTTGAAGCATACTACAAATTTTTAGGTTTTGAGAGCTATCCTTTTTCAATTTACAACTCAGAAGGTGAGACTGATAAAGGTGAAAGTATATACAAAAAACCACAAAACTATTCTATTATTAGGGAGGGGTTAACTAATAGCTCTGTCATCATTACCGGGGAGAGAGGGACAGGAAAAACTGCCCTTAACTTGGATGTCTGTAGAAGCATGGAGACAGATGACATTTTGCTAGTGAAAATAGATGAGTTTTCCAATCTTGAACAGCAATTTGATCCAGAAAACCTGTATAAATTTTTGACAGAAGCTATCGCTGGTGCCTTTTTTGCAAGGATGAGCTCAACGCCTAATAAGTTTTGGACGTATTCAAAAGAAGAGCGAGTAGATTTGTCAATGTATTTGCACACGTTTGTGCGAGCTTCAAGTAAGGCTTTGTTGACGGAAAAAATTAAGGATATACAAAATAGTCGATTCAAAAAAATCGCCATCGGACTCTATAATTTTATTAGGGTAGCTCTCAATTACGGTCTAAAAGCTGCAACCAAAGTAACTAGTGATGCACTAACAAAGCACTTTTCATCTCTTCCTGAGATTGATTTAGGTGATTCGGAATATTTCGGACGTATTGAATCTGAGGTCGATGAAAGCTTTACAGTCGATGAAAAAGGTTATTTTTATCTAAACAAGCTTAGTAAGCTAATACTAAAATCTGATATCAATGATATCGTTATTATCATAGATAAAATAGATGAGGACCCAAGATTTAATAATGATGCTGATTTGATCTCTAAGTTTATCGAAGGAATTGCATCGAATAATAAGGTCATGATCAATGATAATTTTAAAATTATGTTGTTTGCTTGGACTACGCCGTTTAATTTTGTTAAGTCAAATATACGAACACAAAAACTGATTTTGCAACCTCTTAGCTGGGATCACCAAAGTTTAAAAGAGGCTGCAAACAAAAGGATCAAAGTCTATTCACAAAACAGAATTAGTAGCATTGAAGATATATTTGAGCCCGAATGTGCGCAAGAGATATTGTCTTTATATGACATGAGTAATGAGAATCCAAGAGATCTTTGGCATCTATTGGACAAGAGCATTAAGTTACAATTCGAAGCAGACTCAGAGAAAAAAATTACTTATCAAGCCATAGAAAATGGAATTCGGGAGTTCGTTACTAACTTTAATTATTACGAGTACTATCCACGAAAATCTAACGCCAGAGCAAACACTATGGATATTTATTCTTACATAAAGCACTTGCTCAAGCTCGATGATGTGAAATTCACAAAAGACAAACTCAGTAATTATGCACAAACCGGTGGCTCAACAAATAACTATGTGGTTGCCATGGAAAACATGGGATTGATTAGGAAAACAAATGAAAAATCGGCAGGTGGTGGGGTTATCTATGAAATACGTGACCCAAAAGTTAGATATGCCCTAAGAAATGGTTTAGATATCGACAAATGACAAGCAAGCAATATGGTTGATGCGCAATGGCCTTTCGTCAGTGAGATAGGCCATTGCATTGTAGAAGTAAGGGATACTCCACACAACTACACTGTACTTCCCCGCCACCCCCACCCCCACCAAACTCCTCGACAAACACCCAATCATCTGGCGCGACTGCCGGCGGCGCACCCCACGCCCTGCGCGAACAGTGCATTCACCGGGGCACGGCCCTCTCCCTGGGCAGGGTGAAGACCCACTGCCTCCCTCACGTCCTCCCATTTCTTCCGATTGTCTAATCCCAATTCCAGCCAGTTCCTATGACACCACACAAACCAAACGGGCGGTGAAACGCTTGCCAAACTCTTTGCCTGCTATTGTACAGCCAGCGGCGCAGTGGTACGCCCTGGGGCAGTTGCTTCGGCCCAGGGCAAAGGGCTCTGTCCCGGTGACAGCAGAGGAGGGAAAAGAGGATGAAAAGTGTTTCCCCGCCCAGCCAGCGCTGGATACCAGCCTTGCGGATCTTCTGGTATCTGTCGGCGCTGCTGGCGATCAACGCACTGATCAGCGGCTCCTGGAACGGATACACCCGCCTGGTAACCGTTTGCGTGGAGGAAGTGTGCAGTGTAGACCGGCTGACGCCACAGGGCGTGGCCGCGCTGGAAGCCCTGGGGCTGTCGGCCCACTTCTACGCGGCCTACAACACCGCACTGGTGGTGGCAATCGCGCTGATCTATCTGGGCGTGGCCGCGCTCATCTTTTGGGCCCGCCCGCGGGATAGGGGCGCGCTGCTTGTCTCTCTGACACTGCTGCTCGTCGGCGTTTTTATGACCGATTTTATGGAGGCCCTGCGCGAGCTTCACCCCGCGGGCCGAATCCTCGTCGATCTGATGTCCGTCGTCGGGTATGTCCTCTTTCTGGTCGTCTGCTGCACCTTTCCCGATGGCCGCTTCGTGCCCCGCTGGACGCGCTGGCCTGTCGGGCTGTGGGCGGTCATCATTATTCCCTACTATGCGCTGGTCAATCCGGAATGGGATATGGACGCGCCGGGGGCTTTGCTCCTGGGGCTGATTTTTGTCTTTCTGCTGGTCGCCTGCGCGGGTTTGCAGATATATCGTTACCGGCGCGCTTCCTCGCCTATCCAACGGCTCCAATCCCGCTGGGTGACGATTGGCCTGCTGCAACTGGTGCTGGTGATCTGTGTGGTCGGCTTTAGCGGTTCCATCTGGTTCCCGGCCATGGAAATGGCGGGGACCCTGCCCCATCTGCTGACGACTCTGGTGGAAGCGCTCTCGCTGATGCTTGTGCCCGTCACCATCGCGGCCTCCATCCTGCGCTACCGGCTGTGGGACATCAATCTGTTCCTCAACCGCACCCTTGTCTATGTGCCGCTGACAACTCTTTTGGCCGGTCTCTATTCTGTGGTGATGACTCTTTCACAGAAATTGTTTGTGGGCGTCACCGGTCAGAAGTCCGACGCCGCGGTGGTACTAACCGGATTCATTTTGACGGTGACCTACACGCCGTTGAAGAGCAGCCTGCAGAGCTTTGTAGACAAGCAGTTCAAAGAGAAGCCGGACCCGATGAAACAATTGCTGGCCTTCGATGCCCAGGTGCAACAGGTGGCCGATGTGATCGATCCGCTCAAAATCTCCCGA
Organism: Anaerolineae bacterium; assembly: GCA_030432295.1. Lineage (GTDB taxonomy): Bacteria > Chloroflexota > Anaerolineae > Caldilineales > Caldilineaceae > JACQGT01. The sequence goes on along the minus strand of JAUIHI010000010.1, from coordinate 90,070 downwards.
CGTCTGGTGGAGAGTGCGATTCTGGCCTACGGGGCCAGGGGTGGCGCGGTCTATCTGTGTCGCCACGGCGTGTTGCAGCTTGTCTTTGCCACTCCAGAGTGGCAGGATGAAAACAGCGCCATTCAGTTGCCGCTCAAAGAGAAAGAGGGTGAAACCATCGGTTTTCTCTTCCTGGGCCGCCAGGAGGACGGGACGGTCTATAACATACGCGAACGGCAGGCCCTGCGCTGCACCATTGACCGGGTGGCCCAGGTGCTGCGTCTGACCGATCCCGCCATCGGAAAAACAGGGCCTGTAAACGGTCTCACGTATCTGCCAGACCCGCACATTGCCGAGCGCAATGGGATGGAACAGATGCGGGTCCATGCGCTGGCACTGAACGAATCCACATAAACGAATCCATATATACGAGGAGACCCCTATGCAACTGCCTGCTTACTATCTCCCGCGGCCGCCGCTCCAGTTAGATGCTGCGACCGTCGCAGCCTATGAGGCTCTGTGGACAGAGATTACATCGGCTCCTGAAGCGGGTGAGATATCCTATTCCCTGCCCATAGCCCGGTGGCAATTCCTCTGCTACCTGGCCGACAACAAGCCCATCCTGATGCATGGGTCTGGCAATCCAAATATACCCGTTTTCGAGCCGCGACAGGCGGTGGATATTATGGCATTTGGCAATCGCGCTGCGGTCTACGCCGCGTCGGATGGCATCTGGCCCATCTATTATGCCATTCTCGACCGCGACCAATACCCAATGATGTTGAACAACGCCTGTATCCGGCTGTCCACACCGCCGGGAGAGCCAGGCGAGCCATTCTACTTCTTCTCCATCAGCCAGACCGCCCTGTTGCATCGGCCCTGGCGCACAGGAACAATCTATATTCTGCCGCGCACGACCTTCGAACAAGAAACACCGGGCGCATCCGGCAACAGACTCATTCACGGCATGCAATGGGCCAGTCGCAAGCCGGTCACACCCCTGGCGAAGCTCAGCGTGGCTCCGGCTGATTTTCCATTTCTTGACCAGATGCGGGGCCACGACGACCAACTCCTACGGCAGCGGGCACACGCCAACCCGGATGGCTTTCCGTGGATCGAGGAAGTCTGATTGATTGCCGGGTTGCCCCCGTGCCGACAGGGGCGGCTTCCTCTACCAAATCCCGGTCTGAAGCGCGGCCAGAAAGCTCTCTGCCAGCGCCGCTGGGCGATGCAGGTGGATGTCGTGGTCGGTATCGGGGAACCAGCGGACCGAGACCTGGCCCAGCCCGGCCTCTGCCGCGGCCACTTCGGCGCGTTTGAGGGCACTTCGCTCTGGATTGTCGGCGCTGATAGCCGGGCAGATCAGGACCGGCTCCTTGACGTGTGGGTAGAGTTCCCCAGGGCGCTGCTCCCACAGGGCACGCAGAATCTGCATGTGGCGATCCAAATCCAGCCAGGGCCGGACAGTGCCGTCGTCGAATGTCTGAAAGTTGCCCAGCGCCCCCTCAATGGCACTCTCCGTCCAGTCGGGGTGATGGAAACGCATACGCCCGCGCAGATCGGTGAGGAGCATACCCGCCAGGGATGGGGGCCGTAGCTCCTGGGAGACGGTTTCCCAACTGCTGTTGGGGCGGGATTGAATATCCAGAAAGCCGCCATCGACGAAAGCAATGCCCCGGCTGCGCCCAGGATAGCGGGCGGCAAAGGCCATGACGACATTTCCACCCCAGGATTGGCCCACGAGGATGGGGCGCGCCAGCCCCAAAACATCGAGCAGGGCCGCCAGATCGGCGGTGACTGTGGGAAAATCGTAGCCACCTGCGGGCTTGTCGCTCAGCCCGTGGCCCCGCTGGTCCACACTGACAACCCGATGTCCCGCGGCCGACAAAATTTCGGCTACCCCGTCCCAGGTGCGACAGTTGCTGGCGAGGCCGTGGACGAGGACAAAAGCCGGATCGGCCCCTTCCCACTGGCGCACGTGCAGGGAGAGGTCTTCGGCCACGGGCACATTTATATCCTGGGGGATATGCTTCTCTGGGGACATAGAGTTCTCACTTTGCCGGTTCAAGAACTGGACCTTCGGGTGTGTCGATGATCTGCCAGCCGCGGTCCAAAATCTGGTCCCGTATCTGGTCCGCTTTTTGCCAGTCGCGCTGCTGGCGTGCTTCTTCCCGGCTCTGGGCCAACCGGCGCAGGTCGTCGGGAACATTCTGCTCGCCAGCGTCTCCTGACGCATTCAACGCGGCTTGCTTGGCTGCCGCTTCTGCTGCCGCCATAACAGCCTGAGGGATGCCCAGGCTCGATGAGGGCAGACGCCAGTCGCCCAATTCATGGGCAGAAAACTCGCACTTTGCCCTAAACTGCTGCACATTTCCATCACGGATGACTGTCACCCTCCCAGCACCGATGACTTCGCAGATGGCCTCGTCAGGCCGAATGACCAGCCCCGTATTTTCATCGATGCCCAGGATCGTCACGCCCCTTTCGGGCAGCATAGCCACCAGGCGGTCGTAGCGGGCTGTGCCGATGTAACAGTGGCTTGTGTCCAACTCTGCGCCGCCGTCGCTGTTATTCCAATGGGGCACGACCACCAACCGCAGCCCAAACGCCCCAAAGAAGTCCAACCCCTCTTTCCAGTGCAGATCTTCGCCCACTTTGTAGATTTCGTAGACAGGAATGGTATGGCGGCTGATGGCCAGAGTGGAGGCGCTGGAAAAACAGAGGGCCGCGCCCCGCCGGTGTTGCAACTGCAAGGCATGCCAGGTGAAGCTGTCTCGCAACTGGCGCACTGCATAGGTGGGGCTGCCCGGCCCCATAAAGAGATAGTTGGCCAGAAAGAGAGGCGCGGCTATCGCCGGGTCGTCCGGGTCAAAGGCGGTGGTGCGCTGGCGGGCCGGGACAAGTGTAATCTGGGGCTGAAAGTTGCGCAGGCGGTGTTCCAGATAGTCGGCGATCTTGCGGGCAACTGCCTCGGAATTTGGCTCAAAACCGGCTGGCGTCTCCACAATAGCCGCCCGCACAGGCGAGGAAAGTTGCTCCATAGCCCTGCGGTGAATCCGCTGCACCCGAGGCGCGGTCTCCCCAGAGCCAAATAGTACGATGGGACCCATTTTGGACATGGACTTGACCTCCAAATTCCGAAAGTGACAGTCGTATGTGGGGTTGTATAGACTGGCAGGCAAATTGGTGGGCGGAATAACCGATTTATTCTACCTGTCGTGGCAGATGGAAGCTGTTAGCTCTCTCCCCCTTCGCCATTTATGCGGGTTGTCCTGTATGATAATGCAAACGAGGGCAGAATGCACACAGCGGGATTGGGGCCTCTGGGCAGTGGGCCGTAGGCAGGCGACCGACGGGCACGGGTTGTGATCAGGGTAATCGCGAGTAGGTGGTAGTGAGGACCGACGCCGGCTGAGTGCCGCCTTCAGGCGGTGTATCGAAGCCCAGTCGGGCCGAACGGTCGCAAATCCTGGATTTCGATACGGCGATGGGACCTGAGTTCTCAGGGAAAATAGCCTTATCGCCTACTCAATCGGCGGATTCACTCCCTTACTCCCCAACTCGCGATTGCCCTGGGGTTGTGATTTGGGGATGTTGAAACGCACGAACATATGTGCTACAATTTTCACCCGATTGTCTTGCGCCCCACATATGTATGCCACAATAGGAGGAGATCGCAATGAGCGGAGGCAAAAGCACCACAAAGAAGGCTACGCAGAAATCCGCCGGATTCACGGCAGAGGAAAAAGCCGCGATGAAGGAGCGCGCCAAGGAACTGAAGGCCGAAGAGCGCGCAAAGAAAAACAGGGCGGCTGGGGAAAATGATTTGATGGAGAAAATCGCCGAGATGCCAGAGACAGAGCGTTCTATGGCCACCCGCCTGCACGCGCTCATCAAAGCCAGCGCGCCAGACCTTTTCCCAAAAACCTGGTATGGAATGCCCGCCTATGCCAACCAGGACGGCAAGGTCATCTGCTTCTTTCAGGCTGCGAGCAAGTTCAACACGAGATACGCGACCCTCGGCTTCCAGCACGATGCGAAGCTGGACGACGGCGCGATGTGGCCGACCGCCTACGCGCTGGTGGAGTTGAACGCGGCCGCAGAGGCGCAAATTGCAGCCCTCGTGCAGAAGGCGGTGGGCGAATGAGTGGAATGAATCCAAAGGTTGACTTCTACTTTCGCAAGGCCGACCAGTGGCAGGCAGAATTCGAGAAATTGAGAACGATTATTCTCGACTGCGATCTGACCGAAGAACTGAAGTGGGGTCATCCCTGTTACACATTGGAGGGCAACAATATCGTTCTGATGCACGGATTCAAGGAATATTGTGCGCTGCTCTTTATGAAGGGTGCGCTGATGCAGGACCCCAATGGGATTCTCGTCCAGCAGACGGAGAATGTGCAGTCGGCTCGCCAGATTCGCTTCACCGCTCTGCCTGAAATTGTGGAGTTGGAAACCGCGCTGAAAGCCTATGTGGCTGACGCCGTGAGGGTGGAAAAAGCCGGTTTGAAGGTGGAGTTCAAGCAGCCTGAAGATTTCCCGTTTCCCGAAGAATTTATCGACAAGCTGGAGGAAGTCCCCGGCCTGCAAGACGCCTTTGAGGCATTGACGCCCGGAAGGCAGCGAGGCTATCTTCTCTATTTTTCCAAAGCCAAACAATCCAAAACCCGGGTGTCGCGGATTGAAAAATATGTACCCCACATCCTTGACGGAAAGGGAATCAATGACTAACACATTCGATTTTGCCGACAGCGACCTCTTCACGCCTGTCACCCATCCCCAGTCCGGCGTGACGAGCTACGTGCTGACCCACCGGGTTGCACCCTTGCAGCAGGGCTTCTATTTCGTCAACGACTCCATGAGCGCGGATGGCCGCTATCTCTGGTTCTACTGCGCCTTTCCCCCCGCGCTGCACAAGTCTCTGGGCGTGATCGATTTTGTCGAACAGACCGTGCGCCACTTCCCGGAGACCAGCGCGTCCGGCGCGTATGTGGACCCGGAGACCGGCGACGCCTACTGGTGCGAAGGCGCGGCAGTCTGGCGGCGGGGGCCAGGCGCACAGGACGTTCCCACACTCGTCAATCAACTCCCCGCCGAGCTGATCGGCAATCGGAGCGTCTCCAGCCTGGCCACCCATCTGACCCGCTCTGCCGACGGCAGCGAATTCTTCATCAACGCCGCTGTGGGGCTGGGCTACATCTTCGGCAGCCTGCCCCTGGACGGAAGCCCCTTTCAGCAGTGGTGGCGCTTCGACCGCCATCACAACCACGCCCAGTTCAGCCCGACCGATCCCGACACTGTACTCTTTGCCCAGGAGTTTCACAGCGACCAGATCACCGGCCTGCGCTTTCCCATCACCAATCGGCTGTGGACGATGGCCCGGGGCGGCCAGCCTCGCCCGATTCTGCGTGAGCCGCGCTTTGTCTCCCACGAGTGGTGGGACGCGGACGGGGAGCACGTCTGGTGTGTGGATGTGCCCAACAACCACGAAACCTGGCGGGTGCGGCTCGCCGACGGCGAAGTCGAGAAATTCGCCTTCCCCCGTCAGTGCTGGCACTCCCACAGCAGCCGGGACGCCCGGCTGATCGTCGGCGATTCCAACAACGGCTTCTTCCGGGGCTGCGCCTCCACCGTCCACTTTATGAACCGGGACACCGGAAAAATTGTCGTCCTGGCCGAACACGCCGAGCGCAAGGATTATGTGGGCCGCAACTACCACATCGACCCCCACCCCCGCTTCTGCGCCAACGACCGTTACGTCGTCTTCACCACCACACTCCTGGGCCAAATTGACCTGGCGATTGTGCCTGTGGCGGATTTGGTTCAGGCGACTTTGTGATACGATGCAGACGGCGGACCGCGGACCGCTCGCTACCACGAATCTGTGGCGGTCTGCCATCTGCGGTCTGCGGTCTGTTTGATAAACGATTGAAGCAGCAGGAGAAGCAAATGCAACAGGAAGACGGCTCAACACTCGATGTAATCTATGAAAACTGGCGGGGTTATCAGGAAAAGCTACGCGACTGCCTCGCGCCCCTGACCGACGCCCAACTCTCCCTGCAGCCCGCCCCGCATATGTGGCCCCTGGGGCAGATTGTGCAGCACATCGTCTCTGTCCGGGCCGGCTGGTTCAGCGGGACACTGCAGGATGCGGACGCGGGGATGGACGGGTATATGGAGTGGGGCCGACGGGATTCCCCTCCGCGCAGTGCCGCGGAACTGATGCGCGGTCTCGACGAAACCTGGGCCTTCATCGAAGCCCGCTTGCAGCGCTGGACGCCGGAGGAGTGCGCGCAGACCTTCCCGGATGAGTGGGACGGTCAGGTGTACGAAGTGTCGCGCAGTTGGGTGATCTATCACGTGCTGGAACACGACCTCTACCACGGCGGCGAAGTCTCGCTGATTCTGGGGATGAACGGTCTGGCTGGCCCGGATATTTGATTCCTGGGAGATGCAGTTCAGGGAAACATTAGCGTTAATCAGTGTGTATCTGGCTACCCGACAGTTGCAATCTGGACTAGCGACGCCGGTTGAGCCTGTCGAAACCTAGGAGCGGGTCTACGTTAGATCGCCTTCTGACCCGCTGGTTTCGACAAGCTCAACCGACGCTCTCAGAGTGGGCTGACCCGATTGCGTCTCCAGTGTCACGAACTGTCGGATCGCTAGAGCGTTCATCAGCGTTCATCAGTGGCGGGAAGATCTGTATGGATGAGATCACTGGTCGTTCACGAAGCGTATTCTGTCAACCACAGAATCCTATGCACCGAAAGAGTCTACCCATGCAAATCCGAGTTGGCTACGAACTGATCTACGATTGCCCCCAACCGACACCGATGATCCTGACACTGAACATCCATTGCACCCGTGTCTCCGATGTCGTCGTGCCCGACCACCTGATCACCTCGCCCTCGATTCCGATCCGGGCCTATCGGGATGGCTTCGGCAACTGGTGCAGCCGGATTGTCGCGCCCCAGGGCCAACTACGTCTTTCCACCGATGCGGTTGTCAACGATTCGGGGGAGACGGATGTCATCGCGCCTTTTGCCCAGCAGCATCTGGTGCAAGAGCTACCCGAAGAAACGCTGGTCTTCCTGCTGGGGAGCCGCTATTGCGATACAGACCGGCTTTCGCAAACCGCCTGGGACCTTTTCGGAAATTCGCCCCTCGGCTGGGGACGGGTCCAGGCCATCTGCGATTTCGTCCATCAACACATCACTTTTGGCTACGAGCACGCCCGTCCCACCCGCACGGCCTGGGAGGCTTTCAACGAAGGGGTCGGTGTCTGCCGCGATTACGCGCATCTTGCCATCGCTTTCTGCCGCTGTATGAACATTCCTGCCCGCTATTGTACCGGCTATCTGGGCGATATCGGCGTGCCGCCTCCCTACGGCCCCATGGACTTTTCGGCCTGGTTCGACGTCTACCTGGGCGGCCAGTGGTATACTTTCGACGCCCGCAACAATGTGCCGCGCATCGGTCGGGTGTTGATGGCCCGGGGCCGGGATGCCGCGGACGCCGCGCTCACCACGACCTTTGGCCCCAATACACTGACCAGTTTCAAAGTCTGGACGGATGAAGTGGTGTAGCTGGTGTACGAATGCAAAGTCCCCGGCACTTCACGCACTACAACGGAGTGATTGTGGCCTATCGACTCGCTTGGACAGAAAGTGCCGGGGACTTCGCCTGGAGAGTTTATTCTTTGAAGTAGTTCAGGCATAGCCACAGAACACAGGAGAAATAATTGTCCAACCAAAAAGGCTCTGCCGAAAATCCAACTCATCCTGCTCTGGATGATGCCCAGGTTCCCGGCGTTGTCATCACTCATTCGCCAGCCTCATCTGGCCGGTTCATCGGCTCCCCCAGCATCGCCATCCTGCCCAACGGCGATTATCTGGCATCCCACGATTTCTTTGGCCCCAAGGCAGGCCACACAACCAGCGCCACATCCGTCATCTTCTCGTCCAGCGACAGGGGAAAGCGGTGGCAAAAGATCGCAGAGATTGGGCCTCTCTTCTGGGGCAAGCTGTTTGTGTGGCGGGACGCGGTCTATATTCTGGGCACACGCCACGAATACGGGGATGTGCTGCTGCGGCGCTCTGTGGATGAGGGAAGAAGCTGGACAGAACCAAGCGACGCCACTACAGGTCTGCTGCGCCAGGGCAGATACCATTGCGCGCCCTGCCCGACCCTCTTCCACAAGGGCCAGATATGGCGCTCGATGGAGCTTTTCACCGGCGGCGACTGGGGCAATTTTGACGCGCTGGTGATGGCCGCCTCGGCTGACTCGGACCTGCTCAAGGCGGAGAACTGGCATTTCAGCGCGCCGTTGCCCAAGCAAGCGGGATTTAGCTGGTTGGAGGGCTGTATGGCATTGACGACCGACGGCCAGATTGTCGACGTCCTGCGCACAAACGGCCAGGGCGACGACAGAGCCGCCATCGTCCATGTGGCGGATGAGGGCAAGACGCTCTCGTTCAATCCAGATCAGGACCTCATCGACATGCCCGGCGGTGGGTCGAAATTCACCATTCGCTACGACAGTGCCACTGCCCGCTACTGGTCAATCGTCAGCCAACAGACGAACCCAAGCGCCTACCGCAACCATCTGGTGCTAACCTCGTCCGCCACCCTGCGGGATTGGCAGGTTGAATCGCCGCTGCTTTTTCATCCCGACCGGGAGAAGCACGCCTGGCAGTATATCGACTGGCAATTCGAGGGAGACGACATCATTTTCATCAGCCGCACCGCCTATGACGACGGCCTGGGCGGTGCACACAGGGCACACGACGCCAACTATCTGACCTTCCACAGAATCCCCAACTTCCGCAGCAGGCAACCGGAACTTCTGACAACCGGCTGATACCCAACGGGAATGACAATGTCCAAATTCACCGAAAAACTCTTCCACTGCTGGCATCCCGTCGCCTATGCACGCGCTCTCCTGCCCGACGCGCCCTTCGCCGCAAAACTCCTCGACGAACATCTGGTCATCTGGCGCACGGCAGACGGCACGCCCCACGCCATGCGCGATTTGTGCATTCACCGGGGCACGGCCCTCTCTCTGGGCTGGGTACGCAACGACTGTATCGTCTGCCCCTACCACGCCTGGGAATACAACGGGGAGGGAGCCTGCGTCAAAATTCCCCAGCAGACCCGGCTCTCCATCCCCAGCAAAGCCCGCACAGTCACCTACGCCTGCCAGGAACGCTATGGCCTGATTTGGGTGGCGCTGGATGAGCCGGTCTATCCCCTGCCTGAAATCCCCGAATTGGAGAACGACGGCTGGAAGATCGTCGAGACCGGGCCATTTCCCTGGCAGAGCGACGCCTCGCGCCAGGTGGAAAACTTCACTGATTTTGGCCACTTTCCCTGGGTTCACCCCGGCCTGCTCGGCGACCCGGAGCGGCCCCTCGTCCCCGAATACAGCGTCGAGACCAGCGGCCACATCCTCCACTATTCGGTCGTGCGCCCGGAAGCGCCCAACTCCGACGACTTCCCCGTCTTTGCCAACGAGGAAGTGGTCAAGCCGGAGCGTCGCAGCCGTTACGAACTGCACCTGCCCTATACAATTGTTCTGCGTCTGGGCTGGGGCGGCGAGAAGGGGATGGTCTACTTTTTTGTGAGCCAGCCGCTCTCCGATAACCGCTGCACCGGCTACTGCATTATCGGACGCAACTACGACCTGGACCAACCCGACTCGGTGCTACAGGCCTTCGAGGATACGATCTTCGGCCAGGACCAGCGCATTGTGGAATCCCAGCGCCCGGAGCAGGTCCCCTTTGACCTGGCCGATGAACTGCACCTCAAATTCGATGCGGTCGCCGTCAACTATCGGCGGGCTATGCAGGCCCAGGGGCTGGATTATTATCACTATCTGGACGTTGCGGAGTAGCCCGTTTACAATCGTTGAGACCGGCCTATCGCCGCTTCTCCTGCAACTTAAAAGCCCCCGCCCCGTATTGTTTTTGGACGCGCTGTTATCAGTTCTGGCGTTCAGTATCCCAGAATAAAAAGGAGCAAACCTGTGGGCGACTTACTCGCTATCTGGCTGGTGACATCCATCAGCCTGCTGATTATCTCTCAGATCGAATTCTTTGGCATCGAAGTCAAGAGCTTTGGCACCGCGCTGGTGGTGGCACTGGTGTTGGGCGTTCTCAACGCGCTGCTAGGGCCGGTGCTGCGCTTTTTCAGCTTTCCGCTGATCATCCTCACCTTTGGCCTCTTCAGCTTTGTCATCAACGCGGCCATCTTCTGGCTGGCCTCGGCGCTGGTCGACGGCTTCAAGATCAAAGGGGGCTGTCTGAGCGCGCTGATCGGGCCGATTGTGTTGAGCCTGATCAGTTCGCTGTTGATGGGGATTTTGGGGTAAAACGGACGGCGGACCACAGACGAACTACGACGGATCACTCGTCGTAGTTCGTCTTTCGTCTGTGGTCAGCGGACAGCGGTCAGCAGTCCGCCGTCTAAATGTAGTGTACTTCCTTTGCGTACTGGGTCAACTCATCCCGAAAGGCCGGGTCCGCCACGGCAATCAGGGCGTGTACCCGTTGGCGCACTGTCTTTCCGTAGAGTTCCGCCACGCCAAATTCGGTGACGACGTAATGGACGTCGTTGCGGGTCGTCGTGACCCCCGCGCCCCGTTTCAGGGTGGAGACGATGCGGGAAATGCTGCCCCCTTTGGTCGAAGCGGGCAAGGCGATAATCGGCTTGCCACCCTTCGAGCGGGCCGCACCCCGGATGAAATCCAACTGGCCGCCAACGCCGCTGTAGAAGGACGGGCCGATGGAATCCGCGGCCACCTGACCGGTCAGGTCCACCTCAATGGCGCTGTTGATGCTCACCATTTTGTCGTTGCGGGCGATGATAAAGGGGTCGTTTACGTAGTCGGTCGGGTGCATCTCCACAAAGGGGTTGTCTTCGATGAATTCGTAGAGCCGCTTTGTGCCGAAGAGGAAGCCCGCCACCAGCTTGCCCGGATGCAGGGTCTTCTCCGAGCCGGTGATAATCCCCTCCTCCACCAGATGCACCACCCCATCAGAGAATAGCTCTGTGTGGATGCCCAGATTCTTGTGGTTGCGCAGATTCTCCAGCACCGCGTCCGGGATGCTGCCGATGCCCATTTGCAGGGTTGCGCCGTCCGGGATCATCTCCGCCACCAGTTCGCCGATGCGTTTGTGCACCGGCGACGCACCGCCCTGGGGCGCTTCGGGTATGGCGTAATCTGCCTCCACGAAAACGTCGATGTCGCGCACGTGGATGAAGCTGTCGCCCAGACTGCGGGGCATTTGCCGGTTGACTTCGGCGATCACAAACTTGGCCGAATCAGCCGCGGGCTTTGTGCAGCCCACCTCCACCCCATAGGAACAAAAGCCGTGCTCGTCCGGCGGCGAGACCTGAATAAAGGCGAAGTCCAGAGCCAGAATCTGTCGCTGAAAGAGGCGGGGAATCTCGCTCAGATAGACTGGCGTAAAATCGGCCAGCCCAGCCTGTACGGCCTTGCGCACATTGTGGCCGATGAAGACCGCATTGTGGCGGAAGTTCTGGGCATATTCAGGCTGTACATAGGCCGCGCTGCCGAAGTGGAGCATATGGACAATTTCCACATCCCGCAATTCGCTCGCCCGGTCCACCAGCGCATCCACCAGCGTCTGGGGCACACCCGCGCCACCGCCCAGATAGACCCGGTTGCCCGAACACACCTTCTCTACCGCGCCCGCGGCGTCGGTCATTTTTTCTCGAAAAACATCAGGCCATCTCATTGTGCGGTCCCCATTTCTTCACTTATTTCTTTTCCCAGCGCCGCGGCAATGGCCGGGTGGACCAATCGCCCGTGTCGGGTGTTGATGCCCCGCCGCAGTTCAGCGCACCCATCCACCGCACCGTCCAGCCCCTGCTCACCCATGCGCAGCAGATAGGGCAAGACCGCATTGGCGAGCGCGTAGCTGGCCGTGCGCCCTACCAGTGCAGGCACATTGGGCACGCAGTAGTGGATCACCTCTTCCTCCACAAAAGTGGGGTTGACGTGATTGGTGGGTCGGCTCGTCTCCACACAGCCGCCGCTGTCGATGGCAAAGTCGAGGATGACCGTACGCGGCCGCATCGTTTTCACCATATCACGGGTGACGAGAATCGGCGCGCGTTCACCGGCCACCGAGCTCGCGCCCACCAGCACATCGGCAAAGGCAACAACTTTGGCAATGTTGTAGGGCGTGGCCACCAGAGTGGCAACCCGGCCCTGGAAGATATTGTCCACCTCTTGCAGGGCATGCAGGTCTTTGTCGAGAATTGTAATCTCCGCGCCCAGGCCGTGGAAGGCCCGCGCCGCATTGCGCCCGACCATTCCCGCGCCGATAATCACGACGGTGGCCGGAGCCACGCCGGGGATGCCGCTGAGCAGAATACCCCGCCCGCCCCCAACACTCTGCAACATCTGGCCAGCAATGATAGGGGCCATGCGTCCAGCCACTTCGCTGGTGGGCAGAAGCACAGGCAGCCGCCCCCCATCGGTCTGGATGGTGTCATAGGCGATGGTTGTGATCTCCCGCTCCTCGAAGGCTTCCAGCAGGTCTGCCGAAGCCACCGCCAGTTGCAGGAAGGAGAGGATCGTCTGGCCCGTGCGGAAATGGGCGTACTCGTCGTTGGTGGGCCGGGCGACTTTGACGACTGTTTCGGCCCGGCGGTAGGCCTCGCTGGCTGTATAGACGATCTGACCACCCACCCGGCTATAGGCCTCGTCCTCAAAGCCAGCACCGCTGCCAGCTTCCCGCTCCACAAAGACCGAGTGGCCAGCCTTCACCAGTGCGTCCACCGCGGCTGGTGTCAGCCCCACCCGATACTCCCGGGGGCGTAGTTCTCGTGGGACTCCAAAGTTCACGTTGGGTTCTCCTCTTATGCAATACAGAATACGAAATACGCAATTACGTCCGCCATACAGTCTACGCCATTTTTCCATCCAACGCCACTGGACAGGCGCGCAGTTTGCACACCGGTCAGATGGGCGGGAAGAAAGGTCAGCGACATCTTGATCTGTTGATTTTCAATGCAAAGACGCAAAGCTGTTCTCTGCGTCTCCCCATCTCTGCGACTCTGGGTTAAAATTCAATATCTTCCTGACCAGCACATTTTTCGCAAGTTTTTGTGGGCGCTGCTTCTGATAAATCCGCGCCAAAATGAAGGGTAGTGTTGGCGAATAGCTGTGGTAAAATACGTTGTCTAAACCAATTCAGCCACGGAGACCCCCGGTCAATGGCGTCGATTCCCCCCCCAGCCTCTACCGCAACTGCACCGGCACGCCCCGCGGGGAATTTTGCTGTGCTGCGCCAGCGCAACTTCGCCTGGTTTCTGTCGGGCACAACCCTTTCTAACGCGGGCCAATGGATTCAGCAGGTCACCCTGAGTTGGCTGATCTACGAATTGACCGGTTCCGGCGCGATGCTGGGCACACTGAATCTGGTGCGCTCGGTGGCAACACTGGGGCTGGCCCCTATCGCCGGTGTTGCCATCGACCGCTTCTCCCGCCGGGGGCTGCTGCTGGCCACCAGCGGTTGGCTCTTCGCCATCAGCGCCATCTTCGGGGTGATCCTCTCCTTCAATCCGGGCCTGATCTGGCCCCTCTTCGCCTTTTCTTTCCTGGGCGGTGTGGCCCAGGCTGTGAGTCAGCCCCTGCGCCAGACAGTCGTCTTTGATCTGGTGCAGCGCGCCTATGTGCCCAGTGCGGTGGCTCTGGTGCAGACGGGCTGGGCGGTGATGCGCTCTCTGGGGCCGGCACTGGGAGGCTTTCTGATTCTGTGGGTGGGGCCGGAGGGGAACTTTTTTGTGCAGGCCGGGGCCTATGGGCTGGTGGCCTTCACCATTCTCAAAATGAGCTTCCCGCCCGAACGCACGGCTTTGCCCGCGGGCAATACCCGAGGCAATCTGATCGAAGGGCTGCGCTATGTCATCGCCGAACCCACGACCCGGGCCTTTGTGCTGATGGGCTGGGTGCTGCCCCTCTTTATCATCCCCACTTTTTCCGCGCTCACCCCCATCTATGCCAAGGATATTTTTGGCGGCGGGCCGGATACTCTGGGCGCGTTGCTCTCGGCGGTGGGCATCGGCGGGATTGCCGGTGGCTTTGTCACCACAGCCCTGGGCCGGGTGGAACGGCGGGGCGCGATTCAGTTGGGCGCGTTGCTCCTGCTCAGCTTTTCCCTGATCGGCTTTGGACTCAGCGCGGCCCTGTGGACGGCACTGCTCTGTCTGGGGCTGGCCGGTTTCTTCGAGATGATCTTTCTGACCACCAACCAGACACTCCTGCAACTCTCCATTCCCGATGAACTGCGCGGGCGGGTGACGGGCATCATCACACTCAATGCGGGGCTGATGCCCGTGGGCGCACTGGTGGCTGGCTTCGGTGCAGACATCTTCGGGCCGCGGCTGATTACACTGATTCTCAGCAGCATCGCCGGGGTGATCGCAGTGGGGGTCTATATTCTGTCCCCCATCATTCGGGAGTATCGGCTCAGCGCGGCGATGGAGAAACACACCTGAGAGACGGGCAGGGTACGGAGTTTTACCCGGCGCGTCTCTCAAGCGGGCGGGGCAGGGAGATGGAAAGGAATGATTTGTGGTAGAATAGCCGAAGTGAGTCTTTGTGGACAGTAGAAAGTGGCGAAGCGATGACAACCATTACGATTCCATTGACAAAACAGCAGGCCGAAAAACTGGCCGAAACAGCGGTTCGCTATCAGGTCACGCCGGAAGAATTAGTGCTGCGCGGAATTGAAGAACTATTGGCCCGTCCCGCTACGGAGATGGCGATTGACCCGCTGATCGACCTCATTTTGGAAAAGAATGCGGAACTCTACAGGCGTCTTGCCTGATGCGTTATCTGAGCCTTGACGAACTTCTGCGTCTCTACGCACGGTTGATGCAGCGCACAGGTGGCTCCGCTGGTATCCGGGAACGGGGCGGCATTGAGTCCGCGCTGGCGCAACCCCAAATTACCTTTGGCGGCGACGATCTCTACCCCTCCCTGGCCGACAAAGCAGCCGCGCTCGCCTTCTCGCTGATAATGAACCACCCCTTCGTTGACGGCAACAAACGCATCGGCCACGCGGCAATGGAACTTTTTCTGCTGCTGAACGGCTGCGAACTTATCGCACCTGTTGACGAGCAGGAGCAGGTGATTTTGCGGGTGGCTGCCGGTGAATTCAGCCGTAGCGAGTTCACCGAATGGGTGGCTGCCCATATCAAGCCAACGACAAGCGATGGGTAGAGTAGAACACGACTATTACGCCGTCCTGGGCGTGTTGCCGGACGCCACCCCCAAAGAGATCACCACCGCCTACCGCAAGCTGGCCATGCAGTTCCACCCGGACGTGAATCCGTCGGACGAGGCCAAAGAGCGGATGCCCCTGCTCAACGAAGCCTATGCGGTGCTGGGGAATGCGGAGAAGCGCAAGCAGTACGACGCAAGAGAGCCCGAAATGCGGCTCGCGCCCATCCCCAACAGATCCCGGCTGGTGGTGCAGCGGGTCGGCGCGTCGGTCGGGGTGACCCGCAAGATGGATGTGATTCTGGACGGCGAAGTGATCGGCAGCCTGCCGATGGGGGGGAGCATTCGCTTTTTGATCGAGCCGGGTCAATATACCCTACAGTTCAAGCTGGATATGACCACCAGCAAAGTTCAGCGCTTTACCTGCCAGGCAGGGATGACTATTGGCTTTGCCAGCGGCGCGGCCTCGCCCATGGAATATCTCTTCCACTCCGTAGTAAAGCCGGAGACTGCCCTGTTTGTGCATAGGATTCTGTGATGCTGCCTGCCCGGAAGATACGTTTGTATACACGGATCGGAGGGAACACGGATTTTATCCACTCTGTACCCGCATCCGCTCCCTAACAGCCCAGCCGTGTAGTCGAACGAAATAATTGCTCGCCGTTCCCTCCCCCGACACGCGTCACGCATAAAGTCAGTCAGAGCCACCGCCGTGGAAGTACCCGGCGGTGGCTCTGACTTTCTGGGCAGAATTGCGCGCCTGTCGTTAACGCCAGTTGGCGACTGTCGCCGCGGGCGCGGCACAACTGTCGCCAGAGTCGTGGAAGGTGTATCCGAGTGGCTCTATACTCAATGCAGCAGTCAAGCAGGCCACACAGAAGAATGAATCACAAAACAGTTGGCCTGTATCGGAAATCAATCAACTATCAAGGAGGCAACAAATGTGGAGCTTTATTGTTTGGATTTTGGTCGGTGCATTGGCCGGTTGGATCGCTGGTGAGGTGATGCGGGGCGATGGCTTCGGTTTCCTGGGCAATGTGATCGTCGGTGTGTTGGGCGCGCTGCTGGGTGGATGGCTCTTTGGTATCTTTGGCCTGGACCCCAGCTACAGCTTTATCGGCTCGCTGATTACAGCCGTCGTCGGTGCGGTGGTGCTGCTCTTCGTCATCGGTCTTGTGCGCAGACCCGCAGTATAAGATAAAGCCCGACAGGGCAAAGAGCGTTCAATCTGACCAGAAAATTTCGTAATTTCAGAAAAGACAGGGCGATCAAATGGTTGCCCTGTCTTTTTATCCAAAGTCGGTCAAGCCTGTCAGCAGCCAATGCTGCTGACAGAAGGAGCATCAACTATGCGAAGGTCGATTCTTACCAAACCCCGTCGAGCCTATGGCGGCTCCCGCTCCTCTGGGGGCAGTCTGAAGGGGCGTCTGCTGATTGGTCTGGTAATTGCCCTCTTTTCTGTGGGAGCCTATTTCTTTGGAACCCAGGATGTCTACAACCCCATCACCGAAGAGAATCAGCGGGTGGCGATGACAGTCGATCAGGAGATTCAACTGGGCCTGCAAGCCGCACCCCAGATGGCCCAGCAATTTGGTGGGTTGGATCCCGATAGCCGTGCCCAGGCTCTGGTGGATGAAGTGGGCCAACGTCTTGTCCAGGCATCGGCTGCCGGGGAGACCGACTATCAGTTCGAGTTTCATCTGCTGGCCGACGACAAAACCATCAACGCCTTTGCCCTGCCCGGCGGGCAGATTTTCATCACCGCTGCCCTCTACGAACGTTTTCAGACTGAAGGCCAGTTGGCGGGTGTGCTGGGCCACGAGATCGGCCATGTGGTCGGTCGCCATTCCGCCGAACAGATGGCAAAAGCCCGGTTGATGGAAGGGCTGGCCGGCGCGGCTGGTGTTGTGGTGGCGGATCCGGACAACCCACAGAGTAGTGCGCAGATGGCCGCGGTGGTAGCCCAGGTGGTCAATATGAAGCACGGCCGGGACGACGAATTGGAGTCCGATCGGCTGGGCGTGCGTTTTATGGCCGACGCTGGCTACGATCCCCGATCCCTGCTGGCAGTGATGGAGATTCTGGCTGAGTCCAATGGGGGCCAGACGCCTCCCGAATTCTTCAGTACCCATCCCAACCCGGAACGGCGCAGCGAACGCATTCAAGAGGCCATTAAGGCAGAGTTTCCCAATGGCGTGCCCGATGGCCTAATTCAGTAGAGCAGCCGCAAAACTTTGCCGCAATGAGAATGAGTCCACAGCAGAAAGGTCAAATTCTCCCGCAGAGCCGCGGAGACGCAGAGAACTTCAGGAGAGAAATCTATTTTTATCAGAGTTCATCAGCGTTTATCAGTGGCTCAAATGGCTTTTTGCAGCAGAGTCGAGAATTGGACGCTGATGCACGCATATAAACGCAGATCAAATCCGTGTGAATCCATCCTTTCCGTGTCATCCGTGTTCCTATTTTCAGGTCAGGCGACACGACCGGTTGACACCGATAACAACGAAAATCAGAACGCAGATTGCACAGATTTTCGCAGAAGAAATCCGTGTTCCTTTTGATCCGTGTACACAAAGCTATTTTCAGAACAGGCCACACGACCGGCTGACACCGGTAACGACGAAAATCATCCACAGATGACACAGATTTTCACAGATTGAATCCGTGTGAATCTGTTCCATCCGTGTTTATCCGTGTCCTTATTTTCACATCAGGAGGAATACAAATGAAAAAGTATCTGCGATTTGGCGCAATGATCGGCACATCCACAGCGGTGATGCTGGGGTTGATGTATCTGAATACCTACCAATTGGATCACATCTTCTTCAGCGAAACTCGGCTCTATATGGCGCTGGTGATGGGAGCGGCGATGGCTGTGATTATGCTGGCGTTTATGCAGCGAATGTACGACAACCGCCGCGCCAATCTGGCCATCTATGCCAGCAGCATTCTGGTATTCGTCCTGGCCCTGTGGCTGGTGCGCAGCCAGCGCACAGTGGCCGACGTTTCGTGGATGAAGGCGATGATTCCCCATCACTCCATCGCTATCCTGACCAGCGAACGCGCCCACATCTCAGACCCCCGGGTCCGTCAGCTTGCCGATGAAATCATCGAAGCCCAGCGCCGGGAGATCGACGAGATGAAGGCGCTCATCGCCGACTTGGAGTGATGGATAACGTTCTTCCCACTTTTTCCCATGGGAATGATATACTGCACACGCATACAGGTCACATTCCATTCGATTATCCGGCGCTGGTTGTACAACCACCGCCGACACTTTATATTCCCTGATATTCTCTTCAAATTGTGACGACATCGACTGGTATCGGTGTAGTAACTTATCCAGAAAGTTTCGTAATTTATGCCTATTCGCACAAAACAGGTGCCTGCTTCCGCCGATGGGCAGTTTGGCAACGGCCAGGGTGTATACTATCTGCTCCTCTTTGGCGCATTGGGAATCGCGGCGGCCTTTCTGTTGCGGGTCGGCTGGCAGGCAAACGAAGAACTGCATACAATTTCCGAGGTGATTGCCGTGCTGCTGGCTGCGGTTGTCGCCCATCTCAGCCTGATCTACCACCGCCACAGCCGACGGGATGCCCAATTTTTCTTCCTGGCCTTTGGCTTTTTGGGCGCAACATTGCTCGATCTGGTCCATCTCTTCTTGACATCACCCGCCTTTTCTCTCTTTCTGCCTTCACCGCCTACCGAAGTGACGCCCTGGAGCTGGATGGCATCCCGGATGGTGCTGGCCGGTTTCTTTTTGCTCAACGCAGCTACTCTTTCGTCAGATCGCTCAGGTGAGTCGGCAATGCGGGCACGTTTGCCCCAATATTTGATCTTACTTGGGGTGTTGGCCATCAGCGCCCTGCTCGTTTTTGTGTTGGTTCCCCTGCCCCAGGCCATCTTTTTGGGCTTGACCATTCCCCGCCCCCAGGAACTGGTGGTGGCGATCCCCCTGGGCCTGGCCTTTGCCCTCTACTATCGCAAACGCGCCCAGGTGCAAGACCCGCTCTTTCGCTGGGTGCTGATCAGCATTGTTATCAATCTGGCTGTCCAACTCTTTTTTATTCCCTGGTCAAAGCAACTCTACGACGCTGCCTTCAACTGGGCACACATTGCCAAAATTCTCAGCTACTTTGTTGTGCTCTTCGGCCTGGCCAGCAGTATGACCGATATCATAGACCAGTTGCGCAGCAACCGGGATGAGATCAGGCGGCAGAATGCCCAGCTTTCCGCCGAAGTGGCCGAACGCAAGAGAGCCGAGGCCACCATCCGCATCTACCGGGACATTGTGGACAATATGCACAACGGCGTCACTGTCATGCGCCTGGACGATCCGGACGATCTCGGCTCCTTTCGCTTTATCCTGGGCAACCGGGGCGCGGAAAGGGCCACAGGCCAACCCATCGAGCCGATCCTCCACCAACGCATTGATCAGGCCGTGCCTGTATTGATGGAGACCGAATTCCCCGCCATCTACAAACGCGTCCTCGATCATCAGGAACGCATCTTTATGGGCGACATCCACGATCCGGGGGACGGGGAGAAAGACGAGGCATTTTTTGAGGTCTGGTTTATCCCACTGGACGAAAAGCACCTGGCAGCCATCTTTGAAAATATCACCGAACGCAAGCAGATCGAGCGGGACCTGATCACCAGCAAGCAAGACCTGGACGAAGCCCAGGCCCTGGCCCACGTAGGCAGTTGGCGGTGGAATATAGAAAAAGATATAGTCGTCTGGTCGGATGAGATGTATCGTCTGGTTGGGCGGGAACCTGCAAGTCAGTCACTCAAGCTGTACGAATACCTCCAATACGTCCACCCGGATGATGTGAAATTGGTGAAGACAGTTGTGGCGAACGCGCTGGCCGATGGCGAACTATTCAATTACTATCACCGCATTGTGAATGGGGAGGGCAAAGTCCGTATCATCCAAACCCGCGGTTATGTGGAGATGGAGGAGGACGAGTCGGGCAATCCTAGCCCCAAACGGATGTGGGGCACAAACCAGGACGTGACAGAGCAGCGGCTGGCCGAAGAGGCCCGTCGGCGTAACGAAGTCAAACTGGCTCAGGCCCTCAGCCTTTCCAGAATGGGCCATTGGGATTTGGACCTGACTTCCAATCGGGTGGATATATCCGCCGAACTTGCCCCTATTCTGGGGCTGGGCAACCAGGCCACACACCTGCAATTCCCAGGGTTTATTGCGCTGATCCACCCGGACGATCAGCGTGCTGTGCAACAGTCCCTGAACGAAGCGGTTGAAAAGCGTTCGCTTCTGCATAGCACCTTCCGCATCCTGTTGGGCGATGGCACAGAGCGGGGCATCGAGGGCATCGGCACAGTTGTGCTCGGCAAAGATGGCACGCCCGTCAGTATGTGGGGAACCGGCCAGGACATCACTGAACGGCTGCGTCTGGAATCCCAGTTGAAGCACAATGCGGTCCAGTTGGAGGCCAGCAACCGGGAGTTGCAGGACTTTGCCTACATTGCCTCCCACGACCTGCAGGAACCCCTGCGCAAAATCTCCGCCTTTGGAGATCGGCTGGTGCATCTCAACGAGGAGCGGCTGGATGAACGATCCCTGGACTATCTCAACCGGATGCAGGACGCGGCCCACCGGATGCAGGCACTGATCAATGACCTGCTGACGCTCTCGCGCATCACCACACGGGGCCGGCCCTTTTCGTCTGTCGATCTGAACGGTGTGGTCGAGGGCGTGCTGCGGGATTTGGAGACGCAGATTGAAAATACGGGCGGACGGGTCGAAGTTGGCCCCCTGCCCACCATCGCGGCTGACCCAGCGCAGATGCAACAGCTTTTCCAGAATCTCATCAGCAACGGGCTGAAGTTCCACCGGCAGGAGACCGCACCGGTTGTGCGTGTCTTTGCCCAGCCAGCCAACGGGGCAGCGGCCCCCAACGGCAGTGCAACACCGGGCCAGTCGGGCCAGAAGAGTGAGACTGGGGCCAAAGAGAAGGGTCAGGCCATTGCGCTGTCGGCCGTTTCAATTGTTGTGGAGGACAACGGCATAGGTTTTGAAAGCCGCTACAACGACAAAATTTTCCAGCCATTTCAGCGGCTGCATGGCCGCAACACCTACGAAGGCACAGGTATGGGCCTGGCCATCACCCGCAAAATTGTGGAACGCCACAGCGGTTCCATCACAGCCCAGAGCGAGTTAGGCGTGGGCACACGTTTTATACTGACCTTACCCAAGAATTCCCCAGGGCCGAATATAGAAAACGGGGATTCAGATACACTTGCCCAGTTGGATGAGACAAGAGCGAAAGGAAATTAGAGGTGGAGATGCCCAATTCAAAACCGATTACCCTACTGATCGCAGACGACGACCCGGATGACCGCCTGCTGGCACGCGAAGCACTGATCGAAAGCCGCCTGGCCAACCAGCTCCATTTTGTCGAAGACGGGGAGGAGTTGCTCGATTTTCTCTATCAGCGCAACGACTACAGCAAAGAGACTGCACCCCGCCCAGGGCTGATTCTGCTCGATCTCAATATGCCCCGCAAGGATGGCCGGGAAGCCCTGGACGAGATCAAAAGGGATCCCCATCTGCGCAAAATCCCTGTCGTCATTCTCACCACCTCCGAAGCCGAGGAGGACATTCTGCGCAGCTATGATTTGGGCGTCAATTCCTTTATTGTCAAGCCCGTCACCTTTGAGGGGCTGGTCGAAGTGATGCGCACCATCGGTCTCTATTGGTTTGAGATCGTTGCCCTGCCCGTGGATTACGAATCGGGAGTGGTGTAGAACGATGGCACAGGAAAATCCTTTTCAGCAGATCGCAATTGCCCTGGTCGAAGACGACGAGGACGATTACATTCTGCTCGAAGATTATCTCAACGACTTTCGCTGGGCCGAAGCCACCTTGGAGTGGGTGGACAACTACGCGGACGGGCTGACACTGCTGTTGGAAAACCGCCACGACGTCTATTTGCTCGACTACCGGCTGGGCGGCCAGACTGGTCTGGAACTACTCCAGGCGGCCCTGGAAATGGGTTGCCGGGGACCGGTGATTGTCCTGACTGGCCAAGGGGATCGGGCCATTGACCTGGCGGTAATGGAGAGCGGAGCGGCCGATTATCTGATCAAAGAAAATATCGACGGAGAAACCCTGGAGCGGGCCATTCGCTATGCGATCCATCGCAAACGGGCCGAGATGGAATTGGCCGAGATGCAGCGCCGCCTGGCAGACAGTCAGGAGGGTGAGCGGCTTCACCTGGCCCGGGAATTGCACGACGGCCCCTTGCAGGAACTGTTGGGCATACGTCTGCATATGGGCGCGCTTGTCAACGCCGTGCCCGAGGTCGGCCCCCGTGTGGTGCGGGTGCAGGAACAGATACAGCACGTTGTGGATACCCTGCGTACGCTCTGCGGCGAGCTGCGTCCTCCCTCCCTGCCCTACTTTGGCCTGGACAAGGCAATCAATTCTTATCTGCAACAATTCCGCAGCCTGCATAGCGAGATTGAGATCGATATGGACTTGGACAAAGGCGGGGAAGTTCTGGACCCCAGCACCCGGTTGGCCCTCTATCGCATTTTTCAGAACGCGATGGCGAACATCGCCCACCACGCCCAGGCCAGCCGTATACGCATTGAACTGCATGTGGACAGCCGCCAGATATTTCTACAAATTTCAGACGATGGCAAAGGATTTAAAGTGCCCCACAATTGGATGAATATGGCCCGGCAGGGCCACTACGGGTTGCTGGGCGCAACCGAACGGGCCGAGTCGATTGGTGGGCGACTCTCTGTCCACTCCGAGCCGGGCCGGGGAACGACTTTGGCTGTGGTGGCTCCCCGCCATCCTGTGGACCAGGCAGTGGTCCCAATTTTATTGGAAAGAGCATGGGCCAGAGTAGGCGAAGAAACAGGCGAAAGCAAAGGAGAAGCAAATGGCTGACTCAATTCGTGTCATTTTGATCGACGATCACCCGGTTGTGCGTTCCGGCATTCGGATGCTGTTGGAGCAGGCGTCGGAAATACAGATTGTCGGCGAGGCGGATCGGGGCCGCAAAGGGATCGATCTGATCGAAGGTTTGCAGCCGGATGTGGTGCTGCTGGATATGGAGATGCCCGATATGACCGGCGTGGATGTGATGCGCCAGTTGCAGAGCCAGGGCAGTTCCGTACGGGTGCTGGGGCTGAGCGCCTACGACGATCCGGAGTACATCCGCAGCCTGCTGGCCGCGGGGGCCTACGGCTATTTGACCAAAGACGAGGCCCTGGATTCGATTGTAGAGGCTGTGCGGGGTGTGGCCGATGGGCAAGAAGGCTGGCTCAGCCGTCGGGCCGCGGCCCGGCTGAGCGCGCTCACCCGCCAGCCCACCTCTGATCCTATCCAACTGACAGAGCGGGAGGAAGAGGTTCTGCGTGCCCTGGCAAAGGGCTGGTCCAACGACCAGATCGCGGATCATCTGGTGATCACCGAGCGCACTGTGCGCTATCATCTGACAAATATCTACCAGAAGCTCAACCTCTCCAGCCGCTCGGAGACAATCGCCTGGGCGCATAAGCAGTGGGACGGCCTGGCCGCAGAGAGCGACTAGGCCGTCTAGCGCGCTGCTCCCGCTCAGGTCTTCCGCCTCCCTCCAATTGGTAGTTCCCCACCCGACAGAGAAATAAGACGAAAGTCATACGGTCACAAAACCGTCTCTTCGGCGCGCTGTGTCCCCATTTCCCCTGCCGGTAGTAACCCGGCCACATCCAGCCACCCACCCAATAAACCACCTCTCACCCCTGTCCCCTGTCGTCGTCGACAGGTATTCGCCTGCTCTGACGCCAGTGGGAAACTGTCGCCCAAACCGTTGTAGCCGGGGCGGATTCCCGATAGACTGTAACCGAGCAGGAACAGCAGACAGAGATCGCAGAACTGCTCACAGCCTATCAAAACAGAGGAAGTGCAAGGAGAATCGAATGAGCAAAGCAAATAACACAAACGGCAATACAAAGACGATGGAAATGCCCCGAGCCGATATGGGCTTGTCGGGTGACGCAGTGGAGAATGTAGTTTCCACGCTGACCCAGGCTTTGGCCGATATTCAGGTTCTCTATGTGAAGACATTGAACGTCCACTGGAACATTGTGGACCCCAGTTTCTACGGCATTCACATCTTGCTGGACGAGCAGTACAACGCCCTCAAAGCAGACGGCGACGCAGTGGCCGAACGCATCCGGGGCTATGGCGTGCCGGTGATTGGCAGTATGGGCGAGTTTCTGGAGCAGACCCGCTTGAAAGAGAAGGCGGGCGGCCAGACCGTCGGCATCGAAGCCCTGGGCGAATTGGTTGCGGATCACGAGACGATTATCCGCCAACTGCGCAAGGACATCGATAGCTGTGACGAGGAGTATGGCGACCAGGGCGCGGCAGACCTGCTGACCGGACAGTTGCAAAAACATCAGGATATGGCGTGGATGTTGCGCTCTTTTCTGCCCAAATCGTAGACAGGCCGACCGCTGGGCGGTCAATCGAGAACGAATAACTTCATCCGACACCTACTCTACTGCAAGGAGCAAACCGATGATCAAGCAACAGGCGCTGGCAGAAAGCGCAACAACCACAATGGAAGAGATGCGGGATCTGATGCGCAAGCAACTGGAAGCACTGAAGTCCGATGGCGTTTCCGACAGCATGGATCAACTGGTGCATCGTGTGGAAAACCACTTTGGTTACAGCAAGGAGGATGCGGTGCAATCCGTGAAGAATCTTTTCGACACCTACGGGGATGACGTTCTCAATCTGATCGCTGAGAAGACCCACCTGCCCGTCAAGCGCAAGAAGCAGGCACGCAACAAGAAGCTGATTACAGCCTTGACTATCGCAATGGGTGTGATCGCAGTGGCCCGTTGGTTCTTCAACTACAGCAGCGACGAAAGTTAACAACGAACGTTAACCCAAGGAGCGTTGCAGTAGTTGGTATCCATAGAGGTGGGGCAAACCTGGCAAGGGTGCTCCTGTGGAAGGACACAGTTTGCCAGGTCTGCTCCACCCACATCTCAACAGAAGCCTGCGTCACCCCTTCCGGGGCAAGGCGCAGAAGACCAGAATTTTCGCAGAAAGGAAACTCAACATGAGAACCGTAGCTGCTATCGTACCAGAAAACCGGATTGATGAGCTGACAAAACAACTCATTGCCAATGGATGGGGCGAAAATTACAGCCTGATCCAACGGGAATCCACCAGTGACGAGCGCATCTATGCCGCACCTGTGCCCAATGCCGCCGACAGCGGCCCACTGGTCACCGGAATGGTGATGGAGCCGGGCGTAGCCGTTGCCCCCTATCAGACCAACGAAGGCGTACTACACTCGAATGTGAAGAACGAGTTGGACGAGTTTGATCTGAGCGAGGAAGAGCAGGAGTTCTACGCCCGCCAGGTCAGTGAAGGTGGCACTTTTGTCGCCGTGGAAGTAGACGACGACGATGCCGACCTGGTGACATCGATTTTTACCCGAGTCGACGCCCAACAGTTGGAAACCGTCGGCTAGCGTGTCGATAACGGAAAGCAAATGTAAGTGTAGTCGTTACCAGCCAGTCTTGACCACTTGGTCATGACCTACCAAACAATGCAAAAGGAGAAACTATGAACGAGGATATTCTGAAGGGCAAATGGCGCCAGTTCAAAGGCGGCATCCAGGAGAAGTGGGGTGAATTCACCGACGACGAACTGGACCAGATCAACGGCGAACGGGAGCAGTTCCTGGGCAAGTTGCAGGAGAAGTATGGCTACGGACGCGACAAAGCCGAGAAAGAGCTGAACAGCTACCTGGACTCGGTATCCCACAACACCAACGGCACACACAATGGCAACGGCCAGAATGGAGCAAGTATGAACGAGGACGTATTGAAGGGCAAATGGCGGCAGTTCAAAGGCAACATCCAGGAGCGGTGGGGCGAACTCACCAACGACGAACTGGACCAGATCGACGGCGAGCGCGAGCAGATGATCGGCAAGCTGCAAGAGAAGTATGGCTATAGCCGTGAGAAGGCCCAGACCGAGTACGACGACTTCGTGCACACGATGGCTGGCAAAGTCCGGTAGAGCCAGCCCCACCAATAGTGACAAGTCCACGCCTCTGGCGTGACCTATCGAACGCAGACGTGAAGCGTTAGTCCAATAGGCTTCACACCCAGACTGACGCTTCACGTACTGCATTCCCAAAAGGAGTAAATTGTATGAACAAGAATCCCCGAATTATCTCAGCAACCACACTGATCGGTGACCCGATCCACAACACATCCGGTGAAGATCTGGGCGAGTTGAAGGAATTGATGCTGGACGTCAACAGCGGAACCATCAGCTATGCAGTCCTTTCCTTTGGCGGCTTCCTGGGCCTGGGCGACAAGCTCTTCGCCATCCCGTGGCAAGCCTTCAGCGTAGACACCGAAAACCACGCCCTGGTTCTGAATGTGGACAAAGAGACATTGGAAAACGCTCCCGGCTTCGACAAAGACCACTGGCCGGAGACCACCGAAGATGACGACACTTGGCTGGCCGATGTCTACCGCCACTACGGATATGGCCCCTACTGGTACGAGCCAATGATGGCATAAGGGCTACTGTTCCGAACCATTTGCAAAACCCCAGATGGGTGTGGCCGAACTACACCCTTCTGTAAAAGTCCCAGCGTCGAGCTATCCGCTCGACGCTGGGACCCTTTGTATCAGCCCTGCAGAAGCCAGCGAGAAGGATCAGAAAGATGCACGAACTATCCATTTCACCCAAGAATGCTTTCGTGACCACCCTAGTGGTAGCCATCGCGCTGCTCACCCTCTACGGGGCCTACCTCCTCAGCGAGATTTTGCTCATCCTCTTCGGCGCTATCATCTTCTCCTCGGCCATCCAGCCCATCGTCAACCAGTTGACAATGCGGGGTGTAAACTGTTCCGCAGCCATCCTGCTTACATATATTGCACTTATCTTCAGTGTCATCGGATTGCTGGTGGTCTCGGTGCCCCCAATGGTGAATCTGCTCTCTCAGGTAATGGAAAAGGATTTCCTGACATCCCAGCTTTCATCCATCATCTATGACCTGCGTTTGACAATCATCAAATGGGGACAGTTCCGCAACCTGTTGCCGATGGTCCGGGTGACACCGGAGCTGGTGGAAACGATCAACACCACCAGTGACGAAGTAGGAAAACAGGCCTGGCCCCTCACCCAGCAGTTGGCCGCTTTTCTGGGAAAATTCGGTCTGCTTCTCGTGTTGGCATTCTACTGGCTAACCGCCCGCGCCGAATCTCTGGACCTGTTCCTGAAGCTGACACCCTCGGGAAATCGCCTTCAATTGAGGGCGCTGTGGAATGACATCGAAACGCGCCTGGGGGCCTATCTGCGCGGCCAGGTCATACTGATGCTGATAGTTGGAGCCATTTCCTATGTCGGTCTGCTCCTTCTGCACGTGCCCAACGCGCTGGCTCTCGCTGTCATCGCTGGGCTGATGGAAGCGATACCGCTGGTTGGCCCGCTGCTGGGTGCGATTCCCGCTGTGCTGATTGGACTGCTGATTTCACCGGTCACGGCTCTGTTGGTGGTGCTCCTTTATGCAATTATTCAGATACTGGAAAATAACGTTCTGGTTCCCAAAATTATGTCGGCCAATGTGGGACTCAACCCACTGGTGGTGATCATTGCGATTATCGCAGGCGGCACACTGAACGGTATTGTCGGTGCGCTCTTCGCCATCCCCATTGCCGGGGCCATTCAGGTCATCGCCCAGCACATGTGGCTAGTCACACTGGAAGAGGCGGATGACGCACAACCAGTGGTCGCCCTTCACGCCGAGATGGAACCCATCTGTGAAGAGGACCCACTGCTTGCGGACAGTTCATTGGTGGCGCAAGTGTAGGGAAGCACTGATTGAAAAGGAGAATTACCCATGTGGGAAAAAATCCCCAGCCCATTGCGTCAGATTGTGCTTCTGATCAAACAGGCGGCCATCGAATGGAAGGAAGATGATGCGGCCCGTCTGGCGGCGGCCCTGGCCTATCACACAGCCTTTTCGCTGGCGCCCCTGCTGGTCATTGTCCTGGCCATCGCCGGTGCCTTTTGGGGTACAGAGGCTGTACACGGCTATTTTCTGGCGGAGACCGAAAAACTTATCGGTGCGGACGGGGCCGGGCTGCTCCGGGAAATGGTAGCCAGCGCGGCCAGTGGCAACAACGACATCATTGCAATGGTGATTGGGAGCGTAACACTTCTGTTCGGTGCAACCGGCGCGTTCAACCATTTGCACGGCGCACTCAATATCATTTGGGATGTGCCCAAAAAGAGCATTCCCACCGGTATTAGTGCCTTGGCCCGCAGCCGTGCTCTCTCCTTTGGACTGCTGCTCACCGTTGGTTTCCTGCTGCTCGTCTCTCTGATTGTGAGCGCTGCCATTTCGGCCATGGACGAATTCACCCGGGGGCTTTTTCCTACCATCCAAGTCCTCTTCACAGTCATCAATTTCGTAGTCTCAACCGGCCTGATTACCGTCCTCTTTGCCCTGCTCTACAAGTGGCTGCCCGATGCCGATGTAGACTGGCCTGATGTCTGGGCCGGGGCAGCGATGACGGCATTCCTCTTTTCCATCGGCAAGTTTGCCATCGGCCTCTATCTGGGCAACAGCAGCATTGCTTCCAGCTACGGGGCTGCGGCCTCCTTCGCCATCATTCTGGTCTGGATCTACTATTCGGCCCAAATCTTCTTCTTTGGGGCAGAGCTGACCCAAGTCTATGCCAACCGCTACGGCTCACGAATCGCCTTTGCCAACTCTGTGAAGTCATCCCCGCCTGATCCAAAACCCATGCCCGTCTGGATGGCAGATGATGGCGGACCGATCCAGCGGGCGCACGATTCGCAGCCCACAGCCCGGCCAGCCGCGCAGAAGGGATTGAGAGCAGTCCTGTACGAGCCGGCCAGAGAGGCACAGCCATACCCGGCAAACCGACCGGTTTTTGTGCGCCCGAACAACCGCGCCGACGCGCCCAGCGCAGCAAATTTGCTGTCGTGGACAGGGATTGGCGGTTTTCTAATTGTAGTGGGGATGTTTGTCGGCCACTGGTTCAGCCAACGGGGAAGAGACCTGCACGGACATCAGTCCAGACCGTAACGCCAGCGGAGATAGTCGTGCCAGCCAGCCTCAAACTCTGACGCAGAAACCTGAAAGACCGCCTGGGTCAGTTCGTCCCAATCCTGGGCAGAGGAGAGACCGGCAATCAGATCGTCGATGCGCTCTGCGCCGTAGGTGTTCATCCCATAGGCCACCAGCGAATGGCCTGCGGTGGACGCCCAGCCCGTCCACCAGAAATAGGCAGCCGTACGCTTTTCCAGCATATCCTCCAGCCGGGGCAGACCGTTCTGGGCCACCCACTTGCGCAATGCACCGCTCTCCTGCATTGGGTCCCGCGGCAGCAGGGGATTCACATCCTCGGCCAGCCAATCCAGCGCGGCTTCGTAGGTCACAGACCAGCGGGGATCGAAGCCCCTGCCCTGCATAAAACCGTCCATCGCCTGCCGGGTCAGAGCCGTGCTTACCATCCGGGAAAGAGTCTGGGCATCGTCTTCGTAGACCGGGCTGCGGGTCAGCTTGGGCGAAAGCAGAAGTAGCCGGTCGCCCTCAAAGCGCACCGGCCCAATCCCCACATTCTCGCCTTGAATCACAATCTGCAACGAGTCATCCTCGACTGCCGGTGTCAGGCCCAGCCGGTCGTGCAAATTCTGCCAGATCGTCGCCACTTGCGGGGCCACCTCTTCCACCGCGGCCCCGTCCTGGGCATTATAGACAAAACGGAATGGCCCGACAGCCTGCTCGTTCTCCGCCCCCCACAGGGCCGTGTCCGTAGAGGTGCGCAGCCATTCCCCGGCCAGATTGCGGTAGATGCGATACTCCCGGTACGCCTCCACATCCGGCACTTCCGCCGCTGTCAGGCGAACCTCTACCAACGCCCGCCCCTTGCCCAAGAATTCCACATTTCCCACAGAAACCTGGGGCTGGCGTGCATCCCGCCCCGCCCAGTTGCGCCGTCCCTGCTGATAGTTGGTGTGCCAACGCACCCAATCCGCTCTGGCCTCCGGGTCCAACGAAGCCGTGACAGCCGCGTAGTCCAGCCGATGCCAGGCCCAGGCCTCCCGCTGCACCGACTGGCTGATGACCGTACGCATCCGGCTCTCTTCCCAGACCAGATATTCCCGGCCCAGGCTGACAATCACCACAATCAGCGCCAGCCCCATCAGGGCGCGCACAGCCCAGCGCTGGCCCCGCGTGGCCCAGCCAAGACCGCGCCGCGCCCGCCGAGACAGAAGCAACTCCTCGGCCAGCCGGGCATCTTCGTCGAAATACCAGTGAACGGTGGCGTTCATCGTCATTGCACTTGAAATGGAGTCCCCTCCCCGATACATTGGGTGGGAAGAGATAGATGTTGGAAGCGGGATACTGAAGCTATCATAGCACTGGTGGCCCGGAACGCAAACGATACGCCGAAATCCCCTCTTGAAGTCTGGATAAAGCAGTGGTAAAATAGCGTCAGGAAATTGGCTATCCGAAATCAAGAAGTTCGACATCTTCTAAAAAGAAGAGCTTCTACCATCCCCAAGGAGTCACCTATGAACTGGTCAATCCCGCGCACTTGGCCGCTTATGCTGCGCAGACAGCGCTGGGGCGTTCTGGCTGCCGCGCTGCTCATCGGCCTGAGTCTATTCGCGCTCAGCAGCGCCACCCGCACCAGCGCCAGCAATGTAAATGTTCTGGCCAACGGCAACTTTGAAGACGGTTTCGTCGCCCAGACCGGCTGTGGAATGGTGGGCACAGGCTGGGGCTGTTTCACCAATGGGGGCGGGGCCAACTACGGCTTCTATCAGGAGCAGTGGGGGCCAGTGGTCGCCAACGGAGCCAGCAGCCAGCTTCTCGAAATCAACACCAAAGGCAGCTTCCCGGCGGACGCGGACCGCTATTCCGGCATCTACCAGACTGTGCCGGTGGTGGACTGGGCGGAATACACCCTGGATTTGAAGGGGATGATCCGCACCACTGAACTGGACGGCGACCCCTGGCGCTATCGGGTGCAGGTGGGCTGGAGCGAGGGCAAGACTGCCGACTGGACAAAAGTGACCAACTGGCAGGACCTGGGCTGGGACACCTACTACCCCCGGGAGTCGCCCGGCGCATTCAGCAGCTACTCCACCAAATTTATGGCCGAAGACGATTACATCACCGTCTATGTGCGGGTGTGGAAGAAGTGGGGCGTGGGCGGAATGGAACTGGACGTCAACTTCGACGCCATCAGCCTGACCGGGCCAGCCGCGGGCCACAAACCACCAGCCACAGCCACAGCCACAAGTGCGCCAGGGCAGACGCCTGCACCCACCGCCACACCGGTGACATCCACCTCCTGCACCGCCCAGAATTTGGTCGCCAATGGCAACTTTGAGGGCGGCTTCAACGCCACTGCCATCGGGCACGTGGGCAAGAGTTGGGGCTGGTTCACCAACGGCGGCGCAGCCAACTATGGCTTCTACGACGAACAGTGGCCGCCTGTAGTCAGCGACGGCAGCCACGGCCAGTTGATCGAACTCAACTCGAAGGGGGTCTATCCTGCCGACGCCGACCGCTACGCAGGCATCTACCAGAAGATCAGCGGCCTGAAGCCAGGCACCACCTATCAGTTAACGGTCAAGGGGCAGTTGCGGGGGACGAATATCGGACCTGACGCCAACGCCTTTGCCGCTCAGTGGGGCTATTCCAGCGGCGGCGATAGCGACTGGGTGAAGGTGACCAACTGGCAGATTCTCGATCTCGGCTCAATTTACGATCGGACTGCGCCCGGTGCGATGGCGACCGCCACAGTGAAGTTCACTACGCCAGCCAGCGATGTCGTCATCTTCCTGCGCGGCTGGAAAAAATGGGGAACCAGCGAAACCGAGATGGACCTGAACCTGGACAGCATCAGTCTGAGCGGATGCTCCACAACCACCCACACACCGCCCGGAACAAGCTGCACGTATGTGGTCAAGCCCGGCGACAGTCTGGCCTGGATCGCGCAGAAGTACTGGGTTTCTGTGCAGGCGCTGGCTGCGGCCAATGGCATCTATAACGTGAATATCATCTACGTGGGGCAGGTACTGGCGATTCCGGGCTGCCAAGTGGCTCCCCCACCGACGGCCACGCCCGCGCCCGCGGTCACAGCCACACCGGCCCCCACCCGCACCCCTGCGCCCACGCCGGGGATGATGCCAATGACCTACACAGTTCAACCGGGTGACAGCCTGAGCGCCATCGCCGCCCACTTCGGCGTAAACGTACATTATCTGGCCCAGGCCAACGGCATCTGGAATATCAACTATATCTACGTGGGTCAGGTATTGGTGATTCCAGGGGACTGAAAGAAATAAAAATATTGGGTATTGGGCATTTCGTGGGGCGAGGATGACTCTCGCCCCACGAAATGCCCAATACCCAATACCCTTTTGTTGCTGTAAATTTATGCGCTGAGAGGAATTTCCAGCCCAACGGTTGTTGGCTGCATCCCTACCCGTTCTCCCTCCGGCGAGACATCCCGCACAAAGCGGCCCTGCATACTCCACGGCCCGGTCCAGGTGATCTGGGCTTCGATCAGCCGCCCCCGCAGGTCGTGTTCGCTGCTCACAAAGACCAGTTTGTTCTGGCGTGTGCGTCCCCGCCACTTTCCTTTGTGCATGCTCTCCACCAGCACTTCGACGGTCTCACCCAACAGGGGCGCGTTGATTCCCGCGCAGACCTGCTCCTGCAACTCTTCCAACAGCCGATGGCGACGAATCTTTTCCTCCGGCTCCACATCGTCCAGCATCCGCCGCTCGGAGACAGTGCCGGGGCGGGGGCTGTAGCGGGCCAGATGGGTCTTGTCCAGTTTCAGGTCGGCCAATAGCTCGTAGGTGTCGTCGAACTGTTCGGCACTTTCGCCGCAGAAGCCGACAATAATATCGGTGTTGATGGCGACGTTCGGAATAATCTGCCGGATGCGGCCGATCAGCGCTCGATACTCAGCGACGGTATAGCCCCGTTTCATCGACGCCAGCACCTCGTCGTTGCCTGCTTGCACCGGCACTTCGATGTGTTCGCAGACCTTTGGCAAATCTCGCACAGTTTCCAGAATGCGGTCGGTCATATAATTCGGGTGGCTGGTCAGGAAGCGGATACGCCAGAGACCATCGATCTCGTGGACGGCGCGCAGGAGGTCGGCTAAATCCAGTTGCGAATTGCGAGTTGTGAGTTGAGAATCGTCGTCCGTCCCTCGCCCCTCGCCCTTCACCCCTTCATAGGCTGCGACGGATGCGCTGTTGCCCCGCCCGTTTTCCATCCAATCGTAGCCATAGCGGTCCACAATTTGGCCGAGCAGCGTCACTTCCCGTACGCCCTGGGCCACCAGCCCGCGGATTTCGTTGACGATCTCCTGGACCGGGCGGCTGCGTTCCACGCCCCGGCGGAAGGGGATGATGCAAAAGGTGCAGGCGTGGCTGCATCCGTAGACAATCGGCACGTGCGCGGCCACGGGCGCGTTCCCGCTCAGGGCCAGGTGTTTGATGGACTGGACCGTGCCCACAGGCTGCACGTCGTCCTGCATCCGGTAGCGCTGGGCCAACTGCTCCTGCTCCATGTGGGAGGCTTCCGCAGCCAGTTCCTCCTCGCGTAGAAAGCCGATGAGGGGGGAGGCTTCGCTGGGCGGCATAAAGACATCCACGTGGGGGAAAGCGGCCCGCAACTGGTCGCTAGGCTTTACGCCCACCATACAGCCCATCAGGGCCAGTGTGCGGTTCGCCTTTTGGGATTTCCAGGGCTTCAGACTGCCCGCTTTGCCCACGCCTTTGTCCTCGGCACTCTGGCGCACCACACAGGTATTGAGGACGACCACATCGGCCTCGTCCACATCTTCCGTGGGGTCGTAGCCGATCTTTTCCAGTTCCGCGGCCACGTGGTTGGAGTCGGCCACATTCATCTGGCAGCCAATCGTCCAGATGTGATATTTGCCGTGGCCGGGCGCGGCCACGTCCGTCACCCGTTCCCGGGTTGACGTAATTTCAGAGATTTCGGTTTCGGTCAGGGGGTTCAGATCGCGCAGAGTCATAGGGTTTCCTTCCTGTGCTCCGGTGTGCGCCGGGCAGGGAGTGATGAAAGAGTTAGGGGGTTATTGTAGCGGGGAGGGGTGGGGTGTGTCAAAGACACGCTAGACTGGGCTGTCCTTTTTCCACCAGTTGACAAGAAATCACCAGCCTGAATTCCCGACCATTTGAGTGTTGACGCCTGGTTGTTGGAATCTTATCAGAATGAGGCTAACGATCGGTATTCATTTCCATCGCCGACGAGAAAGAGCAATAAAGTCATTGGACGAGGAAAGCCGCCTTCTCCCCGAGCCACTTGGCGGGAAACATCCGAAAAAATTCGTACGGCATTGAGAAAATCCTGAAGGTCGCTACCTGCTAATCGGTGTGCATCCGTCCAAACCAGAGCAACGGCATTAGACTTCAGATCATACAATCCATTCCATAGGTAATCGGCCAAGGCATCCCAATTGTGGGGATTCAGATCATCGACAGGGGGCAAATCATTCTTGGTTTGGAGCAAAAGGGAGGCTTTGTCTACTACTTTGCTTCCGTCAAGATGCAAAATGTGATAGTGCTGGTGAGCCAAAAGGGAGAAAAGGGATTGAGAGTAAGCGGATTCTATACAATTAACCACAGAAAAAAAGGGCATA
This sequence comes from Anaerolineae bacterium, assembly GCA_030432295.1. GTDB lineage: Bacteria > Chloroflexota > Anaerolineae > Caldilineales > Caldilineaceae > JACQGT01. Next base: position 55,107 of record JAUIHI010000010.1, on the reverse strand, counting down.
TCTGATTGCTCAAATTCTTCGTCGCTCATCGTATCTTCCTGGATAAGATTGGATTGCATTTACGCATCAGTAATTTTTACAAAAGCCGGTAAATTGGTTCCGTTGGGGGCACCGTAATGATTGTCGCTGTAGTAAACAAACCCTGTCTTGTCACTAATAACTAATCGTCGCGTTCCGGCGGGCCTCAAACCAATCTGACCCACTTGAGCGCCATTGGGACGGACGTAATACTCTGTGTATCCACCCAAGCCAGCACCGGCTCCTGGTAAATTGCCTTCTCCATTGCCGTGATATGCGCCCCATTTGCGTGCCCAGGAGTGATCAGTCCCATTCTTATAGGCATCTAAAGCTTCAATTACTGCGGCGCGTTCTTCGACCGACCCCCCTACATTCGCACGCGTCTTCTCCACGATTTGGGCGGCAGTTCGATTGTTGGCTGGCCATAACCCATTGTCACGTAGGCGCCTCCGTTCCGTAGCCGCCAGTTGATCATTGGCGATCTTGTCCTCTTGCGTCTGCAAGGCATTTTCCAATGTTGTCAACGCAGCGGCCGCAGTCACGTCGTTTCGTTCCCGCATCTTCACTTGTGTGTCAAAAGCCGCATATTGGGTATTGCGAAGGGCGAATGTAATTTTGCGAGAAACTCCGGCTTTGCTCAGTGCCATTATTCGCTCCTGAGCCGTAACAAGTGCATTCTCGTATGATTTGATCTTTGCACTTTCATCATTAATCTCTGTTAGAATTTCGTTTAATGCACTCCACTTCTTATCTTTCAAAAGCCACTTCTTGCGACTGACGAGTCCATCCAGCACATCTGTGTTGACTCTCTTGAATTTGTTTTTCAGCACAACATGACTGCGCTCGTCGATCCCAGCCATTCTTTCTTCGACCAGTGGCTTGGCTTCTTCGTCTGCCAGCCGCCGCTCCTCTTGGGCTTGCCTGTCTCCTGCCTGAGCGCTCTCCAATATTTTGGCTCTGTCCGAAATGGAACTCTCCGTCCCTACTTCACTCAATCCTTTATTGCGTTCAGCAATCCGCGACTCAAAAAACTGTCGTTCTCGTTGCTCCTTCAAAACAGGGCCAAGCTGCCGTTCCCGGCGATTCCACACCTGTCGATGGCGTCTGTCGCTTCGGGTCTTGGGCATGCCATTATTTACTGTGCTCTCGCGAAACCCGGAGAGTGCCTGTTGATAATTGGGATCAGATGCCTGCTGTTCTTCAAGCATCTTACCGGTGTTTCCCTCTTCTTCCAGTGCATCCTCCTCGGACATTCCCATTGCAGACCTGCGCTGCTTGTGCAGCCCGCGCAAAAGTTCATCCCTGATGCGTCCAGGTTCCCGGTCTTTAAGCATTTTACCGGCTCCCCCCTCTTCTTCCAGTGCATCCTCTTCAGACATTCCCGTAACAGCCCTGCGTTGCTTATGCAGTCCGCTTAAGAGAGTATCGCTGAGAACCCGCTGGATTGTCTTACCATTATTTGTCGATATATTCTCATTTTCCAACTGGGAGGCAGGCACAGGTGGTAGTGCTTTTCCGTTATCGTCTTCCCGCTGCACCTGCGGCGCGACAAATGTGCGCTTGACAGAGACCGGTTGTGAAGCAGGCGTGGTGGTATACGCAGAAGTATCGTAGCGGGGCCAGGCTTGCGTTTGTTCACCCGACTCCTCTTTCCGCTGAACAGGCGGCGCGGCCATCCGACGCACCACCTGGTGGGCTACGTCATCGGCCTCCTGCTCGTATTTGTCGTTGGCCGGGCCAAGCTGCAATTTGGTTTGGACGGTTAGTTGCTGGGCCAATAGACGGCCGGTGGCCCGGTTACCGACGGTGCGCTGCAATTGGAGGACATCGGCAGGAGTAAGTGAGCCAGGGTCAACCTGCGCCCGTTGCAGAACTTCCCTGGGCGATGAGGAAGCGCGGGTGCGTCGGGCAGGAGAAGCGCTGGTAGACGTACTCTTTGCACTGGACGCTTGGCGTTCGGGGCTTTGGTGGCTCATTTGATTAGATCTCCGCTCTGGCATTCAACGAATAACGGATACAGTGAATTGTCAAATGGCAGATTAAGGGAATTGTATCATCCCAATACGCGGTCGTCAATTGTTCATTTTCGAGAGGTATATTTCAAGTTCTGAGCATCCTGCGATGGCTCAGGCTTCTTATCGTTCTACCCATCTCTGCACGTTCCCCTTTTGCGGGCGCACTCACAGGAAAATGGTAGCGAGGCCAGCGCAGTGTGCCAACGAAGCGGAAGGTTGTGCTTAGAATGCCTCTTGTCCGTGTACGTTGAGGTCTTTGCTGATGTGGCCTAGAGTGGACATAACACCCGGCCCCAGTTTTTGCATCAAGGACCAACTCATTGAGGGGAAAACCTCTTTGAAGCAGAAAGAACGCAGGGATGGCCCCTGATCCGGATTGTGCCATTTGCTGATTTCGGTATCCGCGGTTCCAGTCACTTTTCCTTTATCATCTTTGACATCTACGCGCACGGTGTCGGGCAGACGGTCCAGAATACGCTGGGTAGTGTTGCCATTGTCGTTGCCAGTTTGGATGATCTTGAGGATCGCATCGCGTGACATATTGGCAGTGGTAGCCGAATCCTTCACGCCCTGTGCGCTACCCTCGTTGAACATTGCATCATCTCCATAGACTTTGAAGGCATGCTGTCCATCCCCAGACAATACCGTCAACCCACCCTGGCAGAAGGTATCATGCAGGGCATTGGTAGACTTCTGGAGAAAGCTGCTGTTCATAAACTCGAAGTAATCCCCGTAGGTGACAGAGGCAGCCATGCGCTGGTATTGGGTATCATCTCCATTCTGGCTGGCCAGGCGCGCCTCTTGAAAGCGCTGGGCATCTCGAGGGATATATTCGTCGCGCAGAGCAAAGGAAAATGCCAGAAAATTATCCCGGAAATTGATCTCTTTTCCCTCTCGCATCATCCCCCCCCGGTTTCGAGAGGATTGGTTATGCAACAGAACAACGCCGTCTTGCAGAAGATCCTTCATCACATCTTCCAAAAGGTTCTGATTCTCGATCGGCCCTTTGGTCAGCAGATTTGTGCCGGTCATCAAATTGCTATCTGGTTGCATAGCCCGCTCTTGCCACCACTCCACCAACTCGCGTTCCAGACTGCCAGAGTATCGCAAGGAGGGGGGTATGGTCAGCCCCAACGCGTCAAAACGATCTTTCCAATCATCCGACTCAATGTCCTCCACCCCCTGGGGATTGCGCGCTTGCAACTCGTCTTCTGGGTTGCTTCCCCCCCGCACTCTGGTCTTATCATACATAATCATCTCAGCCAGCCCTGGCTGACGGTAGGCCATCTGCTGTACTCGACGCCAATTCTTATCGGTGAAATACTTCATCCCATCGGTCTCGTCCAGATATTGCACATACCATTGCATGATTTGGGTCTTGTTGAGCATATGGCCGGAAGCATAGGAATCCTGCAGGTAATGATCGCCGAAGCCATTGTTGAGTAACGCTTCATTGGCCGCTTCATCTGCCTCTTTGTGATACCGATCTACCAAGTCCGCCAACATGCCGGGATCATCTTGACCTATGTTTTTTTCCTGAATGTCTTGTTCAATTCCCTGGGCCTTTGTCCGCCTGTCAAAAGCAATGTCGGCGTGGGTGCGCGCCTGCGCGTGATAGCGCGCCCAGGCATGCCAGCTCTCTGGCACAAAGTGGCAAGCGTTACGGCCCAAAGAAGCGCCATAACTATTGGCCTCTCCCTTTGCTCCCGTAGACTGGGCACCGGTGAGCAGTTCTCCCTGTCCCCTCTTGTCACTGATGTAATCTGTAAGCGAAATCGCTCCTTTGAATTTGAAGCCAAAAAACTGGTTGTACAATTCATTCTGACTCATCATCTGTTGCGCACCTTGCACGCTTTTATCTTTCTTCTCCGTATCCGTCAAACTGTTCTGCAATTTGGTGTAAATATCCTTAAATTGGAAGAACGTTTCCTGGCGCACACTCTGCACAATCTGACGTCGCATCTCTGGGTCTGCTGACCGCATCGTCTCCAAATCGCCATAAAAATCAGCCAGGGTGTTCATCTCGCCATAGGTGATGATCAGCGGCTGCTCCCCTTCGGGAGCAGGCAAGGCCACCAATTCTACTTGCCACATCGGGTCTTTTCCGAGGTTTTCGTTGTCATATAGTTTTTGTTTGTCCTGTGCCGATGTTCCTGTGGGTGGGTTCTTCTGCCAGGCGGAGAGGCGCTGCATCTCTTGGGCAATCACGTGCATAATTGTGCCCTTTTTGATCGTCCCAATGCCGTCAATATTGACGGACGCTTCCTGCTGTTTGGGCTTCCGAAAGAAAAAGGAGCCTTCGAGTTCAGTCTGTTTGATCAAATCCTGCCACGCACCAATTTTGGCGACCTGATCCGGTGGCACATCGCCCAATAGTTGATGCTCCCAGGACGAATGACGCTGCACTACAGGTGACCGCATAGCCTGCTGAACAATTGTAGCAGTCGGCTGGGCAACGATCTTGCTCTGCACACGCAGCCCCTCTTTGTGCACAGAAGTCGGCTGCGTACTGCCTTCTCCATACTGGTGCTGAATACGAACATCGGTCCGGCGCTGCACGCTGGCACACGACGGGCAGCCACAGCCAGCCTGATGGATTGGGCTGCGCTGAAGCATACTCGGGGTCTGCTGTTCCTGTTCCACAGCTTCAGACGTATGATGACGCTGGACTTCGGCACTTGGCTCTCGTTGGATTGTGGCACACGACGGACAGCCGCAACCGGCTTCGTGGGAAACACTGCGCTGGAGTAGTACCGGGGCTTGAGCTACGTCAGCGGCGGCTCTCTGCACCGAACAGTGACCACAAGCACAATCGTGGCCGTGCTCCAAAGGAGCGCTTTGCCGCTGAACACCCGCAGCCCCCTGCTGCACAGTATGGGTCAACTCGTGGGCCAGCAGTTCCTTGCCGCCGCTCGCCCCAGGATTGTATTCGCCTCGCCGGAAGAAAATATCGCGGCCAGTGGTAAAAGCCCGCGCATTCAATGACCGATTCAGCATATCGGCCTGACCATCCGTATGCACTCGCACCCCGCCAAAGTTCGCACCAAACGCGCCTTCCATTCCAGAGCGGGTCTTGGGGTCCAGCGCGTTGCCACTGCCTTTCGCCCGCTGGATTGTCTCCGCCACGCTCGAATCCACATCACCACCTTCCAGCCCGTGGCGCGGCGACGCCTGTGCAAGTTCTTCGTCCACCTCCTCCCGCTGCACCTTCGGCGCGACAAATGTGCGCTTGACAGAGAGCGGTTGCGAAGCAGGCGTGGTGGTATATGCAGAAGTATCGTATCGGGGCCAGGCTTGCGTTTGCTCGCCCGATTCCTCTTGCCGTTGCACCGGCGGAGCGGGCGCGGCCATGCGCCGCACCACCTGGCGGGCTACGTCATCGGCTTCCTGCTCGTATTTGTCGTTGGCAGGGCCAAGCTGTAATTTTGCTTGGACAGATAGCTGCTGGGCCAGTAAGCGGCCTGTGGCCCGGTTGCCAATTGTACGCTGTAACTGGAGGACATCGGTCGGAGTCAGTGATCGGGGATCGACCTGGGCGCGCTGTAGCAGATGGCTTGGAGTCACAATATCTCTTGAGACGCGTTCCCCTGTGTTCTTCTCTTCACTGGCAGGTTTCGAAGGATGGCGAACTGCACGCTGATCGCTCATATGTTAGGCCCCAAACCTATCCATCTCGTCTGGTATATACCAGTATAAAATATCGATTCAAAGGGAAGATGCATCACAATATCACAAGAAATTTCCAGCGTCAATAGCGGGGCAAATGGCCCGCCATCTTCGTGAACATCTCGTAGCCAATCCACCGGAAAGGCTCCGGCGGGACGGGTGTGTAGTCGGCCTGATAGAAGGGCAGCCCCCGCCACTTCTCGTCGTCACCGGAATACATATCCGTCAGTACCTGCCCGGCCACATTGGCCAGCGTTACCCCGTGGCCGTTGTAGCCCACGGCATAGAAAATGTTGCGCGCTTCTCCCCGCACCCCCATCAGAATATTGCGGCGCAGGGTCAGGCCCAGGGTTCCCGACCAGCGCTGGGCAACCGGCACACCCCGACCGCCGGGCGCGTAGCGTTGGAAGCGCTGCGCCATAGAGGCGCTGATGCGAGCTGCCTGCGCTTCATCGCCACGGAAACGGGTGCCGTTGTTGAAGTAGTAGGTCGATCCAGTCAGGCTGCCTCCGCCGAAGATGACCTGCCCCTCCCGCGTCACACTGGAATAGGAGATGCGGTCCATATCGTCATAAAAGCCCGCCCACTGCCGCCAGCCCAACTGCTGCGCCGGGTCCAGCGGCGCGGTGGCAAAGACGTGGGAGATCAGCGGGAAGACCGCGTCCCGGAAGTAGCCCAGTTTGCTGGTGTAGCCGTTCGTCGCCAGCACAATCGCTTTGGCCCGCACCGTTCCGCTGGGAGTCGTCAGGAGAATCGTTTCGCCCTCCTCCACTTTCAGCACAGGCGTCCCCTCGTAGATTTCCACCCCCTGCTCCACCAGCACAGGCCGCTGGCAGCGCACGTATTGCGCGCCGTTCAGTTGGCCGCTGTTGGGGTCCAAAATCGCGCCGTATGCACCTTCCAACTGAAAAGCGGCAGAGAGCGCAGCCCGGTCGATAAATTGGGTGGGGAGTCCGATACCCCGGCGGTACTCAGCTTTGGCGTGGGCCTGTTCGGCCCGCCTGGCGCTGGTGAAGACGCTCAGTGTGCCGTCCCGCCGGTAGCTGACGGGCAGGTTGTGCCGGCGGATGATCGCTTCAATCGTATCGATGCCTGCGTTTGTGGTGGCGTAAATTAGCGCGTCCCGCTCCGGGTTGGGGGGCAGATCGTAGGGCAGCCAATTGAGCAGCATCCCGCCGTTGCGCCCGCTGGCCCCGTTGGCAAGGCTGGCGGCTTCCAGCAGCACCACCCGCTTTTCCGGGTAGCGGCGGCTGAAGTGGTAGGCGGTGGATGTGCCGGTGAAGCCGCCGCCTATAATCGCCAGGTCCGCGGTCGTATCGCCAGCCAGCGGCGGTCCCGGCTGATAATTCGGCGTGGACGCGGCCCAGACCGAACGATTTTCGTCAATTTCGAGTTTTTCGGTAAAGATGCGGCCTGCGATGGGCCAGGCGAGGGAAGCCAGATTGGCGCTGGCAAGCAGGCCACGGCTGAGGAGGTTCATAGGAGAGGTTTCTGCCAGTCAAGGCACAGAGTCAACCAATGAACCAATCAACTGAGTTGATTGGTTCATTGGTTGACTGGTTGGATTCTACATCTTACGCAAGCTCCATACCCACACCCACCAGGTCGAGTTCGGCCAGTTTGGCTTCGGTGGGCACACCGTTTTCGTCCCAGCCCGCCATACTGAAGTAGGTGGTCAGAGCCTTCATGAAGTCGCCCTTGTCCAGGGCCACGCCTTCCAGCTTGCCCTTGCGCAGGGGCTCAAAGAGACGCTCCGGCAGCATATCGTCGGCGATGGTAAAACCTTCGCGCAGGTTGAAGAGCCGGGACATTGTGTTGGCCCGCTCGCCCACTTTCATCAACTCCCACAGGCTCATATCCCAGCCCGTGGCACCGTTGATGAAGTTCTGCAACTCCTTCAGCTTCAGAGTGCCGATGGGAATGCCCACGAAATCACACATTCCCACGCTATTGTAGAGGCTCCAGACGGCCTGGGCGTAGAAGAAGGCCCGCACCTTTTTGCCGCCGAAGTCCATGCGGTCCACCGGCTCGATCAGCCCGGCTTCGGAGAGGCCGTTGTCCAGCACGCCCAAGCCCTCGAAGGCCGGGTCGTGGGGGGCTTCCATGTGATCTGCGCCCGTGGGAGAAATGGCATAGGAGAGGCTCAGCCCCACTTTGCCACGGGGTTCGTGCATAGGCAGTTCCTGACCTTTGACATGCATAGCGAACTTCTCGCTGCCTTTGCCAATCTTCTCAGAAGCCTTCTTCACACCGTCGGCCAGGATATTGCCCAGGCCCTCCCGCTTGGCAATCTTGTGGATCATCGCCAGCATCGCGTCTGCGCTGCCCCAGACCAGTTCGATACCGTCCGTGTCCTCTTTGGTCAGGATACCGGCTTCGTAGCATTCCATTGCAAAAGCAATCGAGACGCCGGTAGAAATACCGTCCATCACATAGCGGTTGACCCACTGGCTGCCTTCGGCAATCGCGGCCAGATCGTCCACGCCACACAGAGAACCCAGCGCTGCAATAATCTCGTATTCCATGCCGCCGTGCTTGGCTGTGACACCCCGCTCCGGCACTTCGACTTCCCGCTTGCAGGCCACATTACAGGCAAAACAGGTGCCCCGATTGACCAGAATTGTGTTCGCCATTGTCTGGCCGCTGATGTTGTCCCAGCCGTCAAAGCCGCCGTCCTTAAAGTTGTGGGTGGGCAGAATGCCGTCTTTTTGCAGGGTAGGCAGACCGCCCGCTGTGCCAGTCTGGTGATAGCGATCCGATTCCTGGTCGTAGTTTTCCCGGAACCATTTGACGACGCCGTTTGTCTCTTCCCGGCTGCTGGGCACAAGCCGCTCTTTGCCCCGCACCACAATCGCCTTGAGCATTTTGCTGCCCATTACCGCGCCCAGGCCAGCCCGCCCGTGAAAGTGGCGCAGTTGGTTGGTCATCGCGGCGTAGAGGACTTTGTTCTCCCCGGCCACGCCCGTCTGCAAAATGCAGATGCGCTTGTCGTCCAACTCTTCTTCCAGCCCGTCCTGGACAAAATCGGCCAGTTGGCCCCAGTATTTGCTGGCGTCCCGAATCTCGCAGCCGCCGTCGGCCACGTAGAGATAGACCGGCTTCTCGGACTGGCCGTGGACGATCATTCCATCAAAGCCCGTGCGCTTGAATTCCGGCCCCCAATAGCCGCCCGCCTCTGCCTCGCCAAAGCCACCGGTCAAGGGAGATTTGGCCGCGGCCGTGTAGCGGTTGGCCCCGGAGAGAGCCAGGCCGTTGATAACGCTTGTCATAATAATCAGGGGATTTTCCGGGCCGAGCGGGTCGATGCCCGGTTTCACATCCCGCAAAAGAAAGTGGCTGGCCAAAGCGCTGCCGCCCAGATAGCGACGGTAGAGCACTTCATCCAACTGTTCAACCCACGTCTCGCCGCGGGTGAGGTCTACGTGTAATATCTTTCCGGTAAAACTTTGAGGCATTGTGTCCTCCACTGAATGGATAAGGAAAGGGGAGATCAAAGGTGCTGGGGTCTATTGTACCTGTAGGGACGGCGGTGGGCAAGTCGCGCAAATAGAATGGGTGAGAAATTCTTCTCAATTCAACTGGCTCCACTGCAAAAAGGTCCAATTCTCCCGCAGAGTCGCAGGGGCGCAGAGAACTTCAGGAGTGAAATCCGCTTTTATCAGCGTTCATCAGTGGCTCAAATGGCTTTTTGCAGGAGAGCCATCAACTTCTTCTCAAATCAAAATGAGAGCAGTCCCAAGATCAGGACAAGCCGCAAACTCTGGTAAAATCAACACTTCAAGTATATTTTTCCTTCCATCCAGTTTCTATGAATCGAGGAATCTGTAGTGATCTACAACTTTGATGAAATTATCTCCCGCAAGGGAACCCACTCGGTCAAATGGGAGGCCGGGGAACTGCTCAAACAAATGGGTCTGACCGAGCGCTTTGACGAGGATACCATCTCCCTCTTTGTGGCGGATATGGACTTCCCCTGCCCCCAGCCCGTCATCGACGCGCTCCACGCCCGAGTGGACAGGCTGATGTTCGGCTACAGCACCCACAAGACCAGCCCGGACTATATCGAAGCCATTCAGAGCTGGTTCCAGCGGCGGCACGGCTGGGAGATCGACGCCGATTCAATTGTCTACAGCCCCGGCACAGTCGAGGCTGTCAATGTGGCTGTTCGAGCCTACACCGAGCCGGGGGATGGGGTGATCATCCAGCGCCCGGTCTACTCCCCTTTCACTTCAGCCATCAAAAACAACCAGCGGGTGGTAGTCAACAACAGCCTGATTCACACCGATGGCTACTACACCATCGACTTTGACGATCTGGAAGCCAAAGCCAAAGACCCCAACAACAAACTCTTCGTTCTGTGTAGCCCTCACAATCCGGTCGGGCGGGTCTGGACAGCGGAGGAGTTGATCCGGATGGCGGAAATCTGCCTCGCTAACGATGTGGTGCTGGTTTCGGATGAAATTCACGGCGATCTGGTGCGCCAGGGCGTCACCCACTATCCCATCTGCACCCTCGTGGACGACGACCGTCTGATTTCCTGCACGGCCACCAACAAAACCTTCAATATGGCCGGTCTCCACTGCTCCAATATTGTCATCAACAACGCCGACCTGCGGGAGAAGTTTACCAAAGAGATGGGCTTCAAATCGCCCACGCCCTTTGCCATCACCGCGCTGATTGCCGCCTACAACGAAGGGGAAGAGTGGCTGGCCCAGGTCAACGAATACATTGACGGCAACCTGGCCTTCCTGCAGAATTTCCTGGCCGAGCACATGCCCCAGGTCAAGTTCCGCATCCCCGAAGGCACGTATATCGGTTGGATGGATTTCTCGGCCTATGGCCTCAGCCCGGAGGAAGTCCACGACCGCATCTACAACCGGGCCAATGTGGTGCTGGAGGACGGCAAACTCTTCGGGGATGAGGGGCTGGAATTCCAGCGCATCTGCGTGCCATCGCCCCGCCCCCTCCTGCGCCAGGCGCTGGAGCGGATTGCGGATCAGTTTTAGACAAAAAATGGGTCCGGCTTTTCGAAAAGCCGGACCCATTTTTGCATCAATGCATTGCTTTATGAAGGGGCGCCTAACGGGGCTCGAACCCGTAACCTCCTGATCCACAATCAGGCGCTCTGCCATTGAGCTATAGGCGCCATAACGCGCGATTCTGTTGAAAAAAAGCAGCCGGGGAGGGCGAACCCACCCCGGCTATTGGCTGGGGGACAGGGACTCGAACCCCGATTCACGGCTCCAAAGGCCGGTGTCCTGCCATTAGACGATCCCCCACTGTTGGGGCCCCCACCGGGCGGGGATGTTGTGGTGCCGAGGCCCAGACTCGAACTGGGGACACACGGATTTTCAGTCCGATGCTCTACCGACTGAGCTACCTCGGCAAACAAGAGCCGACCCATCAGGTCGGCTCTGAGAGCGGGCGAAGAGATTCGAACTCTCGACCTTCTCCTTGGCAAGGAGACGTTCTACCACTGAACTACGCCCGCAAAACTCTCATTGATTACTAAGCAAGTATACCATCCACCGCCGACAAACGCAAATCTATTTTCCTATCAAAATCAGCCAAATCCAGGACACAGATTGTATTACCGCTACCCACATCGGCCTATTTCATCTATGTTTATCCGTGCTCATCAGCGGCTGCTTTCCATCAGTGGACCCGGTCGGATTCGAACCGACGGTCTCCTCCTTGCAAAGGAGGCGCCTTCCCACTCGGCTACGGGCCCAAAATAATAGTGAACGGTGAATAGCGAATTTTTAGTTCCGCATTCCGCATTCATCACTCCGCATTCAACAGTGCCGACGAGAGGACTCGAACCTCCACACCCTGTCGGGCAATAGATCCTAAGTCTATCGCGTCTGCCAATTCCGCCACGTCGGCAATTTTAGCGGTCTGGATGCCCAGACGCACCCTCTCGTCTTCCTCAGTGCAGAGGGGGTTGTACCCCCGATTCTGTAAGCTGCGGCAAACTGTCACCAATCTGCCCCCAGCCTGCCGTCATCTGTCTCAGCCATCCGCCCGAAGGCCGACAACTGGCAGTTTGTGGTTTGCCGGGTATTATCCGGCCTCACCCGCACCGCTGCGACGAGATCCCACCGAGGCGGGACCCTCTCGCCTTGCTCCCAGTCGAACGCTCGCCTGGCCGGTTCCATTGCTGGGAACCGCCGGTAGGCTCTTACCCTACCCTTTCACCCCTTACCAGCCCGGCCAAAACCGGACGGCGGGACTGCTCTCTGTTGCGGTTGTAGTCAGATGCCTGTTACCAGACACCCGCCCCCACTTGCTGTTTCATGGGGCGACCTTCCGTCCCGAAGGACGGGCGGGAGTCGGGAAGTTCCTCTACCGGCACAAGACCGGCAGCGACGGCTGCTTCCACCCCGACACTGAGCTTTTATACTGAACTTTCTATGACATTTGTTAATCTGCCACGAACAGAGGGAATCGTACCACGCAGGCCGCGCGCTGTCAAATTTGGAGCCGGATTGCCCGTTATCAGTCACCGGTAATCAGTCACCATTGGCGTCGAAGCATCAGACTGCGCTGAAAAGAGCTTGTATACACAGATAAGAAGGAACACGGATCAGTCTGAAAATCCGTGTTCTTTTCTATCCGTGTATACAAATTTTCAACTCCCGTGACGCACTCGGCGCATGAAGAACTGATTACTACTTACTATTCACTCTCCCCAAGCAACTCCGGCTGGCGCGGCCCCTCGATCCAGACTTCACCGTCGGCCCAATTCTCTTTCTTCCAAATGGGCACAATCGCTTTCAGCCGTTCGATAGCGTAGCGGCAGGCTTCGAAGCAGCCGTCGCCCCGGTGCGGCGTCGCCACGGCAATCAGAACCGTCGGCTCTTCGATCTCGCAGCGGCCCATCCGGTGCAGGATGCTGACCGCCTTCACCTGGGGCCAGCGCTCCATCACTTCATCGCCGATGCGGGCCATCATCTTTTCGGCCATAGGAATGTAGGCTTCGTAGTCGAGAAAGTCCGTGCCCCGTTCGCCGTCGCCCGTCGCGGTTGTGCCCCGCACAGTCCCGGCAAAGGTGACGACTCCGCCACAGTCCGGGCGGCTGACCCGGCGCAGGATGTCGTCCTGGGAGAGGGGCGATTCGGTGATTTCGAAGAGTTTGGCGCTCCCCATCTCACTCCCACCAGAGACGGGCGGCAACAGAGCCACCAAATCGCCGTTTTTCAGTGCCGAATCCCGGCGGGCGTATTCTTCATTGATGGCAATATAAAAGGTGCGCCCTACAATAGAACTGGGCAACTGATCCAACAGATCCGCCACCACTGCATTTTCGGGCAGAGTAATAACTTTTTCTTTGAAGCCAGCCACCTGGCGTAGACCGGCAAAGAGACGCAGACGAACTTCCATTGGCTATTCCTCCCCTTCTCTGGTCCAGTCCCCCGACTTGCCGCCCCGCTTCTCCAGCAGACGGATGTCGCCGATGGTCATCGTCTTTTCCAGGGCTTTCGCCATATCGTAGATAGTGAGAGCGGCCACACTGACCGCAGTCAGGGCTTCCATTTCCACGCCGGTCTTGCCGTTGCAGCGCACAGTGGCGGTGATGACCACCCGGCTTTCGGCTTCGTCGATGGTGAAATCCACCGCCGCCTTTGTCAACAGCAGTGTGTGGCAGAGCGGAATCAGATCCGGCGTCTTTTTGGCTGCCAGTATTCCGGCAATGCGAGCCGCGGCCAGCACATCGCCTTTAGGGACGTTGCCGTCGCGTATAGCAGCCAAAGTGGCGGGCAACATACGCACTTCGCCCTGGGCAATGGCTTCCCGGCTGGTAATCTGTTTGTCGCCCACATCCACCATTGCGGCGTGGCCCTGGGCATCGAGATGGGTTAGGTTCATAGTATTATTGGAGATTAGGGAATGGGTATTGGATATTCGTTAAGTGCTGGTGGTTCGTTATGAATTGGTTGATTGGTTGATTGGTTGATTGGTTGGCTTCGTCGTTTTCGATGACACAAAACCAATCAACTAATCAACCAATCAACCAATCAACAACGCGCCGACAATCGAACCGGCGGGCAACTCGCCCTCCCGCTCCGGCAGTTCGAGCAGGGCGTTGGCGGTACGCATACTGAGCAGACGGCTGCTGGACTGGCTGCCAGTGCTATCGGCCACAAAGCCATTTGCCGCGGCATCCCAGCGCAGGGTGGCCCGGTGATATTCCGGACGGGTCGGGTCCAGCGGCAGGGGCTGGGAAAGTCGGGCCTGTACTCGGCGCAGATGCGGGTCGGGATGACCAGCCAGAGCGCGGATGGCAGGCACGGCAAAGAGATAAAAAGTGACCAGACTGCTCACCGGATTGCCCGGCAGCCCAAAGACCAGACAGGTGTGATCGCCGCCGGCGTTAGCTGTGGTGGCAAAGGTGATGGGCTTGCCCGGCTTCATCCGCACTCGGCCAAAGTGGACCTGCCCCGCGTGTTCCAACAGGGGTTTGATCAGGTCCAGATCGCCCATCGAGACGCCGCCGGAAGTGAGCAGCACATCCGCGTTTGCCAGCCCCCGCTGGACAGACGCTTCCAGGCTGGATTGACTGTCGCCGGAGATGCCCAAATCCACCGCATCGCCACCCACCGCCTGGATGGCAGCGATGAGCATCGCCCGGTTACTGTCCCGAATCTGACCGGGGCCGAGAGGCGAGCCCGGCTCCACCAGTTCGTCTCCGGTGGAGAGGACCGCCACTTTCGGACGTGGATAGACCAGTGCCTCGGTCACGCCGGCTGTTGCCAGCAGGCCGATCTCGGCGGGGCCGAGCCGCGTGCCCGCTTCCAGCACCAGCTCGCCCGCAGCCACGTCCACACCCACGGGACGCACGTCATCCCCGGCCCGGACCTGTGCCCGGATGTCGATGTGGGCCGGGCCGTTGCGTGCCCAGAGTTTCTCCGTCTGCTCCACCATCACCACCGCGTCCGCGCCCGAGGGCATCGGTGCGCCAGTGGTCACGTAGGCCACTGTCCCCGGCGTGACGGTGAAATCGGCCATCCGCCCGGCGGTCACTTCGCCGACCAGCGGATACGTGCCTGGCCCGTCGGCGGCGATGACTGCGTAGCCATCCTTCACCGAAGCGGGAAAGGGGGGCAAGGGTTCACCGGCCCGAATGTCCGCGGCCAGCACATAGCCCAGCGCTTGCCGGGCCGAAATCGTGACAGGTGGCAATGGGCTGGCCTGGGCCAGGACCGCAGCCAGGGCAGCTTCTACAGAAAGCATCGGATAGGGTGATTCGGCCATCCGCGGCTACTCCTTGCAGATGAATTCGATTTCGTTGCCGTCCGGGTCGTCCACATACATTGTGCGGCTGGCCAGCACCGGATGTTTGCCGCCCCGGGGCGCATAGCCCGCCGCCTCGAAGGCTGCTTTTTGGGCGTCGAAACCCGCGGGCGTCGTCTCGAAAGCGATGTGGTGCAATTGTCCGCTGCGGGGCTGGGCCAGAATCTCCGGCGGCATGGGAACCAGCACAATCATCTGGGGAATCCCCGCCGCGCCGTCGGCTGCCTTCAAAAAGGCGTTGCGCAGGGTGGGCGGGGAGATCAGTTCCAGCCCCAACAGTCCCTGATAAAAGCCCAACGACTTTTCTTTGTCGGCAGTCCAGAGTACAATTTCGGCCAATCCGGTGATGTGTGACACTTTCTGCTACCCTCTCAAGTCAGATCAGAAGCCCGACCTCTTCGGAAAAGTCGAACTTCTGGGTGGCGTATGCTATCATCTCAACAGTCTATACGATAGTATACACGATTCCACGAGAAGAGCCTATGCCCGCGGCCTCGTCAACAACCCACACAGACTTTTGGCACGACCACCCCAATCCACATCTGCGCCTGATGGATCGGGACGCTCCCGCCAGCGCGGTGCTGAGCGCTGCGGTTGAGCGGGGGACAACCCTTTTCCGGTCTGACTCTTCTCGACTGGCCTCTCGTCCGGTCGAGACAGACGCCGATGGTGACTACACGCAAATCGACCCGACCCTGCCCCTGGACAGAGACAGCGCTGCTGCGGACGATCCCCTGCCCAACACCAGCTACGCGGGAATGACGCCGGTCCAGCGTCGCCGCTTTGCCAACTGGCTGACTACGCCAGAAGTGTTCGCGCCTCTCGCCTTCCGCCAAAACTATCTGGCCTGGCTGGAAACCGCGCTCTTTGAGGAAGCGGGGCGGGCC
Organism: Anaerolineae bacterium; assembly: GCA_030432295.1. Lineage (GTDB taxonomy): Bacteria > Chloroflexota > Anaerolineae > Caldilineales > Caldilineaceae > JACQGT01. The sequence continues at coordinate 39,227 of JAUIHI010000010.1, read as the reverse complement.
GCGGCCACCGCGGAACTCTTTTCCCTGTTGGCCGCGGGCGCCTGGCAGGGAGACAGTGCACTGGCCCAGACCGCACTGCTGGCAGGCTGGCTGGCCCAGGAGAAGGAGCTGATCGCCCAGGCCATCAGCCAGGGCAGCGCTTCCACGTCCAGCCTGGCCGCGGCGGCGGGCTGGCTGGCCCAAATGGGAGGAAAACTGGACGCGGCCTGTGGGCTGGCCCTGGCCCAGGGCTGGCAACTACACGCACCGGTGCTGACAGATTTCCACCTGGAGAACGACGGCCCCCTGCTCGAACTGCGCATTACATCCCTCGCCAACACACTGGGCGCGGATCCGCTGGCCTGGGCGCTGGCCCAAAGCAGCCCCAACGGGGATAGTGCGCAAGCGTGGCGGCCCTGGCGCACAGTCCATCGGGACATCCGGCTGCTATTGCCGCAGATCGACATCCGCTCGGCTCTGGAACCCCGGCTGGCTGACCTCTTCGCCTCCTTGCCCGTAGCCGCAACCCATCCCACGGAGCCAGACCAGCCCGCCGACGACAGTTCGGAGACCGCCGAGTCCCCGGCAGCCGAAGCGCGATCCGAGTGGCAATTGATTCTGGAATTTGGCAACAACCGATCCCAGCATTACGATTATGTGCTGCATTTGGCGCGCAAACAGGCGGGCTATCAGGTGTTGATGGACGAAACCCGCCAACTGGTCCACCGCATCCACTTTCGCAAGCGCCACATACGCCAATTCTGGCGGCTATGGGCGTATGTGGAAAAGTGGCCGACGGTGCGCGTCTACGTCAACGGGAAAGAGATCGAGAAATGGAACGTCTACCCCTACTCTGCGGAGATGCGTTAGGGAGGGGAGGACGCAGATTACGCAGAAAATAAGATTGCGCAGATTTATCCGTTTGTATCAGCGTTCATCAGTGTTTATCAGTGGCTAAACTTCAGGAGAACCCCCAATGAATTTTTATGACAAATTGACCGCCGCCAGCCAGCGCAACAATTCCCTGCTCTGCGTGGGGCTGGACCCGACGGCAAAGGCGTTGCCCAATCGCTACCGTTCCAACGGCCCAGTAACCGACGATATCCTACGCTGGAACCTGGCGGTGATCGAGGCTACGTCGGAATTCGTCTGCTGCTACAAGCCGAACATCGCTTTCTACGAAGCCCACGGTACGGCGGGAATGGATATGTTGCGCCGAACCATCGCGGCCATCCCCAGCCATATCCCTGTGCTGCTCGATGCCAAACGGGGCGATGTCGGCTCCACGGCTGCGGCCTACGCCATTGCCTGTCTGGAAGAGTTGGGTGCGGATGCGGTCACACTCAGCCCCTATCTGGGCCGGGACAGCATCGATGAGTTCGCTGCCTATGGGGAGAAGGGTCTGTTTGTGCTATGCCACACATCCAACCCCAGCGCGGGCGAGTTCCAGAGTCTACCCGTCGCCGACGGCAAGCCGCTCTATTTGCAGGTGGCGGAGACGGCCACGAGCTGGTCCAAGCAGGTGGGGCTGGTGGTAGGGGCCACCTACGCCCACGTGATGGCAGAGATTCGCGCGGCCGCGCCGGACGCCTGGTTTCTGGTCCCTGGCGTGGGCGCACAGGGGGGTGATCTGGCCGGGTCCGTGGCCGGTGGATTGCGGCCCGATGGGATGGGGCTGCTGCTGTCTGCCAGCCGCAGTGTCACCGGCGCGGCGGATCACCGGGCCGCCGCGCTCGCCCTGCGCGATGAAATCAATCAGGCCCGGTCAGAAGTGACCAGCGAGCAGTCATCAGCCACCAGTCCAAAGACACCGGTCCCCAATCCCCAATCTCTCATCTCCAATCTCCACGCCCTCGGCGCTGTCCAATTCGGCAACTTCACCCTGGCCAGCGGCATTCAATCGCCCTTTTACATCGACCTGCGCCTGTTGGTCAGTCGCCCGGAGATGCTGGCGCAAGCCGCGCAGGCATACGGCAAAATCCTGGCAGGGCTGTCCTATGACCGCATCGCCGGTATTCCCTATGCGGGCCTGCCGATTGGGGTGGCTGTCTCGCTGGCGACAGGCGCGCCGCTGATCTACCCGCGCAAAGAAGTGAAGCAGTACGGCACGGGCAAGGGCATCGAAGGGGTGTGGAAAGCAGGCGAACGAGTGGCCATCATCGAAGACCTGATCACCAGCGCTGGCAGTCTGATCCAGGGCGCCGAGCGGCTGCGGGAGGCCGGGCTGATTGTGGAAGATGCCATTGTGCTGATTGACCGGGAGCAGGGCGGAATGGAAAATCTGGCCGCGGCGGGCATTCGGGGTCATGCGGTCTATAGTCTGTCGGAGGTGCTGGCCGAGTTGGAAGCAGGTGGGCAGATCGACGGGGCGACGGCCCAACGGGTAGCCGAATTTGTGCGGGGAGCGGGTTGATTTCAGGCGACAGGGGGGTGGATTTTTGCTGTTTGACATCTTTTGGTAGTGCCGTTACAATTTTTTCGACTTGCGTAAGCGACATTCCATTCCCCACTGTTGCGACCTCCTGTCGTTCGTGTCGTCCGTTTTTCTATACCCACTTCCAGCAGAGGAGACAACCCCATGTCAGCAGTACAGAAAAAGCTGTCCCGTCGTGATTTTCTCCGTTCCAGCGCAGTAGCCGCAGCAGGTGTGTTGCTGGTCGGCTGCTCAGCCCCGGCTGCCGCACCCCAGGCTGCCCCTGCCTCCTCTGGTGGAGAAGCAGCCTCTGCACCGGCTGCCCCCGCCGAAACCACAGCCCTGAATTTTTGGCTGTGGAATACCTTTGCCCCAGATGCTGATGAAATCATGCAGACAAAGCTGAACGAGTGGGCGGCAGCCAACAACGCCACCATCGAAATCAGCCGGGATTCTGATGCGAATATGCAGACAAAAGTCATGCCAGGGATCGAAGCAGGAACCCTCCCCGATGCCATGTTCATCAGCGGTGCAGTGGCCCTGCAGATGATGGATGCCCAGGCCCTGGCCGACCAGACCGATCTCTTCGCGGAGATCGGCGATGCCCACGGCGGCTGGCAGCCCCGGCTGGACACCTATTCCACCCGGGATGGGGTTGTGGGTTTCCTGCCCTATTCCATCGACACGCCGATGGTGCAGTACCGCAAGGACATCTATGCGAATGCGGGCGTCACCGTCCCCGAAGGCCAGTGGACCTGGGATGAGACCCGGGACCTCACCCTGGAGGCGACCAAATGGAGTGAAGAACAGGGCGAAAAACTCTATGGCTGGGGCTTTGGTATTGTAAAACTGACCCACGACGGCTGGTGCTCCGACCTTTTCCGCAACTACGGCGCGGATGTCTGGGACGAGAGTGGCACGAAGATTATCCTGGCCGACGAGAAGGCTGCCGAAGCTACCGCCGCCCTCAACTTCGCCAAAGAGTCCTACGATCTGGGCCTCTTCCCGCCCGACGCCGCGGCCTATGACTACGCGGCCAACAATAAATTCTATCTGGAGAAGCAGGGCCTGCTCGTGATCAATGCGGCTTCCATCTACGTGGGGGCACAGGCCAATGACCCGGAACTGGCGGAAAATACGGGTCTGGCTCCCAAGCCCAAAGCCGTACGCGACACCACCGATGCCAGCCTGCGCTACACAGTGGTACAGTCGGCCAAGGGCAAAAACCCGGAAAAGAGCACCGAACTGGTGCGGGCGCTCTACGACAGCGAAATCTACGCGCCCTGGCTAGAAGCGGGCTTTGTGGCGAATGTACTGAAGGAATACGACAGCCTGCCCATGTGGGAAGGCACACGCAAAGCCTTCAACCTGGCCGCGCAGATCGGCACCTATGGCGGGTATCCGGCTCCCTTCGACAACGCGGCCATCGCCGAACTGAACGGCAGCCCCGATTCACCCGTGGGTTCGATGGTTGTGCGTGTCCTCCTGGACGGCTGGACACCGGAAGATGCCATCGCCGAGGCGGATGAATTCTCCAAGCGCGTGTTCTCCAAGTACTTCTAAAAAAAATGTTGAGTCGATAGAAGTCGGACTTGGCATAATAGTCCGACTTCTATCGGCTTATGGCCTGGTGGAAGGTACATCAGGCAAACCAGAGAAGGCCGGGCCACCGTGCCCTGCTCCCCGCATCTTGTCATAGCCCCGGGAGTTTTCTGCATGAGCCAAGACACACTAACCCAACCTGGCGTGTCGGTTGGGTCTCCGCCGAAACAAAAGAAAAACAAATCCCTATTTGCCGGCGATGTCCGCCTGGGCTGGCTGTTGGTTTCGCCCGCGCTGCTGGTTGTGCTGGGGATGGTTGGCTATCCATTTGTGGAAGCCATCCGCATCAGCTTTACCGACCGGATGGTAGGCCGAGGTCCGGGCCGCTGGGTTGGGCTGGCCAACTACGAGTATATTCTGGGGTGGCCGGGCTTCACCGATATGGTGGTACGCACGGTACTGATCACCATTGCTGCGGTCGCCATCAAAACCCTCGTCGGACTCATCCTGGCCACATCACTCAATATGAATTTTCGTGGACGGGACATCCTGCGCGGCGTCTTTATGCTGCCCTGGATTCTGCCCACCTATATCATTGTGCTGGTCTGGCGTTGGATATTCGACGGACAGACGGGCCTGCTCAATCAAATTTTGATGAGTTTTGGCCTCATCACCGAAAACTATCCGTTCCTGGCCAAAAGTGGATCGGCCGTTTCCCTGCTTATCTTTGTGATGGTCTGGAAGGGGTATCCCTTCTATGCCCTGACATTCCTGGCCGGAATGCAGACAATCTCATCCGAGCTGTACGACGCGGCCAAAGTGGATGGGGCAGGCAGGTTGGCGCGCTTCCGCTATGTGACCCTGCCGGGTCTGCGCCAGGTGATGGGGGTGGTGATTCTGCTCTCTACCATCTGGACAATGAATACGCTGGAGATTCCCATGCTGTTGACAGGGGGTGGCCCCAGCAACGCTACGGAAGTCTTTCCGTTGCTCACCTACCACCTGGCGATGCAGAACTTCCGCCTGGGTGAAGGCGCGGCCTTGCCCATCCTGATGTTGCCTGTGATTGGGCTGCTGGTCTTGGTGGTTGCAGGCTATATGGACAGGGAGGCCACCGCATGACTCAGTTTATTGACCGCATTCCCGAGTCCGTATTCCGCGTCATTTCCGCGATTGTAATCTTTATTCTGTTCATGCTCATTCTGTTTCCGCTCTACTTTATGGTGACTACCTCCTTCAAGTTTGAGAGTGAAATCTACTCCCAATTTAGCTGGTTTCCCCGGGAGTTTACTTCGACAAATTACCGGGATGTAGTTGTCAACTACCGCATTCCCCAGTACTTAGTCAATACGCTGATCGTTGCCATTTCTACCACCTCCATCGTCGTCGTCGTCTCGGTGCTGGCTTCCTATGCATTGACCCGGCTGCGCTTTCCAGGGCGAGCAGTTATGGCCCGGGGCGTGCTTTTTGTCTACCTGATTCCTGGCTCGCTGATGCTGATCCCTATGTATCTGATTATCGTCAAGGCTGGGCTGAAGGACACTTTCCCCGGTCTGATCATTGCCAATATGAGTTTCAGTGTGCCCTTCTGCACCTGGCTGATGATGGGCTATCTGCGCACCCTCTCCCACGAAATCGAAGAGGCGTCGCTGATCGACGGCTGCACCCGGATGCAGTCGCTATGGCATATTGTGATTCCCCTCTCGATTCCGGCGATTGTCACCGCCTCGATCTTCATCTTCAACAATGTCTGGAACGAATACATCTTTGCCCTTGTCCTGGCCCAGGATGACAAACACAAAATGATCTCTGTGGGTCTGGCCAACTTCCAGGTTTCCGACATCTATCGGGTGGGGCCAATGATGGCCGGTTCTATCATTGCCATGGCACCGGTGGTGACCCTCTACATTCTGGCCCAGCGCCACGTAGTCGGCGGCCTCTCCGCTGGAGCGGTGAAGGGGTAGAACGGCAGAAGGATGAGGCTGTCAGACAGACGCGTATGGCTCCACTGCAAAAAGGCGAAAAACCGAGTTTTTGAGACCGAATCACTCCTGGACATTCCGGATGCGTTCACGAAAAACTCGGTTTTTGCAGTAGAGTCGTGTATGCAACAAAAAAGGTGGGATCGCTGTGCGATCCCACCTTTTTTGTTGCATAGATTTTCTGTCTGTCGGTTATCTCAGTGCTTCGGGGTTGACGGGCGCAGGTGGCATCTTCCCGGCCAATGCAGCCAGCAGATTCTCCACCGCCAACTCACGCATTAAGCGACGCGTCTCCTCCGTTGCCGTGCCGATGTGGGGAAAGCAGACGACGTTGGGCAGGGTGTAGATGGGATCGTCCGGGGCAGGCGGCTCGGCTTCCAACACGTCCAGACCCGCACCAGCAATGACCCCATCCTGCAATGCTTTGGTGAGAGCAGCCTGATCCACCAGCCCTCCCCGGGCTGTGTTGATCAGATAGGCGCTGGACTTCATTTTTGCCAGTTCAGCCCCACCGATCAGATGGCGCGAGTTCGCATCCAAATTGGTGTGCAGCGTGACAAAATCCGACTCGGCCAGCAGATCGTCCAACGAACGGCGTTCGCTCTTGGGCGCGGCTGGATGGGGCGTGTCAAAGATGTCGTACCAAAGGGTCTTCATGCCCAGAGCTTGCATCCGCCGGGTCACCTCCTGGCCGATGCGCCCGTAGCCGATGACGCCTAGGGTTTTGCCCTGAATGTCATGGCCCAGCGGGGGCGCCTTCTCTCGGCGCGCCCATCCGCCGCTGCGCACAAAGGCTTCGTTGTCGAAGAGGCGCAGGGTCACACTGAAGATGAGGGCCATCGTCAGGTTCGCCACCGCCTCCGTCAGCACACCGGGTGTATGGCAGACCACGACGCCGTGCTTGGTCGCTTCGGGAATATCAAAGGGATCGTAGCCCACACTGGAGGTGGAGATCACCTTCAACTTGGGCGCGGCGTCAAAAAACGCTTTGTCAGCCCGCACCCGGGGGGACAGCAGAATACCCTCGGCGTCGTGGATGGCCGCCAGGAATTCATCCCGGGGCATTGCGTAGTCGATATATTCTGCGTCACAGGCTGCACGAATCTGCGCTTCCAGGTCATCTTCGATGTTGATAATAATGTAGACTTTTGGTTTGCTCATCGGTTTGTCTCGTGTGGTTGGTTAAATACGTCAGATAAAACGACTATCCACAGATTTCATGGATTTTCACAGATTGTGTACTGGTCAACGGGATGGTGGAATGGCTATTTCTTAACGCAAAGATGCAAAGAGGCAAAGAGGCAAAGGCACAGAGAGAAAAGCGATTTCTTTGCGTCTCTGCTCCTTTGCGTCTTTGCGTTGAAACTTCCACCATCTTCTTGACTACTACAGATTTTCACAGACAGTCAGGAAAAATCTGTGTCCATCTGTGGATAGATAAAAGCCTTGAACTGCCTCAATAGCCCTGTGTAAAGCGAGAGACAGTCTCTTCCTCTTTGGTCATCACTTCGATCAGCGCAGGCTTGCCGTCCTGATTCATCGCAATCGCCTTGCGGATGGCCCCCGCCAGTTGACCCGGCGCATTCACCCGCTGGGCAAAGACCCCCAGCCCCTCGGCCACGGCTGCGTAGTTGCCGCCCAGTTGGTTCAGCTTCCATTTCTCTGTGGCAAAGGGCATGTGGTCGTGGTAGTGGGTCATCACACCGTTGTTGAGTACGATCGTCAGGATGGCGATCCCGGCACGGCTGGCGGTTTCCAGATCGAGACCGGCCATACCGAAGGCGGCATCGCCCATCACATTGATCACCTGCCGCTCCGGCGCGGCGAGTTTGGCACCCAAGGCCAGCCCCAGGCCGTAGCCCAGTTGGGTCGACTTGCCCCAGCCCAAATAGCCGTGGGGTTTGGTCGGCTGCCAGAAGGGCAAGAACTGTTCACGGGGGTAGCCGGAATCGTGGGTGATGATTGTATTGTCCACATCGACGGCAAGCTGCAACTCGCGCAGAACCCGGTAGGGGCTGATGGGCACTTCGTTGGAAGTGAAGTGGGGTTCCCATTGGCCCATCCACTCTTCCCGCTGTTGCGAGATGCGATCAACCACACCGCTGACATCGCCACGCCCTTCGGCCCCGACCTGCCGTTTGACCTCTTCGATGAGCTGGCGCAACACCAGTTTGGCATCGCCAATCGCGCCGTAGGCCACGTCATAATCTTTGTTGATGTCCTCGGCACAGTTTGTCACCTGGGCCAGCAGCACATTGCCGGGCATAGCCGCGGTAAAGGTATTGCGGGTGAAGCTGGTGCCGATGCCCAGGACAAAATCAGTGGAATGCAGGAAACGGTGGACCATCAGCGTGCGCGAGATGCCTCCCACCCCCAGGGCCAAGGGATGGGTTTCGGGGAAGCTGCTCTTGCCTGCGTGAGAGGTCATCACCGGAATCTTCGTCAACTCGGCAAACTCGATCAACTCGTCGAAAGCCTCGGCATAGAAGATGCCGGCACCCGCACAGATGATTGGGTCTTTGGCCTTGAGGAGGGCCGTGACGAGATCCCGCACATCTTCGGCGGAGGCTGCCGAACTGAAGCGCGGCACGGGGGTATGCTGGGTCATCCCGTCGGGCACGTCTGCGCCCATCACATCCGTGGGCATCTCCAGCATCACCGGCCCCAGACGGCCGTGTTTGAGCTGGGCATAGGCCCGGCGCACCATCGAGGTAATGTCGTCGGGGCGGTGGATGACCGCGCCCCACTTTGTGATCCCCTGATAGTTGGGCACTGCGTCAAAGGTGGGCTGGACCCCGCGGCGGGCGTGGGGTTCGCCACTGGGCAGCACAAGGATCGGCACCGAGTCCGCATAGGCCTGGGCCACGCCGCCAAACGCATTTTCCGCGCCAGGCCCCTGCTGCATCGTAAAGACACCGATCTTGCGCCCATTGCTCACACGGCTAAAACCGTCGGCCATATTCACACCGGCCCGTTCCTGGCGGCAGATAATAGGCCGGATTCCAGCCTGGGCCGCCACGTCGATCAGCCGTTGAGCGGGGAAGGCAACAACAAACTCAACCCCTTCTGCTTTTAATGCCTGAGCCATCACTTCATAACCATTCACAGCGGTCCCCTTTCGAAGATTGAACATCCGGTGGGATTAATCGTATGGCCTATCAGTTTTGCACGTAGCGGCAAAACTGTCAATGCAATGAAACGGTAAGGAATATTTCCAGAACCGTCGGCGAGCAGCATCGGTTGAGCAGGTGGAAGCGGCAAACCAATCGGTCGTTGACTGGTGGCCATTGACCTGTTGCCAACGGATCGGGGCCACAGACCGTTGGTCAGTGCACTTATTGACCAGAAACTCTGATGTGCAAGTAGACCTGTTTCTGTGTATACTGCTAACTAGCTGCGCGGTGGAACGACCACCGCAAAGGTTCCCTGGACAGCGCGCTCTCTTGCCCAGTAGCATGTGGGATGGTGCGCGTGTCACGCCTCTCCGTTGTGCTGCCTGAGTACAGTGCCCAGGTCCCGACAAAATCGCCCCTACCCATCCATTCAGTTCTGCTCGTTTTTGAAAGGAGTTTTGAGATGTCAAAGCACTTTAGATTGTGGATCGCGCTCCTATTGTTGGCTGCGGTCGCGGTCGGTTGCGCTGCGCCGCCTGTCACTGTGACCCAGCCGCTTGTAGTCACGGCTACCCCAGCCCCCCTGCCGGAAGGTGCAAAAATCGTGCTACGGGTGGGCACGGGAGACAGCGGCGAAGGACTGACTCCTCACCTGAAGATTATCGAGATGTTCGAGGCAGAGAATCCTGACATTCAGGTGCAGTTGGAGCCGGTAGGCAGCGGGGATTACTATGCCCGCATCCTCACACAGATTGCCGCGGGCGACCCGCCAGACCTGCTGCAAATCGGCGATGACGCTGTTCCCCTGTTCGTTGACAAGGGGGCATTTGTCGCCCTGGATCAATGGATCACAAGTGCGGAGTATCCACTGGATACGGGTATCTATCTGCCGGGGATGCTTGAACCGGGGCAGTGGAACGGCGGACAATATCTGCTGCCCAAGGACTATTCGCCCCTGGCCGTCTACTACAACAAGACATTGTTCGATGCCGCCGGTGTGGCCTATCCCCAGGAGGACTGGACCTGGGACGATTTCCTGAGCGCGGCCCAGGCCCTTACCATCAGCGATGCCGATGGCAAGACGACCCAATGGGGTGTGCAATTGCCTGGTGCCTGGACCACCGGCTTTGAGTATTGGGTGGCAGCCGCGGGGGGGCGACTGATCAGCGAAGATGGCAGCACCTTCCTCGGCGCAATGGATTCGCCCGAAGTGCAGGAGGCGGTACAGTTCTACGCCGATCTCTACAACAAACACAAAGTCGCCCCGCCCCCGGCGGATATGAATGCCTTTGGCGGTGGCAACAGTGAGTTCGACAACGGCGTGGCTGCCATGCGCATCTTTGGCCGCTGGCCCCAGGCAGGTATGAAGCAGAATCCGGCCATCGATCTGGGCATAGCCAGTATGCCTGCGGGCAAAGTACGCGCCAATGTGCTCTTCTGGGGCGGCTTCGGCATTTCGTCGCTGAGTACGCACCCAGAAGCAGCCTGGCGCTTCCTGAGCTATTACGTGGGTGCCCAGGGCGCAGAAGTTTGGAAGGATTGGGCGCTGCCCGCGGTGGCCTCGGTTGCCGATGAGGCCGGGCTGACCACTGACCCGATCGAAGGCGTGTGGATCGGTGAACTCTATCATCTGGCGCCGCGTGCCTATGTTTCCACGCCTTTCTGGGGGCAGACGGCTGACCCCGCCCTCCACCGAGTGCTGGAGACAGTCATCCTGCAACCGGACGCAGATGTGGCCGCGTTGCTGTCGACGGCTGCCGCCGACGCACAGAAGGCATTGGACGATATGAACGAATAGAGCGACAGCTACGTTCTTCCGGGGTGCAAGGCAGCGAGAGAAGCGGTCGACGCTCGACTCTTCTCGCTGCCGTGCACCCCTCGGCCGTCAGCCTCTCATTTCGCCCGTTCCCTCTCTGGACCAGCGCAAATCCTATGTCATCCATCCGACCCCGGCCTATGAATCTGGAGCGCCGCGAGGAAGTCAACTTCTACCTCTGCATCTCCCCCTGGCTGCTGGGCTTTCTTGTATTCATTCTGGGACCGATTCTAGCCTCTTTTTGGTTCAGTCTGACCCGCTGGGACCTACTGTCGCCGCCGCGTTTCGTCGGTATGCGCAACTACACGCGCATGTTCGAGGACGAGCTTTTCTGGACTTCGCTCAGCGTCACCGTTCGATACACACTGATGTATGTCCCCAGCGAGTTGATTGGCGGTCTGCTGCTGGCCCTGCTGATGAATCAACGGGGCGTCTTTGGCATCCGCGGCCTGCGCACAATCTATTATCTGCCTTCGGTCTTGTCGGGCGTGGCCTTTGTCGTCGTTTGGATGTGGCTTTTCCACCCAGAGGCAGGACTGATCAATAGTACCCTGGCGAGAGTTGGCATCGACGGGCCGCGCTGGTTGACCAACCCGCAGACGGCTCTCACCGCGCTGTGGATAATGAGTCTCTGGGGGCTGGGACGCACGGCGCTCATCTTTCTTGCCGGGCTGAAACAGGTGCCGCCGGAACTCTACGAAGCGGCCGCAATCGACGGGGCCGGTACGCTTCCCGCTTTCTGGAACATCACCCTGCCGATGATCACCCCGGCCATCTTCTTCAATCTGGTACTGAGCATCATTGCCACCTTCCAGACCTTCACCAGTGCCTTTGTCGCCACTAATGGCGGTCCACTCGATTCCACACTCTTCTTCGTGCTCTATCTCTACCGCCGGGCCTTCCAGATGTTTACAATGGGCTATGCGTCGGCGTTAGCCTGGGTACTTTTTGTGGTCATCCTGGCACTGACGCTGCTGGTGGTGCGCAGTGGGCGTTGGTGGGTCTACTACGAAGGCGAGGCTCGCTGATGATCGGCAGTCGCTCTCCACTGCACCGGATTGCGTTGACAGCGCTACTTTGGGCGGTCGCGCTGCTATTTCTGATCCCGCTGCTGTGGATGATCTCATCCTCACTGAAATCCAACTATCAGATATTCGAGATTCCGCCCCGCTGGATTCCCAACCCGCCCCGCTGGGAAAACTATCGCGAGGCGTTGACGGTTCTGCCCTTCCACACATATATTCTCAACACAGCGGTAATCAGCACACTTACGATCATCGGGCATCTGCTCTCCTGCACACTCATCGCCTATGCCTTTGCCCGGCTGCGGGCGCGTGGGCGGGATGTGCTCTTCGTTGTGATGCTGGCGACAATGATGCTGCCCTACCCTGTGACGATGGTACCTCTGTACGTGCTCTTTCAACGACTGGGCTGGATCAACACCTTTCTGCCCCTCACTGTGCCAGCCTTTTTGGGTAGCCCATTCTATATCTTTTTGCTGCGCCAGTTCTTTCTCGGCATCCCCCGGGACTTCGAAGACGCCGCCCGCATGGATGGTGCGAATCTGCTGCAAATCCTGTGGCAGATTATGCTGCCCCTGGCGTTGCCAGCCATGGCGACGGTAGCAATCTTCACCTTTCAGGCTTCGTGGAACGACTTCCTGGCTCCCCTAATCTATCTGCAAAAACCCGATCTGTATACCGTCACCCTCGGCTTGCAGTTCTTTCGCTCCACATACACCACCAACTGGGCTTTGCTGATGGCCGCATCGCTCGTCACAGTTCTGCCGGTGGTGGTGGTCTTCTTTATGGCCCAGCGCTACTTCATCGAAGGCATTACGCTGAGTGGGATCAAAAGCTGAACACCGCCAGCAGCCAATCCGATGGGGAAGCAAACCGGCCAAAACTACTGCAAGGCCATCGCCCCTCTATCCACCCCGTACTCCCGCGCCAGCCACGCCCACCAGCCCGCCTCAAATTCTACTACTGATATGCCAAAGTTATCGGGCGCAGCCACAGACCAGTCTTGGCCCGCCAATAAGCCCAATGCCCTCGTACTCTCCGGCGGACCTTTCAATGCTCCAATTTGGTGAACAGACAGAGCAAGGAGGGCACAATCACCAAACGCGCAGCGCCCCGGCCGCTTGCCCGACCGGGGCGCTTTCCAGCACAAAGGGGGGTGACGTCAGGGCAAACGCGCCTGGTAGTCCGTCATCGCCTGTCTGGCGGCCATTGACATGTTGCCAACGAATCGAGGCCACAGACTGTTGGTCAGTGTACTTATTGGTCAGAAACTCTGATATCCACTTCGTATTTCTCGGCCAGCCACGCCTGCCAGCCCTCCTCGAACTCCGCCGCGGAGACGTCAAAGACCACGGGGATCAGAGTTTCCCAAGAAGCAAATGTGGCCTTTCCGCCCAACAATAACGGGATCCGCCCTTGTCCGTAGGTTTCACCGGCATAGGTCAGCAGGGATGCCAGCACAATCGACGAACCGGACGGATCGAACGGAGCGTCTTGGCTGCCGCCTGTGTAGCTTTCAAAGGGAGGAGGCAACTGACTCACTAGTGCCAAAGCCCAGCCAGCGTTGGAGAAATCGCGCGCCAACGGTGTGTAAGGTACACCCAACTCACTATCAGTCCACACACCAAGGAACTGGCACATGTCGGCCAGAGCTTCGATAGGGTCCCGATTGGCAGCAAAGACAGCTTGCCGCAGTTCTCGCTGTCGAACGGACAGGGGTGCGCCGATCTGTCCAAATCCCCACGTACGCAGCCCAGCGCGCATAGACCCAGACATCTGCCGCGATCCATCCAAAGCACGCGCACGCTGTGCCTCGTCAATCGCCCACTCTGTCAAGGCAAAGAGGGCAGACTGTACCAGTACATCCCCATCGGTCAGCCCTTCCGGGATTGTTAGCAGCCCCGGCGAGAGCAGCCGTATACGCCGCTGGGTGCGATCACTTGTCCAATAGGCGTCGTTTTCAACGGAAATTTCCACGCGAATTTTGGCTGGTATCGATAGTGCAGGCAGTCCAAAGACCTGACGCAAATCCCGATACTGCGTATCCAATCGAGATGCGGCATCCTGCACGGCCAGGGCATCCCGGCTACGGAACCGGAAGTCAAAGAACTCGCTTCTGATTCGCCTTTCCCCACCCCAGAAAAGGGCCACGGGTTCAATTTCCTCCCAGCCAGCCGCGGACTGCTCATAGAACCGCACTTCTCGCCACGGCAAAGGGCGCGATGCATCTGTTACCCGCAATTCGACCATCGCCTGATTGCCCAGGAAACGACTCCGCACAAGCGTGATCTGCCCAGCAGAAAGCGCCTGCCGTTTGGCAAGGTCCGCCGTCCGCAACGTGGGCGTAGACACTGTATCTGACCGAACGGCCATATTCGGCAAATGGGCGTTGCGGGAAATAGTTTCCGCCACCTCTGCCTCGGCCTGTGATGGCGCAAAAGGGCCGCCCATCCACAGCCAGAGTGAGATAACACCCAGCAGCGAAAACAGAACCAGAACCAGACCTTTGCCCAGTCTGGTCTGGGTCACAACTGCGACAGGCGCTACGGCCCGATCTTCTTCGCTCCATGCGTCATCATCCAGCAGCACATCCCATCTCATCTCCACCGACTTAGACATTGCCGCCTCCTTTGCCCTGGCGCGCCACATTTTTCTCCGTTTTCCTTTACGCTCGCTTGTGCTACACTGACAGTAGACCCCTCGCATCCGCGGATGTGTACAAACCCGTTGTAAATGCGTTGTTTCCCAGGCAAAATGCTCACAATTAGACTGCTCGGACAATTCGACATTCGATTGGACGGCAAACCCGTTGTTCTTCGCACCCGGGCCAGCCAAACCCTGGCTGCGTGGCTGCTGCTCAAACCGGGCATCACCCACCGCCGGGAACACATCGCGGGGACGATCTGGCCCGAATCGACAGAGAAAAATGCCCGGGGCAATCTGCGCCACGCCCTATGGGAGTTGCGTCAAGCCATCCCCGACGGCTGTGTGCAGGCCAATCAGATGAGCATCACCTGGCATTCCGGCGCGGCCTATACGTTGGATGTGGATTTGCTGCTGCAAGACGAGAAGAGAGATGAAACGACAGCCCAGGTGGAGTTGGCTGTGGCCGCCTATACCGGGGAGCTTTTGCCCGGATTCTACGAGGATTGGGTGACACTGGAGCGGGAGCGGCTTCATGCCCGCTTTGAGGAGAAGTCGGCCCGTCTGCTCGAACTTTTACTGGCGGAAGAACGCTGGCGGGATGTGCTGACCCAGGCCGAAAAGTGGATTGCCCTGGGCCACACGCCCGAACCCGCCTACGGGGCACTGATGACGGCCCACGCAGCCCTGGGCGATTTGGCCGGGGCCAGCAAAGCCTGGCAGCGCTGTGTGGACGCACTGGAACGGGAACTGGGCGTGCCCCCGTCTCCGGAAACAGGACAGCTATACGCAGACATTCGCAAGGGTATTCACACCCGTCAATCGCCTTCGGTCTCACTCGGCCCGCCTGCCCTGCTCAGCCAGACCACTCCTTTTGTGGGGCGGGTCAGGGAAGTGGCGGCCCTGCGCGCACTGCTCACCGATCCCGACCGGCGGCTGGTCACGATTCTGGGTGTGGGAGGGATGGGCAAGAGCCGGCTGGCCTTGGCCGCGCTGGAAGGCCAGCAAACTCACTTCCCGGATGGCATCTATTTCGTCCCCCTGGCCGGGGTGGAAAACCCGGCAGCCATTGCGCCCGCTATTCTGGCCGCGCTCCACTTTCCATTCCACAACGACCACCGATCCCCGCGCCAGCAGCTAATCGATACGCTGGCAGAACGCCGTCTGCTCCTCCTGCTGGACAATTTTGAACATCTCCTGGCGGGAAGCGATCTGCTGGTGGAGATGTTGCAGGCCGCGCCCGGTCTGCACCTGCTGGTCACAAATCGGGAGCGGCTGCATTTGCACGCCGAGACACTTTTTCGGCTGGCGGGGATGGGCTACTCTGGTCAGGAGCAGGGAACTTCGACGCAGGCAGAATCTTCAGAAGCCGTCGAGCTTTTCGTCCAGTCGGCCCGCAGGGTGCGCCTGCATTTCGACCCCAGGCCGGAAATGGAAGCTCTTGTGCGCATCTGCCAGTTGGTGGGTGGAATGCCCCTGGCTCTTGTCCTGGCCGCGGCCTGGGCAGACATCCTCTCCCCCACGGAGATTGCCGCAGAGATCAGCCAGGGACCCGTCCTGCTGGCCGCAGAATTGACCGATCTGGCCGAGCGCCACCGCAGCATCCACGCAGTCTTCGCCCAGAGTTGGGAACGTCTCGACACCGCTGAGCAGAATGGGCTGATGGCCCTTTCGGTTTTTGTGGATGGCTTCAGCCGGGGGGCGGCCCAGGCAGTGGCGGGCGCGGGACTGCGCACGCTGGCTGTGCTGACCGACCGGTCGCTTTTGCAGCGGGGCGGGGATGGGCGCTACAGCCTGCACGAATTGGTCCGTCAGTTTACCGGGAAAAAGCTGATCGAAGCAGGCCAGGGCGACACTGTGCGCAAGCGTCATAGCCACTGGTTTCTTGCATTTGTGGCCCAGCGAGAGGCGGCGCTAAAAGGGCGAGGGCAGGCAGTGGCAATGGCAGAGATGGAAGCGGATCTGCCAAATATCCGCGCCGCGTGGCGCTGGGCCGCCAAAATGCGCTACACTACAGATATCGCCACAGCACTGGAAAGCCTCGGTATCTTCTACTATCGAATTCAATACTGGTCCGCGGGCGAATCCGCAATGGAACAAGCCATTGCGGGTCTGGGCGGGGCGGAAGATATTGAAAGTCGATTTTTGTTACTGCGTTTGCGGGCCTGGTACGCTTACTTTCTCCATTTCGGTGGTCAGCCCCAAACGTCAGCAGCAGTGATGGAGCAGTGTCTGGAATCTCTGAATGATCCGTCCCTGGCTGGTCAGGACACCCGCCAGTTACGGGCATTTCTCTACCTCCACCGGGGCGGGCTGGTGATGGGCGACTTGAACAGGGAGCGCACCGCCGACGAACAGGCCCAGGCAGTGAACACCTACGAGGAGTTAGGGGAAAAGTGGTGGCAGGTCAGGGCGCTGAGAGCGTCCGGTAATCTGGATATTTTCAGAGTAAACTACCCATTGGCCAAAGTAAAGCTGACGACTGCCCGCCATATCGCCGAAAAAATCGGTGACAAGAATGGACTGATCAATGTGCTGGATAGATTGAGTCACATCGCAGAATACACGGGACAGGTAGACGAAGCAGAGCGGTTGATCAATGAGGCCATCGAGCTCAATCAGGACGACAGTACCTTCCATATGAATCTGCACACCCGCCGAGGTCTCATCAAAAATGCAACCGGGCGTTTTCAGGAGGCAGCCGATGAATTGGAGAAGATGCTGGACCGCTTGCGACGACTCGGTGGCATCCACTCCACACCCTTTCCTTTCAGCCAGAATTGTCCGGCCCGGGTCTATATCCATCTCGGTCGTTATGAAGCAGCCCGTGAACTGGCAAACGATAGTGTTGCCGCGTGGAAAAGAAACTTTGGGTGGGAGCATCCATTCCTGCTGCGCACAGTGGGACGAGCGCATCTGGGCCTGGGCCAGTGGGAAGAAGGGCATCGCATCCTCAGCCAAGTGCTCATCTCTCCAATGCAAGGAGCGAGTACAGGTAGGTTCAAAGAAATAACATACTTGACCGATTTTGTCTATGCCCAGCTTGCCGTGGGAGAAGCAGCTGATGCACGGCAGCGTCTGGCAGAGGCAATAGTGACGATAAACGCTGTGGATGAATATCCATCGATCATCAAAAGCCTGCCCGCGGCTGGGCTTCTGCTGGCGCTGAACGGGGAGATGGCACAGGCGGCAGCTATCCATCAACTCTGCCTGCGCTATCCCCACATCGCCAATTCCCGCTGGTTTGCAGTAGTGGCGATGGATCGGCTGGCAGAAGCGGTCGGTGATGTACCGCCAGACAGCACTTTCGACACATTGGACACACGGGCCGACCTGCCTGCCATCACAAAAAAGTTACTGATCCTTCTGATCTAACCCATATCAAACGCACTAAATTGCTGGCTGCCAACCTATGCGAGTTAGGCATCAATCCGGAGGAGATACTGAGTGGGCGCTAAGCTCAGAGGGGTCCCTTTACTCCGTTATGCAAAAGTGAAAGGCGACAGATGAGAGTGAAGTTCGCTCTCATCTGTCGCCTTTCACTTTCTTATTTCAAGTTCTCAGACGAACCGATAACAGCCTGGGGTTATGGCCGCGCCGGTGTTCCGTCGGGCCAGCGGGTCTGGGTCCAATCCTCAATCGTATCCTGGGCCGGATATTTGGCCGCCAGCTTTTCGTCGATGTCGATGCCCAGGCCCGGCTTGTCGTTGGGGTACATATAGCCGTTGCGCACTTCCGGCAGGCCAGGGAACATCTCGTAACACAGCTCATTGAATCGACACCACTCCTGAATGCCGAAGTTGGGCGCCCACAGGTCCAGGTGCAGGTTGGCGGCGTGGCCCACCGGGGAGGTGTCTCCCGGCCCGTGCCAGGCTGTCTTGACGTTGTACTGATGGCCCATCGCTGCGATATGCTTGGCCGGGGTGATGCCGCCCATCTGGCTCACGTGCATACGCATATAGTCGATCAGCCGGTTCTGGATCAGAGGTATCCATTCCTGGGGGCTGTTGAAAAGCTCACCCATCGCCAAGGGCGTGGCAGCCTGGCCGCGCATAATTTTGAACCATTCGTTGTCCTCCGGGGCCAGGGCATCCTCCAGGAAGAAGAGCTTGAACTCCTCCACATCCTTGGCGAACTGGATGGCGTGGATGGGTTGCAGCCGCTCGTGGATGTCGTGCAGCAGTTCCAATTCGTCGCCGACTTCGCTGCGCACGTGGGCCATCATCTTCAGCATATTACGGCAATAGGCCCGGGGATCGTAGTAGGCTCCGTCCGGCGCGCCTTCCGGCTTGACCATCTGGTCACCCTTACCCCCATAGCCACCCATCTGAATCCGAATGTAGCGGTAGCCCTCTGCCTGGAGTTTGAGCACACTGTCCACCACTTCCTCCGGGCTGCGCCCGTTGGCGTGGCTATAGCAGGCCGCGGCTTCCCGGCTCTTGCCGCCCAGCAGATCGTAGACAGGCATACCGGCCATTTTGCCTTTGATATCCCACAGGGCCTGGTCGATGCCGGAGATGGCATTGTTGAGTACCGGCCCGTTGCGCCAGTAGCTGTGGACCGTCGCCATCTGCCAGAACTCTTCGATGCGGCTTACATCCCGGCCTGTGGCAAAGGGGATGAGATGGCCTTCCAGGGCGGCCACAACGGCCCGCCAGCGCTGGGTAAAGGTGGCGCAGCCCAGGCCGTAGAGGCCCGGCTCCGAAGTATTCACTTTGACGATCACCAGCCGGGAGCCTGCCGGCTGGGTGGTGATCACCTGAATGTTGTCGATGGTGACTGGGGCCATGGCGAATCGTTTCTCCTTTTTGGAAGAGGGGGGAAAATCCAGCCACTGTCGGCTGGCACTGAGGAGTATACACCTGTGGGGGAAGAGGGGCAAGTGATGAAAAGCAAGTGTCGAATGTCGGGTGTCATCCCGTCGCTACCCCAGCCGATGAAAGACAAACTCCTCGACTGGCTGCCCTCCGACCAGATGCTCGTCAATTATCCGGTCCAGCACAGCCTCGTCGACGTGATGATACCAGATGCCCTCCGGGTAGACGACGACAATCGGCCCACCGACGCAGACGCCCAGGCAGGGGGTCAGCCCCCGCTTGACCCGCTCCGGGTTTTCGTAGCGGCCCAGCTCCCCCAGCCGCAACGCCAGCCGCTGATAGAGACGCAGAGCCTGGCCGTCGGGATCGCAGTACGTCCCCGCGCAGATGAGCAGGTGACGGCCATAGGCGGACATTGTGGGTGGGGTGGGAGGGAGTGATTGGGTCATTGGGTGATTGAGTGTCCGATATTGGATATTGGGTATTGGGTAGTGATGACACGCCACGTCACTACCCAATATCCAATACCCAATACTTATTTACGCCAGCGTATTCCACAGCGGCTCGGCCACGCCCCGCTGGTGATTCTCATAGCGGGCCATCACAAAGAGCGCGTCGGAGAGGCGGTTGAGATAGGCCAGAACGAAGCCGCCGATGGCCTCTTCCTTTGCCAGAGTTGTGACGATACGCTCGGCCCGGCGGCAGACTGTGCGAGCCACGTGCAGTTGGGCAGAGCCGAGAGAACCACCCGGCAGAATGAAATTCTCCAGGGGACCGACGACAGCGGTCATCTCATCGATCAGCCCTTCCAGCACCTGGACGTGACGCTCGGCAATCTCCGGCAGGGCGTATTTTACTTTGTCGGCTTCCACAAAGCAGAGGTCCGACCCCAGATGGAAAAGTTCGTTCTGGATGACAGGCAGGACAGCGGTCAGCCGCTCGCACAGCCCCCCGGCCAGGGCCACGCCGATGACCGAATTCAGTTCGTCCACTGTGCCATAGGCTTCCACGCGCAAGGAATCTTTGGGAACTCGCTGGCCCCCGCCCAGGCCCGTGTCGCCCCTATCGCCCTTGCGGGTATAAATTTTCGTCAGTCTTGGCATACAAAAATCTCCCTCAGAATGGAACGCAGATGGCGCAGAAACCACAAATTTACGCAGATATTAAATCCGCGCTTGTCCGCAAAATCAGCGTTATCCGCGTTCTATGCTTTCTCGGTCCGTAAACCACGCAGCAGTGCGCCGATTGTTGGATAACTTTCTTCGTCGCCATTCCGCCGCAGCCACCAGAGCGGCGCGTCCGGGTCGATGACGATTTCGGCTGCGGGTATACCGGCCCGCTCGCTGTCCACACAATAGCCTTCCCGTTCCAGCGCCCGCTCGGTCCAGCGTCGGGAGAGTCCTTCCCCGTACAAATGGAGAATCCCCGACGCGGGTCGCTCGATGCGGAAGGAGCCGGAGAAGGCGTCAAAGTTGACCCGTTCGCTGGCAAAGGCCCGCTCAAACGCGCCGCTCAGCACCAAATCCTCCGGCGCGCCCGCGTGGAGCAGACCGTTTCCCCCCAGCAGCCAGAGCCGGTCCGCGCTGCGCAGGGCCAGGTCCAGATCGTGGGTAGAGAGCAGAATGGCCCGCCCGGTCTCCCTGGCCAGCGTGCGCAGCATCCCCATCATCTCCACCCGCCGGGGCAGGTCGAGAAAGGCGGTCGGCTCATCGAGCAGAATCAGCTTCGGCTCCTGGGCCAGGGCGCGGGCAATCAGCACTTTTTGTCGCTCGCCGTCGCTCAGTTCCAGCACAGGCCGGTGGGCCAGGGGCATCGCGCCCACCGCATCCAACGCCGACTCGACTGCGGCTTTGTCCGCATCGCTCAGTCCGCCGCTCCAGTTGGTGTAGGGGTGGCGGCCCAGACTGACCAGCCCGAAGGCACTCAGATTGCCCACATCCACCCGCTCGGTCAAAACGATACTCAGACGGCGGGCCAGTTCGGCGGCGGACAGGTCTTGCAGCCGGGTCTCGTCCAGCCAGACTTCGCCGGAGAGGGCAGGCTGTAGCCCGGCCAGGGTACGCATAAGCGTGGATTTGCCAGCGCCGTTGGGGCCGAGCAGGCAGACCATCTCGCCCGCTTCCATCTGCACGTCCAGCCCTGCGGCCACCACCCGCTCCTCCCGCCGGGAAAGCCGATAGCCGATGGCGAGCTGCTCTGTACGCAGGACATGCGTGGGCAATGGGTCGTCCGAGAGCTGCCAGCTCTTCGGAAACTGGACAGGTCTTATGGCGGTTCTTTCTCTCTTCGTGACTTTGTGGTTAAGTATCATCCAGCAAAAGACTCCCGTAGATTACGCTGGCGCAGGATCACCCACGTGACCACCGGCGCGCCGAGCAGGGCTGTAACTGCGTTCAGGGGCAGCATCAACTGGCTGCCGGGTAACTGGGCCAGCAGATCCGCGGCCACGGCCAGGATTCCCCCCAGCACCACCACCGCAGGCATCAGCAGCCGGTGGTCCGACGTGTGAAAGAGACTGCGGCAGAGATGGGGCACGGCGATGCCCAGAAAGCCGATGGGGCCGCAGAAAGCGGTCACCACCCCGGCCAGGGATGCAGAGGTGGCGATGACGCCCAAACGGGCCAGACGCACGTTCAGCCCCATCGAGCGGGCGTAGGTTTCGCCCAGCAGCAGCGCGTTGAGCGGCTTGACCAGCAGATGAGAGAAGATCAGCGCTGCCACCACCACCGGCCCAAAGACCTGTAATTGGCTCCACGTCACCCCGCTAAAGCTGCCAAAGGTCCACGAAATGTAGGCTTGGATACGCTCGGCAATGCTGAAATAGAGCAGCACACTGACCAGCGCGCTGGTGGCATAGCCGAACATCAGCCCCAGAATCAGCAGTGTCATTGTGCTCTGGACCCGGCGGGCCACCGCCATCACCAGCAGGAGCACCAGCGTGGATCCGATAATCGAAGCCACGGCCAGGCTCACATCCCCCACCAGACTGACACCAGCCAGCAGAGCGCTGCCCCCGGCCACGCCCGCCACCAGCACGACCAGCGCCACGCCCAAACTGGCCCCGGAACTGATGCCCAGCACAAAAGGATCGGCCAGGGGATTGCGAAAGAGGGTCTGCATTTGCAGTCCGCTGGCCGAAAGCGCCGCGCCAGCCAGGGCAGCGGTGATGGCTTTGGGCAGGCGAAACTTCAGGACAATTGTGGCCCAGCTTGTCTTCTCTGGCGTGCCGCCAAAGAGAATCGTCACAATCTGTTCCACAGGGATCGAGACCGATCCCAGAGAGAGGCTGAGCAGAAAGACGGCGATAAGAACGACCATCAGCGCCGTGAGAAGGAGTGTTTGTCTGTGGGTTCTGTTCATTCTGCAAAAGTGAACAGTTAGCGGTAACCAGCACGCAGTGAGTTACTGAGTACAGGTTACGGCTAACTGCCAACTGCTCCTATTCCACCACTTTGTAATAGACGAGTTGGTGATCCGGCAGCAATTCGGGATGCAGAATCTTCACCAAATCCATCAGCACCACCTCTGGGTGGGCCGCGCCAGACTCGTAGAAGGCGTTGCCGCCGTTTGCATTGACCAGAGCGTTGTTGTTGTAGAGATGGCCGTTGGCGACCGCGGCGAACTCGCCGTAGCGCTCATCGCTCTGCATCACATCGGCCTGGACATTCCAGAAGGAGTTGTCGGGGTTGAGCCAAAAATCAGCGTTGCCCGCGGTCTCGAAGACCGTCTCGAAGTCCACAGGGCTGCTGCCGACAGCCGCGGCATCCGCCCACAGATAGTCGGCTCCGGCATCGACCAGCAGCCGGGCTGTGTAGCTATCGCCGCCGGGCATCCACCAGGTGCCGTCATAGATGCTGCTCAGAAAGACAGTCGGGCGGGCCGTCACACCCGCGGCCAGGGCTGCGGTGGCGTTGTACGAGTCCACAGAACTATTGAATATCTGGTCGGCCTCCCCGTCTTTATTGAAGAAGAAGGCGATAAATTTTATCCACTCCGTGCGGCCCAGTGGGTCCTGCTCGACAAAATCGCCGTTCAGGGCCACGGGAATACCCGCTTCGATGAGCAGGGGATGGGCGTCGTATTCAGGAATGCCGATGCCGTAGGCCATCACCAGCCCCGGCTCCATCTCCAATAGCTGTTCCAAATTTACAGTGGAACCGCCGCCCACCTCGACCAGTTCGCCGGCCTCGATGAGGGCCACCACTTCTGGCGTCGTCGCCCATAGCAGGCTGTCCAGACCGACCAGCCGGTCTGTCAGTCCCAGGCTGGCCAGATGGGGCAGATAGGTGGTGGAGAGAGCCACAAGGGAGCGGACAGGCACTTCGATCACTGGGCCGTCCACACCTTCGGGCGCGGGCGTGCCACACTGGACGAGGACGTACTGGAAGCTTTCCTGCGCCCCCTGCCAGGGATTGCTGACAGTGACAATTTTGTAGTTGTTGTGATATTCCACAGCGAAGCTGTCCGAGTGGGTCACATCCGTCTTCTGGGGGAAATAGTCGATGGACGGGTCGTAGGTTTCCACGCAGCCGTCGGTCAGATTGGCATCTGGCGCAACAGCAGCCGCGCTTTCGGCAGGGGCAGGGAGATCGGCTGGCTGGGCCACCGGCGGGGGCGGCGCGGCGCAGGCAGTGAGCAGAAGCGCCAGCAGCAGCAGCGTCGCTCGTCGAATTGCTATCATTTGGTTCATTGCTCTTCCTTTGTGTTTTTTTGAAATGTAAACCGACAGTTCGCATTTCAAAACCAATTAAAAACGCCCGAATCCTGGTGGATCGGGCGTTGTGTGCAAAGGAGAGAGTCACTGCCTGCAGGTCAGGGGCTTCTACTGTGCGCCCACCCAGTCCACGAGGTGTCGTCGAAAAAGCAGCAGAGGCGGTCGGCCTGGCTTAGGGAGGATCACTCCCCTTACAGTTGCGGGACAGCGCCGGACTCCCCATCCGCGGATGGGCCACCGGCTTCACCTTTATGCCCAGGCATCCGGGCCTTGGGCACCTCTACTGTGTACTTCGCGTACAGTGCAATGCGAGATTGCACAATGAATGATAGCAAGCGGCGCGGTTTCTGTCAAACCAGCAAGAGGAGACGCGAGACCGATTGTAGGTTGGGTTCTTGCCGCCGCAGACACTGAAACGTCCTCGAACGTATACGGCAAGAACCCAACATTGCAGCCGTCAATGCTGTTGGGTGAATCCCTGCCGAAAACAGACTCCTCCCGTCAATGCTGTGGGGATTCACCCAACCTACGATTTACGCCCGACCGTCAGCCGAATGCTGTTGAATGCGCCGAATCCCTTGCGCTCCACAATTTCCAGACTGGCTCCCCGCATCAGCCCGGCCTCGTCACGCATAAAGTCCCCACAATTCTCCCACAACCGGGCCAACTGGACTCCGGCCCAGTTTCCATCCGAGGGCAGACAGGCATCGACCAGCGCCACTACACCGCCGGGCCGCAGGACCCGGGCAACCTCCGCCATTACGCCGGCCCCGTCCGGGAAAGCGCTGAATGCAAAAGTCATGACAACGCCATCGAAAGTGGCCGATGCCAGAGGCAACTGAGCCGCGCGGGCATTGACCAGAGGGACGGGCAATCCGGCCCTGAACAGGCGCTACCTGCACTCCCGCAGCATCCCCGCCGACAGGTCCAGCCCGACGGCCAGTTGGCTGCGTCGAGCCAATTTCGTCAGCAGAACGCCCGGTCCCGGCCCGATTTCCAGTGTCCTGCCCTGGGTGGGGAGCCAGGGCAGGACACTCTCCGTATAGCCTCGCCAGACGGGCAGGAGCATTTGGCCGAGTCCATAGGCCGGTGCGATCGCATCGTAGAAGCGGGTGTAGTCGAAAGGAGGTGTGTTCATAGATTTGCCATTGCCCCCTACCTGCACCTGCCGTCTGCGCTTTGCAAGTCGCCGAATCTGTCGCATTTATCCCAACCGCTCTATCCCAAGCGCCACACGCCGTTGTCCACCCGCTCCATCTGGCCGCTGGCCGCGGAGCGCAGCCCGGCATCCAAAATCGCCATCACTTCCAGATTGAAGTCCAGGTCCAGTGTCGGGTGCAGGGCATCGCCCGTGTCCAGATGATGGATCATCTCCTCTGCGATGTTGGAACGGCCCGCGGGCAGCGCGTCACCTTCATAGATCGTCGTCTGGCCTGCGCCCCGCTCCAGGCGGACGTTAGGCACGTTGCCCTTGCGGTCCACAACGATTGTGCCCGTTGTGCCATAGACAATCGGGCCGGGGGTGACGCCGTGATCCAGGGTTGTCCACGAGCCTTCGCAGATGGTATAGGCCTGGGGGAAGCGGACGAGCATCGCCGCGTTGTCCTCGGCATCACCCCAGGGGCTGTCCAGATTGGCCCGCATCCCCATCACACCGGTGGCCTGTTCGCCCACCAGCCAGCGGGAAATTTTGGAGCCGTAGCAGCAATAGTCGAGCATTGCGCCGCCACCCGCGCCGGCCTGATGCCACCAAGTGGTGCCGCGCACGGTCCCGCTCAGGGGTTCGGATTCGTTGACCACGCCCGGATGGCGCACGCCTGGCCCCAGAGGTCCGGTGTGGCCGCCCCGCCATTTGACCTGCAAGACCCGGCCAATCTCACCGGCGTCGATGAGTTCTTTGGCCCGCCGATCCGCCGCGGACCAGGTGGTAGGCCAGTTGACGATCATCAGTGTGCCCGCGGCCCTGGCTGCGCGGGCCATAGCCAATCCCTCGTGCAAAGAGGCGGCCATCGGCTTCTCTACCACCATATGCACGCCCGCGGCTGCACAGGCTTCGGCCACCGCGCCGTGCTGGTTGTTTTCGGCGCAGCAGATGATAATGTCGAACTTCTCCTGGGCCAGCATCTCCTGATAGTCGTCGTAGAGTTTGGGCAGACCGATCTTCTCGACCGCGTTAGCCGCGTTCCACTTGCGGGTGGAGCGAGCATCGCCCAAATCAGGACGGGCGGGCACTGTATCGGCCCCGGCCACAAGAACGCTCTGAGGGTGGGCGGCAAACTGGGCCAGCAGGCTGTTGATGTGCATGTGGGCGAAACCGATGACGCCGATGCGATAGCTGTTGGACATGGGAATCTCCTTTGAAGTTGGAATGGGGAATTCGGAATGCAGAATGGAAGAGGTAATGACGGTTTTGGAAATTTTCGAGAATGCGGGGTGCAGCAGCCGATGCCCCTTCACTGGTAAAGATACACCAGATGGGCAGAAACCAAAAGCAGTACAAAACCCTTCTTCATCGCCAGAGCAGCCAGGCCCAGAGAACTGTTGCAACCAGCAGAATCAGGCGAAAGATTGGTTTCTGGGTCTTGTGTCGAAAGAGAAACATCCCCAGCCAGCCACCGAAAACCCCACCGGCCAGGGCCAGTCCGTGCAGGGTCCATTCGGGGATGCGCTGCCCCTTGCCTTTGCTGCGGGCTTTGTCGATGCCGTAACAGAAAAACGTAACCACCCCGGCAGCCACAAGCCAGCGGGCCAGTTGATTAAGATCGCCGCCCAATAGAGGATCTGCGACAAAGAAAAGAAGCCCCCCAATTGCCAGAGCGATGAGAAAGGGTGGGAGTGCAACCGAGAGTTTGTGCATTGGACGCTCCAAAGTTTCAGGGGTTTGTCTGCCCGCTGGCTTTGCCGTATGATAGCAGAGAAATGAATCGACATCCACACCACTGACAGGCGCACCGATGACACCCAGACCCGGCCTTACAGGCGAAGCAACCACCACAGTAGACCACACCAACACCGCTGCGTCCCTGGGCAGCGGACTCGTCCCTGTCTACGGCACGCCCGCGCTGATCGCCCTGCTGGAACTGGCCGCGGTCCACGCGGTGGCCGAGCATCTGCCCCCCGGCTCCACTTCTGTAGGAACCCACCTGGACGTACGCCATCTGGCCGCAACGCCGGTGGGGATGTCGGTACGTGCCACCGCCACCCTCGCCCAAGTGGACGGGCGACGGCTGACCTTCGCAGTGGAAGCCTATGACGAAACAGAAAAGATCGGTGAAGGAAGCCACACACGGGTGATTGTAGACACAGCGCGTTTTGTGCAACGGACCGAAGCAAAGCTAAGATAAAAGTTGCGATCTCTGTCGATGACCAAACCGAGGCCCAGCAAAGGACAGCCCATTCTATGCTCGAACAGACAACCCTCTACCAGGAAATCCACCAGCAACCCGACTCTCTGGCCCGGCTGATCGAACAGGAAACCGGAGCTATCCAAAGGCTGGCCGGGGCCATCCGCAGCCGGGGCATCACCAATGTGGTAATCGCCGCCCGAGGCAGCAGCGACAACGCGGGCCGCTATGCCCAATATCTGCTGGGCGCGGTCAACAGCCTGCCCGTCGCGCTCACCACCCCCAGCCTCTTTTCCATCTACCAGCGCCCGCCCCGCTTTGCACCCAATACACTCGTCCTGGGCATCAGCCAGAGCGGGAAAAGCCCGGACATTGTCAGTGTGCTGGCCGAGGCCCAGGGCCAGGGACAATTGACCGCGGCCCTGACAAATGTCCCCGACTCTGACCTGGCCCAGGTGGCCGATCACATCATCGATCTCTGCGCCGGGGAAGAGCGTTCCATCGCCGCCACCAAAACCTATACCGGCGAACTACTGGCCGTGGCCCTGCTCTCCGCACTGTTGGCTAATGACGATGAACGCCTAACCTCGCTACACGAAGTACCCACGCGCGTGCAGGAAACGCTCTCCCTCAACAGCGGTGCGGCCCCAATCGCGGAGCGCTACCGCTATATGGACGATTGTGTGGTGATTGGTCGGGGCTACAACTATGCGTCGGCCTTTGAAGTTGCGCTGAAACTGAAGGAACTGACATACACCATCGCCGAACCCTACAGCAGCGCCGACTTCCTCCACGGCCCTCTGGCGTTGATCCAGCAGGGCTTCCCCGCTATCGTCGTGGCCCCTGCCGGTGCGCTGAGCCAGGAGATGGCGCGTTTTGTGGGCCAATTGCAGGAACGGGAAGCCGAAATCCTCAGCATCAGCAACGACCCGGCTATCCTCGCCTACGGCCACAGGCAACTGCCTTTGCCCACCCTGCCCGAATGGCTCTCGCCGATAGTCGCTGTCATCCCCGGCCAGCTTTTCGCCATGCATCTTGCCTATGCGAAAAACTTTGACCCGGACCATCCCCGGGGGCTGCGCAAAGTGACTGAGACCCGCTGAGAAGAAAAGCGGGACGCAGATTTCTCTGAAAAAGATGATTGCCGCTGATAAATCCGCGCAAATCAGTTGTTTCTGCGAAATCTGCGTCCCGTTCTTTCAGGCCAGGTCCACAAAGCGCGCCCGCGTCAGTTTGACCAGATCGTCCACGCCGATGCCAATCTGCGCGCCCCGCTCCCCTGCGCTGATATAAATGCGAGGGAAGTTTTTGGCTCGGCTGTCCAGATAGATGGCAAAGCCCCGGTTGATCAGCGCCAACGGGCTGATCCCGCCAGCCAGAAGCCCGGTGAGCTTTTCGGCTTCGGCCCTGGCCGCCATCTGCACTTTCTTGGCTCCCATTGCTTTTGCCAGAATCTTCAAGTCCAGAGTTTCATTGCCAGGAATCACCACCAGATTGGGCTTTTTGCCTGGGGCAGTGTCCAGTGCTACAAGGGTTTTGAAGACCTGTTCCTCGGGAAAGCCAATCGCCTCGGCGACTGCGGTGGCCGAATGTAGCTCTTCGCTGTAGTCATAGGTGTGGACGGTATAAGCAATGCGTTTGCCGTCCAACATACGTGTCACATTGTTGGTAAAGGCCATAAATATCACCGTTGATCACAAAAACGGCAGGAGTGGTTTCCCACCCCTGCCGTTTTTGATTCAAGAGTTAGAACCGGACAATTAGTTGCCCATGCCGGAGCCGGGCAGATAGACAGAGATGTTGGCGTTGGTTGTCTGCACCACAGGCAGCAGAGATTCCAGCGTGGACATCATATCAGTCATGTCAACACCAGGCATATAAGCAGCCCAGATACCCATCTGGTCGGCCAGGGCCAGCACGTGCTGAACTTCGCCATTGCCCCAACCGATGGAGGGCAGGGCATTGCCGTTGAGGCTGACGTGGATGCCATCCTGATCGGTCTCAATCGCCATACTGGTGATGCCAGCACCGGTCAGACCGGAGATGGCGGTGGGGTCGAGACGCAGGGCATTCCAAGGCACGCCGGTCAGGGCAGTCCAGTCGGCATCGCTCAGGTCGCCCACAGAGTAGCTGCCATCAGCCTGATAGACGATGGGCAGATTGATCTTGGGGGGAGCGCCGACCGCGGCCAAGAACTCAGCCTGGGCAGCCTGGGCCATCTCAGCCGCAGAACCATCACCCTCGACAGCGTAGGGAATCAGATCGTTGCCCGCAGCCACGGGGAAACGCATGATAACGCCAATGCCCAATTGCTGGACCAGAGGCAGGGCTTTGTCCAGCACAGGCACCGCAATGCCCAGGGATTCCAATGCACCGGCGGTGGCGGACAGGGACTCAGAATCCCATTCCAAAGAGGGAACCGGCTCGCCATTGACCAGCACCATCAGACCACCGGCAGTATTGTCAATTTGCAGGTGCTGGATGTTGGTCATGCTGAAGTAGCTGACCCAATCGGGTGACAGGGCCAGAGTCGAGAGATCGGCACCAGCCATAGCGCCCATCTCGGCGGCAGGAATGCCACCAATGGATGCATGGCCGTCATTGTCAAAATCGATAACGATGGCAGGCAAATCAATCACCAATTCGTCGTCCATTGCCATCGCGGCCGACGAACCGGCTCCGGTGCGCGGGGCACACCCAGCCAACACAAGGGCAGCAATGATCATTAAAGCTGCCCAGAGAGTAAGACGCTTCTGCATACGGGACCTCCTGATGAGAGTGAACGGTAAACGGATACTTCTATTAGCTTAGCAACAGCACTGACGTGCCGTGCTGCTGATAACGGGTTCTGGTACTGCTGATGCGATACTACGTAGCGGACAATTTGGGAGTAGATAATTGAACCTGCTGACGGCTGGGGTACCATCTATACATCTATTGTACACAGCCTTCAACCTAGTGTCAACCAGCAAAAATTAATAACCGGTTAACATTCGAAAAAAGAGCCGGAAACTGGCTGACGTTTCCTGTACGCATAGACTACGTCGGGTAAAAGCGGGTTTCGCTGGGTCTTTCCGCGATTTTGTCCGTTGCCGATTTTGTCCGTTGCCGATTCTGACCGGCGAGGTTTCTTGGCTCACTTGCGGCTACGGTATAATAACACATCACAGCCAATCATCAACCAGCGACGATCCAATTCATGCCCAATACCCCAGGCACAGACGCAGCAGCAGTTCACAGCAGCCGCCAAGAGACTATTCCGTGGGTTTCCACCCACCACACAACAACCCTGGCCGGGAAATTGGTCATCCTGGCGACCACAGGCGGCAAGCGCTATCTGATCAGCCTGCGCCCAGGCCAGACCTTCCACACGAATCTGGGCCATTTCCGCCACGACGATCTGATTGGCCTGCCCCTGGGCACGACCGTCCACAGCCAACTGGGACACCCGGTTCTATTGCTGGAACCGTCCCTCTCGGACCTGATCAACCGCATCAAACGCAATACCCAAATCATCTATCCCAAAGATGCCGCCTATCTGGTCCACCGGCTCAGCCTGCGCAACGGGGATCAGGTGATCGAAGCGGGGACCGGCAGCGGTGGGTTGACGATTGCCCTGGCCTGGGCCGTGGCCCCGGCGGGGCGGGTCTACACCTACGAAGTGCGCGCCGACAACTATCAGGTGGCCCGCACAAATCTGGAGCGGGTGGGGCTGCTGGAGAACGTCTCTATGTACCAGCAGTCGGTGGCAGCAGGCTTCCGCCAGCAGGGGGCCGACGCGGTCTTTCTGGATGTGCGGGAGCCGGGGCAATATCTGCCCCAGGTGCGGGCGGCCCTGCGTCCCGGTGGCTTCTTTGCCGCGCTCATTCCGACGGTCAATCAGGTGATCGAACTGCTGGGCGCGCTGGAAGCCAGCAGCTTCGCCGATATTGCCGTGGAAGAGCTGCTTCTGCGCCAATACAAAGTCGTGCCGGAGCGTCTGCGCCCGGACGATTCGATGGTGGGCCACACGGGCTTTCTGGTCTCTGCCCGACCGGTAATCGATCCCACCGACCCAGGCCGCTGGCTGTCGGAAGAACGCAAACGGTTCAAGACCCGCAAAGCGTTTGAGGCAATGGTCGAAGCAGAAGAAGAAAAACGCCGGGCAGAAGAGGGCGATGAGGGAGAACGCCGCCGGATGCCCTTACCATAACGAGGAATTTCCGATGAGTACAGAGTACCACGAATATTTTGGCAATATCCATATGCACACCACCCACAGCGACGGAGTGGGTGACTTTGAGGAGTTGGTGCAGGCCGCGGCTTCGGTCGGGCTGCACTTCGTTTTTGTCACCGATCACAATGTGCTGGTGCGGGACACAGAAGAAGGCTATCGCCACGGGGTGTTGACACTGGTGGGGGAAGAGGTCCACGACCCGGGCCTGAAGCCAGAGGGCAATCACCTGCTCTGCCTGGGCGTGGAAGAGGACCTGACCCATCTGGGGCCAGACCCCCAAAAGCTGATCGACGGGGTGAAGGCACAGGGCGCATTGCCCTTTCTGGCCCATCCCATCGAGCGCTTTACAAAGCTGATCCCCGCCCACTACCCCTGGCACAATTGGGAAGTCACCGGCTATCACGGGGTGGAACTCTGGAATTATATGTCCGGCTTCCGGGGGATTGTGACCAGCAGAGTACAGGCATTGCTGATGGGCTTCTTCCCCCATCTTTTCACCACCGGCCCCCTGCCGGAGATGCTGGCGAAGTGGGACGAACTCACCGCGGAGCGTCCAGTTGTGGCATTGGGCGGGGTGGATGTCCACGCGGAGACTTATCACATCGGCCCCATCCGCCGCTGCTTTCTGCCCTACGAACATTGCGCCCGTGCCCTGAATACCCATCTGTTGACCGAAGAAGCCTTTGTCGGACCCAACGGCAGCCAACCCACAGGCAAAGACGACAGTGCCGTGGGCCACGACCGGCGGCAAGTGCTGGGCGCGCTGGGCGCGGGCCGCTGCTGGCTGGGCTACGATCTGGTGGAGTGGACCACCGGCTTTCGTTTTCAAGCCGAGCACGACCGGGGCAACGGCGTGATGGGCGATACGATTGGCGCTCCTTCGCCGGGCCAGGCCACCCACTTTAGCGCGTTTGCGCCTGCGGACGGTACGATTCGCCTGTTGCGAGGCGGGAAGCTTGTGGCCGAAAGCCAGGGCCGACGGCTGGAACACACAGACACCGAGCCGGGGGTCTATCGGGTGGAGGTCTGGAAGAAGCGCTGGGGACGACCCCGGGGCTGGATTTTCAGCAATCCAATTTATGTGCGTGGATGAGCAATGAAAGAGGACGCAGATTGACGCTGAAACAGCAGATTTGCGCATATTTATCCACGTCGTAGAAAGCGTCGGTTGAGTTTGTAGAAACCAGCGGCTTAGACGACGATCTCTCGTAGACTCGCTCCTGGGTTTCACTTCGACAAGCTCAGTACAAGCGACAGGCTCAACCGGCGTCGCTAGTCCAGATTGAAGCTGTCGGGCAGGTAGAGCGTCAATCCGCTGTTTCAGCGCAATCTGTGTCCTATCTTCTGTCCAGCACTTTTCCATAGAAGCCCAGCAATTCGTCCCCCAGCCGTCGCCAACTGTAGCGGCTGAGCAGCCAACTGCGGGCGCGCTGGGCCAGTTGGGCCTGCTGCCCACTCTGGGCGAGAACATCCACTACCGCCGCGGCAAACTCAGCCGGGCTGGCCTCAGCGGCGACCAGGCGGGCCGCGCCGTCTGCGCCGTAGCGGGCCTGTTCGCCCACCGCGCTGGCAATCACAGGGACACCGTCCAGCAGGGTATTGGCCAGTTTTACGCTGCATTTGGCCTGGTTCAGCGGGATATTGGCCGCGGGAAAGACCGCACAGTCCGAGCGGGCGTAGACATCGGCCAACTGGGCGGGGGGCACATAGCCCAGCCAGGTGATGGCCGGATCGTCCCGGCCCAGGGCCATGCGAAAAGGCCCGTTGCGTCCCTTTTGCAGGGGCGCGCCCGCCACCAGCAGATGAACATCCGGGCGGGTGGCCCGCATAGACGCCCACATCTGGCCCATCCATTCCGGCTCCACCTCCATAAAACGGGTGAACCAGAGAACCGTCGGCGGTCGGTTGACATCAAAAGCCGGGCGGGGCGCGCTGGCCTGGGGCGGCACAATCCCATTGGGCAGATAGAGGGTGGGCGTGGCCGGGGCCAGTTCCCCAGCTTTGTGGAGCAGCCAGCCGCTGGCCGCGGTGATGGCGTCGGCGTGGGCAAAACCCCAGCGCTCCTGCCATTCCAAAAAGCGGGCCGTCAACAGGTGATACCCCCCAATCGACGACCAGGCCTGCTCCCAATCATCCACATCCAGCACAATGCGCGGGCCGTCCTGCCTGCCCATCCGCCGCCGCTGCCAGAGAACCCACTGGACGATCCCGGCATAGGCACGGGGCTTGACGATATGCACAATGTCCGGGCGCTGGGTGTCGATCACTTCCAGCAGACGGCGGGTAATCGACGGCAGTCCACCCAGCAATTTCACATTGACCACCTCCACCCCGTCATCCCCCCAGGAGCGGCCCCCATCTTCCGGCGAATCCCAGGGCGGGATGAGCAGCGTAACGAAGCAGTCGTTGGCAGCCAATTGCCGGGCCAGGGGTAGAATGCGCGCCCAGACTGTGGCCTTCTGGCGCAGGCCAAAGGGCGCCACAAAAAGGATGCGGGGGCGACGACGAAATTCAGCCATTGTCAGGCGGTGGTGATTCGGGCGGGCCAGCCGGAGACTTCGGTGCTCAAGAGCGCGAGGACCGTCTCTTCCAGGGCTGTAGGGTAAACGAGCTTGTGGATTTCGACCAGTTGGGGCGCATACCAACGATAGAGTACGATGAGGGCGACAGCCTGGCCGATCCAGCTTTCGCCCAGACTGTCGCTCTGGCCCAGAGTTTTTTCAAAGGCGTCCCGCTGGGCTGGCCCCAGAAATTCGTTGATGCGGGTCGGAGTGTTGGGTCGGGTGGCCCCGTTCAACGCTACGACCAGATCGGTCAGGTGTGTGCGGGCCTGTTGCAGCAGGGCAACCGCGGCCAGATGCTCCTGGCGGTTGAGGGCTGCGGGCAGGTGGGCCAACTGCTGCCAAAAGCTGACCAGCGCAACCTGCACTGCCGGGGCTTCGGCTTTCTCCAGCCGCGCCCCCGGCATTTGCAGGATCGACTGCTGGGCCGGGGGCAGATCAGCCCGCATCCATAGCAGATGCCTGGCCCCATAGCAGGCGCAGTGAAGGGCCAGAAACTCGGGTTCGGTCCACAACAGGCGAAAGTAGACGCCGCCGCGGTCGGCGGCACCGGGCAAACGGGCGTGGGTCAGCCCTTCCAGGGAAACTGTATGGGCCGTCTGTTGCAGACCGAATGTGGTCCAGCCCGCGGGCAGCGCTTCGTCCAGCAATCCAGCCACGCGGCCAGGGAGCAGGGGCATCTCCCGCGCAGAGGCGACGAGAAGGTGTAGCTCCACACGGCTCCAGCGATCTGCGTTCTGCTGTGCACCAGAGCCGCCCAGCCAGAGCGCGGAAAGCCAGGGCTGATCGAGCAGTCTCGGCTTTAGCAGATTGATAAATTCATTCTGACGGCTGGCCTCTGCCGGAAAGGGTGGGCGTTCCAGGCCGTGACGATTGTTTGGCATAGCCGATAGTATAGCATTTTCCTTTCGCTTACCCCAGAATTGTATAGGGGTTCACGGGCAGAAGCGGGCCAAGTCTGTTACAATAGGAAGCGTATGTTTTTGCAAGCGGCTGAGAATCTGACTGGACCCCTCCCGGAAGGTTGGCTTGCAACCCACACACCTGTTACACAAACCGTGGCTACACGCAAAATAAAGGAATTGACATGGCAGAACGTGACCCTTTCCGAGAACTGTTGGAAACTTTCAACGAGGACGATTGGACAACGATTGAAGAAGAGCTGCTGGATGGCGGCACCGGCAATGGCGGACCGCGGCGGCCAATCAACGGCGGCAATGGTGGCGGCAACGGAATGCCCCAGGGCAACCCTCGGGTCCTCTGGTGGATGATCATCCCTTTCATCGCCATCTCCCTCTTCAATTGGATACTGGGCTTCTTTACCGATGTCGCCTGGTATGACAGCATCTCTCTCTCGTCGGTCTATTGGACCCGCATCACCGCTTCGGTTGGACTATTCTTAGGCGGGGCTGCGCTCTTTCTGATCTTTTTTGTGGTCAATGTGCTGATCGCCCGCCGCCTGGAACCCAGGGGGCTGGACGGCACACCGGTAAGTCAGATTGCCGCAGCGGTTGGCGTACGCATCACCCCTGCGGTGGTTCTGGTGGGCGTTGTGCTGGCCTTCTTTATGGGGTCAGCCGCTTCGGCCTATTGGGAAGACCTGCTGCTCTATCTCAACCAGACGCCCTTCAATTTGGCCGACCCCATTTTTGCCAAAGATGTGGGCTTCTATATCTTCACCCTTCCCGTCTGGCAGATCGCCCGCAACTGGATGTTGACAACGCTGGTGATGACGCTCATCGCGTCGGCGGTGGTCAGCGGGATCGGCTGGCGGGGCTGGGATGCCAGCGCGGCCGTGCGTGCCCACCTGAGCGGACTGGGCGCGCTGATCCTGCTGTTGATCGCCTGGCAATACCGGCTGGATGCGCTGCAACTGGTCTATGGAACCCGGGGCGCGGTCTTTGGGGCTGGCTACACAGATGTCAACGCGCAGTTGCCCGCCTACAACCTGCTGGTCATCGTCACCCTCATCACCGCGATTCTCCTGCTGGTGAATGTGGTGCTGCGTCAGGCCTGGCGCGCGATTGTCCTCGTCCTGGTGATTTGGGTGGCAATCGCGGCCCTGGCTGGCAATATCTACCCCGGCCTGGTCCAGCGCTTTCAGGTGGACCCCAACGAGTTCACCAGAGAAGAACCCTTCATCCGTAACAATATCGACTTTACCCGCATCGCCTTTGAGTTGAATGACATTCAAGAGGAAAACTACGACGCGGAAGGGGACCTGACCGCGGAAGGGCTGCTGGAACAGCCCGACACTGTGCGCAACATCCGCCTGTGGGACTACCGCCCCCTGCTGCAAACCTACAATCAGGTCCAGGCTCTGCGCCAGCAATACACCTTCACCGACATCGACATCGACCGCTACACCATCGACGGCGAACGTCGCCAGGTGATGCTGTCGGCCCGCGAACTGATCCCCGAACAGTTGGAGGATCAGGCCCAGACGTGGGTCAACCGCAAGCTGGTCTACACCCACGGCTATGGGGTGGCAGCCTCGCCCGTGGCCGAGATTACACGGGATGGCCTGCCCACTTTCATTCTCAAAGACCTGCCACCCCAGGGCCTGCTGACGATCAACCGGCCCCAAATCTATTTCGGCGAACGGGCCAACGACTACGTAATCGTCAAGACCGACACCCCGGAATTCGACTATCCCCGCAGCGAGGGCGGCAACGCATTCACCACCTTCGACGCTGATACGGGCATTCCCATCGGCAACTTCTTCACCCGGCTCTCCTTTGCCCTGCGCTTTGGCGATGTCAACCTGCTGATCTCGGAAGAACTGTCGCCCCAAAGCGAGCTGCTCTGGCGGCGGAACATTCGCGAGCGGGTGCAGCAGGTGGCTCCTTTCCTGCGCTACGACAACGACGCCTATATTGTCATCGGCGATGACGGCGATCTCTACTGGTTCCTGGACGCCTACACCCTCAGCAATCGCTTCCCCTACAGCGAGCCGAGCCAGGTGGGGACAAATACGATCCCGGCGGGATTCAATTACATCCGCAATTCGGTTAAAGTTGTCATCAATGCCTACACCGGCGACATGAAATTCTATGTGGTCGATGATACGGAGCCGATTGTGGCGGCCTATCGCCAGATTTTCCCGGACCTCTTTGCCGACTACTCGACAATGCCCGCAGACCTGAAGGCCCACATCCGCTATCCGAATGATCTCTTCAGCATCCAGGCCAATATGTTTTTGACCTATCAGATGACGGACTCGAAGGATTTCTACAACCGAGAGGATATGTGGGCCTGGCCCCAGGAAATCTTTGACGACGGGGCACGACCTATCGAACCCTATTACGTGCTGATGCAGTTGCCCAACAGTCAGGACCTGGACTTCATTCAGATTCTGCCCTTTACCCCGGCCAATCGGGAAAATATGATTGCCTGGCTGGCCGCGCAGAACGACCCGGAGAAGTATGGGCAGAAGATCGTCTATCGCTTCGGCAAGGATTCCTTGATCTTCGGCCCCAAGCAGATCGAGGCCCGCATCGATCAGGACCCGGTGATCAGTTCCCAACTGAGCCTGTGGAATCAGCAGGGCAGCCAGGTGATCCGGGGAAATCTGCTCGTCATCCCCATCAGCGGCAGCCTACTCTATGTGGAGCCGCTCTATCTCCAGGCGGCTTCCGGCAAAATTCCCGAACTGAAACGGGTGATTTTGGCTACACCGAACCGGGTGATTATGGCCGAAAATCTGGGGTTGGCCCTGGCCGAACTCTTTGGCCGGGATGTGCTGGAAGACGCGCGGTTGGCTGCGCTGGCCCTGGTGGATGGGGAAAGCCTGCCGGATGATCTCACCCTGGAAGCGCCCGCAGGTTCTGCGACAATCGACCTTTCCCTGCGTTCTATCGAGGAATTGATTGTGGAAGCCAACAGCCTGTATGGGCTGGCCCAGACGGCCCTGCGCGATGGAGACTGGGCGGGCTATGGGGAACAGATGGGTGCGCTCCAGGCAGTGTTGGAGCGGCTGGCCGAGGTCAGCGGCGTGGAGCTGGTCCCGGTCGAGGTGGCCCCCACAGAGGAAGCCCCTGCCCCAGCCGAGGAAACGGCTCCAGAGCCAGAACCTACGCCTGCTAGTGAGGATTAAAGAGTCCAGAAGCAATGGATGAGCAACGCCAGGCATTTGAGAAACGAATATACCAGACTTGGGCTGTCTATTGGGAATGCGATCCAACCCTCTTTTCCGTGCCCGGCGTCACCCTCTGCCAACGCATAAACCAGGGCAGTTCTACTGGAATCCATATCTGGCAGATTGATCGCCATACGTTTGTGGAGCACACCCCGTCCCACGCCGAACAGGTGGGACGGGTGCTGCGCGGCCTGGACGAGTCGGAACCGGTGACCGGCGCAAAGCTGGCCCAAGGCTGGCCCGACCACGCGATCGATGAAGTGACGGGCGGGTTGATCTTCCACCTCTTCCCAGAGGACTTGCCCGAAAGCCACCTGCCCGGCGGCTTTGCCTTGCGCCGGCTGATCGAAGACGACCGGGAACAATTGCAGCTTCTGGAAGAGCACAACTCGCCGGAAGACGTATCGGAAGCCTATGTGGCCGTGAACCACGAAATGGCCTTCGGGGTCTTTCAATTGCGAGGTCAAGGCGAAGTGCCAATGCTGGTCACCGCGGCCAGTGCCTACGAGCGGACAGGCTTTGTGGACCCCGGCGTGCTGACCCATCCCGATTTTCGGGGGCGAGGCTTTGGCAGCGCCGCGGTTCACGCCCTCTGCCAATGGGCCATCCGCCAAAACCGCATTATGCAATATCGCTGCGACCAGGCAAACGCCGCCTCTCGAGGGCTGGCGCTCCGGTTAGGATTCAGGCAGTTTATTGTCCAGGACAGTATTTGGTTGAAGTAACAGATTTAAAGTAACAGATATCGGATATGGGGTATTGGATATTTCGTAGTGACGCGGCGTCAGCGTCACCGCCAATTGTCAAGTCCTGAAATATGTTGACAGAGAAATGGTGGATAAAAACAGAATAGAAACGGATAGCAGAGCATCTTTACGCCGGGAAGACGGTGGTTTTGGTGGCAGGCCGACGACGCAGAAAGGCTTG
>JAUIHI010000009.1 GCA_030432295.1 Anaerolineae bacterium | reverse complement strand
TGCCTACATTGAGCGGCTCAATGGCACATTCCGCCAGCGCCTCTCCATTTTGGCTCGTCGTACCAGACATTTAGCCTGTCAGCGTGAGACCCTGGTTGCAGGCATATATCCTGGTTGCAGGCATATATATCGTTGGGTGTGCTTACAATTTCTGCGAGACCCACAAAAGCCTGCGTGTTCGCCTCTGGGTAGGCAGCCGGGACTTTCGCTGGGTTCAGCGTACACCCGCCATCGCCGCCGGTCTCACCGATCATGTCTAGTCTATGGATGAACTCTGGTCTTATCGGGTCCCGCCGCCCGCTTGGACCCCTCCCAAACGCCGAGGACGTCCTTCTTTAGAGACTCTGAAACTCATCGAAAAGTGGTGCCAATGACTCCACGCTATTGTGCGGTCCTACCAGAATCTGACCCACGCCGTTTTTTTCTATAACCAGCCCTGATCTTTCAAAAAACTGGTCAGGCCGGGGATGCCGAAGCGCTTGCCCAGATAGGACTGGAAGCCGTAGTAGCCCACGGCAAAATAGCCCATCAGCACCGCAATCGGGCTGAGACAGAGGACGGTCAACCCAATCAGCCAGCCCACAACTGGGATGATACTGATGATGGCCGTGCCGATTGTCACCAGCAGACTGACCAGCACAAAAAGGCTCACCAGCGCCAAGCTCTGCACCGCGTGGAAGCGCTGGAAGGGGCGTTTCTTGCTGCTCTCGCTCAATAATACCAGCACAGGCATCACCAGTGGAATCACCATTTGGGTGACGTAGCAGAGCAGGGCAATCAGCCGATCATCGCTGTCGGCCTCCGGGTCCACAGCCGCGTCCCGCATAAACTCGCCCCGGCGCAGTGCGTCGGCTGCCGCGGTCGCCTGCTCACGGGCATTGAATCCCGTCCGTTCCCCAGGGCTGGGTGCATCGCTGTTCCAATCGGTCATATTCTCCACATCCATTTCAACCTCTGGGTGGGCCCCTTTCGCTGTCGCGGCTGTCACAGAATCGGCCTGCGACTGCTCTAATCCTGCCCGCAGCACTTCATCACGGGTTTCGATGGTATCTCTCTCATTTTTGCTGTCCACACAAACCTCCTGCGTCATCGCTTACGCGTAGTATTTCTGTCTGGTTATGGGCTGTTCCGCCATCGAGGGAACCGTTGGAACAGCCTTCGCAATGCTATACGTAGCGGTCGGCGGAAAGTTTCGCAGCGGGTGGCGCGTTGCCTGTGCTACAATGGGAGGATAGAGGGGATTGTTATTTGTGCAAGAAATTGAGGAAGGATTTGTGTACACGGATAGGAAGAAACACAGATTGGATACAAAGCAATCCGTGTTTCTTCCTATCCGTGTATACAAGCTCTTCTTTGGCTTTGATTACGTCCAGTTAGGGATAGGAGATTGGGAATGGGGAACGCAGATACGCGTATTGTTTATATGGGCACACCAGACTTTGCCGTGCCCGCGCTGGCTGCGCTGCACGAAAATGGCGCTGCAAAGGGCTGGCAGTTGGTGGGCGTCGTCACCCAGCCGGATCGACCCGCGGGACGGGGTAAGCGGGTGGTAATGAGTTCGGTGAAGGAGTACGCCCTGGCCCACAACCTGCCAGTGCTGCAACCGGGCCGTCTGCGCCGGGAGCCGGACGCCATCGAAGCGTTACGCGCGCTTGCCCCGGATGTGGTGGTCGTGGCCGCCTACGGCCAGATTCTGCCCAAAAAGGTATTGGAGATCCCCCCCTTTGGCTGCCTGAATATCCACGCCAGTCTGCTGCCCGCCTGGCGGGGAGCGTCGCCCATCACAGCCAGCCTGCTGGCGGGCGAGACAGAGACCGGTGTCACATTGATGCTGATGGATGTGGGGATGGACACCGGGCCGATGCTGGCCCAGGCACGTATGGCAATCGGTGGGGACGACACCACCGCCTCGCTCAGTGAAAAGCTGGCTGCCCAGGGCGCGGACCTGCTGGTCGGACAGTTACCTCTCTGGCTGGCAGGGGAGATTGCACCGACGGATCAGGCCGATCTGCCCGGCGAAGTCTCCATCTGTTCGCTGGTGAAAAAAGAAGACGGGCAGATCGATTGGAGCCAGCCTGCCGCGCATATCGAGCGGATGGTGCGGGCCTATACGCCCTGGCCCTCGGCCTTTACACTCTGGAAAGAGCAGAATTTCAAAATCTGGCAGGCTGAAACTCTGGCCGGTAACGGGGCTGTGGGCGAAGTGGTATCTGTGGAGAATGGGGTAGCTGTCGGCACGGGGGAGGGTCTGCTGGCATTGACGACTGTCCAGCCCGCGGGCAAACGGGCAATGGACATCCGCAGCTTTCTCAACGGCGCACCGGATTTCGTGGGCAGCCGGTTGGGAGAAGAAAGTTGA
Organism: Anaerolineae bacterium; assembly: GCA_030432295.1. Taxonomy (GTDB): domain Bacteria; phylum Chloroflexota; class Anaerolineae; order Caldilineales; family Caldilineaceae; genus JACQGT01. The sequence goes on along the minus strand of JAUIHI010000009.1, from coordinate 212,240 downwards.
ACTGGTCCGGTGCAGGCGATGGACTCTCATCCCAATCAAATCGTCCCCGGACTTCAGGGGCGATTTGATTGGAAAAAACGACGCCCTTTGCGCTATACTATTTTTTATGTCACAGCGAATCGTCGTCAAACTCGGAACCAGTGTGCTGACCGGAGGAACCCGGCAGCTCAACCGCGCCCAAATGGTGGAATTGACCCGCCAGTGTGCCCAGCTTCATCACAACGGCCACGAGATGATTTTGTGCAGTTCCGGCGCACAGGCCGCGGGTCGGGCCGCGCTCGGCTTCCCCAACTTGCCCACCACCCTGGCCAACAAACAGATGTTTGCAGCGGTGGGTCAGAGCAAATTGATGGGGATGTGGGAGAGCTTCTTCGAGATTTACGGCGTGCACGTGGGGCAAATTTTGCTCACACGGGCCGACACGGAAAACCGCCACCGCTTCCTCAACGCGCGGGACACTTTCGCCGCCCTCATCGAACAGCGCATTGTGCCGGTGGTCAACGAGAACGACGCTGTCTCCAACGACGAGATCAAAGTCGGCGACAACGACAATCTTTCGGCGCTGGTGGCTGTGCTGGCCGGGGCCGATCTGCTGGTGCTGCTCACGGACCAGCCCGGCCTCTTCACCGCTGACCCCCGCAGCCATCCCGAAGCTGAACTGATCCGGGAAGTGCATACAATCGACGAATCCTTGCGTGCCCTGGCTGGCGGCTCCAAAAGTGGCCTGGGCGTGGGCGGGATGGCGACGAAACTCCAGGCCGCGGACATTGCCCGGCGCGCCGGCACATCCGTCGTCATCGCCGCGGGGAGTATGCCCAATGTGCTGCAACGGATTGTGGCGGGCGAAGAAGTGGGAACCCGTTTCCCCGCGTTGGCATCGGTAGAGGCCCGCAAACATTGGATTCTGGCCGGACAGGCCCCGGCTGGTTCCCTGCTGGTGGACGCGGGTGCAGCCAATGCCCTGCGCCACAGTGGACGCAGCCTGTTGCCCGCGGGCATTGTGACCGTCGAAGGCAGCTTCGAGCGGGGCGATACAGTCTACGTGCGGGAGAACGGCAGCCCACCCCTGGCCCGGGGCGTCAGTCGCTACAACAGCGCGGACCTGCAACAGATTCGCGGCTGCAAGTCAGCCCACATTGCCGAGCGCCTGGGCTACGATTACGGCCCGGTGGCCGTGCATCGGAATGATTTGATTCTACTGGGATAATATGGACGCCTGACCCGATCAGGTTGAGCGGGGATGCTGAGATGCTGTAGCGGCCCGTCCATCATCTCAGCATCCCATCATCTGTAAGGAGTTATCTTGACAATGACAGCTACTCTCACACCCACCGTCGATCTGATCGCAATGGGCAAGACGGCCCGCATCGCCAGTCGCAAATTGGGGCTACTGACCACCCAACAGAAGAACGCGGCTTTGCTGGCGATTGCTGATGCGCTGGAATCCCAGGCCGATGGGGTGATTGCCCAAAATGTGCTGGACATCGCCGACGGCAAGGCCAACGGGCTGAGCGACGCGCTGCTGGACCGGCTGCTGCTGACGCCCCAGCGGATGCAGGCGTTGGCCGACGACACCCGCCACGTGGCCTCTTTGCCCGATCCGGTGGGCGCGGAGATCGAGAGCCGGATGCTCCCCAACGGCATCCGGCTGAGCCGTCGCCGCATTCCGGTCGGCGTCCTGGGCGTCATCTATGAAGCCCGCCCGAACGTCACAATCGACATCGCCACCCTCTGCCTGAAGACAGGCAATGCGGTGATTCTGCGCGGGGGCAAAGAGACCCTGCGCAGCAATCTGGCGCTGGTACAGGTCATCCAAAGCGCGCTGGAAAAAGTCGGCCTGCCTCTGGAAGCCGTCCAATACATCGGCGACCCGGACCGGGCACTGGTTAGCCAGTTTCTCAAGATGGACAAATATGTGGATATGCTCATCCCCCGGGGCGGCAACAGTCTGCACCGCCTCTGCCGGGAACAGAGCACTATTCCCGTCATCACCGGCGGCGTGGGCATCTGCCACCTCTTCATCGACATCACAGCCGACCAGACCCGCTCGCTGGATGTGATCGTCAATGGCCGGGTGCAGCGGCCCAGCGTCTGCAACTCTCTGGACACAATTCTGGTCCATCGCCAGATCGCGGCCGAATTTCTGCCCAAAGTGGCCCAGCGCATGGCCGTTGAAGGAGTGGAACTGCGCGCCACCCCGGACGCTCTCCCCCTGCTGCAAGGCGAAGGCGCGACGGTTCTGGCCGCGGGACCGGAGGATTTCGACACCGAATGGATGGCGCTGATTCTGGGCGTGAAGCTCGTCGATTCGTTGGAAGAGGCCGTCGAGCACATTCAGGAGCACAGCCAGGACCACTCGGACGGCATTCTGACCAACGATTGGGCCAACGCCACCCGCTTTGTGGATGCGGTCAACTCGTCCGCGGTCTTTGTCAACGCCAGCACCCGCTTCAACGACGGCGGCCAGTTCGGCCTGGGCGCAGAGGTGGCGGTGAGCACCCAAAAGCTCCACGCCCGGGGACCGATGGGGCTGGAGGAGTTGACGACGTACAAATGGGTAGTGTTGGGCGATTTTCATGTGCGCCAGTAGCGCATCCCACACAATCGGCATTATCGGCGGGATGGGACCCGCGGCCACAGTCGATCTCTTCGACCGGATTGTGCGCGCCACCCCAGCCCAGCGGGATCAGGACCACATTCCCATTCTGATTGTCAACGACCCGTCCATCCCGGATCGCACCGCAGCCATCCTCCACAGCGGGGAAGACCCCACGCCCCGGCTGGCCGTGGGAATCGAAAAGCTGGCGGCAATGGGCGCGGATTTCGTCGCCATTCCCTGCAACACCGCCCACTTCTATCTGCCCGTGCTGTCGGAGAGCGCGCCGATTCCACTGCTGGATATGATTGGGGAGACAGTGGCAGCGGTGCGCCGGGAGCATCCAGCAGTGGAACGGGTGGGGGTGCTGGCCACCAGCGGCACATTGGCGGTGGGGTTGTATCAGAACGCACTGCAAGCCGCAGGATTGACACCTGTGGAGCCAACACCCGCCGAAGTCGAGCGGATGATGGACGCTATCTACGGGCCGCAGGGAGTGAAGACAACCGGGGTGACGGCGGAAGCGCGCAATGGGTTGCAAACGGTGGGGCAAGCGCTCATCGACCGGGGCGCACAGGCACTGATTCTGGGCTGCACGGAGATTCCCCTGGCCCTGCACGACGGCGATCTGCCAGTGCTGCTGGTGGCGTCCAGCCAGTGTTTGGCTGAAGCCGCGGTGCGGGTGGCATTTAGCAGCTAATCCGTAGGGTCAGGCCAGCGCCCCCAACTCATCCAGCAACCGATGGGTGGCCGCCGCGATATCCTCCACGGCCTGCTCGAAGGCGGCCTGATTGGCACGGGATGGCTTGCGATAGCCAGAGACTTTGCGCACGTATTGGAGCGCGGCGGCCTGCATTTCGGCGTCGGTCGGCGGCTCGTCTACCCGGCGCAACTGTTTGATACTTCGACACATAGGGTTCCTCCTGAAGAACAAAATGGAACGAGGCGAATCTATTTTCGTCCCGATGCTGCGTACTGCGTGAGAAGAGCCGACGCATCTCATGCAGCACGCAGCATTTGTCATTCTCCCTTCCCCGTAAAGAGGGGCGACGAGTAGACAACCATCAGCTTCTGCCAGATTTTGCGGGCGAGACCGGTGGTGAGGGACTCAACTTCGTTGACCGCGGCCAGCACTGCCGGGTCGTCAAAGTCCTGGGCGTAGAGCGCGGCGATTTTGCCGATCAGCGAGAGCATTTCGCTGCAATAGTCCAGATAGCGGCTCAGCTCAAATTGGGTCATCGCCCGCACGGGCGAAGAGGCAGTGAGCACGACGCCGGGACGGAAGCGGTCCGGGTCTTTGGTCAACTGGTGCATATCGACGACGTGGGCCAGGGAGCGCAATTCGTGGAGCGCGGCCAGCATCCGCTTCCGTTTGATGCGGCCCTCCCATTGGGCCAGAAAAAAGATGGCAGCACCGACAAAAATGACTTCGTTGATAAGCGATTCCAGGGCCTGCAAATAGTCAAGAATCGAAGCGCCGTCGGTCGAAATCTGCACATCGCGCAGGGCGTCAACAGAGAGAATGACCAGCCCGACCAACCCCAGCACCAGCAATCCATAGACAGCCCGCACCCACCAGATTGGCCGCCGAATCTCCTCGGCCTCGCTTCGGGCCTTTTCCGCCACACCGAGCGCCTCCACCGCCACCCTGGACAGACCCGACTCTGGGAAGCGCTCCCGGATACGCACGGCCAGCCGCCCCGCCGTTCCCACAATGCGGGTGGCATCCAGGGAAAGATAGTCAGTTTCCATCCACTTCCCTCGCCAGGGCCAGCCGCACACGCCCCTGTGCCTTCTCCAGACGCTCTTCAGCTGCCACCGCATCCACCCCGGCCAGCCCCATCACCACCGCGAGCTTTACCCGCCAGCCCGCCGCTTCGAGCAGTTCTGTCGCTTCGGCCCGCCCCACACCGGTGATTTCGTCCACAATGCGCGCCGCCCGATCCCGCAGTTTGGCGTTCGTCGGCTGCACATCCACCATCAGATTGCCATAGACTTTGCCCAACTGGACCATCGCGCCTGTGCTGAGCATATTCAGCACCAGCTTTTGGGCTGTGCCTGCCTTCAGCCGGGTAGAGCCGGTCAGAATCTCCGGGCCGGTGACGACTTCGATGGCAATGTCCGCGGCTGCGGCCACCTTCGAGCCGGGATTGCAGACGACAGCAATCGTCGGCGCGCCCACCTGCCGGGCGTACTCCAGCCCGCCGATGACGTAAGGCGTGCCACCGCTGGCCGCAATCCCCACCAACACATCCCCCGGCCCGAAGTCGTGGGCCAGCAGATCGCCCCGGCCCTGCTCCGCCGAATCTTCCGCGCCTTCGACAGAGCGGGTGATGGCTCGCTCGCCCCCAGCGATCAGCCCGATGGCCCGTTCGGCTGGCAGGCTGAAGGTGGGGACCAGTTCGGTGGCGTCGAGCACGCCCAGCCTCCCGCTGGTCCCCGCGCCCAGATAGAAGAGCCGTCCACCCTCGGCGAGTTGGGCAGCAATCGTCTCAATTGCCTGGGCAATCTGGGGCAACACTTCGGCCACGGCCAAAGGCACAGCCGCGTCCAGCCGGTTCATCAGCCGGGCAAATTCCAGCGCCGAGAGGCTGTCCATCGACGCACTGGCCGGGTTTCGGGTTTCGGTGGGAGCAGTCATAGAAAATCCTCTCGTGAAAGGTGGTCAATTAGGGTTACAGGTATTGGGTATTGGATATTTCGGCGTGGTTCATTTTGCCGTCAAACGATCTTTACAAATAGTGAGGAGTGAGCACGCCCACGTGCGGCGATGACTCGACCACGACCGGCACGTGGGCGTGCCTACTCCTCGTCTCGAATTGTAATGATGCCGAATTCTTCAAATGAACCACGCCGATATTTCGTTATCGGCCTATTGTCTACGCCTTTGCGCCTCTGCGGGAGATTTAGTGGTTTTGCTGCGTTGACACTGCCCAATACCCAATACCCACTATCCAATAGCCCGCAAGGCCAGTAGCCCCGCACCGACGGCTGGCTCCGCTTGGGGATGGATGATTGCGACGCTGGGGGCGAAAGCTTTCACTGCCTGCTCCACCAGCCCGGCGTAGAAACCGGGACGCAGTAGACCGCCCGCCATCACCAGCGGGAAGTCATCGCCCATTGCCAGGCCGCCTGCCACCGCCTGCACCGCCACCGCCAGCCCGTGCGCGGCCTTTTCCAGAATCGCCAGGGCGATGGGATCGCCTGCTTCGGCGCAGCGGATGGCCTGGGGGGCAACCGACGCAAAGCGTTCCCAGGCCGTGTCCGCGTAGGTCCAGGGGATCAGTTCGGTGGGATTCGCCATTCCCAACTGGTCGAGAATGGCCCCGGTCAGGCAAGTCTCCGGTCCTCGGCCGTCCGCGGCCCACATCACCGCGGCCAGGCTGTCCGCGCCGATGGCGTAGCCACTGCCGGGATCGCCCAGCAGCGCACCTGTGCCTCCGGCCCGACGGCTGTGCCCGGCCCGGTCAAAGCCGTAGACAATCATTCCTGTCCCGCTGATCAGCACCAGCCCGTAGACATCGCCGCCTGTGCCTGCGGAGAGGGCGACCACGGCGTCGTTGTGGATGGAAGTCGCGGCCTGGGGCGCGAGTTCGTGGAGCCACATCTGCATCCGCGTGCGGTCGTCCGGGCGGTCCACGCCGGACGCGCCGATGCAGATGGCGGACAGATCCGACGCTGGGCGGCCCGCCTCGGCCAGGGCCATCCCCGCCACAGCGTGCAGATTGGCGTGGGCATTTTCCACGCCCACACTGTTCCAGTTGGTGGAGCCAGCCTGTGCCCGGCCCAACACCTGCCGCGCCGCATCCATCACCACCGCGACAGTCTTTGTCCCGCCGCCGTCAATGCCCAATACAATCGGTGATGTCATTGCTTCTCCTCATTGCAATTGATGTGGGAAGTGACCACGGACGACAGACCGCCGACCGCGGAATCATTTGCCGTCTGCGGTCTACCGTCTGCGGTCTACCGTCCGCGGTCGGTTCCAAATAGCCGCCCAAAATTCCGCCCCGGCGTGATTTTGCCCAGCACCCGCTCACCCGCCGCGCCGGTACAGGCGGGCAGATTACCGGGCCGCCCGTGAATCGCCAGCCAGGCCAACAGGGCGAAGGTCAGCGCCTCTTTGCTGTCGCCGTCGCCGGGCGCGTCGGGCAAATCTGCGTGGGCGAGCACAGGCACGGGCTGGCCCAGACGAGCGTTCAACTGGTGGGCCAGCCGTTCCATCAGCAGCGGATTGCGTGCGCCGCCCCCGGCCACCACCACCTGAGCGATGGGGGCAGGGGCAAAACGGGCGTAGGCATCGGCAATAGAAGCGGCTGTAAAATCGGTGAGCGTGGCGATGAAATCGGCGGGGGAAAGACCGGCGGCAGTGGCTTCTGCCTGCCAACCCCCGGCCAGACCAGCGCTGAAAAGCTCTCGTCCAGTGGTTTTGGGCGGCTGGCGTAGAAAGTAGGGGTGTTGCAGCCAGCGCTGGACCAGTTCCGCAGAGGACGTGCCCTGGCGGGCCAGGCGGCTGTCTGCGTCGAAGGTCTGCGCGCCACCGGTCATCTGCACCGCGGCCCAGTCGATGAGCGCATTGCCGGGGCCAGTGTCAAAGGCCAGGGGGGGCGCAGAGGAATCTTCCAGTGGGGGCAAAAAAGTGACGTTGCCGATGCCGCCGATATTTTGGAGTGCGCGCCAGCCGCCCAGCCCAGAATCCGGGCGCATCAGCAGCCAATCAAAAATGGAGACCAGCGGCGCGCCCTGTCCCCCCGCGGCCACATCCGCCACCCGAAAATCGGCCACTGTTGTGATCCCCGTCTCCTCGGCAATCACTGCGGCCTCGCCGATTTGCAGTGTGGAGTGGACCTGTCCATCCACCACTTCGTGCCAGAGCGTCTGGCCGTGGGAGCCGATGAGGTCGATGTCGGCGGGGGACAGTCCGGCTGCGTCGATGACCGCCAGGGCAGCCTGGGCAAAGCGTCGCCCAATCTGAAAGTTGACCCGGCAGAGGGCGCGGGAGTCGGCCTGATTGGCAAAGAGACAGAAGATTTCCGCCCGCTCGTCAGAGGGCCAGGGGAGGGCAGTCGCGGCTAGCTGGCGCATCTGCAAGCGGCCATCGATCTCAGCGATTTCCGCCAGCACTGCGTCGATCCCATCCGCCGACGTTCCACTCATCAGACCGATGACGCGCATTTTCAATCCTCTCCTGTGGCAATTTTTTCAATCTACGCGCCTGAATTTCAATTCACTTTTGCAGAAAGACCTGTACTGGTCAACGGAATGGTGGAATGGCTATTTCTTAACGCAAAGATGCAAAGAGGCAAAGGCACAGGGAGAAAAGCGATTTCTTTGCGTCTCTGCTCCTTTGCGCCTCTGCGTTGAAAATTCCACCATCTTCTTGGCTATTACACTTTTGCAGAAAGACCCTTGCCTCTTCGCCGTACATCCCAACGTACACAGGCAGTATACAAGACCCATTCCCCTGTCGACAACGGAGCGCACTATCGCTGCTACTGAATGTCCCAGCCAGCGAAGAGGGAGGCGAGGGATGGACTCATTACTTCTCCCCCTTGCGTTGCAGGCGGTGCACGGCAATGGCGTGTGCTTCCACAATCAGATTCTTTGTGGTTTCGATGTTTGCACCGGATGGATTCAGGATACAGACGAAGTGCTGCCGCGCATAGTGTGGATGGGGCAGGAAGGTGTCCAGCCGGGTATAGTCAACCGGCTCAGAGGTGGGTCCGCCAACCAGCTTTTGGAACGTCTCTTTGCTGACGCTGATGTTGGCACGGAAGAGACCTTCCCGGTTCAGATTGGACACACTGTCATAGTCATTGTCGGAATCTGCGAAGGTGACGAAAGGCAGGCGATGGTCATCGCCTACGAAGAAAAAGGCGTATCCGAAATTCTCCTCACGCTGGACTTGCTCCAGCCCGGCCACAAATGATTCAAAATCTACTTGTGTCATTGTCCCTCCTTTGCAGAAACATGACCGCCTGTCCACCGTGCATCCGGTCTTACACAGGCAGCAAACAAGGCCATTCTCCTGTCTTTGTCGAACAAAAGCAGCCTATTTGCCTGTCGGCAAACGCCCAGAAATCATCAGCCCGCCGATAGCCATAAGCAACACCGCACTTGCGCCACCTGCCACCAACGCGCCAGGAATCCATAACGCGAAAACAAGCAGAAGGACAAAACCCACTGCCAGTAAGAGTAGACCCCAATTTCTCGGTGTCACAGCAATACCTCCTGTTTGAAATGATATTATCTTAACTTTTGGTCGCGCATCCGGTCTTGCACAGCCAGTATACAAAGCCATCGCCCTTGTCATCAACGGAGCGCAATGTTGTCCCTCCACCAGTTGATCTCTGTAGCCTCGTACATTCCCCAAAAAAGATACCGGCTAACCATCAAAAACCTAACGAATAATGCTTCCACAACTAATACATAGTGTTTCCGTTCGCGCTTGTCTTGGGAATCTGCTGCATTGCGTCCCAATGCTCGACGATCTTGCCTCGTTCATCAAAGCGGAAGAAGTCCATCGTCACGTATTCATCACCACCGGGCCAGATTTGGTGGGTGTGAAGCGCCACCAAATCACCTTCCGCAATTGATCGCACAAATTCAATCGACTTTTCAGGGTACTCGGATGCCATTCTCTCGAAGTACTCAATGAATGACGATGGCCCGTCCCCAACCAATGGGTTGTGCTGTATGTATTCTGCGCCCACGTACTTGCCGACGGCCTCGCGTGGAGACCCTTCGTAGGCGGTCCTATAAAAGGCGATGGCATTTCTCTTGTTAGCCTCAATGTCCTGACTCATCTTATCCTCCAATGCTAGGATTTCTTCTTCTTTGTCGTTGGCTTGGGCTTCAATGCCTTCACATATTCATAGCTGCGTGCGAGAATTGTGGTTATGCTCATTTTGTGACCGCCTGTCAAATCACAAAATGGCTATGCGCCAGCACCCCTGCACTTTCTTCACCTACCCGGAAGGGCAGAAAGAACCGCCACTTCCACCCCAATCAACACAACCAGCGCCACAATCCCCCACAGGCGACCCGCGCGCTCCAGCCGCCCAGAGATGACAAAGCCCAGGATCAGCCCCAGCAGAATGCCACCGGCTACACCAAAAACTGTTTCTGCCACCCCGTCGAAACCTGTGCGGGGACGATCGCCCAGAAGCGCACGCACAACCAGCCCGCCGGGGGCAAAACCAGCCGCTCCGGCTAGCAGCACAAAGACAAAACGTATCAGTGCATCCACCGCTCTGCTCCTTTCCAGGAATTGATTGACTATTCGTCCACTACGCAGCCCAGTTGATCCCAGGCATCATCCACCGCCTGGGGCGATGCCTGTGTGCTGGGAATGTAGACGATCCAATCGCTGTTGTTCAGGTCTTCGTGGCGGGCGACCAGATAGCGGCTGGCTGCTTGGCCCCCGTCGGTCTGGGTGAGATCGATGCAGTAGAGTTCCAGCACAGGATAGGGCAAAGGCTGCCTGCCGCCGCCCAGGCTCTCTGGCGATTCCGGGGGCACACCCCCGGACAACGGCTCGGTCTGGTAATGGACGCTGGGTGAGACGGGCTGGAAGGGTGTCTCTGGCCCAAGGACAAAAGGCAGTTGGGCCACTGTGATAATACCGGCGGACAGCAATTCTCTGGACGCAGAGGTGTAGGCCGAGAGATAGCTGTCCATAGCCCGCTGCCAGCCCGGCGGATTGTACTCCTCCCACACGAGAATCAGCGCCACCAGCCCCAGGCTGATAAAGGCCGGGAAGAGCATAGCAATCACCCGCCGAACAGGAATCTTTGGTCTTTCCTCAGTTGGTTGAATCTCATCCTGCACGCCTACCTCCTTGCATAGTCCTTGCGGATTCCGGTTCGGTTTCGCTGTGCATTATACCCGGAATCTGCCTGATGTGGGAATCGAATTTTCGGCCTTGCCCCATCTGCCAAGAATGTCTATACTACGCCGGAGCGTTTTCCATTACCCACCCATTCAACGGAGACCCCCCCATGAAAATCCTGCTCTACTACCCCTTTGCCGAAGAAGATGTGGCCGAGTTTCGCCGCATCGCCCAGGCTGGCGGCCACGAAGTGTTCCACGCCAGCAGCGACGAGGAAGCCCTGGCCGTGGCTCCGGAGATCGAAGTCATCCTGGGCCGCTTCCCCGAAGCAGTCTGTGGGGCCGCGCCCAACCTGCGCTGGGTCCAATCCTTCAGCGCAGGGATGGACAAATTTCTCTTCCCGGCCATGGCCGAGCGGGACGAGGTGATGCTCTCCAATATGGCCGGGATGTATGCGCCCCAGGGCGCGGAACACGCCTGGGCCTTTCTGCTCTGCCTGGCCCGCGGCCTGACACCGGCCCGGGAGCAGCAGAAGCAGCACGTGTGGAAATCCGGCTCGGTGGTGGAGATCACCGGGATGACTCTGGGCATTATCGGGATGGGCGGCTTTGGCATGGAGATGGTCAAGCGGGCCGCTGGCTACGACATGACGATCCTGGCTGTGGACCCGGTGCGCACGGATGTGCCCGCGGGTGTGGCCGAACTGAAACCGGCCACCAAAGAGAACATCCACAGTCTGCTCCAACGCTCCGACGCGGTGATGATGGCCTGCCCGCGCACGCCGGAGACCTATCATCTGATCAGCACAGAAGAACTGGCACTGATGAAGACCACAGCCTATCTGATCAATGTGACCCGGGGCGGCATCATCGACGAGGACGCGCTGGTGGCTGCCCTGGAAGACGGTGAAATCGCCGGCGCGGCCCTGGACGTGACCGAAATCGAACCCCTGCCCGCGGAAAGCTCACTGTGGGATGCGCCCAATCTGCTGCTCACTCCACACCGGGCTGGCGCGTCCCAGCACCGGCCCCAGGTCATTGTGCGCTTCTTCCAGGAGCAGTTGCAGCGTTATTTGAACGGCGAACGTCCCCGCAATGTCATCGACAAGCGGCGGGGGTATTAGCACCGATCCAGCGGCAATAGCCACGTAGCTTCTGGCGTGGTGCGTGGTGCGTGTACTGGTATACGCACCACGCACTACAAAAGAAAATCCGGCGTGGTTCATTTGGGAGGTTCGGTATCTTTACAATTCAGTACGAAGAGTAGGCACGCCCACGTGCCGGTCGCAGTCGAGTCACAGCCACACGTGGGCGTGCTCTCTCCTCTCGAATTGTAAAGATCGTTCGACGGCGAAATGAACCACGCCGAAAATCCGTTCTTGACAGGTGTCCGTGTCTGTTGTACACTAACTATTAGTGTGAAACAAACACAAACATCTGCCGAGGGGGATGTGCTATGGATATGCTTTTGATTTTTGTACTGGGTTTGGCTGGTCTGGCAGCCCTGGGTTATCTGCTGATACAGACAATCCGTCTGCGTCTGGAAGTGTGGGCCAACCAGCGGGTCATCGCCGCACTGGAACAGGCAGGCCACAAGCCGCCCGCCAAAAAATCCCGCCTGCCCGAAATGCTGGTGGCGGCTCTGCTCCTCCTGCTGGTCGTGCAGCTTCTGCTCCTCCTGCTTCAGCCGTTCGGATAACGGATTGACATCTCCTGCGGGCTATGCCACAATCGAAGCGGACAGATCCCCCTCTTATCAATCCGTTTTCATTGTGGAGCCAAATTTGTATGTCAATTTCTACACCTGAATGGGTGAAGCACGCAGTCTTCTACCAGATTTTCCCCGATCGTTTTGCGCGCAGCCCTCGCACCCGTCAGATTCCCGGAACCATTTTCAAGCCCTGGGGCACGCCGCCAGAGGAGCAGGGCTTCCAGGGCGGCGATCTGCGGGGCATCGTCGATAAGCTGGACTATCTGCAAGACCTGGGCATCAACGCCCTTTACCTGAACCCCATCTTTTCCTCGGCCTCCAACCACCGCTATCACACCTACGACTATCTCCAGATTGACCCCCTGTTGGGCGGCAACGACGCCTTTCGGGAATTGCTGGACGTGGCCCACGCCCGCCAGATGTATGTGGTGATCGACGGCGTATTCAACCACGCCAGCCGGGGCTTCTGGGCCTTTCATCACATCCTGGAAACTGGCGGCGACTCTCACTATCTCGACTGGTTTCATGTGCAGGATTGGCCCCTGCGCCCCTATCAGCACGACGACGAAAACCCCATCAACTACGCGGCCTGGTGGGGTCTGGCCGCGCTGCCCAAATTCAACATCAAAAATGAGGGCGTACGGGAATACCTGCTCGACGTTTCCCGCCACTGGATCGAATTTGGCGCGGACGGTTGGCGGCTGGACGTGCCAGAAGAGATACCCGATGCCACCTTTTGGCAGGCATTCCGCCAGGCAGCAAAGGGAGCCAATCCGGAAGCCTATCTGGTGGGAGAAATTTGGAACGACGCCAGCGAGTGGCTGCAAGGCGACCGCTTCGACGGGGTAATGAACTACATCTTCAGCCGGGCAGCCCTGGGCTTTTTTGCCCAGGAAACGCTGAAAACCGACTACCGCCCCGGCGGCTATGAACTTTCGCTGCTGGATGCGCCTGCCTTTGCCGCCACAGTGGAAGGGATGCTGGCGGCCCATCCCTGGCCGATTACTCTGGCCCAGCTCAATCTGCTGGACAGCCACGACACGGCCCGGGTGCTGTGGATGGTGGATGGCGATGTGTCCGCGCTGCAACTGGCTGTGCTGCTGCAAATGACTCTGCCCGGTGCGCCCTGTGTCTATTATGGCAGCGAAATCGGCATGACCGGCGGCAATGATCCCGGCTGTCGGGGTGCTTTCCTTTGGGACGACGAGGCCGGGTGGAACGGGGAGTTGCGGGACTTCTACCGCCGGGCCATCGCCCTGCGTCACCGCTTTCCCGCTCTCCGCACCGGCGGCTTCGAGACCCTCTACGCCCAGAACGGTGTCTATGGCTTTGCCAGAGAGTTGGACGGCGAAGCGCTGATCGTCCTCTTCAACGCCAACAAAACCCAGACCCGCATCGACCTGCACCTGGGCAAAAGTACGGGCCAGGCAGGGAACTTCCAGGCTGTCTGGAACAGTGGAAACTACACAGCCCAGGCCGGTCTGCTCCACGACGTTACTCTCCCGGCCAGAGACGGGCTGGTGCTGCGTCGGGCCACCGATTGACAATTTGCCCGGGAGAACGCAGATTTTGTCCGCGTGAATCCGTCTGTCCCGCGTCATCCGCGTTCTATTCTTTGGCTCCACTGCAAAAAGCCATTTGAACCACAAAGAACACAAAGAGCACAAAGATTTCAAGGGAAGTATCAGCGTTTATCAGTGTTCATCAGTGGCTGGCAGACCTTTTTGCAGTGGATCCATTCTTTTGAGCAACTGGAGGCATTCGATGGCACAGCGAGTCAAAGTGATTCTCAATCCCTATTCCAACCGGGGCGGCGCGGGGCAGAGCGCAGGCGGGCTGGCCGCGGCGATGAAAGAGGCCGGACTGGCCGGGGAAGTGGTCCTGACGACAAAGGGCGGAGAGGCTATCGAACTGGCCCGCCAGGCTAAGCTGGACGGCTACGATATCATCGCGGCCGCGGGCGGGGATGGCACAGTCAACGAAGTGGTCAACGGCATCGCCCAGGCCACACCGGAAGGGGAGTTGGTCGGTCCCCTGGCGGTTCTGCCATTGGGCAGCGGCAACGACTTCTCGGATATGGTGGGGCTGCCCAGAGAACTGGCCCAGTCCATCCAGACTATCCAGGCCGGGCGCACCCGGGATATCGACCTATGCCGGGCGACGGTTATCGCCGAGGGCCGGGAAATTGTACGCTATTTTGACAACAATATGGGCGCGGGCTTCGAGGCCCAGGTGACGGTGGAGAGCCGCAAAATTACCCGGCTGCGGGGCTTTGCCATCTACCTGTGGGCGGTGATTCGTGCCCTGCGCCAATACGACCAGCCCCACTTTCACGTGGCCTGGACGGACGAAAGCGGCCAGGTACACGAAGTGGAGCAGCGCTCGTTGCTGGTGACGCTGGGCAACAGCAAGCGCACAGGCGGCGGCTTCTTTATGACCCCCGACGCGCTGATGGACGACGGCCTGCTGGATATGGGAATCGCCCACTCGCTGAACACGCCCCGCATTCTGGCTCTGCTGCCCCAGGTGATGGCGGGAAGCCATCGCAACCACCCGGCCATGCGTTTTGTGCGCTGTTCGTCGGTCTGTGTCGCCACCGCAGCACCCGTGCCTGTCCACACCGACGGCGAGATTCTAAGCGTGGCGGCCAGCGCACTTTCCGCGGAAATGCAGCCGGGCCGTCTGCGGGTGATTGTTTGAGAACTGGGACGCAGAGGTCGCAAGCGGCGCAGAAACAACGGATTTCGCAGATTTTATCAGCGTTTATCCGTGTTCATCAGTGGCTGGTCTTTGGTCAGGAATCGGGCAGCAATCGTTTTCGTAGAGTGGCTGAATCGTTTTCCGAATGATCTGAATCTCTGGTATACTTTTTGCAGCACCTTTCGGCACGGCTAAATGTATAGCTGCCGGGATGAGGAAGCATCCATCGAAGACTGAGTATTTCACGCATTCCGGGAAACGAACAGGCTGCTTTTGCCAAGCATACACCTGAACGCTTCCCGGAATTGTCTATTTTGCGGCGCGCCAGGGAGATCACCAGGCCAATGAGCGAAGCCGAAAGCCGAGGGGTTATTCATATAGCAGGCAGTTCGATCATCGATGTCCGTATGTGGTTCGATGAATCGCCCTGGCGGGTTGCCGCTGGCTGGACAGTGCTGGCCGCGGTGCTGGCTTCGGGTTTATCCTTTCCCAATCTGCTGGCCCAGGCATCCACCATCGCACTGCTCTTTCTGCTGGCCGACCCGCTCTGGGGCAGCATCTGGGGGCTGATGTCCACACCAGAGAGCCTGCCCACTATCCAGCGCTCTATGGCGCGCAGCCGGGTCTGGCTCCCCTATCTCCGCTCTGGTTCGCCCGCGGCCCGGCTTTTTGGGATGGACGGGCCAAGTATCCTGGCGCTTATTTATAAAGTGGCCCTGCCTGCTATCGTTCTGGCATTGGTGGTCTCCTTTATTTTGGACCCAGTGGCAATCTGGCTGACACTGGCCCTGATTGTTGTCAGCACCGCTGGCTGGTTGCACCAGCAGATAGAATCGATCCCCGTTCGGCTCCTCTTTGTGCTGACGACTGTGGCTCTGCCCTGGCTGTTGGTTGTGCTGGTGCTGGGTGATGAGACGAAATTGACGGTTCAGCTTCTCCTGGCTGGCCTGTGGGCCTTGCACGTGTGGGGTGCCCAGAGCTACCAGAGTGATGACCCCAAAGTGTGGGGGGTGGCGGCTCTGGCCGTGGCCCAGGCGGGGATAGGTCTGCTGCTGATCCTTTTGCAGCTACCGCTCTGGCTTGTCTTTCTGGCCCTCTTTTTCCTGCCCACCTGGCTGGCCCTCTATCGGAGGGAACCCCTGGACCGGGTGCGTTTCTGGTGGGTGGCCGCGCTGCTCACCAGCGGGCTGGCCCTGGGACAGGCTGTGACGTAGAGGTTCGGCATTTTCTGAAAAGTCGAACTTCTGAAAACTCGGTTTTTCACTGGATTCAGGTATCTATGCAGACAACACTTGTGACTGTGGCCCAGGTGCGCAAAGACCCGGAAGTGGTCGCTTTTGTGCAGCAGGCGAACGAAGCATTGCGCGGTCTGGGCTACACCGAACACGGCCAGCGCCACGCCGGGTTGGTCGGCAATGTGGCCGAAAATGTGCTGATCCGTCTCGGCTTCGACGAGCGTACGGGGCAACTGGCCCAGGTGGCTGGCTATCTCCACGACATTGGCAATCTGCTGCACCGGGAGCATCACGCCCAGAGCAGCGCGCTGATGGCCTGGCAGATTTTGAAAAGGCTGGGGATGTCCACCGATGAGATTGCCCTGGTGATGAACGCCATTGGCAATCACGAAGAAGAACGGGGCACAGCCACCAACCCGGTCTCGGCCGCTGTGATCATCGCGGACAAAGCGGACGTCCATCGCAGCCGAGTGCAGAACCCGGACCCGGCCACCTTCGACATCCACGACCGGGTGAACTATGCGTCCACCCGCAGCTTTGTCCGGGTGGACGCGGACAAACGGGTGATTGCCCTGGAACTGGAGATCGACACCCAATTTGCTCAGGTCATCGAATACTTTGAAATTTTTCTGAGCCGTATGACAATGGTACGACAGGCCGCTAACTTTCTTGGCTGTGAGTTCCGGCTGATGATCAACGAAGTCTATCTTTCATAAACTTACCGAACCCAATACAAAGAAACGGAACGACCTATGCGACTTGTGCGTTTCACAGCGGAAGGCAATGGCCGGGATGGCGACGCAGACTGGGGAATGCTCGTCGAGCAATTCGTCTATCCCCTGGCCTGTGCGCCCTATGACAGCCCGCGGCTGGCTGGCAATTTTGCCCCAGAGATTGGCGGAGCGCCACTTCTGTTGGCGAATGTAAAGCTGCTGGCCCCTTGTGAGCCGCGCAAAATAATCTGTGTGGGGCGCAACTACGCGGAACACGCGGCCGAGTTTGGCAACGAAGTGCCCGAGGAGCCGGCCATCTTCCTCAAATCCTCCACCACACTGATCGGCCCGGACGAGTCTGTGATCCGTCCTTCGGTCAGCGAGCGAGTGGACCACGAAGGGGAACTGGCCCTGGTGATCGGCAAACGCTGCCGCTTTCTCAACGCCCAGGACGCCCACAATGTGATTCTGGGCTACACCCTTGCCAACGATGTGACGGCCAGAGATTTGCAGCGCAAGGATGTGCAGTGGACCAGGGGGAAGAATTTCGACACCTTCTGTCCGGTCGGTCCCTGGCTGGACACGACCTTCGACCCCGCCAACAAGACAGTCCGCTGTCTGGTCAACGGCGTTGTGAAGCAGGAGAGTAACACGGATCTGATGATCCACACCGTCGGCACAATCCTGGCCTACGTCTCCAATTTTATGACCCTGGAACCGGGCGATCTGGTCCTGACCGGTACACCCTCCGGTGTCAGCGCGGTGCAGCCGGGAGATGTGATGACCGTAGAAATTGAAGGGCTTGGGGTCTTGCACAGCCCTGTGATTGCGGGCGTATAAATCCATCGACAACTCCGGGAGACTTTTCCTGTGGCAATACCAGCACTGAACCATTTTCTCGATCTGGCCGATCTCTCCAGCGATCAATTCTGGGGATTGATGCGCCTGGCAAAACGATTAAAGGACGAACGGGCTGAGAAGGGCGCAAATACGCCGATCCTGGCCAACAAATCCCTGGCCCTGCTCTTTCAGAAACCCTCCCTGCGCACCCGTGTCAGCTTTGAAATGGGTATGCAGCACCTGGGCGGCTACGCCTTCTACCTCAGCCCGGCAGAGGTGGGGCTGGGCACACGGGAGAGCGCGGCCGATGTGTCCCGGGTTCTCAGCGGCTATGCGGACGGTATTATGGCCCGGGTCTTCGGCCATCAGGATGTGGTAGACCTGGCGAACTGGGGCAGCGTGCCGGTCATCAATGGCCTGAGCGACTTCAGCCACCCCTGCCAGGCCCTGACCGACATCTTCACCGCCTGGGAAGTGCTGGGCGATCTGGAAGACCGCACGATTGCCTATGTGGGTGATGGCGCCAACAATGTGGCGACCAGCCTTATGATGGCCGCGGGCAAAGTAGGGCTGAATGTGCGTATCGTCTCGCCTGATGGCTATATGCCCGATGCAGCGGTGGTGGCACTCAGCGGGGCTGAGGTCAGCGTGACCGACGACTTGGACGGAGTCCAGGGCGCGGACATCCTCTACACCGATGTCTGGACGAGTATGGGCCAGGAGGAGGAACGGGCCGCGCGGTTGGCCGTCTTCCCGCCCTATCAGGTCAGCGCGGGGCTGCTGGCGCGCACAGGCAACCCCAACGCGCTGGTTATGCACTGTCTGCCCGCACACCGGGGCGAAGAGATTACCGATGAGGTAGCCGATGGCCCGGCCAGTATACTCTTCCCCCAGGCCCACAACCGCCTGCACGCGCAAAAGGCGATCCTGGCCCATCTGCTGGGCGGTGTCCCATTGGAATAGCCGGGCCTCTGTAGTATTGGATGTCTATGTCAGATACACTTTCGATCCTCAGCCGCTTGACCGACTGGCAAAATATGCTGGATGTCGGTCTGGTGACACTAGTCTTTTTCTTTCTGCTGCGCCTCTTTCGGGGAACCCAGGCTGTGCAGTTGTTGCGCGGTCTGCTGGTGATTGGTCTGGTGATTGTTGTCATCACCCGCACGGTGGAGTTGACGGCCTTCAGTTGGTTGATCAGCAGCAGTTCCATCGCCATTTTTGTTGCCATTCCGGTTATTTTTCAGCCGGAATTGCGCCGCGCCCTGGAACGGGTGGGGAGGGGGTTGCCCTTTCTGACCCGGCGGTCCGACGGAGCCACCACCCAGGAAGTGGTCAGTGTGATTGTACGGACCTGTACCCAGTTGGCGGACAACCGTCACGGCGCGCTGATTATTCTGGAAGGGGCCACGGGCCTGGGCGAATACATCGACCGGGGCGTTGGGGTGGACGGCGAAGTGACAGCCGAGATGCTACAGACTATTTTCTTCCCCAACACAGCCCTGCACGACGGCGCGGTGATCATCCGCGACAGCCGGATTGCGGCGGCTGGATGTGTACTGCCCCTCACCTCCCGGGACACTCTGGATTCCCAGTTGGGCACACGCCACCGGGCCGCGATTGGCGTCACCGAACAGTCCGACGCGCTCTCGATTGTGGTTTCGGAAGAGACCGGCGCGATATCCGTAGCCCGCAATGGCCGGATTGTGCGCCGCCTGGACGACAACCGTCTACGGCGTATTCTGACCGACTTCTACGATCCCCGCAACCAACCGGATGTGGATGCTGTGGAGCCTCTCCCCAATGCGGAATAACCGTCTGACTACTCGCAACCAAATCCGAGACACACTCGTCACGCTGCTGATGTCCGTGGTCCTGGCTCTGGTTGTCTGGCTTTTTGCCATGGACCAGGAGAACCCGCTGATTCGGGACGATTTCTCGACGCCGATTCCGATCAGTGTGCGTGGACTGGACCCCGGCTTGCAGACTTTGCAGGACCTGACCCAGCGCACAGTCTCCCTGAATGTACGTACATCCAAACGCACGTGGGATAGTCTGGCAGCCGATGATTTTAGCGCTGTCATCGATCTGGGCGATGAGGGACCGGGCAGTCACGACGTGGATGTTATTGTCAGTGTGGTCAACCCGGACATCGAGATTCTGGCGCAACAGCCCCGGCAACTGCGGGTGCAGCTAGAGAGTGTGATCACCAAAACCGTGCCCATTGTGGTGGATGTGGTGGACTCGGCTGCGTTGGGCTATGATTGGCAGACGGCTATTGTGGATCCGGAGGTGGCCGAGGTTTCTGGCCCGGAAGCACTGGTCAATCAGGTCCAGGCTGTCCACGCCGAGGTCTTGCTGCTGGGGACCAAAACCCAGATCGAACGCAACGCGACACTGCTGCCCCGCAATGGACAGGGCCAGGCAGTGGATCGTGTACAGGTGCAGCCTACGGCAGCCCGTGTGGTTGTCCCTGTGGTCCAGCAGCCAGGCCGCAAGGAAGTCGCAGTCCTTGTCCAGGTAGACGGTCAGCCCGCGGCCAGCTATCGAATTACCAGTGTCAAGCCCGAACCGTCCACTGTCATTTTGCTGGGCAGCGCCGAGGCGTTGCGCAATGCACCGGGCTTTGTCGAGACCGCGCCCCTCTCCATCGAAGGGGCCACCAGCGATGTGCGCGAACGGTTGCCCCTGAATCTGCCGGAGAATGTCTCTGTGCTGGAGGAGGCAGGCGTCTTTGTCACAGTGGGCATTTCGGCCATTGAAAGCAGCGCCACCGTCAGCCGCCGCCCGGTTGTGATCGGTCTGAGCGAAGTCCTGACGGCGACGGTCTCCCTCTCCCGGGTGGATGTTCTTGTCAGCGGCCCCCTGCCCCGGCTGGATGCTCTGGGCACGTCCGATGTGCGGGTGATGCTCGACCTGACTGGTCTGACGCCAGGCAGCCATGTGGTTGTGCCGGTTGTGGTTACCCCCGAAGGCATAGGGGTGGAAGGGGTGATCCCCCAGGCCATCGAAGTGGTCATACAGCCGCTGCTGCCGCCTGACGATCTGACACCGCCTGCCATCCCCAACGGCAGCAGCGGTGAACCGCCGCCCACGCCCACACCAGCCAGTTGACTTTTGCAGGGGCAGGGTGAACAGGATGTAGTGCCCCAGAGCATTACATCCCGTTCACCCTGCCCTTTTCTTCGTACCTGCTACGTCTTGTGGTAAGATTCCTTCTTTGCTGTCTGGGCAGCAGGGCTGCCGTGTGCAATGGAGGAAGTAACCCTACGGTCCAGTCGTTGGAATCACTGGACCGCTTCCACTGCAATAGGTCAAAAACCGAGTTTTTTTGGCCGGCTCACCTTTAAGATTCCCGATCGCTTCCGCCAAAAACTCGGTTTTTGCAGTAGATTTATGGATCGCATACGATGAAAAAACGCAAACCTGTAATCGCGCTGGTTGGCCGACCTAATGTAGGGAAATCAACCCTTTTTAATCGACTGGTTGGCTCGCGCACAGCCATTGTCGAAGACCTGCCGGGGACCACCCGGGACCGACTCTATGGCGAGTCCGATTGGAACGGGCGGGATTTTGTGGTGATTGACACGGGCGGTCTGGAAGCCCAGTCCACTGCCGATGCCCGGGCCTTTCGGGCGGGCGCATCGGCCCTGGCCGAGGATTCGGCCCGCTTTGTGACCGAAATCAAGAATCAGGCCCAGCTTGCCATCGACGAAGCGGATGTGATCGTCTTTGTGGTGGATGGAAAAGACGGACTGACCGCAGCCGACGAAGAATTGTCGGTTCTGCTGCGCCAGACGCCCAAGCCGCTTGTATTGGTCGTGAACAAAGCCGAAAGCCCGGAACGGCAGCTCAACGCTTCCGAATTTTGGGCGCTGGGCATCGGCGAACCCATCCCGGCCAGTGCCTATCACGGCACAGGCGTGGGCGATCTGCTCGATATGCTTGTCGATCTTTTCCCCGATTCGCCCCCCCAGGACGAAGAGGAAGAGGAGACCCTGGGCATCGCACTGATCGGGCGACCCAATGTGGGCAAGAGCAGTCTGCTCAACGCGCTGATCGGCTCCGAGCGCTCGATTGTCAGCGAGATCGCGGGGACCACCCGGGACCCGATTGACACGGATATTGTCTACGAAGGCCGCAACATCACACTGATCGACACCGCGGGGATTCGCCGCCGGGGTAAGGTGGAGCAGGGGATCGAACAATACAGTGTGTTGCGCAGTATGCGCAGCATCGACCGGGCCGATGTGGCCCTGCTTCTGGTGGACGCTGATGAGGGCGTCACAGCCCAGGACACCCATGTGGCCGGCCACGTGCTGGAGCGCAACAAAGGTATCGTCGTTATCGTCAACAAATGGGACACAGTTGACAAAGATACCAATACAATGGTGGAATATACTCGAAAGGTACGGGAAGACCTGAAGTTTATGGATTACGTGCCCGTGCTTTTTATCAGCGCGCTGACAAAGCAGCGGGTGAACAAAGTGTTGCCCACCGCTCTGATTGTGGCCGACGAGCGGGAACATCGCTTTTCTACCAGTGAGCTGAACCGGGTGGTGCAGGAAGCCTATGACAAGACGCCCCCACCCAATCGCAATGGACGGCCTTTGCGTATCTACTACGCCATCCAGTCCAGCGTGAAGCCGCCTACGTTTATACTCTTTTGCAACGACCCGGACCTGGCCCACTTCAGCTATATTCGCTATCTGGAAAACCAGTTCCGTGCCCACCACCCCTTCGTGGGGACGCCCATTCGCATCTTTTTGCGGACACGCAATCAGTGATCGTAGAAGTTCGACTTTTCCGAAAGAGTCGAACTTCTACTTTCGTTTCCAGGGTATTGAGGAGAAGCGATGGAATCGATCTTCCGTTCCATTCGTGCATACACAATCGAAATCTCGTTGATGCTGGCCCTGGTTGCCTCTCTCGGCTTCTTTGGCTATCTGGGCTATGGCCTGGTTCAACCCACACCGGACACCATAACTTTTTCTGGTGAAGAGGCGCTGGCCCACGTCGAAACCCAATTGGAATTTGGGCCGCGCATCACTGGTTCGTCTGAGCACAAGGCCATGGGGGATTGGGTGATTCAGACCCTGAGCGAGCAGGGCTGGGAGGTCTTCATTCAACCTTTCGAGCCTGTGCCGGATGTGGACGCCCGCAATATCCTGGCGGTCAGCGGCAGCGGCCCAGCCATAATCATCGGCGCTCACTACGACAGCCGCATCTTTGCCGACGCCGACCCCAATATCGACAACCGCTCTTTACCTGTGCCGGGGGCCAACGACGGCGCATCGGGCGTGGCCGTGTTGATGGAACTGGCCCGCAGTCTGAATGTACCGGCTTCGGGCAAAACTGTCTGTCTGGTCTTCTTTGACGCGGAGGACAACGGCAGGATTCCCGGCTGGGATTGGATTCTGGGCAGCCGCTACTTTGTCTCACGCATCAGCGCCCTGCCCAAATGCAGCGAACCCGAATTCACCGTCATTGTGGATATGATCGGCGATGCGGATCAGCAGGTCTATCGGGAGCGCAACAGTACCGACTATCTGGTGGATGCCATCTGGTCGACGGCTGCCGAGATCGGCTATGCAGAGTGGATTGTCGATGAGCCTCGCCACGCGATGCTCGACGACCACACGCCATTTCTCGAAGCTGGAATTCCCGCGGTGGATATGATCGATTTTGACTATCCCTACTGGCATACCGTAGACGATACGTTGGACAAAGTGAGTGCCGAAAGTCTGGCCCGCATTGGCCGCACTCTGGAAGTTTGGATCGAGCGAGGCGCGCCCTATAGCCAGGGCAATTGAACCATTAACGACTGCCCGTGCCAGTGGAATGCGACAGAAAAATATTCTATGTCCGGTAAATATCTGGAAGAAAAGGCAATCTAATGACTACGAGTCCTGACTCTTCAAACGCTGAGAAAAACATTCTGATTGTCGATGACGAAGCACGTATAGGCCGTTTTGTCAGCATGTATTTGGATCGTGTCGGCTACAATACGTCTACCTGTCAGTCGGTAGACGAGGCCCGCAAGTTGTTGCAATCCAAGAAATGGTCGCTGGTGTTGACTGATTTGGTGATGCCCAGGGAAACAGGATTTGATCTGCTGCAATGGATTAGCGAAAATCATCCAGACATCCCCGTCGTTGTGCTCACGGCTCATTCATCCCCTATGGTTGTCGAGCAGGTCAATCAGACACAGGCCGCCGCGATTATAAACAAACCATTTTCATTGGGTGAACTGTATAAGACGATTTCCCTGGCAATGGGTGAATGATCAGCCAAACTGAATTTTCTTTTCAAAGGGGAGGGCTGTCAATCCATGCGCCCCTGATTCTTTGTCGTCCATAGATTCCTGGTGTTGATGTCCAATACGCTTTGTAATCTCCCCTTTTTCGTTCTATACTGCGTAGGCCGCAATCTCACAGGAAAGAGCGCATCTTTTCTGGCTGCTGTTTACTGAAATATCGACCAGCAAATTTTTCCTTTTTTCTTACACCTCAGGAGTACTTCCCCATGGATCCTGTCATTTTTCGCATTGGGCCGTTTGCCCTGCAATGGTATGGCCTGTTCATTGTGGGTGGTGCCGTCATTGCAGCCTGGCTCTCATCTCGCTACGCGGAAAAGGCCGGAGAAAACCCAGACCACGTCTGGAATCTGTTGGCCTGGACTCTGGTGCTGGGCATCATCGGCGCACGCCTCTATCACGTCTTCAGCTCCCCGGCAGACGCCCAGGGCTGGTCATTCTACAAAGAGAACCCGATTGAGATCATCAACTTCTGGAATGGGGGCTTTCGGGGGCTGGGTATCTATGGCGGTCTGATCGGCGGAATGATTGCCATCGTCGTTTACACCTGGCGCAACAAGCTGAACTTCCTCCACTATCTGGACTATATCGGGCCGAATGTGCTCATCGCCCAAGCCATTGGACGTATGGGCAACTTTGTCAACCAGGAACTCTACGGCCCGGCCACGAATGTTGCCTGGGCCTTTCACATCAACCCGGCTCATCCCTGCCAGCGCCCGCCCAACACCCCCGCCGACATCGGCTTTTGCGGCGCAGGCAATCTCTCCCAGGCCAGCCTGGATTGGTATGCGAGCAACGGTTTTCACCCCACATTCTTCTATGAAGCGGGTTGGAATATCCTGATGTTCTTCGTTCTCTATCTGGTCATCCGCAATTTCGGCCACAAACTGCGCCAGGGCGATGGTGCGCTCCTCTACTTTGTCGCCTACCCCCTGGGCCGCCTGTGGGTGGAAGCCTTCCGCCCGGACGCCTGGGTGATGGGAACCCTGGCGACTGCCCAGTGGATCGCCATCATCAGTATCGTCGCCAGCCTGCTGATTCTCTTCCTGCGCCATCGCAATTGGGACAGTAGCAAACATCCCGCCGATTCCTTGCGCGTTCTGAGCAAATACGGGGCAAAGGCGTAGGCTCCCCCAGCAGTCAGTCAAAGCCGTGTGAAGAGACGTGAAATGAGAAACGTGAGATCAGCGCTGATCTCACGTTTCTCATTTCACGTCTCTTTTGGAAAACAGAGGGGTGCAATTCAGATTTAGGGCGAACAGGAATCGTCTGTGCCGCCCGGTGCTAAAGACACCGGGCTACCGAGCTACGCCCCCTGAACGGGGCTTTCGGAGGAACAGACAAACCGTTTCTAAGCCGGATTTATCCGGCGTCGCCCTGTAGCTGTGGGTTACACCCATTGGTCTTTAGCCCGGTGCGGTCGTCGCAAACCTACCCCTGCCCCCATCTTGAATTGCACCCAAACAGAGGATTACAGATGCGGATGACGCCTACTCGATCATCTCGATATTGTAGTCGATCATCTGGGCATCCATGCGCCAGCTTTCCACCCGATTGGCCACATTTTGCAGCAGCCGATGGGCCAGCGCCCGGTTGCCACTGACGCAGACCACCTCCACCACCGCCCGGCTCAACTGGTCCTGGGCGTCAGCCTCGCAGATGGAGATGTTGTATTCCTTGCGCAGTCGGGCGATGAGCGGGCGCAACACACTGCGCTTTTCCTTCAGGCTGTTGGTGACGGGCAGGTAAAGTTCGATTGTGAGGAGTCCGATTGCCATAGGTTGGGTGATTGGCTGATTGGTTGATTGGAAGTTATCAGTCAACAGTGACCAGTTATTAGTGGAGCCTGCACCGGACGATCTACGCTGCAAAGACAGATAGAGGGAACGGCTTTCTACTGATAACTGCTTACTGTTCACTGTATTATCGACTGTTTGTCCAGGCCGGGTCCGCATAGCGGGTTCGCAATAACTCCGCGGCCCGGCGATTTTCGCCTGGGCTCAAGACGCCGGGCTGCCAGCGCACGTTCAAAGTCTCGGCCAATCCTGCGGCCATACAACCGGCCACCGTGCGAAAGTCCAGTTGGGGGGAATCTTCCGATACCTGTAGCGCCTGGGCCAGGGTGCAGGCCCGTTCCGCCAGATGTGCGCGCAGGGCGTCGATCTCCTCTGACGGCAGGGCCAGCACATCCACCAGCCGGGTGATGTCGCCGGTCAGGGGCAGGCTGCCGTGTTGGAGCACATAGCCCTTGCGTCGGCTTTGTGCGCTGCCCATCAGCTTGCGCCCGCCTGCTGTGATCTCATAGGCGCTGGGAACCTCAAAGCAGACAGCCGAGACATCCCGTCCAGCCCGCACATCCCCGGCGGCCTTTTGCGCGGCCAGCCCCACCCCTTCCAGCCCAGCCAGCAGCCCATTGCTCATCAGCAGATAGGCATCCATCACACCGCCCGCCATGCGTGGATCGTCCAGGGGGGCAGTGACCGAATAGGTCAGCTCGTCCGTGTGCAGGATGGCCCGTCCGCCGGTTGTGCGCCGCACCAGTTCGTAGCCACGCTCGGCGAGCTTTGCATCGTCCACATCGGCCACAGGCTGGTGGCGGCCCAGACTCACCGCGGCGGGCTGCCAACGGTAGAAACGCAGGGTGGGCAGGCTTTCCCCCGCGGCCACGGCTTCGGCCAGCGCTTCGTCCACGGCCATATTGGCCGGACCAGAACGGGGTTCGTCTTCGAGAATCAGCCGCCAGACGGCTGTGGAAAAGTCGGTCATTGCGCAGCCAGCACAGATGATCCTGCGGCTTGGGCATGTGTCACCAAGGGCGCAATCGCCAGGTCTTCATCGAGCAACGGCCAATGCAACCCATAACCCGAGGGCGCAATCTCAACAATCTCCCGTTCGACTGCTGACGCTTCGGCCAGCGCGGCAGAGCAGTCACGCCAGGGGATGGAAAAGGCTTGGTCATCAATACAGAGGTGCAAAGCGTCCTGACCAGGATCAATCACTTCGACTTCATAAAATTTTCTATTCATTGTCATTCCTATGGACAGCCTCATATTGTTCAAACAAGTATCAGAATCGTAGACATCTACGATCTTTCCTTCAAACGAGGAATTGGGAGACTATCGCCGAAGAATTATTGACCAGCAGTGTCGTATTCTCAGTATTGAAAGGCCGCTTGACCACTGCCAGCGCCAACGGGCCGCCCAGCGCGGGACTGTAACCGCTGCTCGTGACTACCCCAACCGATCGCCCCTCTGCGGTTACATCCGCACCCACAGGCAGGGGAGCGTCGCTTCGCAGACCCACCAGCGTCTTTGTCACTTTGTCATAGGTGATCTGACGAGCGATGATCTCCTGGCCAGTGTAGCAGCCTTTGTTGTCGGCCACAGCCCAGGCCAGCCCAGCTTCCAGGGGTGTATACTCACCGGTCAGCTCCGCGCCCACCAGCGGACGGCCCAACTCAATGCGCCGGGTTTCGTAGGTCTCCCGATCTGTCGATAAGTGCGCCCCGGCTTCGAGCAGTCTGGCGCGCAGATCGTCTGCGTCTTCCGCTGGCACAATCAACTCGTAGCCGGGCACTTCGTAGCGCTCCTGGCGCAGAACCGTCACCGCATCAGCGCTCACGAATGTGTCATCAGTCCCAGGCGATTGGACTCCTACTGACGACAAAACGGCAGCCGCCTGCGCCCCCATCACCCGCAAGCGACGCAGGGACGGAGTGGCGTTTGCCACTTTTACTTTGTCCATAAAGAATATCTGGCTGCGCAGTTTGCCCGCCAGTGGGTCGGCCTGCCCTGACGCGGGCAGCAGCCACAGTTCCTGCTCACGGCAGAGAATTGTGAAGACAAATTCGATGCGCGCCACAGGGCTGGTCATCACCGCCAGCGCGGCCTGCCGTGGACTCAGCGCTGCCACATTGGCCGTCGTCATCCGCTGTAAAAAGTCCACCCGATCCGCGTCGGTCAGAATGAGGACGCCCGTGTCTGTTCTGTCCAGCACTGCTGCGCCGGAAATCAGCGCGTTATATTCCTGTTCGTTGATTGAGGCTGTTAATGTTTGCATATCTTCTCTCCGCCAAACGGCATTTTCAGTCGAACCGAAGGAATAACGACCCAATAACGAACGACAGCCTTCCGGACAACAGCCACAAATTCAGAAAGTATGAAAGCAGTTCTGGCTGATGCCTGGAAGGTCAAATCGACGATTTACTCGTTCGCCACGCCTAAACGACTGGTCTATTCAGATCATACCGTCCCCATTGGCTCCCGTCAAGCATAGCAGCCTACAGTTACACGAATACGCCTGCACTGCGTACATTTCACATTGCACCGGATGAACAACCGGATGTTCTCATCTGCCCTGTACTACTGCCCGCCCGTGTCCACAGTCGGCACAATGCCGGGGCCAGGCAGGACAATTGTCGGGGCTGTGCCTTCGGGCACGAAGATCACTTTGTCCGTCTCATTGAGCGCAGAGGCATTGGCCCGAGCCAGCAGCAGACTCACATAGGAAGGCATGGAATTGTAGAGTTCGGCCAGGGCCGCCTCGCTGGCAATCTCCGCCTTGGCCAGTTCGGTGGCTGCCTGGGCTTTGGCCCGGTTGATCTCCAAATCCTGCTGGGCGGCAAAGAGCTCGTTGTTCTTCTCGGCTTCGATCACCACCCGCTGGGCCTGCACCCGCTCCTGTTGCAGTTGGGCAAGGGTCGTCTCCTGGCGGGCCTGCTCCTGAATCCGGCTCTGGGCCACACGAATTTCGCCTTCCTGCTTGGCCTGCTCAGCGTCTGCCTGGGCACGGGCACGCAGGGTGTCCTGGGCAGCCTTTTCGGTTTCCAGGCGGCTGGCTACAATCGCATCCAGCGCGATCTGCACATCGCCAGAGAGAATGATGTCGGGCACAACCACATTTTCAATCGACAGGCCAAAGTTGCTGGCCAGTGCGCTGACCTCCTCGTCAATGCAAGTGCGCAGCACATCCCGTGCCGTGCCCACCACATTGTCGTCAAAGGTGCGGTCACCTACACAGACTTTCATCGCCTGGCGGGCCAGGTCCATCACACGGGAAGTGGCAAGATCATCGCTGAGGTAGATGCCCCGATACTGTGCCCAGAGGGTACGCAGTGTGTCTTTGTTGTTGACGCCGGGCCGGAAGATGTCACCGCTGACCACCAGACCGATACGCTGCTTGTCTTTGGTGATAATCTCCTGATCCTCCACGCTGAAGGGGATGCCCTGGCTGGAGACCCGTTGCAGGTCCACATAGAGGCCCACGTCCGAATAGACACCGGGGCCGACCACATCTTTGATCTTGCCGCCCTGGAATTTGACGCCCACTTCCTGCTCATCCACCCGCTCGAAGGCGTAGTAGAACTGACCGGCAAAGACAAGCAGAAAGAAGCCGATGACGACGACAATCGCAGCAATGACGATCGGTGAGCCAGAAAAG
This sequence comes from Anaerolineae bacterium, assembly GCA_030432295.1. Taxonomy (GTDB): domain Bacteria; phylum Chloroflexota; class Anaerolineae; order Caldilineales; family Caldilineaceae; genus JACQGT01. Next base: position 182,863 of record JAUIHI010000009.1, on the reverse strand, counting down.
GGATTGCGTCGATTGGGAAGTGTACTCATAAATTGCTCCTTTTATTTGGGGCTTGGATGCTGATGATTGGTTTGAAAAGAGAGAACAGATGCAGTCTACCACAAGTAGCGCAAGGATTGCTGACCGGCAGATGACACGAAACCGACCCTTTGGCTGAATTAATGCGCAAATCTCCTATTGTCGGATCCGAGAAAAAATGGGTTACTGAGGATATGTGATTGACGATTTGCCTGCTGACCCGATGACCTGATGACACGCACTGTTTTGTTCGTCCTCCTATCAATTCTGGCCGCAGGGATGCTCTCCCTACTGTCAGATCGCGCCCAGAGTGCGGAGGAGCCGCCATCGATCCCTCATTACGCAGAGGGAGTGGATGTGGTTGCAGAGGGTGTCCAACCCGTCGAGCCGGAGCTGACCGACGCCGAGTATGCGGCCATCTGGTCGGCCATCCGGCGCAATGTGGCCGGGCTGGAAGCCACCGGGATGATGCCTTTGGCTGGACAAGAGGAGCCGCGCCTGGCCTGGCCCCTCTTGCCCGTGCAGGGGGAAAGCGTGACCGACTTCCACTACGCGGTCATCGCCAATTTTGTGGACCACAACAGCGCTTATCCTGACCAGGTGTTGGACTACGCCTGCGGTGTGGCAAGCTATGACACCAGCGGCGGCTATAACCACAAAGGGACGGATATTCTGCTCACGCCCTTTCAGTGGAACAAAATGGACAACAGCGAAGTGGCTGTGCTGGCTGCCGCGCCTGGGATAGTCGTCTACAAACAGGACGGCCAGTACGACCGCAGTTGTGGCTTCACCGGCCAGCAGTGGAATGCGGTCTACATCCGCCACAACGACGGCTCCACCGCCTGGTACGGCCATCTGAAAAATGGCTCGGTGACGGCCAAAGGTGTGGGGGAATCGGTAGCGAGTGGGGAGCAGTTGGGGCTTGTAGGCAGTTCGGGGAACTCCTCCACGCCCCACCTGCATTTTGAACTCTACGACCGGGACGGAAAACTGGTGGACCCCTTTGCTGGGGCCTGCAACGCCACCACAGCGGCGTCCTGGTGGGCCGAGCAGCTCCCCTATCAGGAGCCAGGCGTCAACAAATTGACAACCGGCAATGCTGCCCCAGAGATGCCCGGTTGTCCGTCCCCCGGCAACAGCCACGAGCGGACGGTCTTTGCGCCCGGCGAACCGGTCTACTTCACCTCATATTTCCGCCATTTTACCTCTGGGCTGACCGCATCCTATCGCATTCTGCGCCCGGACGGTTCGCTCTTTCGGGAGTGGAGCTACACCCGGCAGGGCAGCCTGATGCTGACAGCCTGGATTTATCGGTCTTACACTTTGGAAGCCAACGCGCCGGTTGGTCAGTGGTCTTTTGTGGTGGATTTTTCCGAACGCAGCTACACAAAAACTTTCTATGTGGCAGACAGTCAGCCAACCCCATCACCCACCTGGACATCCACTGGAACGCCAACCGGAACCGCAACAGCAACAGCTACAGCTACACGAACGGCGATGCCCAGCCAAACACCGACCGCTACCGTAACGCAGACGCCGGGGGCCCCCAGCACAGATGTGCCCACCAGCCTGCCACCCACACCGACCGGGACAGCCACACCCCAGCCCACGCCGCGCCCGGCAATAGAACCGCCCAATAGCATCTTTTTGCCACTGGTGAGCCAGCCGTAGCTCGGGCTGACCGTCTGGCCTACAGAAAAGGGGCGTGGCATTTGCCACACCCCTTTCTCAAATCTCAACTGTCAATCGCTCAAAACCTACTCATTCGCCCCCACCGGGAACGATTCGGGCAGATCCGCGGCAATCTCGACTTCGCCCAGACCGCAGGTAGGCTGGCCCCAACCGCTGGCACTCGCGCCGTCTTCGATGTCAAAGACGATATTGTCGTCGCCCGTGGCGCTGACACCGTCGGGCACATTGTCCAGCCCCAGTGCGTCCCGTACCTTCCAGGCGATGATGTGGTCTGTGCAGGAGCTATCCCCGCTGACACCGACCGCACCCAGCAGCGCGCCGTCCGCGTCATATAGCGCTAACCCGCCGCCAAAGACATTCACACCGCCCAGCCGCAGACCGATCATCGGGTCGTTTTCCGTGCCAAAGTTGCTGGCCGAGCCGAAGTAGGCGACGGACGTATCCACCGGATTGCTCTCTTGCAGGCCAAAGAGACTGCCGCCGGGCTGCACAGCGCTGTAGAGATTGCCGGTGCTCAGAGCCAGACCGGGCAGGCTGAAGGCGTTGGCCGTATTGGCTTTCTGCCCGGAGATAATCCGGCTGCCGGGCCACTGATCGCCCCGATCCTCGCCGGAGAAAGTGACCGCGCAGACGACGCCGTCCCGATCCACCAGCGTGGCCCACATGTGGAAGCCAAAGCCGCCGTTGTCAGCGCCTTCCACCACAGCCGCCAGCACTTCGGTCAGGCTGTCGTGGGCGGGCAAATTGGCGCAGCCGTTCTCCGGCTCTTCCATTTCTGTCTCGTCTGCTACAGCAGGGGTCTCTACTTCCGTCACGGGCACAGGCCGGGCGGAAGTAGACGGGGCTGAAGCATCCGCCGCGCCCATTGGCTCGCCCTCAAAGTCGGTCAGTCCATCGAAGCGCACCACCTGCCCGCTGCCCGGTGCGCCCACGCCGTTGACTGTCACATAGCCGTTGCCGTCTGCATCAAAATCAATCGAAGTCGGGAAAGCCAGCCCATCGAGCAACACAGTGGAGCTTTCGCCTTCGCCAATGCGCAGGATAGCGCCGCTGTCGGGGATAGGCCCCTGATCCGTAAAGACACCCAACTGGACCGCATAGAGTTCGCCGTCCGGGCCGGTGCGCAGGTCGGTGAGCATTGTCAGCCCGGTGGCGAAGTCAGCAACTTCACCGCTGTCCGGGTCCACTGTCACCACTTTGGATGCGCCGGGCAGGAAGGGGAAGCCGGGCAGGAGCGACACATAAATGGTTCCGTCTTCGCCAAAGGTGACACCGGTGGGAACCGGGTCCGACTCCAACGCACCGCCCCGCCCTGGATTGGGCAGCGGGCTGGCGACGCCATCAAAGACTGCGACCAGTTCCACCGCGCCAGTTCCGGGATCCACACTCAACAGCGTGTTGGCCCCCGCATCGGCCACATACAACAGACCGTCCGGTCCCGCAGCCATACCAAATGGGTGGGATTCAACGACAAAACCGTCCGGGTTTTCATCCATTTCCAACTGCCAGGTCTGGGCGATTTCCTTCACATCGCCCTGGCGCACTTCCAAAATCGACGCGGTATTGGGCAGCGGTTCGTCCCGCGCTGCCTGCACCCAGACGCCGCTGGTGGCATAGAGTACGCCATTGAGGATGACCAGACGTGCGCCGCCGGTGGTATCTGTGCCCGCCACCACCGAAGGCAATGTGCTGATTTCGGTCTGTGTGCCGTTGGGCTGCACCTGCATCACACGGGAGGTATTGCCCACTTTGGCTGTCACCACTTCACCCGTATTGGGGTCCATCGCACTGGCCTCATTGATACCGCCCACGCCTGAATCAATGACCCACAGGCTGCCGTTGCGGGTGACAAGAATCCCCTGGGGGCTGTTGAAACCTTCGGCCACAATGACCCCTGTGTTGCCATCTTCCTGGGCCATAGCCGAGCCGACCAGCCCAACCACCGATAGAGCTACGACCAGCGCCAGAATGACCAATCGGCGATTCCAATTGTACGAATTTTCTAGCTTCATTTTTACTCCTCCTCTAAAAAGACAAAACACGATCACACAGGACGCAAACTTTGCGTTGTTTTTTCTTACCACTGATTCTCCATCAGGTAGATCAACGCATCGATCTCGGAACTGCTCAGATGGGCATAGGAAGGCATGTGATGGGACGAATCCGCATAGCCATCCACAATGTAGACTTCGGGTGACAGAATACTTTCGCGCAAATATTCGTGGGGGGTGGTGGCCTGGCCCGTATAGGCCGGGTCCAGAAGCCGACGCTGGGCTGTCCAGGCCAGGCCGTCGTGGCTTGGCCCAAACTGGCCGGTGGTTCCCCCTACTGTCAACTGATGGCAGACACCGCAATACTGGCTACGATAGGTGCGCAGCCCTTCGTCCAGTTTCTCCGCCGAAGCGTGCAATGCGCTGGGTGTGGAAAGCCGGGCGATGGCGGTAGGCGCAAAGGCCACACTCGTCATCAGCCCAGCCGGATCGACAGCCGCCGGCAGACAACCGGCCAAACAGAGCGCAATCGACAACGCCAAAAGAGACAAACGCAGCATACAAAAACGCCTCACGATTCGCCGCGGCTGGGGCAAACAGACGGCCGCAACGAAGGAATTGGATAGAACGTACCGGCTGGCAATGCCCGACGGGAAAGGACATTATAGCACGCCCGTGTAAGCAGTCACGAAATCAGCCAATTCCCCAACCACAACGTCATTGCAGAGATTCGGGTTCCGGCGTAGGGGTGGGAACAAAACCGGGCAATTCGTCTCCCACGCCAAAGAGCGCCAACCCGTCGAGAGGCCCAAGCGGCGTCACTGTAAAGGCAGCGACCCAGCCCGCCTGTTCCCCGTCCGAAAGGACAAGCCAGGTGTTGTCGATAGTGCGGCCCACCAGCAGGTATTCCTGCTGATTGTCCAGCAGGGCCAGGGAGGGGAAGTCGGTTCCGGGACCGCTGCGCAGATAGACCGAGGCATAGACGAGCGATGCCCGCACAACACTCACCGGTACAGGTGTGGAGGTGGGCGTCGGCCCCTGGTTGACAAAACCCCGAGCCGCGTTGGCCGCCACCACCGCGGTCGCCGTGGCCTGGGCCGCAAGCTCGGCCTGGCGGTTGGCCGGGAAAAAGAGGGTAGCCCCAATCGCCACAATCAGCCCGCCAATCAGCACAAGCGGCCAACCTGTCCAGGGCTGCCAGGTGCGGCGGATGGTAGGGGTGAATTCCTTGCGTTGGTAGATGGGACGGGGAAGTTCTTTGGGCGGTGGCTGGTCGGTCCGCTCGAAGTTGTCGAAGAGTTCGGCCAGCAGATCGTCGTAACGATCCACCAGCCGCCATTGGCCGGTCTCCGAGCTGTAGAGCCGGTCCGCGGCGGGAATGGCCTGTTCCAATTGGGCCTGGATTTTGCCAAAATCTGCGGACCAGCCAATCCGAAAAAAGAGAAAGCCCTCTTCCCGTTTCTGGGAAGAAAGCCACGCCCCCTGGGGTTCCAGAATGTTTTTGCCGGATAGGGTCTTGGCTGGCGGGGGCGCGTGGCGGGCCTCATTCCACAGTTTGTCATCGTAGATGGGCCGGTGGATAGGGCTGCTCAGGATGTCATAGGCCAGTTGGATACGCCGCCACTGGGCCTGGGCGGGAGTCTCCTCCACTTCCATCCCCGGCAGCACAGGCATATATTCGCCCTGGTGCAGCCGTTGCAGGCGCTGATAGGCCGCATCGATCACTTCGATGGGCGCGCGCCGGTGGATGCCGAGGATTTGGTAGTGGGTTTCGTCAGACATGCGGGTTACGAGTTGCGGGTTGCGAATTGCGCTCGGATGCACCGCCTAACTCGCAATTCGCAACCCGCAACTCGCCTATCTCCTCACCTGAGGGGCCTGATTGCCGCTGTGCAGCAGCCCTTCGACTTCCTCTTTCTCGAAGAGGGGCATATCGCCGGGGATCGTATATTTGTAGGCCGCCGCGGCCGCGCCCCAGCGCAGAGCAGTTGCCAGACGGGTGTCCGGGTTTGTGTCGCTGAGATAGCCGTAGAGTACGCCCGCTGTAAAGGCGTCGCCGCCGCCGATGCGCCCGACGGTCCCCGCGGGGAAGACGGACTGGCTGATGGGCGTCTTGCCCGGCTCTGCGCCAATAGCCCCCTCTGCGCCCAATGTCAGGATAATTGTGGCCTGGGGGTATTGGGCCTGCAATTCGGCCAGGGCTGTGTCGGGGTCGCCAGAGACGCCGTAGATGGACTCAGCGTCCCGGACAGGGGTGAAAAAGATATTGGCCGCGGATGCGAATTCGTGGCAGCCCGCCTTGGCCTCTGCTGGCGACCAGAGCTTGGCCCGGTAGTTCACATCGAAGCTGAAACTCATCCCCGCGGCCTTTGCCAGTTCTACCGCACGTCGGGCCGTGGCAGCGGCACTCTCGCTGATGGCGACAGTAATTCCGGTCAGGTGCAGATGGCGCGATTGGCCCGGCTCGAAGAGTTCGGTAGGCAACTCCTCCGGCTGCATCCGGCTCATCGCCGAATCAGCCCGGTCATAGGTCACCTGCGTGGGCCGGGGGCCGTCGCCGAACTCGATAAAATAGAGCCCCAGCCGGTCTGTGGCCGACCAGGCGATGTAGGATGTGTCCACCCCCTGCCCGGCCAATGTGCGGGCAATGCGCCGTCCCAGGGGGTTGGCGGGCAAGCGAGAGAGCCAGGCCACATTCAGCCCCAGCCGGGCCAGCCCGACGGATGTGTTGGATTCGGTTCCGCCCACTTCCAACTCAAAGTGGGGGGCCTGATCGATGCGCTGGACACCGGGAGGGGTAAAGCGCAACATTGTTTCGCCCAAAGTTACTACGTCGTAGGTAGCCATTATTTTCCTCTTGCTTCGTGTACAGTACGGACATATTCAGCCGAACGCCGGGTAATCTCCGCCCAGTCGCCCGCGTCGATCAATTTCTTGTCCACCAGTGCGCTGCCCACACCCACAGCCACCGCGCCTGCCTTCACAAAATCGGTCGCGTTGGAGAGGTCCACGCCGCCAGTCGGCATCAGGCGCAGATGGGGCAGAGGAGCCAGCACATCTTTGAAATAGCCGGGGCCAAAGACCCGGGCCGGGAAGACCTTCACCACCGACGCGCCCGCTTTCCAGGCCGTCTGTATTTCGGAAGGGGTGAGCGCGCCGGGCATCACCGGCACGCCCCGCTCCACGCAGTAGGCGACAGTCGGCAGGTCCAGCACCGGCGCGACAATAAAGTGTGCGCCAGCGTCGATGGCAGCGGCGGCCTGCTCCGGGCTGGTCACGCTGCCCATGCCCAGCACAGCCTCGCCCGCGCCAAAGGCGGGAATCTCGGCCAGGAGAATCGGCAGCACATCCAGCGCGCCGGGGGAAGTCATTGTGGGTTCGATGGCGGTGATGCCACCGGCCAGGAGTGCCCGCACCAGCGGTACGGCCTGCTCCAGGCTGGGCAGACGGACGACAGGGACGACGCCGCCCCGCTGTAAAATGGTTAGGATTGTCTGTATGTCGGTCACGTGGCTCCTCGCAGATGGCAAGTGGCAAATTGAAAGTTACAGGTGGCAGCCGGTGGGTTGCTCCCTCTAAAGATTGTAGTACGAGCGGCGGAATTTGACAATCTGCTGTGGGAATAGGGTTTCAATCAATTTTGTATTTGACAAGTCGGACAACTCTGCTGTAACCCAAACGAACCACATGGACCGCTGGGCAGGGACGCCCGGTATTACGCCGACAATTACCCTCATCCATCTGGAAAGTCCCCTGGCTGTCGTCGTCGGCGGGATTGTGGGCGAGCGGAAAGCGGCGCAATTGAGTGGATGCGGCGGGAATTTCGTTCCGGCGATCTGGCCGAGGCGGGGGTTGTCTTTGCGGCCGCGAATGTGCGGGCGGGCAGTCCGTCCTACCGATTTTGAATCGTGCGCAGCAGATCGCTGGTCAGTTCCTGATAGACCGGAGGAAGTGTCGGACGGGTGGCCCAGAAGCCGGTCCAGAGGGCGAGGAGTGCCAGGCCGAGCAGCGCTGGCAGGGCTGCGGGCAGGAGAAAGGGCGACGGAATCCACAACGCCGCGGCGAGTGTGCCGGGGAGCAGCCAGGGCCAGGGCAGTCTGTGCAGCAGGCCCAAATCCAGGGTGATCCAGGCGGTCGTTGCGCCTGCCATAAAGAGTCCGCCGCCCAGGAAAGCCAGGGCCAGTCGGTCGATGAAGGCGGCCCATTCCCCATCAGCCGCGGTCGGCAGCAGCGCCATCCAGACCGTCACCCCGGCGATGAGCAGCCCGGCAGAAAGGAGCATCAGCCCGCTTTGCAGCATTGTGGCCACGCGCATAGCCGGTGAATAGACGTGCATCAGCGCCACCAGAAAGACCATCCAGCCAAAGACCCCAGCCAGCGCCAGCCAGCCCCCGAGCATCCACACCAGCCCGTTTTGCCCCAACCAGGCCAGCCGCACATCCCAGCCGCTTTCCAGCGCCAGGGGGACACGCAGCAACAGCAACCCGTAGAGCAGCACAACCAATAGACTGAACGCGGCAACCCGGGCCAGAGGAATCAGTTTCATTGTGAGTCCGGTGCGGAATCCAGCGCGGCCACCCGCTCATCCAGCCGCGCCCGATAGGTTTGCTGACTGGCGGGACCGGTGGACGGGTCGGGAAAGCGGGCGTCGGCTTTAGCCTGTCCCAGGCGCAGGGCATCTTCCATATCGATCCCACACTGGTAGGCGATTTTGAAGAGCATCACTTGTAGATCGCTCAGTTCCAGAGCCAGCAGATCGCGCACGGCTTCTTCGTTCGGCGGGTCGAGGGGGCGGTAGCCTTCCAGCATCTGCACCAGTTTGCTCACCTCGCCCAGTTCTTCCAGCGCGTGCAGGAGGGTGTGGCTCACCAGCACCCGGTCCCAGGTGCGGGCTTTGTCCCAGTTTTCCACCCAGTTTTGGTAGTCGCTGATGTGCATTGCCAGTGCCGTAGATGCGGTTTCTAACCGCATAAATGGGAATATTCCGAGATTGTGCGGTTGGAAACCGCACCTATGAATGATTACGTGCCGAGCGCAACCGGCGCACAAAATCCACCGAGCGCAACTGGCGTTCCAGCACCAGAACCAGATAGCGGTAGAGAATACTCTCGACGGCCTGGATCGTCTGGGGACGCAGTTGCACCGCCCGCACATCTGTCCACGAACTGCGCTGGATGTGGCGCAGGACTTTGAGCAGGCCCGGTTCAATCGGTTCCGTGCCACCGGCAGCTTCGCCGCAGCGGGGACAGAATACACCCCCCGCGGCCAGACTCAAATAATTGGTGACGGCCTGCAACTCATCCCCACAGGCCAGACAATTGAACAGCTCTGGCTGAAAGCCGACCAGACTGAGCAGATGCAACTCGAACCAGCGCAGGAAGAGGTCGATCTGTTCTTCGCCGCTGTCCAGCACCCGCAGGGCAAAGAGCAGCATCTCCCACAACTGCTGGCTTTCGTCCTCAGCGCTGCCAAAAGCGTCCACCAGTTCGCAGGCATAGCCCGCCCAGCCGATGCGGTCCAGATCGCTGCGCAGGTGGAGGAAGCTTTCGACAGTCGTCACTTCGGTGACAATGCCCCAGGTGCGGGCCTGAGCCACCAGCAGACTGGCGTGGCTGAAAAGTTCCAAATGACCGGCTTTGCGGCTGGTGGTCTTGCGCACCCCTTTGGCGATCAGTTCGACTTTGCCCAAGCGCGGGGTATAGACCGTCAGAATGCGGTCGGCGTCGGCGTAGTCCCGGCGGCGCAGAATGACCGCCTGGGTGCGATAGGTACGGCTGCGTTCGGCCATAGGTGGAAGGGAGGTACACGGATAAAAACGGATGGAACAGATTGACACAGATCTTGTAGGGGAATTATACCACGCGGCGGGGTGGGGTGAGAAAGCTGTCCGCTGAAACTAACGGCGGAACACCCACACGCCCGCGCTGTTTTCGTCCCAGCTGGCCTCGCCGGTTTCAAGCAGATGCTCCAGATGGGCCAGGGTCTCGGCCACGGCAAAGCGGACTTCGTGGGTGTTGAAGCGATCCACAGGAAAGACCCGTCGGGTGATCTCCAGTGTTGTTGCGCCTGCATCGGGGATGGCCTCCCGGATGGTGACCAGCCGCTTTTCGTGATGGGCCAGCAGTTCGTCGATGCGTCCCGCAAAGTCGGTAATCTCCTGCCGGTGGCCGGGCAAGGCCAGACCCACGTCCAACCCGCTCAGGTGGGAGAGGTCGGTGAGGAAGCGGCCCAGGGGACCGGCAGGCGTCGTCGGCCAGGACCCCACATTGGGGGTGATGCGTTGGAGCACCTGATCCCCGCAGAAGATCAACCGATCCGCCGGATCGTAAAATACCGTCTGGTCGTCGGCGTGGCCCTGGGCCTGGATGGCCTGCATACGCCGATTGCCCAGCCCCACTTCATCGCCGGGCGCAAAAGTTTCCACATTCTCTGGATAGGGACGCACAGCCGCCCGCATCCCCCGCATACTTTGCAGGACACTTTCCAGAAAAGAGGCTTCCAGTCCGTTGCAGCGCAGATAGGCACTGGTCTCGTCCAGCCAATCCTCGGCGGGCGAACGCCAGATGACCGCGGCTGCCTCTGCTGTGGCTGTGGACATCCGTACCGGTACGGCGTTGCCCGTCCACGCCTGTAATGTGCCTGCCATCCCGTAGTGGTCCGGGTGGACGTGGGTGAGGACGATCTGCTCGATGTCGGCGGGCCGGATGCCCAGTTCAGCAAAGGCGGCCAGCCAACTCTGCCAGCCCTCCGGCGTGTGCAGCCCCGTGTCGAGCAGAGTCCAGCCCCGGTCGCCACGGATGAGATAGCAGTTCACGTGGTCCAAGGCGAAGGGCAGGGGCAGGCATAGCCGGTGGATGTCAGGGGCGAGTTGGGTGAGTTGAGTCATTGGGTGGGTTTCTCGGTCAGAGTAGGGTATGGAATATTGGGTTACGGCACTGCATAAATGATGGAAAGAATCGTTGCAGTTTCGACAGTTGGCAGGGGAATGTGTACGCGGTCAACCGCTACGCGCGGCCTTTCACCGCCACGCCGGTGAACATCTCCCCCAGAAAAGTGGAGGGGGCGCGGGTCGCAATCCGCGCCCCCTCCAGACCCGCGGCCTCGGCCAGCGTGACAAAATCCGATTCGTGGATGGGAAAGGGCACGGCACTGTTGCCCTGGCGTGTGTTGTATTCGACCACCACCAGCTTGCCGCCCGGCTTCAGAAGACTCGCCAACCCTTTTAGCACCGGCGGCTTTTTGTCCACAAAATGCAGAGAATTGGCCAGCAGAATGCCGTCCAGTGGAGGCAGACGTAGAGGCCGGGTGAAGTCTGCGTGCAGCGTTGCCAGTTCGCAGGCCAGGGCGAGCGTGCCCTTGCGCTGGGAGACCCGTTCCAGGGCCAGCCGATCCCGATCCACCGCATAGACAGTGCTGCCCGGCGTCAGCATCTCGCAGAGCAGAAAAGTGAAGATGCCATCGCCGCAGCCCACATCCGCCCAGACACCGCTCTCGTCCTCGGCCAGGGCCGGAGCGAGCAACAGACGGGCTTTGGCTGTCCAGCCTTCTCGTTGTCCGCTGAAACCGCGCATAGACTTCGCCTCTTCCTTCCCACACCTCAAATTGTCAACGAATCCGGCCCGCTGACCGTTGCGGCTGCATCCAGCCCGCCGGAGGCGATCAGTTCGCCCAGCGTCGTAAAGCGGTGATCCCCCAGACTCGCCGCTTCCTCCACCACTGCATCCACCGTACGGCAGGCGTGGCCGAAGTCGTCGGCAATGCCGTGGGTGTGCATCAGAATCACCGCCACGGGACTTTCCGTGACGACGCGCGCCGCGTCCTGCCGGGCCAGTTCGATGAACTCAGCACTGCGCGCGCCTGCGCCCCGCCAGGTGTATTCGTTGAGAATCGGTGCTTCGACCACATCCGCATACCAGCGGAAGGGGCGGTGGGGGATGGCCTCGGTCCAGACCGGCGTCAGGTCGCCGCGGTTGTGGGGCAGATGCTCGTAGCCCGTGCCGCTGATGTATTGACAGGAGTGGTAGCCAATGCCGACCGCGGCCAGGGCGGCAAACATCGCCTGGGAGATGGCTCCGCAGGGCGCACGAAAGAGCACCGGATCGATCCCCAATTCCCGCTGAAAGATGTCCATCCCCTCTTCCATGCGGGCGCGCAGATTGTCCACAGTGTAGCGGGACAGCAGTTCGTCCCGGCGCTGGGCAAACTCATCCACAAAGGCCGGATTGATGGCGGTGGCAGGCCAGGCTGGCGGGCCAAACTCGAAGCAGTCGCCGTGGGTCAGCCCGTGGAGTTGCAGGTCGTGGCCCGCATCCCGCATCTCACGCAGCACATCCAGCCACTCCGGGGAAAGGGGCTGTCCGCCCGGTTTGGGAACCACCAGCCAGGTGGCACGCAGAGAACGGCTTTCCAGCCAGCGGGCAAAGCGCCGGGAGACCTCTGCCGACGCCTCGCCGCCGGTTCCCGCGTCGTCGATACTCCACACAAAGTCGGTCATCTCGATTTTCCTTTCTTCAGGCCCATCTATTCAGGGAGGAAGCCAAAGTCCCCGGCACTTCACGTACAACAACGGTGGAATTGTGGTCTAACGGCTCACTTGCAACGGAAGTGCCGGGGACTTTGAACAATCACTCTTTAGGCCCAACTGAAGCCCGGCCCGTCGGGAATCTGCACCGTTCCCTCTTCCAGGCGCAGGGGCGAGTCGGGCGGGATCAGCCCGGTTTCCAGATAGAGCGCGTTGGGCAGACAGGCCATCACATTTAGCTGGACCGGACCGCCGCCGTGGGACGCGTAGGGGCGACGGAATGCTGCCGCCATCGACCCGATCTGCAGCAGTGCGGTAGGCCCACCGGCCCGGCGCAGGTCCGGCTGCACAATATCCACCGCGTCCCGGCGCAGGAAGCGGGCAAAGTCGGCCGCGCTGTAGAGATTCTCTCCTGTGGCAATCGGAATGTCCAGGGCACGGGTCAGCTCCGCGTAGCCGTCGATGTCGTCGGCGGGAATGGGTTCCTCCCACCAGACGCAGCCCATTCGCTCAAAAGCCCGTCCCCGGACTACAGCTTCGGCCGCGGTGAGGGATTGGTTGGCGTCCACCATAATTCCGACCTCATCGCCCACAGCCCGACGCACCACTTCCACCCGCTGAATGTCCTGCTGCAAAGTGGGAAAACCCACTTTGATTTTGACGGCCCGGAAGCCCTGACCCACCGCCTGACGACAGATGGCCTGGACCTCCTCGTCGTCGTAGTTGAGCCAGCCCACCATCGCATAAGCCGGGACGCGGGTATGCACGCCGCCCCACAGTTGCCAGCAGGGGACGCCGTTGGACCGGCCCAGGCAATCCCACAGGGCAGTGTCTATCGCTGCAATGCCAAAAGTCGCCAAGCCCTGGCTGCCGTGATATTCGGTTTCGGCCAGCATTGACTGGTGCAGGCCCCGCACAAAGGCCGGGTCTTGGCCCAGAATCAGTGGCTTCAGTTCGTGTTCGATGAGCGCTGCCAGCGCGTCTGGTCCCCCAGCAATGCGGCCAAAGCTGGCCTCGCCCACGCCAGTGACGCCGGTGTTGCTGGTGATTTCCACGCGCACGCTGCCGGAGCCGGGCAGAGATTGCAGGGCGTCCCGTTTGGGCGTGGGGCTAGGCGTCTGGCGGCGAATCTGTGTGGTCAGTTGGGTAATGTGCATAGGATTCTCCTTCGATGGATAGTCGGATTAGCGAATCGGCTGGCTGGCACAGGCAAGCGGAATGAGCGCACAGGCCTGATCCGGGACGAGGGGGGGCTGCACGCGTACACTGCCGACAATTAGTTCGTTGCTGGTCGGCTGTCCATCCGGGCCAAAAAAGGCCAGCCGCTCCCCGTTGGCGGGATCGTAGACGCCGATGACGACCGGATAGCTGCCCGGCGGCAGGTCGGTGGGAATGGCAAGCTGTCGCCAGTCGGCTGTCACCGGACCGGGCGCGACAGGGACGAAATAGCGGGGGCTGCCGTCGTTTTGGGCGATGTTGCCCTCTGCCCCGCGCAGATGGACAAAAATCTGATGGCGGGCCAGCAGTTCCGGCGTCTCTGTGCCCCATTCCAGGCGTAGGTTCGCCACCTGCCCCGCGGGGACGGATGGGTCGAGGCGGGCCGTCACAGAAAGCCGTTCGCCTGTCGGCCCAGCAAACCAGCCAGCTGGTTCTCCCTCGGCCAAAGCTTCTCCCAATTCATCCCGTGCCAGTGTGCCACCGGACTGGCGGCTGAATGCCCCGGCCAGCGCTGGCGTTCCGTCGGTCATCCCCACAGCTACGCCCCATTCCCCGGGCAGAAAGAGCCAGAGCGATTCGAGCCGGATGACTTCACCCAGCTGCCAACTTTGCGGGGGATACCAGACCAGCGCAGGCGAGGGGAGTTGGGCGTTGTCGAGGATTATCCCACCGGAAGGGGTACGAATCTCAACCAGCGGTGCAACACTCGCATCGAAGCCCTCCTCCACCCGCCAGAGGGTCGTCACTTTTGTCTGTCGCCAGCGGGGCCAATCGGTTAAGTCCAGGCCGAGGAAAGTGAGAGGGCCAAAAGAAAATAGTGAATGGTGAATAGTGAATGGTGAATTGTTAAGTGGGGGATCGTTGACGATCTTCTCTGCGTCTCTGCGTCTCTGCGCCTCTGCGTTAAGTTCTCGCGCAAAACTGAAGAACGCGCCGGGAATTGTCTTCTCCGCTACGCCGCGCTGGAGGAGGAGAAAACCGTCTGCGCCGTCAGCCACACCCCAGTCGCTTGCCAGCATTTCATCGACTTTCGCCTTGACATCGCCGGGGGCCATATCCGTATTGCTGGTCACATCCAGCAGCGCCCACTCAGCGGGAACCGCAGCGTCCAGCCCGAAGGGAAACTGGTAGATGTAGCGCCGATGGCTGAGGTGGGGGTGGACCGCGGCTGTGGCGGTGACAGCCGCGTCCGCAGGAATCTGGCTGGTGAAACGGTCCAGTAGCCGGTGGTGGGCAGTGACCGGCGTGGGATCGTAGCGTCCGCCGCCCGGTCCCCGGCCCGCGTTGGCATAGCCGATTCCCGCCCAGACGAGCAGCCAGAGCACCAGCCCCCAGGCCAGCAACGGGCGCAGGGTGGAACGGCTGTTGGTAAAGATTGAAACCAGCGCCATTACCCCGGCGTTGGCTGCGGGCAGGTGCTGGAAACTGCCCGATTCCCCGGCAAAACGGCGGCCCAGCCAGCGCCAGAGCCGGGCCAGCCCATAGACCCCAGCCACGGCAAAGTAGGGCACAATCGGCGCGCTGTAGTGGAATTCGCCGTAATATTGGGCCGGGTAGGCGCTGAGCAGATTGGCGAGGAAGACGGGCGTGCAGAGCAACAAAATCTCCGGCGCCAGTAGGGCAAAGAGACCAAAACCGGCCAGCAGTTGCCAGAGATAGGCGGTCCGGGCCGGTTCGCTGGCGATCTGCCAGACAACGCCCGGCTGGGTGAAGAAGCTCCTGGCGATGTCCAGCGGTGAATTGCCCAGCGCGCCGTAACGCTGAAAATAGGCGCTCTCCGCGGCTCCATAGACCTGCGCGGCGTGGGCGGGGACGATGACGAAAGTGGCAAGATAGAACCAGGCGAGGGAGAAGCCCGTGACGAGGAGGGGGAAGATGAGGTATTTGGTATTGGGTATTGGATATTGTCGTCGTCTCGCCTTCGAAACATCCAATACCCAACACCAAAACCCTAAGCCGGCGGCCAGGAGCGCAGCTTCTTCTTTGACTGCGGCCAGCAGCAGCGCGGCCACGAAGAATTGTCGCCAGCGATTTTTCTCCGCGGCCCAGAAAGCCCAGACGATCAGCGGCGCGGCCAAGGGGATGGCGTGGAATTCGGTCAGGACCGCGGACTGGAGTTGGGGCGAGAGCAGCCAGCCCAACGCCACGGCCAGAGCCAGCGGGCGGGTCATCTGTTGCAGGGGTTCCCTATGCCAGATTTGAGCGCGCTGGTGCGCAGGGAGTAGCTGGTCCAGTTTTTCCAGGGCTAACGCATAGAGGGGAAGCGCGCCCAGGGCCACGGCGATCACTTGCAGGAGCAGGAGCGCCCGCACGTCGTCCCACAGCCAGAGCACCGGGCTGATCAGCGCGAAGATCGGCTCCACGTGATCGGTCAGCCGGGTAGAGACGAAATCGTCCTTCACCTCCTCCACAAAACGGCCCTGGCTGGTGTTCCAGATGGCCTGATCCATCTGGCCCAGATCGGCCTTGTGGGTGCGCATCCCCGCGTGTTGGGCGAAGGCGAGGCCAGCGAAAATCCAAATATAGAGAAGGATGGCGATCAGAAGGAGAAGCCGATAGGGATCGGAGAGGGAATGGGGTATTGGGTATTGGATATCTCGTGTGGTTGCTGGGCTTGTCTTCACATCAATTGCTCTGAACGAAGGGGACGGGGCGGCACGAATGGCCAGGATTCGCACGCATAACATTTCTGAACTCTGCATCCAATACCGATAACCAAATATCTACTATCCAATATCTGTCTTTCTCGCCCACAGACCGACTCCGCCCGCCACAACGACTTCGAGAATCACCTGCCAGAGACGGATGGCGAGAGCAGCGACAGTTGTGGGGCCGCCGCCGAGAAGGGGGGCCAGCAGCAGATAGAGCACACCCTCGCGCACGGCCAACCCGCTGGGGGTGATGAAGCTGAGATAGCCCACCGCATAGGCGATGGGAAATGCCGCCAGCAGATGGGGCAAAGCCAAAACCATTTCGTTGGCGGTGTAGGCGGTCAGGCCAAATGTGATGGCGGCGAAAGAGCCTCCCCAACAGAGCCAGGCAAGAACAGCTACCAGCAGCAATGCCAGCAGATGGCGGGTGGATAGGGTTGCATTCAGGGCTGGGCGACCGGCTTTGGTCAACGCCCAATTGAGCAGCCCGATCAGCCAGCCGGGGCGCAGCAGAAAGAGGGCGATCCCCAACCCGGCCAACGCTACCAGCCAGTCGGTAGCCCCGCCCAGCCAGGGCTGCAACAGCCCAAAATCGCCGACGGTCAGCAGGTAGACGCCCGCAATCGGCAGGACAGAGAGCAGGTTCACCGCCTGGTAGAGCGCAATGCTCCCGACAATAGCCTCCACCCGCACGCCCCGTTGCCGGGCCAGGACAGTCATTCCCAGGGGTTGCCAGACGTTGCCGGGGATATAACGCACGAGAATGCTGGCAAACCAGATGCGCAGGGCGTCGGCGTAGGCCAGTTCCCCGCCCAGCCGGGCCAGAGCGAAACGCCAGAGCCAGACCTCCACACACCAGCCGCCCAGCATCAACAGGCCGGAAAGCGCCAGCCATCCAGGGGCGATGCGCCAGGTGTGGCGGGAGAGTTCCCCCCACTGGCTGCGCAGGAGCAGGGCAATGAAGAAGAGGGCCAGGACCAGAAAGAGGGGCTGGATCAGCCGCCATCCCCGGCGGATGGGTGAGACAGTCACACTCACTGGCTGGCCTCGAAACCGCGCAAAATAGCGGGCAAATCGGCCAGGTCAACGCATACCGCATCGGCAAAATCACATTCGGGCCAGAAGCGATTGGGGCGATAGATTGTCCCCATCCCGACACTTTGCGCGCCGCGGATGTCGGCTTCCGGGTTGTCGCCCACAAAGACCGCTTCGTCGGCGGTGACGCCCAACCGGGTCAACGCCCTCCGGAAAATTTCCGGGTCCGGTTTGCGTATTCCCTCCTGTTCGGAGACCAGCACCGCATCGAACTGTTCCGCCACGCCCAGCGCCCGAAAATTGTGCAGTTGGAAGGGGAATGTGCCGTTTGTGATCAGCCCCAGCCGTCTGCCCTCTGCGGTCAGTTGCGCCACCATTTCGGCCAGCCCAGCGAAGCCCTGGCAGTGGATGTGAAAGTCGGCGATGTACTCGTCCAGCAGTGTCTGTGGGTCGATGGCAGTGACGCGGTTTTCGTCCAGAATTTGGCGGTATACTTCGTCTTTCCAGAGCGCGCCGTTGTTGTCGAGGGTCATAAACCGTTTGACAAAAGCGGACTCGGACAGTCCGGCCAGTGCGTTCTGGTGTGCGGCGTGCTGGGCCGCGGCAAAGCGGCGAAGTGATCCCTGCCGGTCCAGCAGGGTCTCGTCCATATCAAAGATGACAGCGCGTATCATTGGCGTCTCACAAATTCGGTGAAAGTTGTCGGCGCACGGCCTAGCAGCCAACCCAGCACATTCGGGTTGCCCACCAGCCCGTGCCGGTCGTAGTAACGGAACATCGCCAGGAGTGTTCCGATGGCCTCGTCGCCCATCCCCCGCTGGCGGGCGTCGGCCTGCCAGTCGTCCCACTCCACCCGCTGGGCTGCCACAGGTTTACCCAGCGCCGCGGCCAACAGACCGGCAATTTCGGTTTGAGACAACGGCTGGGGACCGGCCAGTTCGTAGATGGCCCCGGCGTGGCCTGCTTCGGTCACCACCCGCGCCGCGGCTGCCGCCACATCCTGCAGATCGACCAGAGAGAGGCGGGCGTCGAGGGCATAGGGAACCGGATAGATACCCTGCCCGGTAATGGAGGGCCAGTAAGCCAGCACATTCTGCATATAGGCGCAGGGCTGGAGAATTGTGAAGGGCAGGCCAGAGGCGAAGATCGCTTCTTCACACTGGAGTTTGCGCCAGTGGTGGGGCATTGTGGAGGTCTGGGGGTGGAGGACCGAATGGTAGACAAAGTACTCCACCCCGGCCCGGCTGGCCGCATCCAGCGCCAGTTGGCAAATGGCGACTTCTTCCGTGTGCAGGTTGGGGCAGATGTGGTAGAGCGCGCGCACGCCTTTGCAGGCGGCTTCCCACAGGGGCGCGTCGCGCATATCCCCGGCGATCCAGTCGGCACAGGTCAGCCCCTGGGCCTGTTGCGGGCGGCGCACCCAGGCGCGCACAGGTTCGTCCTGGCCGGCTAATGCGTCCAACACAGCTTGGCCGGTTTTGCCCCCGGCCCCGGTGACGAGGATCATTGGGCGAAAATTTCGTCAACAGTAACGGAGAAACCCGATAACACCTGAAAGGAAACTCGCTCGCCCAGACCGTATTTTTCCACGAGTTCATAGCGTTTGTCCCGGAGAGTGAATAGCTCCACTTCCTCCTTCTGGGGATCGATAATCCAATACTCCGTGATGCCCGCGTCTGCATAGACATCGAATTTGGCGCGGCGGTCATCCACCCAATTGGAAGGGGAGAGAATTTCGACGACCAGATCGGGCACGCCGTCGATGGTTGTCTCGCCGATAATATCCAGATTGTCGTTGCGGATGAAGAGGATGTCTGGTTGTACAGGCGTGCCCAAATTGCGAGGCAGGATGACATCAATCGGTGCCGTCAATATCTGGCCCAAATCACCTGCACGCACGAAGCGTTGGAATTCAAAGGTCAGATTGCCAGAAACCCGCTGATGAATAGGTCGTGGGGCAGGGGACATATACAATTCTCCTCGCATCACTTCGTACTTCCAGCCGTCGTTGGGCAGACGCGCATAGTCGTCGTAGGTCCACTGGCCCTGGGGCGGCCATTCCTGGGGAGGAGATTGGGTGACGGCTGTATACGTCAGCGTGGCTACTTCGCGCATGGAGGACATCGGGCGCTCCTTTGGGTCGTCGTGCATTCACTGGCGTCTATTGTACAACAGAAATGCGGATTTCGGCTGACACCAGAAAAGGGTAGAAAATTCCGTTGCACGAACGATTTTTCGGTGCTATACTTCCCCACGCAGTTCTATTTCCGTTGTCCCATCGTCCCCGGCCCGCATCTTGCACCGGGGATAATTTTTTCAGGAGCAGCCAATGAAAATCGCACAGGTATCCGCCCACTACCCCCGCTGGCAACACACATTAGGGGGCTGGCGGCCCCGGCTCTGGCAAATTGTGGTGCGGGTGGAAAGCGACACAGGCGTTGTCGGCTATGGCTATGGGGGCGGCGGGGAGGCCAGTCTGCCGATTGTCAACGGCCACTTTCGGGAGTTGCTGACCGGGCGCGCAGTGGAGAGTGTGGAGGACATCGCCGCCATCTGGGACGATCTCTACTTTGCCTCCATCCCCTACGGACGGCGGGGTGTGGGGGTGATGGCCCTGAGCGGTGTGGACCTGGCCCTGTGGGATCTGCTGGGCAAGGCGATGGATCGCCCGGTCTACGATCTGCTGGGCGGATTGGCGCGGCCCCAAGTGCGGGCCTACGCCACAGGCAACGACCCGGAATGGCACGGGGAATTGGGCTTCACCGCCCACAAATTTTCTCACCGATGGACAGGCGACCCCGCTGACTACGACAAAGCCATCGCATCTGCCACAGCCGCCCGCCAGCATCTGGGCGACGACGCGCTGGTGATGGCCGACTGCTATCTCTCCTGGGATGCCGCAGTGACCGAAGAGATGGCCCGCCGTCTGGCCCCCTACAATCTGTACTGGTTCGAGGATGTCCTCACCCCGGATCATCTGGCCGAGCAGGCCGGTATGCGCCCGCGGATCAAGCCTGTGCAACTGGCGGGCGGTGAACACGAGTTCACCCACTACGGTTTTGGGGAGATTGCCCGGACTGGTGCGCTTGACATTTGGCAGCCGGATGTGACCTGGTGTGGGGGGATTACAGCCACTCTGCGCATTATTGAACTGGCAGCGCAGAGCGGCGCGCGGGTGGTTCCCCATCGGGGCGGGGAAATCTGGGGACTGCACATCATCGCCGCGGGGCTGTGCGACGATTTGGGCGAACTGGTTGCGGGACAACGCAGCACCCGGCAGGAGCGCCTGTGGCTGGATGAACCCCAGGCGGTGGAAGGCTATCTGGCGGTTACAGATACACCGGGTTTGGGTATACGTCTCAACGAGAAGATGCTGGGGGAGAGTTTATAAACACGGATAGGAACGAACACAGAAGTTGTAACGCTTCTATCTGTGTTCATTCCTATCCGTGTTTACAAAAACAAAGATCAGCCTGTTCCCTTCGTCCACAGCCCCGCAATGTCGTTGCGGGGCTGGAAGCCGAGAATGCGCTTGGCCTTTTCGTTGCTGAATTTGCCGTGGGGCATGTCAGTAAAGACGTTGAAAACCTCGCAGCGGGATGGCAACTTCTCGAAGGGAATTTCCAAGCCCAGAGAGAATACCTCCGCCGCGTTTTCCCAGGAGATGGAAAAAGGCGCGTGGCGGCTGCCGGGTGGCACATCCGCAGGGTCACGGAAATTGTAGAAGAGATACATCTGCACAAAGATGTCGTGCTGTTCCGCATAGATTCGGCTGATCTGATGGCCCAGAGATTTGCTCAGCGCGTAGAGATTTGTGCCGGGCTGGGGCGGGATGTCCGGGCCGATGTCGTAGTCGAAAGCCTCGTAGCTGCGCCCGGCCAGAGTGAAGTGGGGGCCGGTGTTGATCACCCGGCGGATGCCGTGGGTGACAGCGGCTTCCATCATATGATAGCAGCCCAGAGTGTTGACGTCGAAGGCGATCTTGCGGTCCTGGCGCAGGACGGAAAGATTGATAATCGCATCCATCCCTTCCGCCGCGGCCAGCACCTGCTCCCGATTTCCCGCATCCACCAGCCGGAATTCGCCGGGCAGGGGATCGGCGGGCGGTGTCACGTCGGTGATGCGCAGGTTGTGGTGGGGGGCCAGGTGGCGGGCCACATACGGGCCAAGCATACCCACACCGCCAAGAATGAGAACGTTCATAGAAGACTCCAAAAGGATTGGCTATAGATTTCAGAATGTGCGGACTCAGAAGTTCGACTTTTTAGAAAAGTCGAACTTCTACTCGACGTGGACGATCTGCCAGACGGGTTGTTCGTCGGTCAGGGCATCGGCGATAGCGCCGACGATGCTTTCGGGCGACGCCTCCGCGGCCAGGCGCAAGACAGTCACAGCCACTTTGCCCTCGCGGGCGAACTCTTTGCAGGTGGATTCGCCCAGAAACTTCGTCAGCGTTGACGGCGCAGTCGTGGGCTGGGGACGCCAGCGGGTGTCGTAGAGATAGCCGTCGTAGGCTGCCATCAGTTCCAGCGTGCTGATGTAGACCACCCGTTTCACCCCTTCCCCTGCCGCGGCCATCAGCAGATTGTACGTGCAGCGGGAGGACTGGTCGATCTGCGCGCCCGTGTCTGTCTCTGTCGGCATTGTGTCCACGTGGATCACCGCGTCCATCCCCCGCACCAGCAGGTTCGTGGAAGCGTCGTGGCCCAGATCGGCCAGGACAAATTCGTGTTCGGATTTCATCATTTGCCGTTCGGTCAGACGCAAGGAATAGGCTGGCGCCAACTGGTCAACCAGACTTTGGGAGAGAGGCGATGCAGCGGAAGTGAGGAGAATGTGCATAAGTTTGTTTCACAGGTTTGAGTGATTGATTTGGGCTGGGATGATGAGGGTACGCGTACCCCCATCATCTCATCATCCCACTATCATTTTTTACGCCGACGCGCCGGAATAGAAGCGAATCCCGTAGCGCCAGAAGAGCCGGGCAGCGATCAGCAGAAGTACAGCCAGACCGACTGCGCTCAGCAGAAGGGTAGCTTCGATGCGCCCGGTGAAGGCCGATGCAGGCACAGTGGTGGCAAAGGCCACGGGAATCAGAAACGTCAGAATCCAGCGCAGCCAGGGCGGGTAGATCGTCACCGGCCAGCGGCCTGCCTGGTACATCGACTGGAAAATGTTCAGAATGTTCTCCACCTTCACAAACCAGAAGGCACAGGTCGCCAGAATCATATAGAAGCTGTAGACGATCAGTGCGCCCGCGATGAGTGTCACCCCAAAGGCCAGCGCGTCGCCCAGGCCGATCTGCGTGCCCATGCGGGAGAGCGCGATGGCCAGCACAACCACTCCCACCACAGCATCCACCAGCCGCCAGATTTCCACCCGCTGGATGCTGACTAGCAACTGGCCGTCTTCCGGTTTGGTTAGCTTGAAATCGAGCGTCCCTTTGCGGATATCCTCCATAAAGAGTTGCATTGAGGGCTGGACCAGCGAGCGGATCATCCCCGCGATCAGAAAATAGACGCCGACCAGAGCCAGCAGTTCTTCCGGCTTCCAGCCGCCCAGGGTGTCCGTGTGATCGAAAACGACCGCCAGCCCGGCCAGAGCCACGCCCAATTCCAAAAAGGACTGGAGCAGATTGATCCAGAAGTTGGCCCGGTATTCCATTTCGCCCAGGAGTCCCAGGCGCAGGTAGACGGCGAAGAGGCGGAGAATGTGCATGCGGGATATCATACGACTTTTTGTGCCAAAGGAAAAATCGGCTCGCCCGGAATCCGATCCCCAATACAAAAAGCACCGACGGTTTGTCGGTGCTTCTGATTTCACACATTTCGTGCTGAAGAAAACTACACGCTGATAAAGCGCTTTTCCTTCAGGCGGGCGGCCTTGCCCTGCAAATCGCGCAGGTAGTAGAGCTGTGCCCGGCGCACTTTGGCCTTGCGCAGCACTTCCACCTTTTCCACAGCTTTGCTGTAGAGAGGGAATGTGCGCTCGACGCCCACGCCGTGGGTTCCGGTGCGGCGCACAGTGTAGGTGGCGCTGGGGCTGGAACCGCCGTGCTTGGCGATTACAATGCCCTGGAAGACCTGAATACGCTCGTTGCGGCCTTCGGTGATGCGCTGATGCACACGCACTGTGTCGCCTGCATCAATCTCTGGCATGTTCGGATTGGCTTCTGGCTTCAAAGATTCCATCAATGCATTGGTCATGGGTTCACCGCCTCTTGGGTTGGACTCAGAACAACTGGCTGACTTCCGAGGCGCACCGCCCACGCACAGACCAGTCGATAATAATCACAAAACGAAATGGTATCATAACCTGGGCAGTGAGGCAAATTCAGAAAGGGACCGTTTGCTCTAAAAGGCTCAAAAACGGCGGTTGACAGCCTATTCAAGGCGTGGTATATTTGCTCCATTATCAATGGTCTACAATATAGACCAGCCTTGCCGGGTTGCCCCACCCTACTGAATCAACCCATTGCGGCAAATTAGCAAAACCCGTCTCCCCACCCGTTATGAATGTTTCTGAAGACGAAATATTCCTCAACCCGCTATCCAGAGAAACCCTTGCCGATCAAGTATACCAGGTAATTGTGCGCTATATTCTGCGCAACGGGGTAGTGGTGGGCGACCGACTCCCATCGGAACGGAAATTCAGCGAACTGCTGGAAGTCAGTCGGACAGTTGTGCGCGGCGCGCTGGCCCAACTGGAATCAGAGGGGACGATCCAACGCCAGGTCGGCGTGGGGATGATTCTGACCAATCGCCCCGACACACTTTCTTCACCGGATGATATCCACGAACTCAACGCATCCCTGCACGAACTGTTTCAGGCCCGGATCGCTTTGGAAGTGGGGGCAGTCGAGTGGGTTGTGCAAGGGCTGGCCGACGACGACTTTTCGGTGCTGGATGGGTTGGTGGATCGGATGGCCCGGCGTGTGGCCGACGGCCGTGCAGTCTTAAGAGAAGATCGGGAATTTCATCTGCATTTGATCCGGGCCACCCACAACCCGGTAATCATCAAATTTGCTACGCTGATCAATCAATACTTTGACCGGATGCGCATCTTTTCTCCTGAAGTCGCCATCGGTCGCCGGTTGGACACATTGGAAATGCAGCATCGGATGATCGTCCTGGCCCTGCGTGCCAAAGATATAGAAGCTGCGCGCCAGGCCCTGCGCATGCATTTTACGCCATTGCCTCCCAACTAGCATCAACAAACGGTTATTTTGCCCATCACCCCAATCCATTTCTGGGCTAACGACAGATGTGGATTGGCGAAGTTCACATATCCGGTCACATATCTCTGTCCAAGCCGCACAGCGGCACAATTCACACCCCAAGGAGGGAACCCCAATGACCGCACGCAAACTGCCGGGAAAGGCTTCGTCAAAAGCCTTTTTGCTGGCCCTATTCCTCGTGGCTGCCCTGGTGCTGGCCGCCTGTGGCAGCAGTGATCCCGCACCTGCCGCCGAAGAAGCCGCGCCCGCGGCCGAAGAAGCGGCTGCACCCGCGGCTGAAGAGGCAACAGCCGAGCCTGCCGCTGAAGAGGCGGCTGCACCAGCGGCTGAAGAACCTGCCGAAGAAGAAGCTCTCGGCTCCTCGCTCATCGGCGAGATCGAAGGCCCGCAGATCATCACCGATGAAGCTGCCTTCCCCACCAGCTTTGCCGAAGCGCCTATGCTGGCCGAGATGGCGACAGCGGGCACACTGCCTGCCCTGGCCGACCGCCTGCCCGTTGCCAACGATGTGCTGGTGATTGCGCCTGTGCATGAAATCGGCAAGTATGGCGGCACCTGGCATCGAGGCTTCACCGGCCCTGGCGACGGCCAGAACGGCCAGCGCGTGGCTGGCGGCGACCGCCTGCTCTTCTGGAAATCTGACGGCTTCCCGGAGATGACCCCCAACGTCGCCAAGAGTTGGGAAGTCAGCGAAGACGGCACGGAAATCACCATCCATCTGCGCGAAGGGGCCAAATGGTCCGATGGTTCGCCCCTGACCACCGCCGATTATATGTTCTGGTTTGAGCATATGTACAAGAATGCTGAACTGGTCCCTGTGCGCTCGCCCTTTTTCAATATTGATGAGGGTGCCAATATGGAAGCCGTGGACGACTACACGCTGAAGTTCAGCTTCTCCTTCGCCAACAGCCTCTTTCTGGAAGTACTGGGCAGTTCGGTGAATGTCTTTGGTGGCAACGCTATCTATGGCAACGTCAGCATGGGCGGCATGGCTCCGGCCCATTACTTGCAGCAGTTCCACCCGGATTTTGTGGACCAGGCAGATCTGGACGCGCTGGTGGCGGCAGAGGGCTTTGACAACTGGGTGAATCTATTCAAAGACAAGAATACCTGGCAGCGTAACCCAGACCTGCCTGTCATCACCCCCTGGAAAACCGAAGTGCCCATCACTACCGACAACTGGGTACTTGTGCGCAACCCCTACTACTTCGGCGTGGACACAGACGGCAATCAACTGCCCTACATCGACCGCATCAGCATGACCCTGGCCGAGAGTCTGGATGTTCTCAACCTGCGCGCCATCGCCGGTGAGTACGACTACCAGGCTCGCCACATTGCGCTGGCCAACCTGCCTGTGTTGCTGGAAAATGCGCAGGCTGGCGACTACACAGTTGCATTGGATCCTGCGCAGCACGGTGCAGATGCAGGTATGCAGATCAACCAGAGCTACCGGGGCGACGACGAAATCGCAAAGTGGCTGCAGAATGTTGACTTCCGCCGAGCGCTCTCACTGGGTATCGACCGGGATGCCATCAACGAAGTCATCTTCCTGGGCATCGGTAAGCCCGGCTCCGCGGTAGTGGCGGAAAGTTCGCCCTTCAACCCCGGCCCCGAATACCGCCAACTCTGGTCCACCCTGGACGTGGCCAAAGCCAACGAAATGCTGGACGCCATCGGTCTGACCGAGAAGGACGCCGATGGCTATCGTCTGCGCACCGACAACGGTGAACGGCTGATTCTGGAGATGAACCCCATCGCAGCTCAGTTCATCCAGTTCACCGCCATTGCGGAAATGATCAAGGAAAATTGGGCCAAGATTGGTATTTTCGTGAACGTAGTTGAGCAAGAGCGTACTTTGGTAGAAAGTCGCCGGGCTTCCAACGATCTCCAAATGTTCCTCTGGCAAAATGACGGCACTGACGAACTTTATCTGTACCCCTATCACGCCTTGCCCATCAATAGCACTTCGGGCACAGGCCCCGGCTACGGCGACTGGTACTCCTCCGGAGGCACGGCTGGCGTTGCGCCGGACCCGGATGGCTCGGTGGCGAAGGTGCTGGATATGTTCTCCACCGGTCTGAAAGCCACACCGGACGAACGCATTGCCATCGGCCAGGAAATCTGGAAGATCATCACCGACGAAGTATGGACCATCGGTACGGTCGGCCAGTCTGGCGCCTTTATGGGCGTGCGTGTGGCCAAGAACAATATGGGCAACCTGCCTTCCCGCCAGTTCAACATCCAGGCCGGGCAGACACCCAACATCAGCCGCCCCTCCACCTTCTTCTTCACGGACGCGGGGGAATGACGGGCGTGATGCGTAGTGCGTGATGCGTAGTGCGTGATGCGTAAAGAAGTAGTGGTGCTGAATCGACGAGTCAAGATTTCTTGTTGAGAAGTGAAACGGAACTCGGGAGATCGGCGGTACTGGTTCACGCACCACGCACCACGTAAGAACGCAGTTGATTGGGAAAGCAGTTGTTTAATCACAGGATGGCAAGCGCGACCGCAAAGTCGCCTTGCCATCCTGTTGTCTTGTCGGGTAGAATTGATACCATCTGTAGGGCGGAAAGGTATTCCGCTCCACGCCGGGCGGAATACCTTTCCGCCCTACACTGACACAGGACACCCCTTCCCGTGGAACACCAGTCTGCAATCCGCTTCGGTTTCTGTCTGCCCATCTTTGCCGCCCCCGGTGTGCACCACTTCCGCACACCCAACTATCCCCGCCTCGACGCGGCCACAACGCTACACACGGGTCAGCGAGCCGAGGAACTGGGCTTCGACGATCTGTGGGTGGCGGATCATTTGATGCTGGGCCAGGAGAACGCGATTCTGGAAGGCTGGACAACTCTGGCCGCGTTGGCAGGCAGCACCAGCCGGGCCGGGCTGGGAATGATCCATCAGGCCCACTTCTTCCGCCAACCCGCGCTGGCCGCCAAAATGATGGCGACCCTGGACCAAATCAGCGGTGGACGCTATATCTTTTTCGCCGACCCCGCCTTTGGCAAGGCCGAGCATTTGGCCTACAATCTGCCCTACCCCGAAGAACCATCTGAGCGCATCGCCCGCACAGTGGAAGGGGTGGAATTGGCATTGGCGTTGTGGAGATCGGCAGAGCCGGTCACATTTGAAGGCCAATTCTATCGGGTGGAAAATGCCACCTGCACACCCCTGCCCGCACAGCAACCCCATCCGCCCATCTGGTTTGGCGAGGCCCACCCAGACACTCTCGCCGCCTGCGCCCGGCTGGGCCAGGGATGGAACAGTGTGCCCGTCGGATTAGCGGAAATGAAAGTACGACTGGCGGCACTCTCAGCGGCCTGCGCTGCGATTGGGCGGGATTTTTCGGAGATCACCCGCAGCTATGAGACGCAGATTCTCGTCGCGCCAGACCGGGCCAGCCTGCGCCGCAAGTTGCAGGCAATGGCCGACCTCGCGCCCAATACGCCTCCCACCGCCGAACTGGCTGCATATCTTTCCGGCGCAACCGACACTCTGCCGGAGAATCTGACCAAAGGCTATCTGCTGGGCACACCGGACGAAGTCACCGCGCAGATGCAGGCGTATGTGGACGCGGGCGTCAGCCACTTTATGCTCTGGTTTATGGATGCGCCGGAGGACGACGGGATGGAATTGTTTATGCGTGAGATCGCGCCCGTGTTCAGAACTTAACGCAAAGATGCAAAGCAGCAAAGGCGCAAAGGAAGAACTCCTCCGCGTCTTTGCATCTCTGCGACTTTGCGTTAAAAATCTTCTCTCCCAAGGAGTTTTGTATGGACTTAGGATTACGCGGCCAAGTGGCCGTCGTCGTGGGCGGCGCAAATGGCATCGGCAAAGCGATTGCTCACTCCTTCGCGGCCGAGGGCGCGAAAGTGGCGGTGGTGGATCGCAGCCCGGATGTGGCCGCAGTGGCCGCTGAACTCGGCCCGGACAGCCTGCCCGTTGTGGTGGATGTGACCGACTATCCAGCGCTGCAAGCCGCCGCGGCCCGCATCGAAAGCGAACTGGGGCCGGTAGCGCACGTCGTCGTGACCGTCGGCATTGACTCCGGCAAAGGGGGCTTCCCCTTCTGGAATCTGGAGCCGAGCGACTGGACACGGGTCTACACCGTCAATGTGCAGGGGGTGGTCAACACCGCCCACGCCTTCTATGCGCCGATGATCGAGCGACGCACCGGCACATTCCTCTTTTTCTCGTCCGTGGCCGGCTTGACCGGCTCCCAGACCGACCCGCCCTACAGCGCGTCCAAGGCGGCGATTGTCAACTTTACCCAGTGTGCGGCCAAAGACTTCGCCCCCTACAACATCCGGGCCAACGCCATCGCGCCGGGAATGGTACACACGCCCTTGCAGCAGAAGGTCTACGCCCTGGCCACCGCAGGGATGCCCGAAAACGAGCGGCCCACCTACGAGGAGTGGTGCGACACGAAAATCAAGCGTCTGGCTCCCCTGGGCAGGATGGTGGACCCGGAAGAGATCGGCGCGTATGCGGCCTATCTGGCCTCGCAGCACGCCCGCAATGTCACCGGCCAGGTGCTCAGTGTGGACGGCGGCTGGGTGATGCACTGGTAGGGTGAGCTGCCAGGGGCGAGTTGCAAATTGTGCGGATGAAGTTGTGAGTCTGACTGCCACTATCGAAACAGCAGCGAAGGAAGAACAATGACGCAAGAAATTGAACGAAACAGCGCCGGGTTGCCCATCCGTGAGTTGGGCAAAACCGGCTTGAAAGTGTCGATTATCGGCTTTGGAGGCGGCCATTACGTCCGCCCCCATCTGGACGAGCAGGGGTCGGTAGCGCTGGTCCACGCCGCCATTGACGCTGGCGTGGACTTTATGGACACGGCCTGGGAGTATCACGACGGGGAATCGGAACGGCGCATGGGCATCGCGCTCGCAGGTCGCCGGGACAAAGTGACGCTGATGACAAAAGTCTGCGCACGGGATCGCAAGGCCGCGGATGAGCAGTTGCACGACAGCCTGCGCCGCCTGCAAACCGATGTAATCGATGTCTGGCAGTTCCACGAGGTCAACTACGACAACGACCCCGAATGGATTTTCCGGGCCGAGGGAGCCATCGAATCCGCCCTGGCCGCGCGCCAGGCAGGCAAAATTCGCTTCATCGGCTTCACCGGCCACAAGTCTCCCCACATTCTCCAGAAGATGCTGGACCAGGACTTTGCCTGGGACACCTGCCAGTTCCCGGTCAACGTCCCCGACGCCCACTACCGCAGCTTTCAGAAGGAGTTTCTGCCGGAAGTGGTTCGTCGGGGTATCGGCGTCATTGCCATGAAGAGTCTGGGCGGGGCTGGGCAAATGATCACTTCACTCGGCCTGACCGCACAGCAGTGCCGCCGCTACACCCTTTCCCAGCCGGTCAGTACCCTCGTCTGCGGCATCGAATCGATGGAAAACTTGCAGCAGGACGTGGAGATCGCCCGCAGCTTCACACCTATGCCCGCCGAGGAGCAGGAACGGCTGTTGGCCGCGGTCTACGAAGAGGCCACCGATGGCCGCCACGAGTGGTTCAAGAGCAACCAGCGCTTCGATTCCCAATA
The DNA here is from genome assembly GCA_030432295.1 of Anaerolineae bacterium. GTDB lineage: Bacteria > Chloroflexota > Anaerolineae > Caldilineales > Caldilineaceae > JACQGT01. The sequence continues at coordinate 152,943 of JAUIHI010000009.1, read as the reverse complement.
TCACCGGGACCAGCACGGCTTTATGCCGGTTGGTCAACTATAACAGTCACCTATACGGTTCGCCATCTGGCGTCCGCCGTCAATCAACAGGAGAAAAGAAGTGGCAGAAAATCCCCCTGTAGACACCGAGCAGTGGCTCCACGTCTACGAACAGATGTACAAAATTCGCGCGTTCGAGAACGCGACGAATGAACTCTATCTGGGCGCCAAAATGCCTGGCCTGGCCCATCTCTACAGCGGAGAAGAGGCCGTGGCTGTGGGCGTCTGTGAGGCCCTCAACCGGGACGATTACATCACCAGCACCCACCGGGGCCACGGCCACTGTCTGGCCAAAGGCGCGGCGGTGGACCGGATGTTTGCCGAGTTGCTGGGCAAAGAGGCGGGCTATTGCCGGGGCAAAGGCGGCTCCATGCACATCGCCGACCAGGAAACCGGCAATCTGGGCGCCAACGCGATTGTGGGCGGCAGCGCGGGCATCGCGACCGGCGCGGCCCTCTCCATCAAAATGCGCAAGAGCGGCCAGGTGGCCGTCTGCTTCTTTGGCGACGGCGCGCTGGGCCAGGGCCTCTTCTACGAAGTTGCCAATATGGCCGCGCTCTGGAAACTGCCGGTGATTTATGTCGTCGAGCATAACCTCTACGGCGAATACACCCACCACACCGAGACCGCCGCGGGCGATGTGCTCACCCGTGCCGCAGGATTTGGCCTGCATGCGGTGGAAGTGGACGGTCAGGATGTGAAAGCGGTGATGGCCGCCACCGCCGAACTGGTGGCCCGTGCCCGCCGGGGTGACGGTCCCAGCGTTCTGCTCTGCCACACCTACCGCTTCCACGGCCATCACGTGGGCGACATCAACCGGGCCTACTACCGCAGCCCGGAAGAAGAGGCCGAATGGAAGGCCGAGCGGGACCCCCTGAGTCTGCTGGCCGACTGGCTGACAGAAAACAATGTCGAGCAGCAGGTCATCGACCAACTGGAAGCGACGGTCACTGGCGATGTCCAGGCCGCGGTCGATTTCGCCCTCAATGCCCCCTACCCCAGCCCCGATGAGGTGACCAGCCATGTCTTCGCCTAACCCAACGATTAGCCACTCAGTCGCCGCGCCGGGTGTACGCCAGCTCACCTTCGGCCAGGCCATCAACGAGGCCATTGCCGAAGAGATGCGCCGGGACCCACTCATTTTCGTCGTCGGCGAAGATGTGGCCGAGGCGGGCACACCCTTCAAAGTTTTGCTCGGCCTGGTCGATGAATTCGGGCCGGAGCGTATCATCGACTCGCCCATCTCCGAAGCGGGCATCGCCGGCATAGGCGTGGGCGCGGCGATGACTGGCATGCGCCCGATTGTGGATATTATGTTTGGCGACTTTACGACGCTGGTGATGGACCAGATGGTCAATCAGGCCGCCAAAATCCACTATATGTCCGGTGGCAAGCTGAAAGTGCCGATGGTTCTGCGCACCACAATGGGCGCGTCCCGGCGCTCCGCGGCCCAGCACAGCCAATCCCTCCACGCCTGGCTCAGCCACGTGCCGGGGCTGAAAGTTGCCATCCCCGCCACCCCCTACGACGCCAAAGGGCTGATGAAGGCGGCCATTCGTGACGAGAACCCCGTAGTGATCTACGAGGACAAACTGTCTTACCCGATCAAAGGGCCGGTCCCGGAAGAAGACTATATTATTCCCCTGGGCGTGGCCGAAGTGAAGCGCACGGGCGAGGACATCACACTTGTGGCGACCAGTTCGATGGTCTATGTGGCGCTGTCCGCAGCCGAGAAGCTGGCGGAGATCGGCATCAGCGCCGAAGTGGTGGACCCGCGCACGACTGCCCCCTTGGACGCCGAAACACTCATCGCCTCGGCCAAGAAGACCAGCCGGGTAATCGTCATCGACGAAGGCTATCAGGAATACGGCGTCACCGGTGAGATGGCGTCGGTCATCGCCGACGGGGCCTTCTATTGGCTGGACGCGCCGGTCAAGCGCATGGGCGCGATGCACGTGCCGATCCCTTTCTCCCCCGCGCTGGAGGATCGCACGATCCCCACCGCGGAGCAGGTGGTGGAGATGGCAAAAATGTTGTGTGGGAGAAACTAAAATGGCCAAAGAAGTCATTATGCCCGCCCTGGGGATGGCCCAGGAAACCGGCGAACTACTGCGCTGGTTTGTAGAGGAAGGGGCGACCGTCAAGGCCGGTGAGCCGCTGATGGAAGTCGCCACTGACAAAGTGGATGAGACAATTGTGGCCACAGCCAGCGGTGTGCTGGCTGGCGTGCTTGCCAAAGCTGGCGACGACGTACCCGTGGGCCAGGTGATTGCGTACATTCTGGCCGAGGGGGAATCGGTTCCCGCTGCCAAAGTCAGCAAAAAGGCCCCGGTTGAATCCGCGCCGCCGCCCCAGGAGAAAGCAGCCCCCTCGCCCCAGCCGCCCAGCGGAAGTGGGGCTGTCACTGTCAGTCCGGTCGCGGCGCGCATGGCCGCGGAACATGGCGTCGATCTGGCCGCGATTCCCGCTAAAGGCGGGCGCATCCAGAAAGAGGATGTGGCAGCCTATCTGGAAAGCCAGCAGTCCGCGGCTGCACCGGGGAAAGTCCTCGCTTCGCCCAAAGCCCGGCGGCTGGCCGAGGAAAAGGGCGTGGAACTTTCCACCATCAACGGCAGTGGACCCGACGGCGCTGTGCTGGCCGCGGATGTAGAAGCCTGGCAGCCCGCGGCGGTGGTACAACCCCTGCCCACAACCGTTGCCGCGCAAGCCGCAGGCGCAGAAATTCCGATGTCCCGAGGCTGGCAGGTGATGGCCCAGCGGCTGACCGAAAGCTGGACGAGCGTCCCCCACTTCTATCTGGTGCGGGAGGTGGACGCGGGAGCGTTGCAGGTTTGGCGTACCCAGGCGCTGGCTCGTTCGGATGTGAAAATTACCGTCAGCGACCTGCTGGTAAAGGTGACAGCGGTGGCCCTGTCCCGCCACCCCCGGGTCAACGCCAGTTGGATAAACGGGAAGATCGTCGGTAACCCGTCAGTCAATCTCGGCCTGGCCGTGGCGGTGGACGACGGGCTGCTGGTTCCGGTGCTGCACAACGCCGAAGGGCTGGGGCTGCGGGAGATCGCAGCCCAGCGGATCGGGCTGGTGGAACGTGCCCAGTCGGGCAAGCTGGCGATGACCGACCTGAGCGGCGGCACATTCACCATCAGCAATCTGGGAATGTTCGGCGTGGACGCCTTCAACGCGATTGTCAACCCGCCCCAGGCCGCGATTTTGGCTGTCGGAAAGATCGCCGACCGGGTGGTGGCGGTGGACGGCCAGCCAGCCGTGCGTCCGATGCTGACCCTCACCCTCTCCTGCGATCACCGGGTGGTGGATGGCGCACGCGCGGCACGCTTCCTGGACGAGCTGGCCGGGCTGATCGAAGACCCTCTGCGGGCGCTGGAATAAAAATAGAACGCGGATGACGCGGAAAGGACGGATTAGCGCTGATAAATCCGTTGCTATCCGCCTAATCCGCGTCATCCGCGTTCTATCCTCTGTAAAGGAATCCCTATGCTGCTTGGCTATTCGTTGTGGGCGATGCCCGATGTGCCGATTGATGTCTCTGTTCCCCATCTGGCCGGGTTGGGCTACGACGCGGTGGAGATCGTCGTCCTGCCCCGTTTCTCCACGGCCCTGGCAAAGATGAATGCAGCCGAGCGGCGGCGCATTCCCGGCCTGATCAAAAGTCACGGGCTGACCCTCTCCGCGGTCAACTATTACACGGCTATGCTGGAGCCGGACCCGGCCATCTGGGCCGGACATCTGGCCGCTATCAAAGAGACAATTGATCTGGCGGTCGAGTGGACGCAGGGGGACAAGCCGCCGGTGGTCATCAGCGGCGTGGGCGGGCAACCGGGCGAACTGCCCGCACGCATGGCCGAAGTCATCGACCGGGCCGGGGCCATTGCCGAACACGCGGCCAGTCGGGGCGTCGTCGTCGCGCTGGAACCCCACATCGGCGCGGCCATCGAAACCCCGGATTTGATGGCGGAGGTGCTGGACCAGATAAACTCCCCGGCCATCCGGGTCAACTTCGACATCAGCCACTTCAATGTGATGGGCATCCCCATCGAAGAATCGGTGGCGAAGATGCTCCCCTACACCGCCCACACCCACGTCAAAGACGAGCGGGGCCGCACGCCCAACTACGAATATCTGATTCCCGGCGAAGGCGAGTTCGATTACGTGGCCTATCTGGAGGCGATGCAGCAGGGCGGCTACACAGGTGTTGTCTCGGTGGAGATCAGTTTTCAGGTGCAGCGCCGGGCGAGCTACGATCCCCTGGAGACTGCGGCCACTGCGTATGATGTGATCGCCCCGGCTTTTGTAAAGGCTGGGATTCAACGGAAATAAAAGAAGTTCGACTTTTTCTGAAAAGTCGAACTTCTGGCCCCCACAGGAGACGCCTATGCACAGCGAACAACGGGCACGCGCCGCTCGCCGTCTGGCCCAGGACGGCATCGAACACGCACTCTTTGCCAGCCCCCTCAGCGTGCGCTGGCTCACCGGGCTGGATGTGCCCGGCGGCTCAGCGGAGAATCCGGCCCTGCTCTGGTACGAACAGGGCGACTTCACCCTTCTGGTGGAGGATGGCTTTGCTGCCCAGGCGGCCTCCTTTGGCACGCAGAAGGGCTGCAAAGTCCGGGACTATTTGGGCTATACGATTCAGCAGCCCATTGACAAAGCGGGCAAGCTGGCCCGGCTGCTGGCCGAAGTGGCCGAATCCGGTCTGGAAGATACGGATGTCATCGGCATCGAGACCCAGAGTCTTTCCCTGAATCTCTGGTGGGCCATGCGTCGTCTGCTCCCCGGCGGCTATGACCTGACCCCCATCGACGGCTGGCTGGAACCCCTGCGCGCGGTGAAGACCGCCGAAGAGATCGCCACCATCCGCGAGGGCTTCCATCTGACTGACATTGGCCACGTGGCGGGGCGGGCTGCGGTGCAGGCGGGCGCGCGGGAAATCGACGTTTGGACAGCCGTGCAGAGCGCGGTGGAGCAGGCCGCGGGCAAGCGGATGCAATTGGGCAACGACTGTATCGTCGGCCATCGGCCCACCAACAACATCGGTGGCCCGCCCGGTGATCTGGAAATCCGCGCCAACGATTCGTTTATTCTCGACCTGAGCGTCATCCACAACGGCTACTGGACCGACAGTTGCGCCACCTATTACGCGGGTGAACCGACGGCCCAACAGGTGACACTGCACAAATTTGTCGAGGAAGCCCTGGCTTACGCCATCTCCCTCATCAAACCGGGCGCGGTGGCCAAGGAGATCGACCAGAAAGTGCGGGACTTTATGGCGAAGGGCGGCTACAAAGTCTATCCCCACCACACGGGCCACGGCATCGGTCTCACCGGCCACGAAGCTGCCCGCATCGTCCCCTACAACGAGGAGATCATCCAGCCGGGGATGGTGCTGATGCTGGAACCGGGCATCTACTTCCCCGGTGTGACAAGCGTGCGCCTGGAAGATGGACTGCTGGTGACGGAGACGGGGGTGGAGATACTGAGCGGACACGACAAAAGTTTACCGTAAAAATCGACGACGGACGATGGACGAAAGACGAACCAGGCCGCAATTCGTTCGTCCATCGTCTGCCGTCCGTCGTCCCACACGAGAAGGATACTTTTATGACAAAGCAAGTCAGTTTTGATCTATCCGGCAAAGTCGTCATCGTCACCGGCGCGGGGCGGGGGATTGGCAAGTCGATTGCTGAAAGTTGCGCCCAGTTCGGCGCGGACCTGGCCTTGGGCAGCCGCACAGTGGCCGAGTGTGAGGCGACGGCTGCCGACTGCCGCAAACTGGGAGTGAAGGCGGTTGCTTTTCCGCTGGACGTCTCTAAAGTCGCCAGCATCAATACTTTTGTACAGGCGGTGCTGGACGAGTACGGCCGCATCGATGTGCTGGTGAGCAACGCGGGCTACAACAGCCCCAAACCGGCCCTGGACTATACGGAAGATGAGTTCGATTACATCTCCGACGTGAACTTCAAAGGCGCATTCTTCATCGCCACCGGTGTGGCCCGTTCGATGATCGAACGCGATATCGAGGGCAGCATCATTACAATTAGCAGCCAGGCCGGTGTGGTGGGCGGCCCTCTGCGCGCTATCTACGCGTCGGCCAAAGGCGCGGTGGGCAATATGACCCGATCCCTGGCCGCGGAGTGGGCGCTGAACAAAATTACGGTCAACGCGGTCGCCCCCACCTTCACCCGCACCCCTCTGCTGGAAGAAGCGGTGAAGAACCCGGCCTTTGCCAAAAACCTGGAGAAAGTGCCAATGGGCCGCATCGCCGAGCCAGAGGAGATCGCAGGCGCAGTCGTCTACCTGGCCTCCCCCGCGGCGCGGATGGTGACCGGGCAGGTGTTGTGCGTGGATGGCGGATTTACAGCAGTATAAGATATTGGATATTGGGTATTAGATATTTGTCGGCAATGACTCACCGTGACACTGCCCAATACCTAATACCCAATATCTTTCTCCCCCTAAAGAGAGAAGGAAAAACCAAAAATGGCCGACAAACTACGCGCCGCAGTGATTGGCTGCGGCGGCATTGCCAACAACCACATTTCCGGTTATTTGAACTCGGGGCGCTATGAAATCGTCGCCCTGGCCGACGTCAACCCGGCGGCGATGGCCGAGAAGAACGAGCGCCACAGCATCACCCCCAACCACTACACCGACGCCCGGGAAATGATGGAGAAGGAGCGCCCGGATGTGGTCTCCATCTGCGTCTGGCACGGCGGCCACGCGCCCTGGACAATCGCCGCGGCTGCCTACAGCCCGAAGGCAATTCTGTGCGAGAAGCCGATGGCGGACACGATCGGGAACGCAGAGCAGATGCTCATCGCCTGCCAGCGCAACGGCGTGAAGCTGGCGATTGCCCACCAGCGACGCTTCCTGCCCGCCTACACCCTGGCCAAGAATCTGATCGCCGAGGGCGCGATTGGTGACGTGCATCTGATCCAGAGCTTTGGCGGCGCGGGGCTGCCCAACTACAGCTCCCACCAGACGGATATGTACCGCTATCTGCTGGACGACCCGGAATGTACGTGGGTGATGGGCAATATCGAGCGCAAGACCGACCAGTACGAACGCAACACCCGCATCGAAGACGCCGCCATGGCCGTCTTCCAATTTGCCAGCGGCCCCCGCGCCCTGATCCTCAGCGATCTGATTCCCAATTACTTCCAGGGCGCGCTCATCTTTGGCACAGCCGGGATGATCAATATGACTACCGAAGACCTGCAACTGATGAACGCCAACACCGGCGGTCAGTGGCAACGCCACGCGCCGGATGGCAAGTTCTTCAAAGTGGCCGAACAGGGCAATCGCTTCGAGTGGCTGGAAGGGGGCGCTGGTCAAGCCGACGAACTGGCCGATTGGGTGGAAGGTAAGACAGACACCCACCGGGGCCGGGGTGAAAATGGCTTCAAAGCACTCCAGATGATCCACGCGGTCTACGAATCGGCGCGGATGCACGAAAAAGTTGTGATGCCCGTGCAGACCCGGCTCAATCCCCTGGACCTGATGGTGGAGTCGGGCCATCTGGAACCTATCCGCCCAGGCCGCTACGACATCCGGGCCTTCCTGCTGCGGGGCGAAAATATGGGTGCGGATACGGCGAATTAAGGTGGTTGATTGGTTGATTAGTTGATTGGGTATTGTGAGTCGGCTCCATTCAACTAATCAACCAGCCAACAAATCAACTATCAAAGGAGGAACAACCGATGGGATCACTGACCAGCGAGCAGATCGCACAATTTGAGGAAGAGGGTTATTTGCTGGTGCGGGGACTCTTCGACCCGGAAGAGGACCTGGACCCGATTATTGAGGAGTATAAGGGCGTGCTGGACCACTTGGCCGGGGAGTTGTATGCCGCAGGCGAGATCAGCAGCACCCACGAAGATTTGCCCTTCGGCGAACGGCTGATCCGCGTCTATCAGGAAAGCGGGAAGGTCCACGCCCAGTATTTCGACTTCTCCCTGCCCCAGGCCAATGTCCAGCCGGATACCCCTTTCTGGGCGGGTCCGGCGGTCTTTTCTGCCCTGCGCAACGAACGGCTGCTGGACGCGGTGGAGTCGCTGATCGGCCCGGAAATCTACTCGAATCCTGTCCAGCACGTGCGGATGAAACCGCCGGAACGGTTGACGCCCAAGAACGAAGAGGGGCGAGTACAGTTGGGCAAAACGCCGGTCCACCAGGACAACGGCGTCGTTCTGCCCGAAGCCGACAACTCGAACATCCTGACCGTCTGGTTTCCGTTGACCCGGGCCACTGTCAAGCACGGCTGCCTGTCGGTTTGGCCGGGCAGCCACCGCAAAGGACTGATCGACCACTGCCCGACAAATATCGGCCTGGGCATTCCCGGCAAACTGCTGGGGGGCAGCAAAGCAGTGGCGATGCCAATGGAACGGGGCGACGCCCTCTTTATGCACAAGCTGACGGTCCACGCCTCCTTCTCCAACAGCAGCGACGAAGTGCGCTGGAGCTTTGACCTCCGCTACAATCCCATCGGCCACGCCACCGGACGCCCGGCCTTTCCTGGCTTTGTGGCCCGCAGCCGCCAGCACCCGGAGACAGAACTGCGGGACCCCGCGGCCTGGCACAATCTATGGCAGAACGCGCGAGATCATCTGGCGTCGATTGAGATGGACAAATTCAACCGCTGGAACGCAGAGAATCCGGTCTGTGCGTAGGGATTGGCTTGCACAGCGCCGTAGCCAGAATTCGAGAAGAACCTGCAAAGACGGATGCAAAGAAAGATGGATGGCTTTATCCCCTATCCGTGCTTCTTTGCATCCGTCTTTGCAAAAAGACTCTGCCCTATCTACGCACGCCCTTTTGAACCCTTTGCCGCTCCCTGCTATACTTGACTGTATGTCAATACAGATTCAGCCGACACCCAACCCAAACGCCCACAAATACACTGCTGTCGGGCTGCATTTCACCGGACCGCTCAACGCGTCCACAGCGGAGGAAGCAGCCGCCCACCCACTGGCAGCCCGTCTTTTTGCTCTGGAAAATGTCTATAACGTCTTTCTGGTGCAGGATTTTGTCACTGTGAACAAAGTGGCAGAGGCGGCGTGGGAAGAAGTGGATGGGAATGTACAAACGATTATCGAAGAATTTTTGGAGGCCGGATGATGGGATGATGAGATAATGGCGTAGTGTTCATTATCTCATCATCCCATCATTCCCTCCCCACGGGGAAGATCCCAATGCCCACCAATTCTCACGTCGCCCCCGTCATCGTCGCCTCGGAAAATGGCCGGGCTGGCGCGGTCGCCGCAATGGAACTCCTGCGCCGGGGCGGCGCGGCCATCGACGCCGCGGAGCTGGCCGCGCGGGTGACTGAAGACGATCCGGAGGAACATTCGGTCGGCTTCAGCGGTCTGCCCAATCTATTGGGGCAAGTGGAACTCGACGCCAGTCTGATGAATGGACGCACCCTGGAAACCGGCGCGGTGGCCGGTGTTCAGGAGTACGGCAATGTCATCAGTCTGGCCCGGGCAGTCATGGAAGAACTGCCCCACGTACTGCTGACGGGCCGGGGCGCGGAACGGCTGGCCGCGGAGTTGGGGCAGAAGCCCGCGGATCAGCGCACCCTGGCTTCGCTGGAGCGCTGGCGGGAACGCTTTGTGGAAAAGGGCGTGGAACTCACCAGCGACGAACTGTGTCATCTGGTCAGCCGACTGACCATTCCCCTGCACCTGGAGGATCGGGTTCCCCACGGCACTGTCAATTATCTAGTGCGGGATGTCCACGGCGATTTGGCCTCGGCGGTCAGCACCAGCGGCCTGGCCTGGAAATATCCGGGCCGGGTGGGGGATTCGCCGATTATCGGTGCGGGCAACTATTGCGACAACCGCTACGGTGCGGTGGCCTGTACGGGCAGTGGCGAACTGGCGATCCGGGTCTCCACCGCGCGCAGTCTCATTCTCTATCTGAAAATGGGGATGGGCCTGGACGAAGCGGGCCAGGAGTGTCTGGCCGAGATCGAACAGTTGCAGCCCCGGGTCGGCCAGTATATGAATATCGTCGCCATGACACCGGATGGCCAGCATAGCGGTTTCTCCACAGTGGCGGACAAGCGCTATCTCTACTATACGGGCGAGATGGCGGAGCCGACGTTGGGGGAACGAATGACGAGAGTCAGCAGCAACTGAAGTAGAATCAATTGAAGCCTGCAAAACGTGAAACGTGAGCGCAATCGGTGATCTCACGTTTCTTCGACCAAATATTGACGGAAGAAGCAAAAGGACACACCCCATGCCCACCCCCATCAAAATGCCCCAACTGGGCGAAACGGTTGTGGAAGGAACCGTCTCCCGCTGGTTGAAGCAGCCCGGCGAACGGGTGGAACGCCAGGAGATTGTGCTGGAGATCAGCACGGACAAAATCGACACAGAAATCCCCGCGCCCGCGGCGGGTACGCTCCTACAGATTACCGCCAGCGAAGGGCAGACCGTACGGGTCGGTACAGTCATCGGCTATATCGGCGCGCCGGGTGAGGCAGTGGTCACTGAACAGCCGTCAGTGGGCACTGAACAGTCCCCAGTGACCAGTGAGCAGTCCCCAGTCCCCAATCCCCAATCTCCAATCCCCAATCCCCAATCCCCAATCCCCAAACCCACGGGCCGGGAGTTCGTCAGCCCTGTCGTGGCGCGGATGGCCGCGGAACACAGCCTGGACTTGGACAGCATCACCGGCACGGGGTTGCACGGGCGGGTGACGAAGAAGGATGTAGAGAACTTTTTGGGGACTGGGGACAAGGGATTGGAGACTGGGAAGACGACGCCCTCCCCCCAGTCCCCAGTCCCCACTCTCCAATCCCTGACTCCCATGCGCCGGGCCATCGCCGAGCATATGGAGCGCAGCGTGCGTACCAGCCCGCATGTGATGGCACTTTTCGAGGCGGATATGACGGCGGTGGTGCGCCATCGGGAGGCCCACAAAGCGGCGTACGCGGCCAAAGGCATCGACCTGACTTTCACCCCCTATTTTGTGGCCGCTGTGGCCGAGGCATTGCGGGCCAATCCCCAGGTGAACAGTTCCTTCACCGCCGAGGGATTGTTGTTGCATCCGCGCATCCACGTGGGGATTGCTGTCGCCGTCCCCGATGGGCTGCTCGTCCCCGTCATCCGGGACGCAGACGAACTGAATCTGGCAGGCCTGAGCCGGGCTGTCAATGACCTGGCCGAGCGGGCACGGGCCAACAAACTCAGCCCGGACGAGCTGCAGGGCGGCACATTTACCGTCACAAATCACGGCGTCAGCGGCAGTCTGCTGGGCACGCCCATCATCAACCAGCCCCAGGCGGGGATTCTGGGCATCGGCAAAATTGAAAAACGGCCCGTCGTGCGCAGCGGCGGGCACCCCCTGCTGCCCAGCGCCGACGACGCTATCGTCATCCGCCCGATGTGTTATCTCAGCTTCTCCTTCGATCACCGGATTCTCGACGGCGCAGAGGCGGATGGATTTGTGGGGAGAGTAGTGCAAGTGTTGGAAAATTGGGGATAATTATTCGCAGATGTATTGCGTGCTGCGTATTGCGTAAGTAGTGTTGATCAGGTGCTTTTTGCGGGTTGGCGTGTAGTGATGTTGCCAGAATATTCGTCAGTGGCTTTTCTCACATCCCGCCATCTCCCAATCGTGCCGTCGACGTCACTACCTACGCAATACGCAGTACGCAGTACGCAATAGGAGGCACAAGTGGCAACACACAATTACGACTACGACGTTCTCGTTCTCGGCGGTGGACCGGGGGGCTATGTGGCGGCAATCCGGGCGGCCCAATTGGGGCTGAAGACCGCAGTGGTGGAGCGGGAAAATCTGGGCGGCGTCTGCCTGAACTGGGGATGCATTCCTACCAAAGCGCTGATCCACAACGCAGAGGTGCTGGAAACTTTGCACGATGCCGCGGATTTCGGTTTCGGCTTTGAAAACCTGACCGTCGATTTCAGCAAAGCCGTCTCCCGCAGCCGGGGGATTGTAGACCGCCAGACCAAAGGCGTAGCTTTTCTGATGAAGAAGAATAAAATCGACGTCATCAACGGCCACGGCGTCTTTGTGAATTCCCACAGCATCCGCGTCGGTGGCTCAGAATACGCTGAAGTCAAAGAAGAGCGCACGGTCAGCGCGGCCAATATCATTCTGGCCACGGGCGCGCGGGCGGCCTCCTTGCCCGGCGTGGAGATCGACGGGGATCGGGTGATCCAATACCGGGACGCGCTGGTGCTGGAGAATCTGCCCAAAAAGTTAGTCGTCGTCGGCTCCGGCGCGATTGGGATGGAATTCAGCTACGTCTACAATACCTATGGCGTGGACGTGACGATTGTGGAGATGATGGAGACCGTTCTGCCCCTGGAAGATGCGGAGGTCTGTGCTGAAGTCGAAAAGAGCTTCAAAAAAGCAGGCATTCGTCTGCTGACCGGCACGCGCACGGAGCAGGTGGAGAAGACCGACGCGGGCGTGACTGTCACCGTCAAGAATGTGAAGAGCGGCGAGACGGAGACGATTGAAGCCGACAAAGTGCTGATGGCGATCGGCATTCGTCCCAACACCGACAAACTGGGCCTGCATGCCACGGGCGTAGACACGGACAAGCGGGGCTTTGTGGGGATCGATGAGGTGATGCGCACGAATGTGGCGCACATCTTCGCCATCGGCGACTGTACGGGCAAGCTGGCCCTGGCCCACGTAGCCAGCGCCCAGGGCATTGTGGCCGCAGAGACTATCGCCGGGGTGGAGACAATGCCCATCCCCGCCGAGCGCTACCGCTTCCTGCCCCGCTGCACCTATTGCCAGCCCCAGGTTGCCAGTATGGGCTTGACCGAAGCACAGGCCAAAGCCGAAGGCCACGACATCAAAGTGGGCAAATTCCCCTTTATGCCCAACGGCAAAGCCCAGGCATTGGGGGCGCGGACTGGCTTTGTCAAGCTCATCTCCGATGCCAAATATGGCGAAATTCTGGGCGCGCATATCGTCGGACCCGACGCCACCGAACTGCTGCCGGAGATCAGCCTGGCCCAGATGATGGAGATCACCCCGGCAGAGATTGCCCGTAACGTCCACGCCCACCCGACACTGGGCGAGGTGTTGATGGAAGCGGCTCACGCGGTCGAGGGTCACCCAATTCATATGTAATTGGGGAAATGACGGCGGACGGCGGACGAAAGACGAACGGGTTGAACCTGAACACGCGTTTCGTTCGTCTGTCGTCTGCAGTCTGTCGTCTCCCAATCGCCGGGTTCGCTGAATATTTCACAGATCGATGTTTCAATGAAAACGACTTTTTCGCACATTCTCGACCTGACCGTCCGCTTTGCCGAGACGGACCTGATGGGCGTGGTCCATCACGCCAGCTATATCGTCTGGTTCGAGGCCGGGCGGGTGGCGTGGATGGACGCGGCGGGGACACCCTATGCCCAGATTTCCAACGAAGGCTACAACTTCGCAGTGACCGACGTCCAATGCCGCTACCGCACAGCCATCCGCTTTGGCGATCCGGTGCAGGTGATCACCCGGCTGGTCAGCCTGCGCAGTCGTCAGGTGGAATTTTCCTACGAAGTGGTCAACAGCGCCACCGGCGTCCTCTGCGCCACCGGCAGCACCAGCCACATCTGTGTGGACAACAGCGGCGCGATGACACGCATACCGGCGTGGGTGGTGGAGGAACTGACGGGAAGTGTGAGAAATGCTGGGTGATGCGTCCTGCGTGAGATCGCCCGAAAGTTCTCACGCAGTACGCATCACCCAGCATCTGTGGTTTTTGTATATTTTCTGTATTGGCTCCGCAAATGATCGATCTCCAATCCCACGGCTCCGTCACTGCAATCCGTATGGCCCGCACCCTTCTGGGTCGCCCGCTCTATTGGACCGCGGCCTATTGGCTGGACGGACTGCTGATTGACAGCGGGCCGCCCTGTCTGGCCGATGAACTGGTGCAGATTGTCGAGCAGTTGGGCGTGGAGCAGATCGTCGTCACCCACAGCCACGAGGACCACATCGGCGGTCTGCACACCCTTCACCGCCGCTTTCCCCAGGCGACGATCCGGGCTGCCGAAGCCACAATCCCCACCATCACCGAACCCCAGCGCCTGGGCCAGCAACTCTACCGGCGGCTGTTGTGGGGCGCGCCCAAAGCGGTTTCTACCGTCGAGCCGTTGGGTCTACGGGTCCAGACCGACAGTTTCTCGTTGCGTGTGGTGGAGACGCCGGGCCACAGCCGGGATCACATCGCCTTTTTCGAGCCGAAGCAGCGCTGGCTCTTCAGCGGGGACGCCTTCATCGGTGGGCGAGACCGGGCCTGGTCGTCCGAATTCGAGATGTTCGGGACGATCAGCAGCCTGCGCGGGCTGGCCGCCCTGCACCCGGAGCGACTCTTCCCCGGCAGCGGCCACGTGCGCCGCACACCCCTGCCCGAACTCCACGGCAAAATCGGCCAGCTTCTCACCCTCTGCCGGGACGTGGCCCATCTGGACGCGCTGGGAATGCCCGACGACGAAATCATCCGGCGGCTGTGCGGCGGCGAACCGTCAATTCGTTTCTGGACGGGCGGTCACTTCTCCGCGGGGAATCTGATCCGGGCGTGTAGGCGCTACAACGAAGTTTTTGATCCGGGGGTGGAGTTGGCGAAGGGCGAACCGGTTGTGCGGAGTAAGCAGTGAACAGTTATCAGTATCCTATACTGTTTACTCTTCATCCTCCGCCAGCGCCATCACCGCCCGCAAGGAGTCCGCGTCCAACTCCGGCAGGGCGGGCAACTCCTCCAGATGGGTCAGGCCGAAGTGCTGTAAAAAGAGATCGGTGACGCCGTAGAGAATCGGTCGCCCCGGTGTTTCCAGACGCCCCACTTCCTCCACCAGCCCCTGCTGCTCCAACTTGCGCACCATTCCCGAACAGTCCACCCCACGCACGGCTTCGATCTGCACACGGGTGACGGGTTGGCGATAGGCGATGATAGCCAGGGTTTCCAGGGCCGGGCCGCTGAGTTTGGTGGTCAGGTCCAGGCTGAGAAAATCCTCCACAGCCTGGGCAGCCGCGGGATTCGTCACCAACTGGACTTTGCCGTTGCGTTCCTGCACGCGCACGCCCCGGTTGTGACTTTCGTATTCGGCGCGTAGCTGGGCCAGGGCCGCGTTCACCTCAGCCACAGGACGGCGCAATGCTTGGGCCAGCCGGGACGGCTCCACCGGCTCGTCGGCCACAAAGAGCAGACTTTCCAGCGTGGAGAGCAGGGGAAGCTCGGCTTCTTTCCCCGCATCTACTCCAGAGACTTCGGCTGAATCCATTTCCTCCCCGTCCAACGCATCCGGCTCCACCTCGTCGGTTTCCTCTACCCGCGCATCTTCATCGACCAGAAGTGGCTCTTCTGGCGATGCAATCGGCTGGTGGGATTGTCCATTGACGGATGGGGGCGTCGGCTGCAAAGGCTCGCTGGAAGTCACAAAAGCTGTCCTCTCCTGGGAGGCGGCTGGGCTGGTAGAAGGCGGGGGCGTCGGCTGCAAAGGCACTTTTTCGGTGACGGGAAAGAGCCGGGCAAAGAGGCTGCGAAAGAATCCCAAAAGACGCCGGGCCTCTGTCCACAAAGTTGTCGGCTGTCGTTGTTCCACAGGCTAGGCCGCCCACTCCTCGTCGAAGGGCGCGTGGCGCATACGCACGTCCAGCTTGCCCAGCTTCAACCCCAACTCCTGCTCGATAATATCTCTGGTTACTTCCACCACTTCGTCGGTCTTCATCGGCACATCGATCTCCGGGGCCGTCTCAATCTCCAGTTGAATGTCCACCGCGCTGCCCCGGGCCTTGACTTCGGGGATGACGGTAATCACTTCGGCCAGTTGGTCCAGATGCCAGACCAGACGGCGGGCGATGCTTTGGGTATCCAGTTCCACAGAGCCGCCTTCGCTGGTAAGCACCCGCACGCCCCGGCGACGTTTGGGCCAAAGCTCCACCCAGAGCAGGGTTCCAAAAAGCAGAAGCGCGGCCAATCCCACTGCAATTTGACCGATCAGAAAATTGGTCGGGCTGGCAGTCTGCCACAGGCCCAACTGTTCGGAAAAGGCGCTGGTGCGCGCGGTTACGCCACTGAGTACGCCCAGAGGGGCAACCGCCAAATAGATGATCCCCGCCAGCAGCGCCAGCCAAACCACCACCGCGACCACCCGATTAAAAAGGTTGATCACAACGCCTCCTGCTTGCCAAAAAGAGTCAGAGGTTCGACTTTTCGGAAAAGTCGAACCTCTCGATTATACCACAGCCACCGCGCGCCGTCGTGACCAGCCCCAGCCCAGAAGTATCAGCCAGAATACAATTCCCCCACCGCTCAGAATGCGACCCCAGCGCCAGGCCGGTGGAGCGTAGAAGAAGAGTACTTCGTGCGCCCCGGCAGGCAGGGCCACACCGCGGAAGAGAACGTCTACCGGGTAGATTTCGGCAGGCGCGCCGTCGATAGTCGCGTTCCAGCCCGGATAGAAGGCATCGCGCAGGACAAGCAGCGCGGGACTATCGCTTTCTGTTGCAACGGCGATTCGCTCTGGCGCGTAGGCAGTGAGTTGGGCTGTGCCGGGTGTGCCACCGGTCAACCCCCACCCGGCCACTATTGCCGGGGCCGCTTCTACAACCGTCTGTTGGCCTGTTTGTAAATCGGCCAGCGCGTCGTCCGGCTCCGCCGCGGCCAGAGCCGAAGTAACCAGCGAAACCCGCCCCGGCCCATCCATTCGCTCGTAAATTTTCACATCCCCGCTATGCACCAGCCGGAAGTCGCCCCGGTCGCTGGGCAGAAGCGGGATGAAAGTATCCGTGCGCTCGTCGTAGAGGGTTACTGCCTGAATTGTGACCGTCACTCCCGGCGGTGCGTCCGACAGAAGCGAAAAATGGAGCGACTCAGGCGTCGTCGGCGCTGCCAGAGGAAGCCGGGCCAGATACTCCTGCTGGCCGCCGTCCACATCCCGGAAGGCGACGGTTGCGCCAGCGGAGCCAGCCAGCGGAGTGTCCAACCGGCTGTCGGCAAAGTCAGCACCCGCGCCACCGCCGCCGGTGATGGCGTGTAAAGGGATCGTCTGCCCCCCCGCGTATGCCGTCACCGAAACCAGCGGCAGCGCTTTGTCGGCCAGCCCTGCCAGCGCCGCGGAGTCCCCAACCAGCGCACCGATCACCCGAATTTCTGTGGCTTCAAAAGGTCTGTCAACTGCAACTGAAACCCCCACCCCAGCCCTCCCCCACTCTGGAGGAGGGAGCAGATCTGCGCTTAATTGTGCGCCGATCTGCCGGTCGTAGTAGACGCCCTCGAACCAGAGGTCCTGCACTTTGTCGGTGATGACGTAGCGAATGTCCATCAGGTCGAGCAGGGCCGCGGGCGGGATGCGCTTCACCTGTTCGCGCAGACGGCCATCGGGCACGAGCTGGTCCGGCGGGATGAACAGCTCCAGAAAACGGTTGTAGCGGTCCAGGGGCAGGACGCCGCCGTCGAAGCCGTCCGCTGCGGGGATGCGCCAGAGCAGGGGCAGGTTGGGGGCCAGAATCTCCTGGGCTTTGAGGGCGATGACAAATTCACGGAAAGCGGCCTCGTCCAGTTGGGGCGGATCGCTCTCGCGAAAAATGCGTCGCCAGTCGGCCATATCGCCGGGGTCAAAAGTGATGGTGCTCATACTCAGAAAGCGTCCCATCGCGGCGGGGTGCAAAACCCGCTCCCCGTCGGTGAGCAGATGGGCCGGCGCGGTGCGCACGTCGGAGACGGCCTGGGGCGCGGTGGGATGGGTATGGGGGAGGGAAAGGGCCGAGAGGAGGAGATCGGCGGAGAGGAGAATAATGACTGCGAGAGTGAAAAGGGCCGGTATTGGGTATTGGATATTAGATATTGAGAAGTGACGTTGACGGCGCGAAATACCCAATACCCAATACCCAATACCCTCACCCGCCAGAATCGCCACGCCGAGGGTATAGAGCATCATCCAGCGAGCGGGGGTGCGGAAGAGATCGAAGCCGGGGACGAATTTGTAGAGCAGATAGTAGGCCGGGTTCCAGCGACCCAAAGCCAGGAAGAGGCCCAGCACGGCAAAGCCGACGCCCATCCACCAGACGCGCCTGTTCCAGCCATCGCTGCCCCGCCCCTTCCACAGACCGAGCGCGGCCAGCAGCAGGCCGACCGTTCCAATCGAAGCCACGAATTCGGTATAGCCCAGTGTGCCGAAGACAACGCTCAAATCCCGCAGACCGTAGGATGGCAGCAGCGTCCACGCCAGCAGCAACGGGCGCAGACTGAAGCTGGTCACTTCCTGATAGCTCAGTCCACCGCTGCGCAGCCCAAGCCCGCTCAGTTCCAGCGTAGGCAGCAGTTGCACGGCGGAGAGGAGGAGAGCAAGGCCGGTTCCGATGCCGTAGATGAGGAGGAAGGGTAGTAGGTATTGGATATTGGATATTGAGAAGTGTCGTTGTCGCCGCCCAATATCCAATATCCAATACCCAATGCCGATTACGCCGACGCCGAACAGATTGATGTAGGCGGTTTGTGTATGCCCAGCCAGCAGCGACAGACAAACGAACAGTGCAAAAAGGCTGGTGCGAATCGCGAGTTGCGAATTGCGAATTGCGCGGTCTGCGGTCTGCCGTCCCTCGTCTCCAGTCACCACCCAAAGAAGCCACGGCAGCCAGGCCGCGCCGTTCATCTGGTTGAGGTGACCGAGCATCCCGCCGTAGAAGCCGCTGCCCGCCAGTACCAGCCCAGTGACCACACCCGCCAGCCAGCCGCTTCCCAGCCGCCGCATCAGCGCATAGCCGCCCAGAGCCAGAATCCAGGCGTGGAGGGCCGCGCTCCAATAGATTTGTGCGGTCACAGGCAGCCAACTCAGCGGCCAGTGCAGGGGATAGAGCACCGCGGCTTGCGGATTGGCGAGAAAGGGTGCGCCGCCGAAAATGTACGGATTCCAGAGGGGGATGCGGCCGTCCCGCAGGGCCGCGGCCGCGTAGTCCCGGTAGGGGTAGAAATAGTGCAGGATATCCCCGCTAGCCAGCACCCGGTCTGTAAAGAGCAGGCGGGCAAAAAGCAGCAGCACAAAGACGGCCAGGAGGAGGGCGGCGGACGCGTGGGCGCGAAAGGTGCGGGCGCGGTGGTGGGTGGTCATGGCAGCGTTCCTGACGGGATGCTGAGATGCTGAGATGCTGGTTTGGCGAACCAGTCGGGGAATGTGGCCGTTGTCGCTTCTACGCACAAACACCAGTCGCAGAGGGCAGAGGGCGGGCTGGTCAGTTCGTAGAGGGTGAAGTTTCCGGCACGCAGGCGTTCTTGCCAGCCGATGGCCCGCTGTTGCAGGCGCTGGGCCGCGGAATCGACGGCAGCCCAGGTGGGTTCGACGAGAAATTTGCGGCGTTCCGGGCTTTTGGCCCCGTTGTCTGCCAGATAGACCGCGTTGGGAAACCAGCGCAACTCAAATTCAGACGCGTCGGGCTGGTCGGGTGTGGCCGCGAAAAAGGCAAAGCGCAACTGCCAGCTCACGTCCCGGTGATAGATGATAGCATCCACCGGCGCATTGGCGCGCAGCCAGGCGACACTCTCGTTCAGCCCCGCGTAGTCGCCGTGATCTGCGCCCACGGGCAGGCCGCCGCGGGCTGCGGTGAGCGCGGGGGGCAGCAGGAGAAGGGGCAGAATGGCCGCGGCGAACCAACCCAGCATCGGTTGAAACCGACGCCTGCTATGGGAAGTGGAGCGCAACCCAATCCACCCGACAAAGAGCGCCAGCACAGGGGCCAGGGGCAGCAGATAGCGATCCCAGATTTGGACGCTGGTGGTGATGTGTGAAACGACGAAACCAACTGACCAGATGAGAATGATCGGTATTGGATATTGGATATTGAATATTGGGCGTCGTCTCGTCCCCACCCAATATCCAATACCCAATATCCAATACCCAACCACCCACCAGCTACCGGCCAGATTCCACGCTACACTCGCCCATTGGGCCAGGCGGGGTAACCAATTTTCTGGCGGAAGCAGGGCGAGCGGGGCATAGTTTCGCACGCTTAAATCCCAGGGCGAAGGCGCCACGGCCCAGCGGGACGCGTCCCAGAGGAGGACGGGGAGGGTGAGGAGGACGAAGCCGAGAAGGAAAATAGCGAATGCGCTGTCCTGAGCCTGTCGAAGGGGTGAATAGCGAATTGTGAATAACGAATGGCTGGAGTGGTGCGCCGACACTTTTGCCTTCCCCTTTTGCCTTTTGCCTTTTTCTTCTTCGTCTCTTTGTGTCTTTGTGGCTAAAAGAAGCACGCCCACAATCAGCGGCGCGTAGAGAAGCCCCTGCTGTTTGGTGGCGATGGCCGCGGCCAGGAAAAGTCCGGCCCAGAGGGAGCGACGGGTGAGGCTGGCGTAGAGGGCGAGCATTCCCCACAGGACGAGAGTCGGGTCGGTGTAGGCGGTAGGTGCGAAGCTGAGGGCGAAGGGGCTGAGGGCATAGGCCAGCCCGGCGAAGATACCGGCCCGGCGATTCCACAGAACACGACCCGTAGCGGCCACAACGCCGATTGTCAATGTGTCGGCGGCGATATTGAGCAGCCGGGCTGCGGCCTCGGATGGGCCAAAAAGCTGGAAGGTTCCCCCCAGCAGCCAGAGGAAAAGGGGCGGTTTGTCCGGCCAGAGGGTGAGCGCCCAGGGATCGACCCGCCACAGATGGAGCGCCCAGACGCTGTACATCGCCTCGTCTTCCCGCAAGGGCCAGGCGCTGAGCAGATGCAGACGCAGCGCAAATCCACCCAGGCAGAGCACGGGCAGAGCCAGCCGTTTTGCCAAAGTTAATAGAATGGCTTGCGCCCCGGCAAAGGTGGCGGGGGAGAAAACGAGAGGGAATGGGCGGGGGGAGACGTGGCCTTCCATCAGTCCACGAAGCGGTATTTGATCAGCGTGGCGATGGCGCTGAAGCCATCCCGCCAGGTGAGCTTTTTGCCTTCGTGAAATTCCCGGCCATTGTAGCTGATGGGGACTTCGAAGATAGAATGGCCCCGTTTGAGGATTTTGGCAGTCAGTTCCGGCTCGATCTCAAAACGCTTGCTGCGCAGAGGCATCCCCGCGATCGCATCCCGGCGGAAACATTTGTAGCAGGTTTCCATGTCGCTGAGAATCGTGCCGTAGAGCAGATTGGTCAGGAGTGTGACCCCTTTGTTACCGATGGTGTGGGCCAGGCTCATGGCGGAGCGGGGACCGCCCAGAAAGCGGCTGCCGTAGACAACCGACGTGCGCCCTTCCAGAATCGGCTCCAGCAGTTTGATGTAATCCCTGGGGTCATACTCCAAATCCGCGTCCTGGATGACCAGCAGATCGCCGGTGGCGGCTTCAAAGCCCGTGCGCAGGGCCGCGCCTTTGCCGCCGTTGTTCACGTGGAAAATGATGCGGATGTCGGGGTGGGCGTCGGTCTGCCAACGATCCAGAATCTCCCGGGTGCCGTCGGTGGAGCCGTCGTCCACAATGACGATCTCCCGTTCCAGGGCAACTGGCTCACCGATAATCGGATTCGAGCCATCGCTGTTGACGGTCAAATCCACCGCCTGCACCCGACGCACAATCTCTTCCAGGGTGGCAAGCTCATTGTAGACCGGCATAATCACAGAGAGTTTCATTCAGCGTTCCCGCTCAGTCACGGATAGGGGCGCAAAGCGGACGCTGATTTCGCTGAAACAATTGATCTGCGCTGATAAAATCTGCGTAAATCATCTTTTTCAGCGCAATCAGCGTCCTAATTCCAGATCAATGCTCGCCGACCTGGTGGGCCAGGATAATCGCTTCGGCCACCGTGCGCATGGGCTTGCGATTGTTCATACTCATCTTCTGGATGCGCCGGAAAGCTTCGGCCTCGTTGAGGCTTTGGCTCTCCATCAGAATACCCTTGGCCCGTTCGACAATTTTGCGGGTTTCCAGGGTCTCGCGCAGATCGCCCACTTCCCGTTCCAGGGTGCGAAATTCGGTAAAGCGGGAGAGCGCGACTTCGATGGCCGGGGTCAGGTCGCTCTCCCGGAAGGGCTTGACCAGATAGCCAGCCACGCCTGCTTCCCTGGCTTTGGTCACCAATTCCTGCTGGCTGTAGGCGCTCAAGAGCAGCACAGGCGCGATGCGCTCTTCGGTCAGGATGCGAGCCGCTTCGATGCCATCCATATCCGGCATTTTGATGTCCATAATCACAATATCAGGCCGCAGTTCTTTGGCCAGATTGACCGCGCTGCGCCCATCCCCCACGTCGCCCACCACCAGATAACCCAGGTTGGTAAGCATCTCCCGCAGGTCCATACGAATCAGTGATTCGTCGTCAGCAATGACAATTCGTGTACGCTCCACGGTTTCTCTCCTCAACTATTCTCTGCAGATTCCTTCTTGCACCGCAGGTCCCTATTGTCCAATCCGGGAGGTATTTTACCACACGCAATAGGGAGACAATAGAAATTGTGTGTCAGTTGGTGTATGTGGGCTTAACTCACCGACGGCTCGGCCATGGCCGAGCGCTTAGGAAAAGTGACGATCACCCGCGTCCCCCGGCAGTCGTCTTCCGATTCTTCCCCATCTGTCGCGGTTTTTGCAGTTTCAAAGGCTAGCTGCCCCTTCAGATCGTCGGTGACGAGGGTGTTGATAATCTGCAAGCCCAGGCTGCGGCTTTGGGTGGGCTGAAAATCCGCAGGCAGGCCCAGGCCGTCGTCCTCCACCAGCAGATGCACCCGGTCGCCCAGGTCTTCCAGTTGGATCAGCACATTGCCCTGGCTGCGCCCCTGCAAGCCGTGCTCAATAGCATTGAGCAGCAGTTCGTTCACCACCAGCGCGGCCGCGGTGGCCTGGCCCGCGGGCAGACGGATGTTGGGGCCGGTCACATCAATATGCACCTGTTGGTTGGGGTTGACGGCCACCTGCTGGGCCTGGCCGCTGATGCGCAGACAGAGGTCCCGGATGTTGATGGCGCGCTGCTCGTCCTGGCTCAGATATTCGTGGATCACCGACATACTCAGAATGCGGTTGACTGCATCGCCCAGATGCTGGCGGGCCTCGTCGCTCTCACAGCGCCGGGCCTGGATGCGCAAAATGGCCGCAATTGTCTGCAAATTGTTCTTGACCCGGTGATGCACTTCCTGGATCATCGCGGATTTGACGTTGAGTTCCCGCTCTGTCTGCACCGCCTCGGTGCGGTTATGAACCATCACCAGCGCGCCGTCCACCTGGGGCACAGTTTCCAGCGCGGCTGCCTGTCGCCAGGGCAGACGGCGGTCGATTGTGCGGCGAGTACGTTGCCAGCTTGTGGGCGGCGCACGCAGGGGCAGCACCGTGCGCACCCAGACCCGGCCATCCTCGCTCTCCCGACGCATCTCCACGCAGCGATTGGCCTGCATTGCGTTGTCCACCAACTGGGCGTCGTCGCCTTCCAGGGCAGAGACGTGCTGGCCCCGCATATCTGTCGCCAGCCCAATCGTGCGGAAAAGGTTGGTGGCTATGCCGCTCATATAGGAGATGTGGGAGCGCTCATCCACGACGTAAATGCCGTCCAGAGATTCAAAACGGCTGACCGGTTCGGGGATTTCGATCTCACCCCGCACAGCCATCCCCTGCAGCCAGCCTACAGCCCGGCGGAAATTTTTGTCCCGGCGGCGCTGGCGTTCCGACTCTATCATATTGGTTTCGATCAGCAGCGCGGCGATCACCCGATTGGCTGCGTTGTGGATGGGGTAGACCTGCTGGATCACAGGCGCGCCACTGCTCAGCACCTGGCGCGCCTGGGTCCCTGCCCGGTCGGAAAGCAGGGCACGCACAACCAGCGGATGATCTTCATCCGCGTAGATGCGTCCTGTGGCGTCGCTGACATAAATGGAAGAGATGGAGCGGGGCGCGGCATGAAAGCCGACGAGCAATTGCTCGGCATCCCACCGGCAAAAGAGGAGTACATCGGCGCGGCTCACATCCGCAGTCAGGGGAAGCCCCTCCACCACCCGATGCAGCAGGGCCACATCGCGCTCGGTCAACTGGGGGGCGTGTTCAATGCGGGCGTCCATAGAAGTCTTCGTCGTCTTCCCATAAAAAAGCCAATGGCGTGTGCCATTGGCTTAATCGCAAGTGGCGTCGTTGCCGTCTTGTAGAAGTTCGACTTCTTCTGAGAAGTCGAACTTCTCTTTCTCTTTTTGCAATAAAAATGCCGTCGCAGTGAAAATCCTACCGACGGCACCCCACCGAAGTGGCAAATATTGCGAAAAACTGCTTGTACCTGCGTTGGTCGGGGCGAGAGGATTTGAACCTCCGACCTCTTCAACCCCATTGAAGCGCGCTACCGAGCTGCGCTACGCCCCGACAATGGATGCAAGTATAGCACGCCAGCGGCTGTCTGGCAAATTGCCAGGAATCTGCAAATCTGCACGAAAAAGGCCACGTAACTTGACGCACATAACCCGACGGTTTCTGACGTCGTGCGCAGTGCGTGTACCAGTTTACGTACTACGCACGACGTATAACCCTAGGAAATATGCCCCGTCGTCCGCAGCAGTGTCTCCTGCACCAGCAGTTCGTGGCTAGTCGGGCGGTCTGGCTGTTGCTTGCCCGATAGAACCGCCACAAAGGCTTCCAACTCCCGGTCGTAGAGTTCCTGGCGGCTCTGGGCCGAGATGGGGATGCGCTGCTCTCCCTGGCGATAGCCGCCGTCGGCCTCTTCCAGACAGAGACGGATGGCGTGGCCCGGCTCGAAGGGTTCGAGCAGAATCGCGCTGCCTTTGCTGCCGTAGACTTCAAAGCGACGGGCCATTGGCCGGGGTTCCATCGCGGCAATGTCCACAAAAGCAATGGCTTTGTCGTATTCCAGCACACCCAGCGTATTGTCGGCGAAGGCGGGCACAATCCCCGCGTGGTTGTGGAAAAAGCCAGTGGTGCGGGTGGGCCGCCCCAGCAGCCAGACCACCTGATCCAGCATATGGCCAGCCAGATCGTAGAATATCCCCGCTTTGTGCTCGCTGATCACTTCCCGCTGGGCTTCGCTGATCCACGTGGACATGTGGGCGCGCACAGAAAAGATGTCGCCGAGCAGACCGGATTTTGCCCAGTTGGCAATGCGCCGGAAGCCGTTGTGATAGCGCAGCATATAGCCCATCTGCACATACAATTTCTGGGCCTGGGCATCGGCCATCACCGCCTGCCAGCGGGGCCAGTCCTGGCCCGCGGGTTTGTCATACCAGACGTGCTTGCCCGCGGCAACAATCTCAGCGGTCTGTTCCAGGCTTTCACTGTTCAGCCCTTCGGAGGCAATCGCCACAATCGAAGGGTCATCCAACATCTCTGCTTTGTCCTCAAACCAGTGGACATTGCGCAGCAGACTGCCCGTCGCCTGCATTCGTGCGCGTTGTTCCGGGTCCGGCTCATAGACGCCGACGACCTCCACATCGGGATTGGTCAACATCGACAGCAGTTTGCCTGTGGCGTGTCCGTGTTTGGTTGCGTATTGGGCCATTCGTATAGGGGTCATCACCTGCTCCAGCTTGTGTCTGAATACCATTCCCTATAGTATGAACCCAATTCGATAATTGTTCAAACCACAAAAAGAGCGGGTGCATTTCACTTTTAGGATCAATGCGCGGTTGCTGTGACATCTCCGGCCTGAGTCATTCCCGATGCTTGTGCAACGGCGTGTGTTTGTGATAAACCCCGTGCTGGTGCATCCGCTGGTGGAGCCGGTTGTGCGCTCCTTCCAGGGTGGCTCGCATCTGGCGCAGACGGGAGGCGTCGGCGGGCCGGGGCGCGAGGACGTTCAGATAGGCCATTGACCCCTCAATTTGGGAGAGCACCGCGTCGGCATCGGTCTCATTGAAAAGGGGCTGATCCCCCACCAGTACCTGCACGGCACTGGTATGCGCGGCTATCTCGCCCGGCTTGCCGCTATAGCTGCCCCGCACGCGCAGGGCCACCCACGTAGAATTGGTGGCTGGCATTCGGATACTCCCCTCCGCTGCCAGATTCCCACCGACTTTCACCTGATCCACCACCAGGCCGCCCACAATCACTTCCACCTCTTCGATGGGAACCCGTGTGGACTCCACCCGCCAGGTGATACTGATGTCGCCGCCGGAAGCCGGCAGCCGCACCTGGCCACCGGGCGCGACCCCTTCCACCAGCAATTCGGCCAACGGGCCAACGGTGGCAAAAGTGTTGCCCGCCCGCACCGCGGCCATCCAATTCTCATAGGAGAATTCCCGCCCGCCCAGATGGGCGTAGGTGCGCACCCCGCCCAGCAGGGACGCCGCGGCCATTTTGTCCGAGCCGCCCACCAGCGGGACCTGATAGCCCAGATTCTGATAGCGATACCAGTCGGCGATGCCATAGGGATTGAGTTGGGCGTCGTGGGGGTTGAAGGTCATCAGTTCGATGGCGTTGACCAGCCCCAGCACAATATCCGCGGCCCGCTCCAACTGGGGATTGGGCGCGTGGGGCATAACCACCAGCCCGCCCTGCTCGATGCAGCGCTGCGCCCACTCGGCCATCACCACCTCCTGCGCGTCGCCCAGCGCGGACTCCGACGGGCCGCCGGTGCAGAGGGGGTGGATCATCTGGCCGCTGTAGCCGAGCAGGGAGATGTGGCCCAGAACCTGCATCCGGTTTTCCGTGCCCACCCGCACCAGAAACTCCCCGTCCCCGCCGAACTCTTTTGCCCCCAGCGTCGTTCTGCCGTCGAAGTCGCTGACGTTGCTGTACATCTCGCCCCACTGGCTGGCGAGCAGATTGACGACGTGAACGTCTTCGGCCTGGCCTTCTAGCAGCGCTGTGCTGGGGCTGAGAAAATGGACGTGGGTGTCGGCTGTGACCCAGCCCTTCTCCCGCCAATCCAACACCCGCTCCAGCTCAAAGGTCAGTTCGGCGGTCTCTGGGCCGACGACAACTTTTGTGCGGATGGGCGTACACTCGTAGCCTTTGGTGATCTCCACGTAGACCTCGCCGATGGGCAGGTCCACTTCGCAGTGGCCGTCGATGTAACTGTACTGGTTGCGCCCGTTGACGAACTCGCCGTAGTTGTCCTCGAACCAGTGGGCGTTGACTTTGCGATGGCGGCCCCTGGGCGGCAGATATTCGCCGTGGCTGCCGTGCAAGTGGATGCGCACAGCCACCTGTCGCCCGCTGCCCTTTTCCACCACCCGCAGGTTGACCGGGCGATAAGCGGGCGGGACTTCGACGATTCCCTCTTCCGGCAGCGCGGCCAGATCGTAGACTGTCTCTGTGCCGATGTGCAGCCGAGCTGCGGGATGGGCCGAGTATTCCACGACGATCTCCCGCTCTGAGCGCTGGGGTTGCACGTCCACCGCTTCCCCACTCAGCCAGGCCATGTGGTCATACTCCAGGACGGCCCGCGCCGAGATAACTGTGCCCAGATCGATGGACAGTTCCTCACATTCGCCCAGCGCGTTGAGGTTTACGTCCGGCGGCAGTGTCACCCGTACTTTGCGACGCAGGCCGGGGCGCAGGGGATGCTCGTCCAGTTGGCTCGCTGTGATTGCATAGACGACAGCCCGCTCTTGGACCGGTGTCAGAATCAACCGGCGGATGGGCTTGTCCGGGTGGGGGTTGGGCAAGGCGTAGAGCCAGAGCTTCTCGGCTATCCGGTCCCGGCCCGCGGCCACACGGGTTTCGCCCCGGCCATAGGGTCGGGCCGGACGGCCCAGGGCTGCGTCCTCTGCCCCGGTGGGGATGACCAGATTGGGCAGGGCAGGAACAGCCAGAAAGGGGCTGGCTCCCCAGCGGATGCGGCCCTGCTGGATGGCAAAACGGCGCAGGATGGGCGTCTCGTGGATGCTGCCGTCGGCATATTCCAGAATATAATCCGCCACGTGATCGCCCAGTTCGTTGCCGTCCACATCGCTGTCGGCAAAGTCCCGCCGATAGTTGGTGGGCTTGTCCTCGGCTGCGTGGAGAAAGATCAGCCAAGTGGCGCGGCTGTCGTGGAGAGGAATAGCGGCCTCCGAAGCGTCGAGCCAGAGTACATTCTCCTGCGCGCCTTCCTGGGCCAGTGCAAAGGGAATACCGCTGAAGGACTGACTGCCCCGCAGCGGCCCGTGACCGGCTGGTGTTTCCTGGGTGCTGGGGAGCAGTTCCCGGTCCCAGTTGTAGGCGTCGGTCAGATCGATAGGGGTGAAGTGGGGCGAAACCGGCTGCATTGGAGTTCCTCCGGTGGTGGCAAAAATGGGAAGCGGTAATGATTGTCAAGTGTACTCGAAAGGTCTGCAAGGGCGCAAGCTCTTTTTTACCCACCGGACGAAGAAAGGGGGCGGCGTGATTCATTTTGCCATTGAACGATATTTACAATTTGATAGGGGTAGGCACACCGAGAGGAGTGAGCACGCCCACGTGCGGCTGTGACTCGACTGCGACCGGCACGTGGGCGTGCCTACTCCTCGTACCGGTTTGTAAAGATGCCGAACTGCCCAGATGAACCACGTCAAGGGGGCGAATCGGATGATTCGCCCCCTTTCTTCTCGCTATGATTTTTCTGCCAGAGTCTTTCTGGCAAGCAGACCTATTGGGCTGCCGGTGCGTTTTGAATCGGTGACAGTGTCTTCAGGAAGGCGGCAATCGCCAGCCGATCCGCTTCTGTCAGCTTGCCCAGGCCCCGATCGACTGTGCCTTTCATCCCGGCGTGGGCTTCCAGTCCATCGGAATAGATACCCGTCCCCAGGAAATCGGCAATCTCCTGCTCAGTCCAGGTCAACCCGGTCGCCTCATCCGGCGTCAGATTGGGGGCCACTGTGTCCTGATAGGGCGCGCCAGCCAGGAAAAGATCGTTGTTGAAGCCACCGGTTTCGGTGCGCGGGGTGTGACAATTGCCACAGCGGGCAAGCGCGGCCAGATAGCCGCCTCGGGCCGCGCCTTCGGTCGGGGCCACCGCGGGGGGTGGCTGATTCGGCGTGAAGTCAGCCGGTTCGCTGGTCAATTGGGGATCGGCTACTTCATTGGCCAGAGCGGGCCGACTGCGCAAATAGGCGACCAAATTCAGCGCATCCTCATCAGACATCGACGCAAAGCGGGGCATAACCACTGCCAGATTGCCGCCGCCAGGCCGTTTGCCCAGCCGGAAGGCATCGATAATTTCCTGATCGTTCAAGCCAGCAATGCCCGTTACATCCTGGGTCAGATTGCGCGAGTAGACCAGACCGAAACCACCTTCAAATTTGTTGCCACCGGCCAGACCACCCGCGTCCCTGTTGAAATGGCAGCCACAGCCGATGGCCGCGCTAAGGATATATTCCCCGGCCACTGGATCACCTGCAGATGTTTCCGGTTCAGGCGCTGCAGTCGGCTCCGCTTCTGGAATCGCGGTGGGTTCTGGTTCGGGAACCGCGGTCGGTTCTGCCTCCGGAGCTTCTGTCGGTTCGGCGACAGGGACGGGGGTCTCTGCCACGGCTTGAGGTTCGGCAGCCGGGGCCGCAGCTGGGGCAGCGCACGCGCTTATCACCAACAACAGGGCGACACCCATCAGCAGCAAAAGACCAACTCTTTTGAATGGACGACGACTTACCAATTCCATTGCTCTTCTCCTTGAAAAGGCGTCAAAACAGAAACGGGACGCCAGTCCGTTTACAGCGGTGAATTCATTATCTATAGATTACGGTTTTATGCAAACAGCAAAAATTAGGCCGATTTCGTTTTTCCCACCCTTCACAGTACAATAGAGAGATGATCAACTACCCGAAACCCGAAATTATGAGTCCCGCAGGCCATTGGCCCCAACTCCACGCGGCCATCGAAGCCGGCGCGGATGCAGTCTACTTTGGCCTGACCCACTTCACCGCGCGTGCCAAAGTCGGCTTTGTGCTGGACGAACTGCCGTCTGTGATGGAGACACTCCATCGCCGGGGCGTGCGCGGCTACGTCACCTTCAACACCCTCGTCTTTGACCACGAAATGGACGCGGCGGTGGATGCCCTGGCCCAGATCGCCCAGGCCGGGGCCGACGCGGTGATTGTGCAGGATGTGGCCGTGGCCCGGCTGGCCCGCCAGATCGCGCCGGGGATGGAAGTCCACGGCAGCACACAGATGAGCATTACCAGCGCCGAGGGGATCGCCCTGGCCCGCAACTTCGGCGTCAGCCGGGTGGTGCTGGCGAGAGAGCTGTCGCTGGATGACATCCGGGCCATCCGTGGCCAGACCGACTGCGAACTGGAAATGTTTGTCCACGGCGCGCTCTGCGTCTCCTATTCGGGCCAATGCTTTTCCTCCGAAGCCTGGGGCGGTCGCAGCGCCAACCGGGGCCAGTGCGCCCAGGCTTGCCGTCTGCCCTACGAACTGATTGTGGACGGCAGCCTGCGTCCTCTGGGCGACGCCCGCTACCTGCTCTCCCCCGGTGATCTCTACGCCCTGCAACAGATACCGGAGATTGTGAAGCTGGGCGTCAGCGCGCTCAAAATCGAAGGGCGCTATAAAGACGCGGACTACGTGGCCCTGACCACCGCGGCTTATCGCCAGGCCGTGGACGAAGCCTGGGCGGGCCTGCCCCTCTCCATCACCCCCGCCGACGAATTGCGGCTGGAGCAGGTCTACTCGAGGGGTCTCGGCCCCCATTTTGTCAGCGGGACCAATCACCAGACAGTCGTCAACGGACGCGCACCCCGCCACCGGGGGGTGCTGATGGGTCGGGTGGTAGAGGTGCTGGGCGATGGGATTGTGCTTGCGCCGGATGGGTCGGTGGCGGAGGTTGCGCCGCTGAAGCCCGGCGACGGGGTAGTCTTTGACGCCGCGGACTGGCGCAGCCCCCAGGAGCAGGAAGAGGGGGGACGGGTCTACGAAATTGTCCCCCGCAAGCGCGGACAGGTGGAGGTTCGCTTTGGCAATGGCGCGCTGGACTTCCGCCGCATCCGGGCGGGCGATCTGCTCTGGCGCAGCCACGACCCGGAGGTGGACAAAGCGGCCCGGCCCTTCACCCAAAACGCCGGGCCGATTCACAAACAGCCGCTGGATGTGGCGGTGGTAGCCCGCGTCGGCGCACGGCTGGAAACCCGCTGGACGTTGCCCGCCCGCCCCGATCTGACTGTGACTGTCCATTCTGCCGAGCCGCTGGCTCCCGCGCAGAATCGGGCGCTGGACGAGGAATATCTGGCTGCTCAATTGGGGCGGCTGGGCAATACGCCCTACAGCCTGGGCAGGCTAACCGTCGATGTGGAAGGCGAACCCTTCGCCCCAGCCTCTCTGCTCAACCAACTGCGCCGGGACGCTGTAGAGCAGCTCTCTGCCCTGCAAAGCCGCCCGCCGGCTGGCCCCGTCCACAACCCGCAAGAAATGCTGGACGCTGATAAACGCAGATTGACGCAGATAGAAGATAAAAATCAGCGTTCATCTGCGTTTATCAGCGTCCAGCCCTCTCTGCATCTCCTCGTCCGCACCCCGGAGCAGTTGGCCGCGGCCCTGGACGTGCGCCCGGCCAGTATTACACTGGATTATCTGGATTTGTACGGGTTGCGACCGGCGGTGGAAGCTGTACAGGCGGCGGGGATCGACGTGCGGGTGGCATCGCCTCGGGTGTTGAAACCCAACGAGCAGCGCATCGTCAACTTTCTGCGCCGGTTGGGTGCGCCGATTCTCGTGCGCTCGGCGGGTCTGCTCCACGCCCTGCAGGAAGAAGAACACCCATCCCTGAGCGGCGACTTCAGCCTGAACGCGGCCAACGAACTGAGCGCCCGCCTCTTTCTGGAGATGGGGCTGGAACGGCTGACCCCCACCCACGACCTTAACGCGGCCCAGGTGGGCGAGATGGCCCGGCTGGTGGGGCCAGAGAAATTGGAAGTCATCGCCTATCAGCACCTGCCCGTCTTCCACACAGAGCACTGCGTCTTTGCCCGCTTCCTCTCCACAGGGACCAGCTATAAAGATTGCGGTCATCCCTGCGAGGAGCACCGGGTGGGGCTGCGGGATGAGAAAGGCCGGGTGCATCCGGTGATGGCGGATGTGGGCTGCCGCAATACTGTCTTTGGGGCCGAAGCCCAGGAAGCCAGCCACTTTCTCGACGGCTGGCTGGCCGGGGGCATCCGCCACTACCGGCTGGAATTTGTCCACGAGAGTGGGGAAGAGGTGGCGCAGATCACTCGCGCCTTTGCCGCCACACTGGCCGGGGAGCAATCCACCGCTCAACTCAGCCGCAAACTGGCCGGGTTCGTCCCATCTGGCGTGACCGAAGGCAGCCTCTTTGTGCCGCCCAACTTTCTGGAGATTCCCCTGGCCGTGGCGTGAGAAAAATGGAACGCGGATTGGACGAATGTACCGACACCTGACACTTTGACACCCAATATTCGACACCACACAACTCGGAGGATTTCTATGCAATACACAAACTTGGGCCGCACTGGCCTTTCCGTCAGTCGCCTGTGCCTGGGCACAATGAATTTTGGCGCACGCACCAGCGAAGCCGACAGCCACGCCATTATGGATCGGGCGCTGGAACTGGGCATCAACTTTTTCGACACGGCCAACCGCTACGGGCGGGACGTGAGCAACGGCTTCACCGAAGAGGTGATCGGGCGCTGGCTGGCCCAGGGCGGTCGCCGGGAGCAGATTGTGCTGGCGACGAAAGTCTTCGGTCCGATGGGCGAAGGCGTCAACGATCGGGGCGTCTCTGCCTATCACATCCGCCAGGCCTGCGAGGACAGTCTGCGCCGCCTGAAAACCGATCACATCGACCTCTACCAGATGCACCACGTCCAGCGCAACACCCCCTGGGAGGAAATCTGGCAGGCGATGGAGTTGCTGGTGCAGCAGGGCAAAGTGCTCTATGTGGGCAGCAGCAATTTCGCCGGGCTGCACATCGGTCTGGCCCAACACGCCGCGGAAAAGCGCAACTTTCTGGGGCTGGTCTCGGAGCAGAGCAAATACAGCCTGAATATGCGGATGATTGAGTTGGAGTTGATCCCCACTTGCCGGGAGTACGGGCTGGGGCTGATCCCCTGGAGTCCCCTGGGCGGCGGACTGCTGGCGGGCAGCGAATTCGCCAGCGGTGACCGGGCCAAGGGCCGTCTGGCCGCGGCGTCCGAGCAGACGCTGGCCAGTCTGGCCGAGTACGAAGCCTTCTGCGCCGAGTTGGGCGAGAAGCCCGCGGATGTGGCCCTGGCCTGGATGCTAGCGAATCCGGTGGTCACAGCGCCGATCATCGGCCCCCGCACAATGGCCCAGTTGGAGGAAAGCCTGCGCGCGCTGGAGATTTCATTGGATGCGGACGCGCTGGCGCGGCTGGACGCTATCTGGCCCGGTCCCGGCGGCGAAGCACCCGAGGCGTATGCCTGGTAGAGGACGGTATTGGGTATTGGATATTAGAGATGTGCGCTCGTTAATATCCAATACCCAATACCTCTATTTCCCCCATCCACCGCCGCCGGGCGTCTCGATGCGCAGTCGGCTGCCGGCGGCCAGGCGGCGGCTGAATTTACCGAGCAATTCCTCCTCCCGCCCGTCCAGGTGGATAAGTGTATTGCGCCCGGTTGCACCCGCTTCTCCTCCCGCCAATCCCCAGGGACCCACCACCCGCCGCTCGCTGAGGACGGTAACTGTCGTCTCCCCGATCAGTTCGTATTCCCGGATCAGCCCGTCGCCGCCCCGGTGCTGGCCTGTTCCACCGCTGCCCCGGCGCAATTCGTAGCGCACCAGCCGCAGAGGATAGGCCATTTCCAGCGCCTCGACCGGCGTGTTGAGGGTGTTGGACATATGCACATGCGCGCCGCTCAATCCGTCTCCGTCCGGGTGCGCGCCCATTCCCCCGCCGAGAGTTTCGTAGTAGGCCCAGGGCGAACCGTCGACCCGTTTGCCACCCATTGTGCAATTGTTCATTGTGCCCTGGCCCGCCGCGGCCACCCGATCCGGCAGGGCCTTTGCCAGCGCACCCAGCACCACATCCGTCACCCGCTGGGAGGTCTCCACATTTCCGCCAGCCACCGCGGAGGGGGGCTGGGCGTTGACCAGACAGCCGAGGGGCGCGGTCACAGTGACGGGCGCGAAACAGCCGCTATTCACAGGGATTTCACCCCCACCCCCCTCGGTCAACGCACGCACGGCGTAATAGCAGGCCGATTGGGTAACAGCCAGGGGTGCGTTGAGCGAGGCGTGGATGGCGTCGGCTGTGCCGCTGAAGTCGAAGGCGATTGTCTCGCCGTCGATCGTCGCCGTCACCCGAATCGGTGTCAGGGTCACTTCCTCTGGCTGGACGAACTCGATCACATCCTCAAAAGTGTACGCTCCATCGGGCCAACCGCCGATGGCGGCGCGGGTCAGCCGTTCGCTGTAGGCCAGCAGGTGGCCCGCATAAGCGCTCACCTCCTCTGCGCCGAAACGCTCCACCAATTCCAGCAGACGCATCTCCCCCACTGCGTGTGCGGCGCGCTGCGCGGCCAGGTCACCCCGCCGCTCGTCGGGCGTGCGCACATTGCGCAAAATCAGCCCCAGCACTCCTTCCACCACCTGTCCGGCTTCGTAGACCTTCACCGGTGGGATGATAATCCCTTCCTGATAAATTTCTGTGGAGAGGGGCAGCGAGCCGGGCGACATCCCGCCCACATCCGCGTGGTGGGCGCGGCTGGCGATGAAGAAGGTGGGGTGGGGCGAGAGGCGAGGGGCGGGTTGCGACGAATCTGTTTCGCCCCTCGCCCCTGGCAAAAAGACTGGCGAAATCATCGTAATGTCGGGCAGGTGGGAGCCACCCGCGTAGGGGTCGTTGAGGAGTACCACATCGCCGGGGGACCAGGGGTCGAAGGCGGCCAGCGCGGCGGCGACGCTGGCGGGCATCGCGCCCAGGTGGACGGGGATATGCGCGGCCTGGGCTACCATCTGCCCTGCGCCGTCAAAGAGCGCGCAGGAGTAGTCCAGCCGCTCTTTGATGTTAGGCGAGTAGCTGGTGCGGCGCAGGGTCACGCCCATCTCTTCGGCAATGCCGGCGAAGCGGTGGCGGTAGAGTTCGAGAGTAATCGGGTCTGGTTTTGTCATCGAATGATGCCTGTGATGTGACGGCGGACCGCAGACGGCAGACAGCGGGAAGTGGCGTGTCTCTATCTGTCGATCTAAAAGGGAGTGGAAAAATCGGTCTGGTAATCTGCAGAATCTTCATGCAGTTGTCCTAAACTGAGTGATTTGCGAAAGGCTTGTAATTTCGCAAAGAGGATTTCGCTGGCTCGATAGGCGGCGCGTAGGGGTTCTGGATCAGCCAAATAGCCACGCCGGTGGACGATGTGCAGACAGGCGACCGTCTCAATGAGCGAGCGGATGGCAATGCTCAGAAAGCGCGATTGTTCGGCGTCGCTCAATCCGGTCGAACCTTCTGCGACATTCAATGAAATACTGGTGGCAGCACGGGTGAGTTGACTTTTAAGATTGTATTCTTCCGATTTGGGAAGCTCATTTGCCAACGCATAAATGAGATCGATATAGTCCAGCGCCAGTTTCCAAACATCCAACTGCTCAAATTTGTACGCCATTCTGTCACCTGTACCCATTGAATGTGCCCTACCCCGGGGTCTGCTGTCCGCCGTCCGCCGTCGCTGGCTGCTCCACCCACAAATTCCCCCACCCATCCACCCGCGCGGCCCAGCCGGGGGGGATGACGGTTGTGGTGTCGAATTGGTAGACGATAGCCGGGCCAGTGAAGCGGTTGCCGGGAGTGAGGTGGCTGCGGTCATAAGTGGCGGTGGGCGTCGGGCTGTCGGGCTGAAACCAGACGGGCTTTTCGCCCAAAAAGGCCGGTGACGCATCTGCCGGCCCCAGGGACTGGCGTTGAAATTCGGGCTGCGCGCCGGGTCCGCTGCCCCGCAGACGGAGGGTGACGACTTCGACGGTTGCGTCAGCCATCCCATAGCCGTAGCGCTGCTCGTGCAGTGTGTGAAACCCAGCCACCGCATCCGTCAGACTTTCCCGGCTGATGGGCGTGGCAAGCGGCACAGTCAATTCGTAGCTCTGTCCCCGGTAGCGCATATCCAGCGCCCCATCCAGCCGAGGATCGGTGACCCCTTCTGCCGTCAGAACCGCCTGGCTCTGCTCGGCCAAGCGCTCGAAATGGGCGGCCAAAAAGTCGATCTTTGCACCCAATTCCTCTGCCTCGCGCAGAATAGCCTGGGCATTTTCGTGGACCACATCCGCCATCAGCAGCCCCAGCGCGCTGAGTACACCGGGGCTGGGGGGAATCAGAATTTTCTGTACGCCCAGACTGCTCGCCAGATCGCAGGCGTGGAGCGGCCCCGCGCCGCCAAAAGGGATGAGGGCAAAGTTGCGCGGGTCGTGGCCCCGCTCTACAGAGACCCGGCGCAGGGCGCGTTCCATTGTGGCGTTGGCGATGCGGATGACGCCGAGCGCGGCTTCCTGGGGCGAATAGCCGCCCAGTTCGTCTCCCAGGCGGGTCAACGCGGCCAGGGCTGCTTCCCCGTCCAAGCCCACAGCGCCGGTTCCACCCAAGAAATTGCCGCCATCCAGCCGCCCCAGCACAAGATTGGCGTCGGTGACAGTCGCCTGTGTGCCGCCCCGTCCATAGCAGACCGGGCCGGGCACTGCTCCCGCGCTTTGTGGACCCACCCGCATCCCACCCCCCGCGTCCACAGTGGCCAGACTGCCACCTCCCGCGCCAACAGTGTGGATGTCGATGACGGGCAGGCGCAGAGGCAGGCCCGCGATTTCGCTCTCGCCTGTACGGGGAATCTGGCCGGGGCAGAGGGCCACATCCGTGCTGGTCCCGCCCATATCGAAGGTGATGATGTGGGGTGCATCGCTTTCCATCGCCTGGGCAGCGGCTGCAAACGCGCCGACGACGCCGCCCGCGGGTCCGCTGAGGACGAGGCGGGCCGGTTCTGCGCTGGCCTGGTCGATCCCAATCGCGCCGCCGTTGGACTGCATCACCCGGATGGGTATACCGCCCAGCGCGGCGGAAAGTCGGCGCAGATAGCGCTCGGCTAAGGGTTGCACGTATGCGTTGACGACAGTCGTGGCTGTGCGCTCGTACTCCCGGTATTCGGGCAGAATGTGGCTGCTTAGGGAAAAGGTGGCGTCGGGCAGGTGGCGGCGCAGAATTTCGGCGGCCCGCTCTTCGTGGGCCGGGTTGCGGTAGGAGAAGAGAAAGACGACGGCCACACTTTCCGGCTGGGCCGCGGCCATCTGCCGGACCAACGCTTCCAGCGCGGCTTCGTCCAGCGGGATGAGTGAATTGCCATCCACATCCAGGCGCTCGACTGCTTCGTAGCGCAGTTCGGCGGGGACCAATTGAGGTGGGCGCTGCTGGTGCAGGGCGTAGAGATGGGGCCGATTCTGGCGTCCGATTTCGATGACATCGGCGAAACCGGCAGTGGTAAGGAGAGCGGTTCGTGCGCCTTTGCGTTCCAGGAGGGCATTCGTGGCTGCTGTCGTGCCGTGGACTATTAGCCCCCCACCCCCCACCCCTCCCCCATTCTGGGAGAGGGGGGAAGGGGCTTCCGAGAGAGAAGGGAAGGACGAAAGTTCAGATAGTCCAGCGACGATCCCCCGGCTCTGGTCGTCCGGGGTAGTGGGGGATTTGTGGACACGGATGTGGCCGTCTTCCAGCAGGACAAAATCAGTGAATGTGCCGCCGACGTCAATGCCGATGAGTTTCATAGAATTCGTATCTCCCCCACCCATTTCACTTGCTTGAGCGCGTCGTCGGTCTCGCTGGGAACAATCAGCCGGACAAGACCGGCGGCGCGTGCCATTGGCTGACCGTCAATTGCATAGGCCAGCAGAACCGGACGTGCTGTGGTCCCGTTGACTTCTGATGCGGAAAGCCGAGCGCCAAAACCGTCGGCGCTGATGACCTCTGTCTGTTCCCATTCGCTGGTCCAGTAATGGCCGACAAAATCGGCCAGCGTCACACCGGTAAAAGCGAAAGGGCCGGATGTGCCGTGACCAGTGCTGACAATATAGCAGTTGGGCACTGTTGTCTGGGGAAGGCGGCTCAAATCGTCAGGTGTCACACTCTGCTGACTGCCGTCGGGCAGAGCCAAAACGAAATCGGGACTTGCAGAAGGCGGCGCGGGGTTGGGGTCGTGGCTGTGGGGTCGCAGAGGGTCGTGGGTGTGTAGCTCCCCTCCCCTAGAATGGGGGAGGGGTCGGGGGTGGGGGTTCTCCACAGGCGGTCACTCCTTTGGTTCGATTGTAAAAGTCAAGGGAAAGCCATTGGCTCTGGCCGCGGTGTGGGCCTGGCCGACCAGCCGCTCGGCCTCAGACTTGGGCCTGGTCACCACCGGCGCGACATCTTTCGTATGGGTCTCCCAGGCGATGTGCTCGGCGATCTCCTTGGAGAGGTGGAAGATGCGCTGGAGGATGTCGATGACAAACTCGAAGGTGGTGACGTTGTCATTGTGGATCAACACCAGCCACGGCTCTTCCCCCGCGGTGCGCAGGTCGATGTCCGGGCGCTGGATGGTTTCGATGTCGGTTTCGTGGGTAGGGTGAGTCATGTGCAGAGAATCGGTTTGGGTTGGGTATCAAGTTTTGTATATTATAGATGTGGCAGAGTGTAAAGCCAACTGTTGCGATGCCAGATAACTGGACACCACCCTTCCTATTGAACAGCCAGGTTGAACCGCTCTGGTACGAACAGGGGCTGATTCTTGGCCTGCATCCCAAGATTGACTGTAGTATTCCTCGTCACCTTCAATAAAAGGTCGCCAAACAAAAAAGAGGGGAGCCATTGTGGCTCCCCTCTTTTTTTGCGGTGGGCGTTTGCAATCCAAACCCTTATCCCTTCACGGCACCGGCCGTCAGACCAGCCACCATAAAACGTTGACCGAACATATACAAAATAACGACGGGAATAGCCATCAACAGAGCTGCGGCCATCAACTGGCCCCAGGGCAAAATGTCGCCCACAATCATCTTGGCTAGCCCGACCGAAAGGGTCAGAAGCCTCTCTTTGGAGAGGAAGACATAGGCAAAGATGAATTCCTTCCAGGCCCCTGTGATGGAAAAGAGAGAAGCAGCCATCAACGCCGGCGCGGCCAGGGGCAACACAATGCGATACCAAGCCTCAAAGTGGTTGCAGCCGTCGATCAGGGCAGCCTCTTCCAATTCCTGGGGAATGGAGGCGTAATAGCCCATCATCAGCCAAGTAGCAAAGGGCAAAGAGAATGTGGGATAGGCGATCATCAGCCCGACTAGATTATTGGTCAGACGCAGAGTACTGAATATCTGATAGATGGGGATGAACATCAGTACGGGTGGCATCAGATAGGCGATGAGTACAATGCTGCTAAAGAAATTCGCACCCCGCCAACGCAACCGGGTTAGCCCATAGGCACCCAAAGAGGCCACCACGACAGAGACCACAGTGCTGACCAACGCCACAACAATCGTGTTCTGATACCAGAGGACGAAGGCCCGGGTCGGACCAAAGAGGATTTCAAATTGCTCCATGGACCAAGGATCGGGCCAGAAGACCGATGTAAAGGTGGTGTATTGAACTGTAGTTTTGAAGGCAGTGATCAACACCCAGTAAAAGGGGATGAGTTCAAAAAGCAAGATAATCGTGAGTGCGACCCCGGAAACGATGCCTATTCCCATGCCGGGGCGGGAGACCCGCTTGCGCTGATTCGTCGTACGGCGCATATTGCGGGCCAGAGTGTCAAAAAAGGTTTCAACGGCGTTGTTTACCAACCAGAATAAGGCCAGGACAAGTCGCAGAACCATACGGAAGGGCCAAGAGATCAGCGTACCCAGCCCAGTGCCTATCCCATCCTTTGCTGCCTTGCTCTTCGCCTCGATCGCACCACCAGGTGACATATACTGACCTAAGAAGAAGATAATTATCCCCAGGAAGGGTGCCATTGTCATGGCCACAGCCACACCACGCCCAATGCGAAATGCCTGCACAGCGTATTCGAAGGCCAAGATGGAGTAGACACGGGTGGCGCCAGCTGGACCACCATTCGTCAGTAGGAAGACATCCGTAAAGCCGTTGAAGGTCCAGATGGTGGAGAGGAGCGTAGCAACGATAATCACATAACGCAGACCGGGCAGGGTCACATGCAGGAAGAGCCGCCAGGCGCTGGCACCGTCGATGCGCGCCGCCTCATAGAGTTCGGCGTCAATGGAACTGAGACCAGCCAACATCATAATAGCAAAAAAAGGAATGCCCTGCCAGATATTGACCATGATGACCGAAGGCATGGCCGTGCTGTAGTCTCCCAGCCAGGGGAAGCCTTTATCGATCAGTCCAAGTTGCAGCAAGAATTGATTAACGCCGCCGTAGATGGGGTCCAGCAGATTGCGCCAAGTAATGGCAATCACGACCGAGGGCACGACCCAGGGTAGGAGCACCAGGGCCGTGAGTATTTCGCGAAAGCGTTTGAGCCGATTGAGCAGGATAGCGGCCAACAGCCCCAACCAGAATTTGAAGAAGACGGCACTGAGCGTATAAACCACCGTGTTGCCCACCGACTGACGAAAGACACTGTCGGCCCAGAGTGATGTGTAATTGGCCAACCCCACAAATGGACCTGTCTCGAGCGAGATGGTATTGGTGAAGCTGAGGTAGAGCGCCTTCAGAAATGGATAGGCAATCAGGCCACCGAGTAGAATGACGGTGGGCAGGACAAAGACGTAGGCCGTTTCCCAATCCCGACCCAGAAGATCGCGCAGGTAAGTTCTTGTCGTCCTGCGCTGTCGATCTTCGGCGATGCTCGGCCCAACATGGGTCGTCTGGCTCATAAATCCCCTTCTCCTTGCCTGTTCTGGCTTTCCAGTCGCTCTGGGCGCTGGCAATCGTGATATTGTGTACTATTTGAACATGCCCGACGCTCGAACTGGGCGGGCGCCGGGCATGTTCCTACTGGTCCATATTAACGGCGTCTATTCGCCAGCAACACCAAACTCTTTGAAGATGGCAACAGACTTCTCGGCAGCATCCGCGACCGCCTCGGCTGCGGTCATCTGACCATTAAGCACATTGGCGATAATATCCGTGTGCAGGCTGGCCGTCCCAACTGCGCCCATCTGTGCCGTGGTTGGGCCAGGCCAGGAGAGGCCAGTCCAGGCGGAGGGATCCAGGGCCACAGCTCGCAGGGCGACGGAGATGGGTTCGTTGGTGATCTCTTCCCAATCCCACATGGCATCGTAGCCAGGCACAGCGTAGGCTGTGGCCGCTTTATAGAGGCCCTTGAGTACATCCTCTTCTGTAAAACTGAGAATCAATTCCTTACCGCTGGTAGCACTCTTAGCGCCCTTGATCAGGTGCATATACATA
Source organism: Anaerolineae bacterium (assembly GCA_030432295.1). Classification (GTDB taxonomy): domain Bacteria; phylum Chloroflexota; class Anaerolineae; order Caldilineales; family Caldilineaceae; genus JACQGT01. The sequence goes on along the minus strand of JAUIHI010000009.1, from coordinate 111,727 downwards.
CCGCCCAGTCCGTTGAAGTCTTGCACAACCGGGCCACCCTTGGGCGGATCGAAGGCGGTCAGCGGAGCCACCGGGTTGCCATCTATCACCGCTTTGGCGTAGACAGTACCCGCATTCTGGGTGTAGGCCACCTTGCCGCCCAGATATGCCTCATTGTTCGAGCCGTCAGTCCAACTCAATACACCGGGAGGCAGCATAGCTTCCCAGGCAGGGTTGGTATAGGTGTCTACCAGCCATTCCACCGCGGACACGGCCTCTGGCGAATCGATGGTGACTTTGGTGCCGGTTTCGTCTGCCCAAGTGGCACCCCAGCCGTTGAGAACTCGGCTGACCAGCCAGCCGCCGTCGCCACCCCGGTTGACGGTGATTCCCCATCCCCACATTTCGGCAGCAGCATCGGAGATGGTCATGGCCGCGTCCCGCAGTTCCTCGTAGGTGCGCAGGCTCACAACGTCGATACCGGCTGCCTCAAAGACATCCTTGCGGGCCCAGCCGCCGTCGCTGCGGCAGTGCAAAGTGACACCCATATACTCGCCATCCAGGAAGGTTTCCTTCTTGGGCCGGGGATTGGGTTCGCCATACTTGGCGCTTACTTCTGCCTGCAAGTCGCTCAGTGGTTGCAGCACGCCCAACTGCTGCAATTGGAAGGGGTTGACGTTGTCGATCCAGACATCGGGGGGATCCCCGGCCTGAACAGACGCTGCAATCATTGTCAGGTCGCCGCCAGTCTGGAAGCCAGCCGTGAAATTGACATCCAGGGTTAGTCCCTTGGACTCGGCGAACTGCACAATGTGCGCCCGCATGAAGTCGTTATACTCGGGCTGGAAGTCCTGTTTGTGCAGAACCCAAAGGGTCGTAGGTTCCGCGGCGGGGACTGCCGTAGCGGCAGAGGCAGCTTCACCACCAGCGGGGGCGGCGGCAGGTGCGGCGGGGGCTGCGCAAGCGGCCAAGGCCGTTACGCCGATAGCCCCGCCAGCCAATCGAAGAAAGGAACGTCGGGAAAGAGTCTTTCGGTCCACAGTTTGCCTCCTTAAGACATGCAAATGGAACAAAGATAGGGAAAACCAAACGCGAGAGCGTCTGAAAGTACAACAACAAAACAGAGTGCCTGTTGTTGCGAGCGACAAATTAATCGTTCTAACTTCTGGGGATACTTAAAATGGGATGGCTTCCATCAACCAGGAAATGGGGAGTTTTGTCTTGAGACAAAACCCTGGTGATTGTCTGCGGGCAAACTATAACAGAGAAATGAAAAGGCGTCAACTGGCGGAAATGCAAAACAGGGCTATTTTCGCCTGAATACTAAGCATTTTTCCAGAAAACCAAGATCACCAAGAAATTTAGATTGCGTTTTTCTTGCGCCACTGCTCGAATTCAGCCAAAGTAGCTTCATTGGGTGGATAGACGCCCAGGATGCTTGCACCACCTGCGATCTTTTCCTGAAAGAAGCGTTCGCGGACTTCCTGCTCGTGGGCGGCGTGGGCGACAGATTCGGCCACCTGGCTGGGAATGACGACAACCCCTTCGCCGTCCCCAACAAGCACATCGCCGGGAACCACAGCCACCCCCGCGCAGCCGATGGGCACTTGCATCTCGACCGGGTGGTGGACGACAAAGGAGGTGGTGGCGTGGGCGGCCCGGATGTAGGAGGGCAGTTCCAGTTGGCGGAAACCGGGTGTATCCCGAAGTGCACCGTCTGTCACCAGCCCAGCCGCGCCCCGGGCTGTGATGCGAGTGCCCAAAATGTGGCCGAAGGAGGCCGCACCCGTCTCGCTGCGGGCGTCGATCACCAGCACATCCTCCGGGTTGACGGCTTCCACGGCCAGGCGCTGGACGTTTTTGGTGTTGTCGTAGAGTTCATCGGCCAGGTCTTCCCGGGCCGGAATAAAGCGCAGGGTGAAAGCATAGCCCACCATCCGCAGGTCCGGGCGCAGGGGATAAATGCCGGCCAAAAAGGTGTCGCGAAAGCCGTGCTTCTGCAATTGGGAGGTCAGCGTAGCCGTAGAGACCTGGCGCAGTTTTTCCTTTGCCTCGTCTGAGAGCAGATGGGGACGGGAAGAGGAGACGGTCATTTGGTATAGATTCCTTTTGAAAACGAGTCGTGAAATGGTAAACGTGAGAACAGCCGACTATCTCACATCATCAATCCTTCAGCCACGCGGCCCGACCGGACTTCGCCTGCACATAGACGTATTCGTCCATCTGTGGATCGGAGACGTTGCCGGTGGAAGGGTAGTGGGCGATAGCATCCTCCACAATGTCAATCCCCAGACCGGGCGCGGTGGGGACGACGATTGATCCGTTGACGATTGTGGGCTGGGGCTGCATCACTTCATAGCGTTGGGGCGCGTCGTCTTCCAGATGCTCCAGAATCAGAAAGTTGGGCAGGGTACTGAGCAGATGGACAGCGGCCATCTCGGCCACCGGCCCCAGTGAGCCGTCGTGGGGAGCGAACATAATTCCGTGGGCTTCGGCCATCGCTGCCTGTTTCTTCATCTGCAACAGACCACCCGCGCGCCCAGTGTCGGGCTGGATCACATCCACGAGTTCCCGCTCGATCAGCTCCCGCACGCCATAGATATTGGCGTGGCGCTCCCCAGCAGCGATGGGCAGATTGACCGCCCGGCCCACTTTGGCAATGTTTTCGATATTTTCCGGGGCCACCGGGTCTTCGTAAAAGAAGAGATCGTACTCCTCCAGCGCTTTGCCGAGACGGATGGCGTCGGGCACTGTGAGCCAGGGCGGGCCATGCACATCGGCCATCAGGTCTATCTCTGGTCCCACGGCTTCCCGAATGCGTTTGATGCGTTGCAGCGGGTCCTGAACCCCACCAGTCTTGAGGCCGGTAAAGCCCCGCTCCACCAATTCCAACGAACGTTCGGGGGTGTGGGCGTGGGCGTAGAGACGGATGGTGTCGCGAATTTTGCCGCCCAGCAGTTCGTAGACAGGCACGCCCAGGGCTTTGCCTTTGATGTCCCACAGGGCCATATCGATGCCGGTGAGCGCGCCGCCGCCCACAATGCCGGTCATGCCGTGGCCCATCATCGCAATAAAGAGCTTCTGCCAGAGTTTTTCGATGGCGAAGGGATCTTCGCCGATGAGAAGAGGGGTCAGGTCGTGGATGGCGGTCTCCACGACTCGGGGCCAGCCGCTGGCCTCGCCCACGCCATAGATGCCTTCGTCGGTGAAAATTTTGACGAAAAGCCAATTGCGCTTGGACCATCCGCCGCCGGTCACGCCCGCTTGCATTAAGTAGGTTTTGATTTCGGTGATTTTCACAAGAGTTTTCCGGGTAAGAGAGGGGATTGTGAACAGACGGGGACAGTATACCTTTTGCCCTGCCAGAGCGCAAACCGTTTTTCAGGGTCATACCGAAGGCGGTCCCGACAGTTGGATTGACGCAGAACGCCAACCCTGACGCCGTTCCACATTTTGCCCCATTCTGAACCACCACCGACTTCAACGCCGCTTCATTTGACAGCTTTTGCAAAGTGGGTTATCTTATTCACTAGTCCTCTCCTGTCTCTTGCATCTGCGCCCGATCGTCTCGTCATTCCCCAGTTGACAGCCGCCCAGTGCAATCAGACCTCTTACGAGTGACTTTCCCTACGTAGTCAGTACTACATAATTCTGTTGCCCACTATTTTTGTGGTACGGAGTGCGATTCGATCTTTCGTCTGCTCGAACGGGACGAAGTGAACCCGCAAAGGAAAAATTCCATGAATCGTGGATCGGTCAAAACCGATTCAGGCTTACCCCGTTGGGCCACCATCGCCCAATATATACTAGCCTATCTTCTTTGGTTCCTCTTTTGTGCCCTTGCATTTTTTGCGCTCTGGCGTGTACATGCCGTTTTGGTAGATAGCATCTTCTTTGGTCGGGTTAACCCCTGGCAGTTGCAGGCTATCGAAAAATGGTCTCTTTGGATAATGGGTGCAGGCTGGGTAGTGGGTATCTTTCTCTCCGAAGGCTACCTGCGCAAAGGCGTAGAAAAGGGCCGTTTGCTTGTGTATACAGGTAAGTTGTTCCTCATTCCAACGATTGCCATCGCTCTTTCATACCTTATCCAGACATTCTGAATAGGCCGTTTATCCCCATGCAATTGTCATCCATTTCTCAGGAGACGGACAGTTGAGCCAGCGTACAAAGATTGACCCAACCACACCCCAAACTTCGACTGCCAACGAGAAGAAGCCACCCCTGCTCGAAGTCAAAGACCTGAAAAAGTGGTTCCCCATCAAACGGGGACTCTTCAGCCAGACTGTCGGCCACGTGAAAGCGGTGGACGGCGTGAGCTTCTATGTGCGTCCCGGCGAGACGCTGGGTTTGGTCGGCGAGAGCGGCTGTGGCAAGACGACCACAGGCCGGGTGATTATGCGGGCCTATGTCCCCACAGGGGGCGAAATCTGGTTTGACGACCAGGACCACGGGCGCATCAACCTGGCCGATGTGGAAGAGGGCGACATGAAGGGCTATCGCCGCAATATGCAGATGGTCTTTCAGGACCCCTACTCGTCGCTCAACCCCCGCATGAATCTGCTGCAAAATGTGGGCGAACCTCTGCTAGTGCATGGAATCGCCAACGGCAAAGAATTGGAAGACCGGGTGGCGGAACTACTGCGGGTGGTCGGTTTGCGCCCGGAGTATATGAACCGCTATCCCCACGCCTTCAGCGGCGGCCAGCGTCAACGCATCGGCGTGGCCCGTGCCCTGGCGCTGAATCCCCAATTGATGGTGTTGGACGAACCGGTCTCCGCGCTGGATGTCTCTGTCCAGGCCCAGATTCTCAACTTGCTGCAAGATCTGCAGGACCAGTTCAATCTGACCTATATTTTCGTGGCCCACGACCTGAGCGTTGTGGAACACATCAGCGACCGGGTGGCGGTAATGTACGTGGGGATGCTGGTAGAGAGCGCGACGACCGAAACGCTCTACACCAAGCCCATGCACCCCTACACCGAAGCCCTGCTCTCGGCTGTGCCCAAGCCCGACCCCCGAGATCGGGGCGAACCGATTGTGCTGGAAGGTGACGTAGCCAACCCTGCCAATCCGCCCAGTGGCTGCTACTTCCACCCCCGCTGCCAGTACAACGACAAAGACCGCTGCCAGAAAGAGACGCCCGAATTGCGGGAGATGGAGCCGGGCCATTTTGTGCGCTGTCACTATGCAGGTGAATTGGACCTGCGCGGGGTGGTAGCGTAGGACTCCTTGGTTCGTAAGGCAGGTTTTTCACCTGCCAGCGCTGGCAGGTGAAAAACCTGCCCTACTGAAATGTGAATTGATGAACGGCAAGCACCCCACAAACGGCAATATCACACTGGAAGGGCTGGCAACCTCTGAGTTGCCCACTTCTGAGTTGCCCATCTCCCGACCGGCGCGGGCAGGACGCACGCCGAAGGTGATGCTGCTCTTCCCGCCCAACTGGACACCGACAATGCCCCATCTGGCCCTGCCCACGCTGACCGCGTGGCTGCGCCAGGAGGGGATTGAGGTGATCCAGCGGGATTTGAATGTGGAAGTCTTTGACTACATTTTGACCCGTGAATTCGTCGAGGAATCGGTAGAGCGGGTGCGGGCGACTTTTGGTCCCCGGGGCAATGCGCCACGACGGGCTGCGCCGCCGCCAGAGATGGTGCGCTGGGCGTTGGAGAGCGGCCCCCGGCTGGCCCGCCAGGTGGAGAAGGCCAAGGATGTGCTGCGCAGCGACGCCTTCTTTGATGGGCCGATTGGTCTGCGCAACTTTCAGGTTGTGACCCAATGTCTGGAAATCGCCTCCCTGCCTTTCCACCCGACCAATCTGCATTTGCAGGGCTACGTCTCCCACGGCCCCTCCGACAGCAGCCATTTTCTGCTGGAAGGGGTGAAAGACCCCCGCCACAACATTTTTCTGGAGATATACCGGCGCATTTTGTTGCCGGATATTGTGGCCGAGCAGCCGGATGTGGTGGGGATTTCCATCCCGTCGATGGCCCAGATGTTGCCGGGGCTGACCGCGGCCTGGCTGGTGCGGGAGGCCGGGTTGAAGTGCCACATTACCATCGGTGGCCCCCACATCAGTATGCTGCGGGAAGAATTGCCCAAAGTCCCCGCGATGTTCCAACTCATCGACAGTGCGGTGATTTTCGACGGGGAGCGTTCTCTGGCCCAACTGGCCGAGGCAGTGGCAAATCGCGGCGAACTGGATCAGATTCCCAATCTGGTCTACCGGGACGGGGCGGAGATTCGTACGACTTCCCGCAAAGAGCCGGAGAAGATCGCCAATCTGCCAATGCCCGATTTCAGCGACCTGCCCCTGGACCGCTATCTGGCCCCCCGGCTGGCCCTGCCCCTACTCACGGCCCGAGGCTGCTATTTTGGCAAATGCGCCTTCTGCAATGTGGGCTACGGCGAGGCCGAATCCTTCAGCCAATTGCGTGCCCAGGCTCTGGCGGATCAGATGCTGGCCCTGCACGAAAAGTATGGCGTCAACCACATCTTCTTCTCCGACGAAGCGGTGACGCCCCGCAACCTGCGTGACCTCTCCAAAATTTTGCAGGCTGAGGGCAGTCCCGTGACCTGGGGCGGCTGTGTGCGTTTTGAGAAGATCATCGACCGGCCACTGCTCGATTCGATGGTGGCGGGCGGCTGCCGGATGATTCTTTTTGGCCTGGAGAGTGCGTCGGAAGCGATTATTGACCATATGATTAAGGGCACGCAGTTGCCCCATATGAGCCGGATTCTGCGGGAAAGCTCGGAAGCGGGCATCTGGAACCACACCTTTTTCTTCTTTGGCTTCCCCGGCGAAACTATCGAAAACGCCCAGGACACAGTCAACTTTCTCTACGCCCATAAACCCTATATCAACTCGGCGGCAATGGGCACCTTTCTGATGGAACGCTATTCGCCCGCCCACCGCTACCCGGAATCCTTCCACGTCAAGCGCATTATTGAAGACCCGGTGAAAGATTTGGCGATTTACTTCGATTACGAAGTGGTGTCGGGGATGAACGAGCAGATGGCCGAGCTGGTCCACGACCGCTTTTTGGAGTCATTGCCCAGCAAATCCTATCCCCAATATTATGTCAGCGATGTCTATCGCTTCCTCTATGCCAGCTATCTGCCAGAGAAGGGCCAGCCCCATCCGCCCTGGCTGATACCGGAGGCGGAAAGGATGACGGAGTAAAGATCGGTCCAGCGCAGGTTGAATAGGCGGGTGCTTTTCCCCGCCGTATCGCTTGTACTGAGCCTGTCGAAGTGAAACCCAGCGGGTAGAGGAAGCTTCTTCTCAACACCCGTTCGCTTGGTTTCGATACGCCCTCCGCAGATTCCGGGCTACTCAACCGGCGCTCACTGGTCCGATTTGCACGTCGCTTGTGGCTTCGCCACCTTACGCAGTACGTTTTTCGGCTGTACCGTTCCGTGTGTGCCACCCCCACATCCACGGCACGTCACGATACAGTAGGTTGTACGCTTAGGTTTTTCCAATTTTCAGAGGAGGTATTCCATGAGAAAGCTCGTCAATCGGGGCGTCTCACGGCGAGAGTTCCTGCGGGTTTCGGCGTTGGCCGGCGCAGGTGTTGTCACCGTAGCCTGTGGTTCAGCCGGTGAACCGGCCCCCGCTGCGGCAGAACCTGCCGCCCCCGCAGCCGCAGAACCTGCTGCTGCTCCCGCCGCTGCGCCTGCCGCAGCAACCTCACAGTATTCCGAGGCTCCAATGCTGGCAGAACTGGTCCAGGCTGGCTCTTTGCCCCCGGTGGACGAACGCCTGCCCTCGAACCCAATGGTCATGCCTGTGGCCGAATCCATCGGCACCTACGGTGGCACTTTCCGCCGGGGCTTCAAGGGCGTCTCTGATCGCTGGGGACCCACGAAGCACGTCGACCGTTTGCTGGTCTGGTACGATCAGAGCCTGAACCTGCAACCCCGCATCGCCGAGTCCTGGGAAGTCAATTCGGATGGTAGCGAATGGGTTATCCATCTGCGCGAAGGGATGAAGTGGTCCGACGGCACGGCCCTGACCACAGCTGATGTGATGTGGTGGTGGGACAATATCCAGAACAACAGCGAAGTCCAGCCTGGTGGCCCATCTGCCTGGATGACCAGCGGTGCTGAAAACACACCGGCCACAGTGGAAGCTGTTGACGACTATACAGTCAAGATCAGCTATGCAGATCCCAAGCCTTTGCTGCCGTACAGTCTGACCCGTCAGAATCGGGACTTCTTTGCGCCGGGGCATTACCTGGCCCAGTTCCACAACGATCTGACCGAAGACAAAGCCGCGCTGGAAGCCGCCGTCAACGAAGCCGGTCTCAATGATTGGACCGAACTCTTCGATGCCAAGCGCTACTGGTATAGCGGTGGCGAGACACCTATGCTGGGCGGCTGGCGAGCCATGAACGAGTTGTCTGGTGAACTCTTCGAGATGGAGCGCAACCCCTACTTCTTTGCAGTGGATGCAGAGGGCCAGCAATTGCCCTATGTGGATAAGATCAGCCACCGCTTCTTTGAAGCCAACGACGTATTCGATCTGCGCATCATCAACGGCGAGGTTGACTTCCAGTCCCGCCACGTGCAGACCCCTAACTTCACCCTCTACAAGGAAAGCGAAGAAGACGGCGGCTATCAGGTCTTTGTGGGCAAGAGTTCCGGCCACGTGGCGATGCAGCTTAATCTGACCACACCCAATGACCAGTTGCGCGAGTTCTTCAACAAGCGGGATGTACGTATCGCTCTCTCGATTGCTGTGGATCGCGATGCACTCAACGAACTGGTCTACGACGGCCTGATGATTCCCCGCCAGTACAGCCCCTTGAGCGTATCGGCCCAGGCCTATCCCAAGCAGGCCAACGCCCACATCGAGTATGATGTGGATGCGGCCAACGCGCTGTTGGATGGCGCCGGCTATGCGGAAAAGAACGCAGACGGGATGCGGGTCTGGCCCGGCACATCTGACGCGATCAGTTTCATCATCGAAGGTACGGATGCAGCTGGCTCCGTCACTGAAGACGCTGTGAACCAGATCGTCAAGTACTACGCGGAAGTGGGTATCTCGGCAGCCTACAAGTACTCCGAGCGTTCCCTCTACACTGCCCATTACGAGGCCAATGAAATCGAAGCGGCTTTCTGGGGCGGCGACCGCACAGTCGTGCCCCTGGCGGCACCGATCATCTGGACCTGCGAACAGCCGGATCGCCCCTGGGCCGCGGCCTGGGCGCTGTGGAAAACCACCAATGGCACAAACCCCACAGGTCAAGAACCGCCAGCGGACCACTGGGTCTGGAATATCTGGGGTCTGTGGGACCAGATTCAGGCCGAGGCCGATCCCGCCAAGCAGAATGAACTCTTCTTCCAGATTCTCGACATCTGGGCCGAAGAACTGCCAATGGTTGGCTACCTGGGCGAAGGCCCCACGCTGATTATCGTCAAGAATGGCGTGAAGAACTATCTGCCTGGTTTCCCCGTGGACGACCCGACCGGTGACGAGCACCTGCTCAACACCGAGACCTACTACTGGGAAGCATAGGTAGACACTAGAAAATAGAAGTTCGGCTTCTCGGAGAAGTCGAACTTCTAAAGGCGAGACCTGCCAGATTTCTAGAATCTGGCAGGTCTCTCGTAACACTTCGCAATCTTCTGGAGAGCATGAAATGACAATCTATATTATACGGCGTGTGTTGTATATGATCCCGACACTGATCGCCATTTCGATCCTCTCTTTTGTGATTATCCAGTTGCCGCCGGGTGATTTCCTGACCTCTTATGTGGCCCAGTTGCGTCAGGAGGGGGATATTATTGACGAATCTCAACTAGAATCATTACGGGTGCGTTATGGTCTGGGTGAGCCGGTCTACGTCCAATATGGCAAGTGGATATCCGGCATCTTTCTGCGCGGGGATTGGGGCCAGTCTATGGATTGGCAGAAGCCCGTGAAGGAGCTGATCTGGGAGCGGCTGGGGTTGACAATGATCATCTCACTCTCTTCCCTGCTGGTCAGTTGGTTTATAGCCATACCGATTGGGGTCTATTCGGCGACCCATCAATACTCGATACTTGACTATACAATGACCGCGTTCAGTTTTATTGGGCTGGGTACGCCCGGCTTTATGTTAGCCCTTATCGTTTTATTTGTACTTCAGAACCAGTTTGGGATGAATGTGGGTGGTCTCTTTTCAGAAGAGTATATCAACGCGCCCTGGAACTGGGCCAAAGTGGTGGATATGCTCAAGCACATTTGGGTCCCGATGGCGATTGTGGCCGTCAACGGTACTGCGGGCAACATCCGCATCACCCGGGCCAATCTGCTGGATGAATTGAACAAACCCTATGTGGAGACAGCCCGGGCCAAGGGTGTGAAAGAGAGCAAATTGATCTGGAAATATCCGGTGCGGGTGGCCCTCAACCCCTTCTTCAGCACAGTGGGCTGGTCCCTGGCCAGTCTCGTCTCCGGTGTCACACTGGTGGCAGTGGTACTCAGTTTGCAGACCACCGGGCCGATGTTGTTGCGTGCCCTCACCACCCAGGATATGTATCTGGCGGGCAGCTTCATTCTGCTCCTCAGTGTACTGACAGTCATCGGTACGCTGATTTCGGACATCCTGTTGGCCCTGGTGGACCCACGCATTCGGCTTCAGTAGCAAATGCGAAGTTCGATTTTTTCACAAGAGTCGAACTTTGCAGCGGACTCGTCGTAACAATTGTCGAAAACGGTAGACTATCTGCGGAGAAACGCTATGCAGAGAGTAGAGAAATCCTGGCTCGAACGGGCCGATGAAGATACCCCCCTTTCCGAACAGGACTTCATTGAGGAAGTCAAGGGGGACGAGAAGATTTTTGTCGCCTCTTATTTGCAGTTGATGTGGTGGCGTTTTCTCAAGCACAAGATGGCGTTGATCAGCGCAATAATTGTCATTCTTTTCTATCTGGTAGCTATCTTTGCTGAATTCGTGGCTCCCTATAATCCAGACAATTCCTTTGTGCAGTTCAAATTGGCTCCGCCCACCCAGATACACATTGTAGATACGAACGGCAAGCTACAACGCCCCTTCATCTACAAGACCCTGCGGGAACGGGACCCGGAAACCTTGCGCAACAACTATGTGGAAGACACGGAGACGATCTATCCCATTCGTTTCTTTGTACAAGGGCCAGAGTACGAAATTCTGGGACGCTGGAATGCCACTACTCACCTGTTTGGCGTGGATGCGCCCCGAGACGAGATGGGCTTCTTTCTGCTTGGCGCAGATCGGTTGGGGCGGGACCTTTTCTCCCGTGTCTGCTACGGCGCACGCATCTCTCTGACGATTGGGCTGGTAGCTGTCGTCGTTAGCCTGGTGGTAGGAATTGTGTTGGGCGGCGTCTCCGGCTACTACGGTGGGACGATCGACAACGTTATCCAACGTCTCATCGAATTCATCCGCTCGATTCCGGAAATCCCGCTGATTATGGCCCTGGCCGCGGCCCTGCCCGCAGATCTGCCGGTCGTACAATTGTATTTTGGGATTACAATCGTTCTGGCCTTTGTGGGCTGGACGGGGCTGGCCCGTGTGGTGCGCGGGCGCTTCCTGAGTATGCGGGAAGAAGATTTCGTCATGGCGGCCCGCTTCGCCGGTTCCAGCGAAATGCGCATCATTTTGCGCCATATGATGCCATCCTTCCTCAGTCACATCATCGCCAGCCTGACCCTCTCTATCCCCGGCATTATCCTTTCGGAGACGGGGTTGAGCTTCCTGGGGCTGGGATTGCGCGCCCCCGCCATCAGTTGGGGTGTACTGCTGCAAGAAGCCCAGAATCTGCGTTCGGTGGCCCTGGCCCCCTGGGTGCTGCTGCCTGCCCTGGCTGTTATTTTGACTGTTCTCGCCTTCAACTTCCTGGGTGACGGCATTCGGGATGCGGCGGATCCGTATGCGAAATAGACACGTGGTGCGTAGTGACGAACGGCAAGCCGCCATTCCCACACCAGTTCAATCTGTGAATTACTTTCTTTAGGAGACCCCAATGGCAACAGTGCCCGTTAGCGATCCCCAAAGTCGCACGATAGTTGGAAATAATGCAGACGTTCTGTTGGAAGTGAAGGGGCTGAAGACCCACTTCTTCCTGCAGCAGGGCGTTGTGCGCGCGGTCGAGGATGTCGATTTTACGGTCCACAAAGGCCAGACAGTGGGAATTGTGGGGGAGAGCGGCTGCGGCAAGTCAGTGATGGCCCGCTCGGTGATGTCGATTGTGCCCCCGCCGGGCCGCATTGTAGAAGGGGAAGTTCTCTTTCACCTGACCCACGGCGAGGCTGGCAGCACGACCAAAGAAGTCGTGGATATGGCGCAGTTGGACCCGATGGGAGACAAGGCCCGCTCTATCCGCGGCTTTGAAATTTCGATGGTCTTCCAGGAGCCGATGACCTCCCTCAGTCCTGTGCATACAGTAGGCGACCAGATTATGGAAGCTATTCTGCTCCACCAGGAAGTGACGAAGGCCGAGGCCCGCCAGATTGCCATCGACACTCTGCGCCAGGTGGGTATGCCCGACCCGGAGCGGATTGTGGACCGCTACCCCCACCAGTTGAGCGGCGGTATGCGCCAGCGGGCGATGATCGCAATGGCCCTCTCCTGCCGTCCGGCCCTGCTCATCGCCGATGAACCGACCACCGCCCTGGACGTGACCACCCAGGCCCAGATTCTGACGCTGATGCAGGGCTTGCAGGAAGAGTTGGGCATGGCAATTATCTTCATCACCCACGATTTGGGCGTCATCGCCCAGATGGCCGATTATGTGGTGGTGATGTACTTGGGCGAAGTGGTGGAGATGGCAGATGTGGACACGATCTTCTACGACCCCAAACATCCCTACACCCGTTCACTCCTGCGCTCTATCCCAATGCTGGGGCGCAAATCTGCCCAACACCAGACCAGCCGCCTGACTGCCATCCGCGGCACAGTGCCCGATCCCTATTCCATCCCAAAGGGCTGTCCCTTCCATCCCCGCTGCCCCCAGGCCATCCAGGGCGTGTGTGATGTAAAAAGTCCTCCCTTTCTGGAACTGGAAGGCGGCCACAAAGTGCGGTGCGTGCTATACGAATAGCGTGTTTTGTAAAGAAGTCAGTCGGATTGTTGACTTCTCTATAGATAGTTTCAGTTGTGTCTTGCTCACAAATCATTCAGTCAAGAGATTAGGAGACAAGCTATGCGAATGAAAACGCAGTCCGAACGTGTGTCCAGACGGCAGTTCCTGCAACTGTCTGCGGTTGCTTCGGCAAGCGCGCTGTTGGCCGCCTGTGGCTCATCACCCGCGGCAGAAGCGCCGGCAGCAGCGCCTGCTGCGCCGACGGCAGTCCCGGCTGCTGGTGAAGCGGCGCCCGCTGCTGCTGCTTCCCAGTACAAGGAAGCACCGATGTTGGCAGAAATGGTCAATGCCGGTTCATTGCCCCCGGTGGATGAGCGCCTGCCCCAGAATCCCCGGGTCATCCCGGTGGTCGAAGAGATCGGCGAATATGGCGGAACCTGGTATCGGGTGGCTGTCGGCCCCGGCGACGCCGGAACCATCACAAATCGTCTCTCCTATGAGAATCTGCTGCGCTGGAACGAAGATGGCAGCGGTGTGGTCGCCAACATTGTCGAGAGCTACGAAGTCAACGACGACGCGACGGTCTTCACGATGCACCTGCGGCAGGGCATGCACTGGTCCGACGGCGAGCCGTTTACAGCCGACGATTATATGTTCTGGCACGACGATGTGTTGCTGAACACAGACCTGACACCGAGCATCCCCAGTTGGTTCAAAGACCCGGTCACGGCCAATCCGGGGGTGATCGAAAAGGTGGATGACTTTACGATCAATTTCAAGTTTGAGAATTCCTATGGCCTCTTTCTCCAGATGTTGGCGGGACCGTCCAGCAGTTCGATCAGCGACTACCCCAAACACTATCTGACCCAATTCCATCCTAGCTATACGGACGAGGCAACTCTGGCCCAGTTGACCGCAGACGCGGGCTTTGACGAATGGTTCCAGCTCTTTGGGCAGAAGCGCAACTGGCAGAACCCAGAGCAGCCCCACATCTGGGCATGGGTTCCCACACGGGTTCCGCCGGACGTGCCAGTGGTGGCCGAGCGCAATCCCTACTTCTACAAAGTGGATACAGAAGGCAATCAACTTCCCTACCTGGACAGCATCACCTGGGATGTGGTCGAGAACGCTGATTTGGCCAACCTCAAAGCAGTGGCAGGTGAGATCGACTGCCAGTTCCGTCACATTCTGTGGCAGAACTACCCCCTCTTCATCGAAAATATGGAACAGGGCGAATACCGGGTGATGCGGTGGGCGTTGGCCGAAGGGTCCAATTGCCTGCTTCACCCCAACTACAATCACACGGATGAAGGTCTGCGCGACCTTTTCCGCACCAAAGACTTCCGGATCGCTCTCTCGGTAGGTATCAACCGTAGCCAGATCGCCGAACTGGCCTACCAGGGCTTTGGTACCGGCCGCCAGGCAACGGTGATCAAAGAAAGTCCCTACTATAAAGAAGAGAATGCGATCCGTTACGCCGAGTTCGATCCGGCCCAGGCCAATCAATTACTGGATGGAATTGGCTTGACCGAAAAGGACAATGAAGGCTATCGCCTGCGCGCAGATGGCACTCCCCTCAGCATCTCCATCGAGTATGCCCCCATCTTTGGCCCCTGGCGCGATGCAGTGCAGATGATCACCGATTCCTGGAAAGAGATCGGAATTCGTGCCATCCCCAAAGAAGAAGACCGCACCCTCTTCTCCCAACGCGGTACTGCTGGCGAAGAGATGGATATGGGCATCTGGATTATGGACCGCTGTCTGACACCCCTGATCGAGCCGTGGTCCTTCTTCCCTTATCGGGGAGGGACGCCGCCGTCCACAGGTGGTCTCTGGTGGGATTGGTATCAGAGCCAGGGCGCACAGGGCGAGGAACCGCCCACAGAAGTCCAAGATCAGTACGCTCTGTATGACCAGATCCGTGGTGCATCACCCGATGCCCTGCCCGCACTGGCCCAGCAATTCTTCGATAATGCCTCCGAGAATCTCTGGTTCATCGGCACTGTGGGCGATCTGCCCCACGTGGGTATCGTCAAGAACAACTTCCGCAACGTGCCGGAAAACGCTGTCTCCGACTGGTTGCAGCAGACCCCAGGCAACACGAACGTCGAGCAGTACTTCAAACGGCAGGCATAGGCAGATAGAAGTTCGGCTTTTTCTGCAAAAGCCGAACTTCTGATTCTCCTTCTGCTATGTGCAATACCCCTGTGTAAAGATTGGCGGGCGGTGTCTACCGGAGCCCGCTCGCCAATCTATGGAGAACTCGCATGCTTCAATATATCATTCAGCGTCTGCTGTTGATGATGATCACTCTGGTGGCGGTATCCCTCGTCTCCTTTGTAATCATCGAATTGCCGCCTGGGGATTACGTTACCGCTTACGCGGCCACATTAGCGTCCTCCGGTGATTCGGTCGATCAGGCGCGGCTGGATTCTCTGCGCAAACAGTTTGGCCTGGATCTGCCCATCTATCAGCGCTATCTGAAGTGGACCTGGGACATTCTGCACGGGGATTTCGGCTATTCCTTTGTGTGGAACAAACCCGTCTCTGAGCTGATTTGGGAGCGCATCGGGCTGACGTTTGCTATCTCTATCAGCGCGCTGATAGTGACGTGGGTTCTAGGCTTTCTCATTGGCGTTTATTCCGCGGTGCGCCAGTATTCGTTTGGCGACTATCTTTTCACTACATTTTCCTTTATCGGTCTGGGCATCCCCGACTTTCTGCTGGCGCTGGTTCTGCTGTGGATCGGCTTTCGCTATTTCAATACCAATGTCGGGGGGCTTTTCTCCCGAGATTATCAGACAGCCGCGTGGTCCTTTGCCAAATTTGTCGATCTGCTCAAACATCTGTGGGTTCCTCTGATTGTGCTGGGCGTTGGTGGGACAGCCGGTCTCATCCGCATTATGCGCGCCAATCTGTTGGATGAATTGCGCAAACCTTATGTGGAGACGGCCCGGGCCAAAGGCGTATCGGAGCGGCGATTGCTGCTGCGCTATCCCGTGCGCATTGCCCTCAACCCATTCATCAGCACGGCTGGTTGGGCGCTGCCAGGGCTGATCAACGGTGCGACGATTATTTCGGTCGTTCTCAGTCTGCCCACAGCCGGTCCCTTGCTTCTGAATGCCCTGTTGGCCCAGGATATGTATCTGGCCGCCAGTTTTATTCTGATTCTGAGCGCGCTTACTATCATCGGCACCCTCATATCGGACATTCTGCTGGCCTGGCTTGACCCACGGATTCGCTATCAATAACGGCCAGAAAGCTGCCGGAAGGACTGATTATGGCACAGGAAATCAACAAGCCGCGTCCCGCATCCCCTCCTGTAGGAAATGCACTCTTTAGCACAACCGTAGATGAAGACATTGAACCACCCCTGGCATTGAGCTATCTGGAAGATCAGGGGGACAAGATTTATACGGCCACCCAATGGCAGTTGACCTGGTGGCGTTTTCGTCGTCACAAAATGGCGATGGCCTCCCTTGGGCTGTTGGTGATCCTCTATCTGGTGGCGATCTTCAGCGAATTTATCGCACCTGCCGACCCCAATATCTACGACGAAAAATATGCCTATGCGCCCCCTCAGGGCATTCACTTTATCGATTCGTCGGGCACATTCCATCTGCGCCCCTTCGTCTATGGGTTGAAATCCGAGCGCGACATGGAAACCATGCGCATGGTTTTTGTGCCCGATGAAGAAACGATGTATCCGCTGGGCTTTTTTACGGTGGGAAAGCCAACCAAATTCTGGGGTCTGTTCGAAATGGACCGCCATCTCTTCGGCCCGCTGGATCCAAACGCGGCCTTCTTTCCCCTGGGCGGCGATCGTTTGGGCCGTGATATGTTCTCGCGGATTGTCTATGGCACACGCATTTCCATGTCTGTCGGTCTGGTGGGTATTTTGCTCAGTCTGGCCCTGGGCATCTTTTTTGGGGGCATTTCCGGCTATTACGGCGGCATCTGGGACACAATTATCCAGCGTGTGATTGAGTTTTTCCGTTCCATTCCCACTATCCCTCTGTGGATGGGTTTGAGCGCAGCCGTGCCCAAGGAGTGGTCGCCCCTGCGCATGTACTTTGCCATTACCGTTCTGCTCTCGCTGATTGGCTGGACTGGCCTGGCCCGTGTGGTGCGTGGGCGCTTCCTCTCCCTGCGCGAGGAAGATTTTGTCCTGGCTGCCAAACTCGGCGGCTCCAGCGAAATGCGCATTATCTTCCGGCATATGGTTCCCTCGTTCACGAGCCACATCATCGCGTCGCTGACGCTGAGCATTCCCAGCGTGATTCTGGCCGAAACAGCCCTCAGCTTTCTCGGATTGGGTCTGCGTCCGCCGGTGATCAGTTGGGGCGTGCTCTTGCAGGAATCCCAGAATCTGCGGGCTGTTGCCACCGCGCCCTGGCTGCTCATGCCCGGCCTGGCTGTGGTGATTGCGGTGCTGGCCTTCAATTTTGTCGGCGATGGCCTGCGCGACGCTGCGGATCCCTACGCTCTTTAATTCAAATCGGTGGGTTCAAATGATCTGAAGGCGTGAGCACGCCCGCGTACCGGTCCAGGCCGCACGTGGGCGTGCTTACGCCACAGTCCAAATCAAAATGAACAGACCCGATTCAACTTTCATGCAATTCTAAGGTGTTCACTCTATTATGACGAATGTAAAAACCGTCGAAGAACCGTCCCTTTTGCAGTTGGAGTATGCGCTGCAAAATGGGTATATCCATCACTGGCTGGTGGCTGGCCCACTGGCTTCCCCCGTTCCCAATCTGGACGACTTTCCCGGCGCTGATTTCAAATCTCAGATTGCCCGCCACCGCTACCACACGGAGACGGGTCTTTCTGCTGCTCCCGCCGAGTTGCTGAAATTTGCCCCCTTTGGCGGCGAAACTGAGCTTACCTGGCAGATATACCGGGCCGAGGATGACCACTTTGTGGATCGGTCAGTCTTCCATCACACCTGCCACCACCTGCACACCTGGGCCTATTGCACAGTTGAAAGTCTCAGCGCGCAGGATGTGACCGCAACCCTCACCACCAACGGACCCGGCGATATCTGGCTCAACGGCGTTCACGTCCACCGGGTGGAACATTTCCATCACCAGTTGCCCGGCCATTCCACCTGCACACTGGCGCTGCAAGCAGGACTCAACGAAGTGCTGGTCCGTTTTGAGGGCGTGGCCGTGCGCGAATGTCCGTATGTGATGGCGCTCCATCTCGACGGGGCAGACCTGAGCATCTCCCTGCCCACGACGGTTCAATCGGAAACCCGGCGCAAAAAATTGGAGGCTCTCTTTGCCGCAGCCTATCTGACCCAGGACATCTACACCCGGGACCAGAATATCGTCGTCCATTGGCCGCAGGGCGAACCCGCCAAAGACAATTTCGCCCTGCGTCTGCGCCACAAGGATGGCCGCATCTACTCCGAACATCACACCAACGGCAGGGAACTCCAGGAACAGAACCTGGGCATTACCTATCAATTCCCGCCCGGCGAATACGAAGTGATGCTCTTCCCCCATCCCACAGACTATTACGAACGGGGGCTGCGGGTCGAGCGCTTTCTTCCCCTGCGTATTGTGGGTAATCACAAATATTCCGCTGAACGCTATGGAACCTACCCCGAACGGCGGGAAGAGGCCCTGAAAGCCGCGGCCCAGTGGGGCGTCAACGTCTTCTCCGAGATCGCCAAAATGGAGTTGGGCTGGTTCGATCTGGTCGACCAGAAGCCGATCCTCGACACAATCGCGATGGTCAACCGCCGGGCCGATTGCAGCGACTTCTATCTGGTGGGTCTGCTGGGAATGGTCGGGCGCTACATTGAGACCCCCGGCTTTCCCCAGGAATTGGTCGATCCACTCCAGGCGTGCTTTCTCAACTTCCGCTATTGGATGGACGAGCCGGGCAGCGACGCCATGTGCTTCTGGTCGGAGAATCACCAGATTCTCTTCCACACCTGCGAAGTGCTGGCCGGGCAATTGCTGCCCGACGAGACTTTCACGAACGCGGGGATGAGCGGCGAGGAGCACCGGGAAAAGGGCGAACGGATGGCCCTCTCCTGGCTGCGCAAACGGGCCAGGGGCGGCTTTCGCGAGTGGGATTCCAACACCTATTTTGAGGAAGATGTGCTGGCTCTCTCCCATCTGGCCGATCTGGCCGAGAACGACGAATTGCGGGAACTGGCGACGGTCGTCCTCGACAAACTGCTCTTCAATCTGGCCGTCAACTCCTACAAAGGCGTCTTTGGCTCCACCCACGGGCGCAGCTACACCCCCTTCCTCAAAGGCGGATACCTGGAGCCGACCTCCGGCATCTCCCGGCTGCTCTGGGGCACGGGCATCTTCAACGATCACATCGTGGGCACAGTCAGTCTGGCCTGCGCGGTCGGCTATCTGCTGCCGCCGGTAATCGAAGCCATCACCCTGGACCCGGCAGAGGAAATCTGGAGCCGGGAGCGTCACATCGGCACGCTGGAGCAGTGGTGCGATGTGGCCGAGGGCGACTGGGAGATCAACAAAGTCACGTACAAGACGCCGGACTATATGCTGGCCTCGGCCCAGGACTGGCAACCGGGCCAGCCCGGCTACCAGCAGCACATCTGGCAGGCCACCCTCGGCCCGGAGGCTGTCGTCTTTGTCACCCACCCGCCCTGCATCAACGAAGAAGGCTCCCATCGCCCCAACTTCTGGCACGGCAATGTGGTTCTGCCCCGCACGGCCCAGTGGAAGGATGTGCTGGTCTCCATCCACAATCTGCCTGCCGACGACTGGTTGGGCTTCACCCACGCCTATTTCCCCACCTACGCCTTTGACGAATGGGCGCTGGAAGGGGGCTGGGCTTTCGCCAAAGTCGGCGACGGCTATCTGGCGATTACCGCGGGCCAGGGCATCGAATTGACGAAGCAGGGGAAGAGCGCCTATCAGGAGTTGCGCTCCTACGGCCACGAAAATGGCTGGCTGGTGCAGATGGGCCGGGCCGCCATCGATGGCAGCTTTGCCGATTTCCAGGCCAAAGTACTGGCGCTGGATGTGCGTCTCTCCGGGTTGTCTGTCCAGGCCGATACCCTGCGCGGGGAGAGCATAGACTTTGCCTGGGAGGGTCCTCTGCTGGTCAACGAGCGGGAGCAGCCCATCACCGGCTTCGCCCACTACGACAGCCCCTACGCTCAGATGAAATTGGGCGACGAAAAGATGGAACTCCAGTTTATGGACTTGCTGGTGCGGCTGGACTTTTCGTAGGGAGAAGCGGGACGCAGATAAACGCAGATGCACGCGGATTTTTGTCTCTGGATCAGCGTCTATCAGCGTTTATCTGCGTCCTTTTTTATTCTCTGTCGCTACATCTACCCTCCGAACTTGTGAGAATCTCTAATGCCCTACGAAACCCGCTTCTACAACAACCGCTGGTGGGTGCTGGCCGACGGCAAACTTGTCGGCGGCTACAACGCCAACGAACTGCGCTCGTATGTATTTCCCCTTTACACACCCGGTGGCGTCCTCGTCATCCAGGAAGCCCCACCGGATCACCCCCACCACCAGGGCATCTGGGCCGGGCTGGAAATCGACGGCCACGACCTGTGGAACGCGGGCAGCTTCGGCAAGCCCCGCCACCGGCAGACGAACCGCGCTCCGCTGGCGGAACTCTTGCCTGGGGTTGAGGAGGACGGCGTCATCTTTGCCCACGAAGTCATCTGGGAGACGGCGGACGGCACGCCCCTACTCAGCGAGCAGCGCACGATCCGGTTGAGTGCCACCGGGGATGGCAGCCGGGTGGACTGGTATTCAGAATTCTCTGCGCCGGACCGGCCCGTCACCCTCGGCCAGACCAAAGAGGCCGGGCTGGCCCTGCGCGTCCCACCCCATTGGGAAACGCCGTTTGGTGGCGTCATCCGCAACGACGCAGGCGGAGTGGGCGAAGCTGCCTGTTTTGACAGCGACTCTCCCTGGCTGGCTATCGAAGGCAGTGCAGGCAACGGCCAGACAGCGGGCGTCGTGCTCCTGCCCCGCAGCCAGCCCTGCCCCTGGTTTACGCGGGACTACGGCTGTCACGTCTACAATCCCTTGCGTCATCAGTCGGTCCGCTTGCAGCCGGGCAAATCCTTCGCCCTGGCCCAGACCGTCCTGGCCTATGACGGCAGCCGGTCGGTGGCGGAGATCGACGGGCTGGTTGCCAAACACTTATAGAGTTGACCGGACCAGTGAGCGCTGATTGAGTAGCGAAGCGTATCGAAATCAAGCGAACGGGTAATACCAGTATTGAGGGTGTACCCGCTAGGTTTCGATACGGCGGGAAACAGCACCGCCTACTCAACCGGCGCTGGTCTTCTCCCTTATTGCACAGCGAAGAGAATCCCCCAATGACCCGTCCCAATATTCTTATCATTCAGGCCGACCAGCACCGCCAGGACTGCATCGGCGCGTACGGTAACCCGGACGTGCGCACGCCCCACATCGACACTCTGGCCGCGGATGGCGTGCGCTATGACAACAGCTTCTGCCCCTATCCCGTCTGCACCCCCTCCCGCTACTCCTTCCTGACCAGCCTCTATCCCCGCCAGCATCTGGGCGGCAGCAACCACTGCACAATCCCCGCGGGGCTGCCCACCTTTCCCAAAGTGTTGCGGGCCAGCGGCTATCGCACCGCGGCGGTGGGCAAAATGCACTTCACACCGACTTATGCGGACGTGGGCTTTGAGCGGATGCAACTGGCCGAGCAGAACGGAGCAGGCCGTTACGAGGACGACTATCACGCCTGGCTGCGGGCTGAAGGACTGGGAAACCGGATCGATCTGGTGGACCAGGAGCGGGAGTTTCGCCAGCAAGCGCCCGACGACTACTGGCAGAATTTCGGCGCGCTGGAATCAGACCTGGACGAGGCCCACCATTCGACGACGTGGATCGGCGACCGTGCGCTGGAGGGGTTGAACGGTTGGGACGACGGCGGCCACCTGCTGATGGCGAGTTTCATCAAACCACATCACCCATTCGACCCGCCTGCGCCCTGGAGCCGGATGTACGATCCCGACGCCCTGACCCTCCTACCCGGCTGGACCGACGCCTGTCTGCCCGCTGATTTGGCTTTCCGCCCAGGCTATTTCGACAACACCGCCCTGACCGAAGCGGCCCTGCGCCGAGTGATGGCCTACTACTACGCCACCATTTCCCACATCGATTTTCAGGTGGGGCGGATGCTCGATCTGCTCAAAGCGAAGGGGCTGTATGACAATACCCTCGTCGTCTACAACAGCGATCACGGCGAATATCTGGGCTTCCATCACCTGCTGCTCAAAGGCAACCGGATGTACGACCCGCTGGTCAAAGTGCCGCTGATTGTGAAGTTTCCTGGACAGGCACGGGCGGGAGAGGTGTCGGAGGAACTGGTCAACAGCCTGGACGTGGCGCCGACGCTGCTGGGCTGGGCGGGCTGTGACGCGCCGAAAAGCTGGGCTGGCGCGGACTTGACCGACGGCATCGACCGACAGGTGATCTTCGCTGAGTCAGGCGGGGGCCACGAATATATGGCCCGCACTCGGACGCGCAAACTGCTACTGACCGCGTACCCCGACCAGTCGCTCTTTTTCGATCTACAAAGTGATCCGCTGGAACTGGACAATCGCTTCCACGATCCGGCCTGTCAGGTGGAGATTGCCGACCTGCGAGATCGCCTGCTGGACTGGGCGTTGTTCGACCAGCCCAGCCCGGTGCATCTGGACGAAGCAGCGCCGATCATTGCCGGAGAAAACGTCTACAGGCCCGCCGATCCCGACGCGCAACGCCAGCGAGCCGAACGGGTGGCCTGGTTTGCACAGCAGATGGAACGCGGATAACACGGATCGGGCGGATGCACACGGATTCATCCAAAAATCAGCGTGCGATCTTACATTTATTGCGAACCAGAAAATAATCCGCGCAAATCAGCCAAATCCGCGTCGTCCGCGTTCTATTCTTGTTCTTCCTTTCCCCCAGGAGATAGCCGATGAACAACCTCTACTTTGAAAAACTCTCCCGCTTCGACCGGGCCAGCGAGCCGGTGACGGTCAGCATCCCTTTTGCCCAGAGCAGCTTGACCGACCCGGACCAACTGGTCATCCGGGATGGGCTGATGCCATTGCCCGCCCAGAAACGGGTGCTGGCCCACTGGCCCGACGGCAGTATCAAGTGGCTGCTGGCCCACATTCAGCCGGACCTGCCGGGCAATCGGGACAAGACCCTGCACTTCGCCGTCAATTCCGCACACTCGCCGCCGCCAGCCACCCGGCGTGTGACCATTTCTGAGGGAGAAGAGGGCGTGCGTGTGGAGACTGGCCCTCTCTCTTTCCTGATTCCGCGCGAAGGCTTCTGGCCTGTGCGGGAAGTGATGATCGACGGCGAACCCCAGTGGCACACGCCTTTCACCTGCTTTCATATGACGACGGAGGACGCAACCGTCGCCACAACCGGCCCGGTTACGCTGGAAGTGGAAGAGGCTGGTCCGCTGGTGGCGGTGGTTCTCGTCTCTGGCCGACACCGACGCATGGACGGCAGCGGCTATATGGAATTTCGGGGGCGCATCACTGCCTATGCGGGCAAACCGTACATCGAAGTGGAGCATCAGTTTTTGCACACGGAAGAGGCCGCCGAGATCAATTTGCGTTCTCTCTCTCTCGGTTTTATCGGCGGAGAAGCCCAGGGCACGCCCCAATTGGCCCTGGGCGAGGGCTACTACCGCACCCGGATTCAGGAGAGCACCGATCAATTGTCCATGGACCTGGACGCGGAGACACTGCTCTACCAATCCAACGAGCATTTCATCGACAGCTTCTACGGCGACTTCTGGACCAACTGGCGGGATGCTCGGGGCGGGGTGGCGCTCTCCGTTTATCAGGCCCACCAGAACTTCCCCAAACGGTTGGCCGTGGATGAGGAGGGCGCGGTAGTCTGGCTCTATCCCGCCACCGCGCCCGCGGCCCGCATTTTGCAGGGGATGGGCAAGACCCACCGGCTGCTCCTTCACTTTCACGGCCCGGACACGCCACTGGAAGAGATCAGCAGCCGCAGTCTGCAATTTCAGTTGCCAGATCGCCCGCAGCTGCCCGCCGAGTGGTATCGGACCAACAACCCGTGGGTGGAGACTTTCTTCCCGGAGAAGCTGCCGGGCAAGCTCTTCACTTTCCTCAATCAGTTGCACGACGGACGGCCCGGCGCGATGGGAATGATGCACTTCGGCGACGCGCCTGACGCCAACTATACGGATCAGGGGCGGGGCGGCGGCGAGATTGTCTGGGTGAACAACGAATACGACCGGCCCCACGCCTGCGCCCTCTACTACGGACTGAGCGGCCAGCGCCGGGCGCTCGATTCCGCGCTGGTCTGTGCCCGCCATTGGCTGGACGTGGACTTCTGCCACCACCACCCGGACCCGCTGATCAACGGCGGGCTACGCATCCACACGGCCTATCACGCCACCGGGCGCTGCACCCCTTCCCACGAGTGGACCGAAGGCTTTCTCGACTACTACTTTTTGACCGGGCGGCGGGAAGGGCTGGACGCGGCGATTTCGGTAGGGGAGAATATCCTGCGCATTCTGGACCAGCCAGCGATGAAACAGCCGGGGGAGACTGCCGTGCGGGAAGGGGGCTGGGCGCTGCGGGCGATGGTGGGGCTGTGGCTGGGCACGGGCGACACCCGCTGGCGGGACGAGGCCACCCGGCTCATCGAACTCTTCCTGGCCTGGCGGGACGAATACGGCGCGCTGCTGGCGCCCTACACCAGCCACACAATGCCCCGTGTGCCTTTTATGATTTCCCTGACAGTCAACTCCTTTGCCCGCTATCTGCTCATCGACGACGACGAGCGGGTGAAGCGGCTGATTGTGGAGGTGATGGACGATCTGATCGAACACTGCCTGGGGCCGGACGGCATCTTCTTCTACAAAGAGCTGCCCTCCCTGCAGCGGACCGCGCCCACCCCCCACGTGCTGGAAGCCCTGACCTACGCCCATCGCATCACCGGCGACGACCGCTATTTGAAAGTGGCGGCCAACACCTTCGCCGCGCTGACGGTCGGGCCGGTGGGCCGCACCCACGGCAAGAAATTCTACGATCCCTGCGGCGCTGTGATTGTGGGCGAAGGGGGCGGGCGCATCTTCGCGGACAAATATTCGTCGCTGGTGCTCTTTGCCGGCGCGGCCGCGGAACGGGGGCTGTTGGACTGGTATGAGTATCCCTTTGAGAAGTAGAAACTTCCAACACGCGATACACCTTGAAAATTCGGATTGACATTCCGAATTTTCAAGGTAAAATAGAGATATGATACTCAATCGACCTACTTATCTTCAACAATTATCAACAGCGCTCACTCGTTCCCCGATTGTCGCCATCCTTGGACCGCGTCAGGCGGGCAAAACGACTTTGGCGCGCCTGTCCGTCCAGGATAAACAGTCCACCTATTTCGATTTGGAATCACCCACAGACCGGCAGCGACTTCAGAATCCCGAACTGGTGCTTGGCTCACTCAAAGGCATTGTCGTCATTGATGAGATTCAGAATATCCCACAAATTTTCAATGTGCTCAAAGTTCTTGTAGATCGCTCAGAGAACAAGACAAAATTCTTGATTCTTGGCAGCGCCTCCCCACATATCCTGAAAAATGTGTCAGAAACGCTTGCTGGACGAGTAGAATTCATCGAATTGACTGGTTTTGACCTTTCTGAAACAGGTGGCGATGGCTGGCGAGACCTGTGGGTACGGGGTGGCTTCCCCCGTTCGTATCTTGCAGCGTCAGATGCAGACAGCGTGGCTTGGCGAGAGGGCTTTATTCGCACATTTCTGGAACGGGATATACCTGAACTTGGCATATCCATTCCATCTGCGGCAATGCGTCGTTTTTGGACGATGCTGGCACACTATCACGGTCAAACCTGGAATGCTTCTGAGCTAGGACGCAGCCTGGGGTTGTCCGACAAGACTGTACGCTCCTACCTGGACATATTGACCGGCACTTATATGGTTCGGCAGTTACAGCCCTGGGCTGCCAATCTGGGCAAGCGGCAGGTGAAATCGCCGAAAATATATTTGCGTGACAGCGGAATACTGCACCGCTTGCTCTCATTGCCCGATTGGCAGGCACTGATCGGACACCCCAAAATAGGGGCCTCGTGGGAGGGGTATGTACTTGAACAAGCGGTACAACTACTGAGGCTACCGGAAGCCTACTTTTGGGCGACTCATAGCGGTGCAGAAATTGACCTCCTCTTTTTTCAGAGAGGCAAAGCATTCGGTATCGAAATCAAATTCTCAGAAACCCCAACTATTACACGCTCGATGCGGAGCGCTATTGACGAATTGAAACTTTCCCATCTTTGGGTTATCTATCCTGGGGAGCATTCCTATCCCGTGACTGAACAGATAACAGTTTGGCCTTTGCAGCAACTCACAACTTTACGTCAGCAATTGGACTAAGGACATTCCATCTTGCGTGCTTCCCGCTTTCCCCAAAACCCCATCATCACCCCTGCCCACGACCCGCGCATCGGCGAGAACCTCAACGGCCCGTCGCTGATCCGCGTGCCGGAGTGGCTGCCCAACCGGCTGGGCAACTACTATCTCTACTTTGGCCACCACCAGGGCCAGTACATCCGCCTGGCCTATTCCGATGCGCTGGAAGGGCCGTGGACGGTCTATTCCCCTGGCACCCTGCAACTGGACGAGACGCCCTGCTTCGGCCACATCGCCAGCCCGGATGTACACATCGACGCGGCCAACCAGCGGCTGGTGATGTACTATCACGGCCCGGCCCTGAGCAAAGAGCAACTGGTGGGCGATCCGTTGACCGAGCGCTATCCCTTTCTGGGCGGCCAGCGCACGTTTGTCGCCTTCTCCGAAGACGGCATCCACTTCACATCAAACGACGAAATCCTCGGCCCCAGCTACTTCCGGGTTTTCCCCTACGGCGGTTGGACCTACGCGCTGGGAATGCCGGGCATCTTCTTCCGCAGCCGGGACGGCATCACCGGCTTTGAGAGCGGCCCGGTTCTCTTCAGTCAAGACCAGCGCCACACGGCTCTGCTCCTGACCGGCGACACCCTCACTGTCTTCTACACCCAGGCCGGCGACTGCCCGGAGCAGATTCTCTGCGCGACGATTGATCTGTGCCCGGATTGGCTGGAGTGGCAGGCCACTGAGCCGGTTTCCGTCCTTCTGCCGGAGATGGCGTATGAAGGCGGGAATCTGCCTCTGAAACCGTCCGAGCGGGGCGCGATCCACAGCCGGGAGCGCCAGTTGCGGGACCCGGCCATCTTCCAGGAGGCGGGGCGCACCTATCTGCTCTACTCCGTCGCTGGTGAAAATGGCATTGCCATCGCCGAGCTACACCTCTAACCCACTTCCGGGTATAATGGCAGTGTCTCCACGCAGAGGCGCAGGGACGCGAGGAAGCTCTTTGCATCTTTGCGCCTCTGCGCTAAAAATCCCCCAAAACTGAAAAGGAATACCCATGCGTAAAGTGTTATTGACTGGCGCAGCCGGTCGGATCGGAAGTGCATTTCGCGCCTACGCCGCTGACCGCTACGATCTGCGTCTGGCGGATATTCGCACTGATGGCCTCGACACGCCGCCAGTGGGCGAAGTCGTTCAGCTACAGATCGCCGATTTGGACGCCTGCCGGGCAGCCTGCCAGGGCATCGACACTGTCCTCCATCTGGCCGCAGATCCAGGCACGGGCAGCGGCTTCTACGAATCCTATCTGGACAATAATGTCAAAGGCGTCTACAACATTTTTGAAGCGGCCAGAGAAGCAGGCTGTCGCCGGGTGGTCTACGCCAGCAGTGTCCAGGCCATCGAAGGCTACCCGCTGGATGCCCAGGCCCTCACCGATGGCGCAACCCGGCCACTGAACATTTACGGCGCGTGCAAAGCCTTTGGCGAATCCATCGCCCACGTCTACGCCCATAGCCACGGCCTCTCCAGCATCGCCGTGCGCATCGGCAGCTTTGAATACAACCAGGCCCAGTTCAGCGTCAACTCCCGCAATCTCAGCACATTTGTCAGCGCCCGTGACCTCTGCCAGCTTTTCGTGCGCTGCATCGAAGCCGAAGATGTGCAGTATGCAATTGTCCACGGCATCTCGGACAACCGTTACAAACGGATGGACCTCTCGACCACCCGGGCCGCGGTTGGCTATCAGCCCCAAGACGACGCATTTGTGAAGTTCGGCATCGGGCTGACCGAAACCGAGCGCTGGCTGCGGGAACATCCGCTGACACATTCGCGGGAGGCGGGGGAATGAGCCAACTGCCGACCGTCGGTTTCATCGGCCTGGGCGCAATGGGTGGGGCAATGGCCTGCAATCTCCTGGCTGCGGGCTACCCCCTCCTCGGCTACGACCTGAAAGCCGAGCTGACTACAGCCATTGCTGATGCGGGCGGACGTATCGCGGCCACAATCGCCGAACTGGTGCAGGGCAGCGAAGTCATCGCCACCAGCCTGCCCAGTTCCCAGGCCTGGGTGACAGTGGCCGAGACGGAGATTCTGCCCCACGTGCGGCTGGGACAGGTGCTTATCGACTTCGGCACAGTCACCCCGCCGGAAACACGACGGTTGGCCGCGCTCTTTGCCGAAAAGGGCGTGACTCTGCTGGATGCACCGGTCAGCGGCGGGCCTGGCGGTGCGCAGAAAGCGGCGCTCTATCTCTTCCTGGGGGGTGACGAGGCTGCCGCGGGCAAATTCCTGCCCCTCTTGCACACAGTGGCCGGACCGGATCACATCACCTATTGCGGCCCTGCGGGATGTGGGCAGGTGGTGAAAGGGGTGAATCAACTGATGATGGGGCTGGCCGAGGCTGCCTATCTGGAGGCGTTGTCGTTTGGAGTCAACAGCGGGGTGGATGCGGCGGTCATCGAGCAGGCCCTGGGCAATACGGGTCGCTGGCGGGTGGACATCAACCGCACCGCGCAGCGGGTTGTGGCCGGGGAGGGGGAGAATGTGGGGGTGAAGTTTCGGGAACTGCCCTATTTTCTGAACGCCGCCGCGGAAGCCGGTTTTGAACTGCCCATCACCGAACGGCTCCACGCCTTCTGCGATGCGGGGGAGCGGGTGGTCATCGACGACAACCGGCCCGCGCCCTCCTTCTGGCGGGAGTTGACGGAGCAGGCAGCAAACATCGACGGGTAATCTATTGCCCCAACGAAAGCGCCACAAAATTGTTGACCCAATGGGGCAGAAGCGAAGCCCACAGGGAACGGGTGGCGGCGACGAGCAACGCAAAAACGATGCCGTAGGCAAAGATTGTGGCAAAGGAGGCGAGCATGGCAAGACCCGACTGGTCGCTGAGGAGTACCCACTGGGGAAGGTGTAACAGGGCAAAGGCCAGGGAACTCACGGCTATGGAGCGGGCTGTTCCGATCGCTGGAGATAGCTCTTTCAGCAGAACGCCTCGGAAAAAGGCTTCTTCGGCGACCGGCGACCCCAGGATAAAATTGAACCAGACGGCAAAACCGTGCGGAATCTGAAATGTGCTCTGATCGACCCGGTAGCCGCTGAGCCAGCCCAGCAGAAGATAGGCCAACACAATACCCCCACCAACCAGCAGCCCCTTCCGCCAGTGGGGGCGCAGTTGGAAGTAGTCCACAAACGGTTCTTGGCGCGGGCCGCGCAAATAGTAGAGGAGGGCGGGCACAAGCACCACCGAGACCCGCACCAGCGCCCGTAGCAGCGGAATGTCGAATAGATGGGGCCAGGCCGCCATCAGCGCGCAGTAGCCGGTCCATAGCGCGATGACGGCGAGCAGGTATTTTCCACAACGGATCACAGAAGTTGATGGCATTGCGTTTGCATCTTTCTTGATTATTGTTCCAATGTCTGCTGCAATTTTATGTTTCCCTCACCCGTCCACCAAATCGGTACTGACCACCACTGAAATTGAACTAGCCCGGCAGCGACAAGTCGTTTATAATGCCCTCCAGAGCGTGAATTTCTGCGGAGAAGGGAAGCGCAATGATCGTTGAAATGCAGCAAGAAATCATCGGAGGCGAGACCTACCAATACTTTCCACTCGGCAAGTATGTGGTTGCCGCGCCCGGGGTTTGTGGCGGTCGCCCCACATTCAAATATACTCGCCTGGAAGTCAGCCTGATTTTATCACGTATTGCTTCTGGCGAGCCGCTCAATGAACTGATCGCCGCTTATGGACAAAGCCGACTAAGCCGTGAAGCCGTGCAGGAGGCGATTCAACTGGCTGATGAGGCATTGATGCAAGCGGCTCATTCACTTCAAGTGGTTGCAATGGCGTAAGTAATGATTGTTCTTGATGAGAACATCCACGATGCGCGTATTCTGGATTCCGTCAGGCGCTGGTATCGAGGACAGGTACTCTCAATTGTAGAACTGCGGCCCCAGACAATCATCAAAGACGACGCTATCTCTGGACTGCTTCTTCAGGTCCAAGCCCCCACATTTGTAACAATCAATGTGGGTGACTTCTGGCGCAAAATCGCTCCCCATCCGCGCTACTGTATCGTTACGATCGTCCTTCCCCAGCAGATGGCATTGCAGGTCCCAGAACTTCTGCGCAGACTTTTGCGCCAGAATTCCTTCCGCACCAAAGCACAACGGATGGGATACATTTTCCGCGTAACACCGGAGAACTTCGCCTACTACACCCACAACCTCTCCATCACTGACCAGAATTGGTAAGCCAATGAACTTCATCTTCTTTATGCCCGACGAACTGCGTGCCGAGAGTGTGGGCTGCTACGGCCATCCCCTGGCGCCCACGCCCAATATGGACGCGCTGGCCGCGGCGGGGACCCGCTTTGACCAGTGCCACGTGCAGCATTCGGTCTGCACCCCCTCCCGCTGTTCCCTGATGACCGGCTGGTATCCCCACGTGCGCGGACACCGCACCCTCTGGCATATGCTGCGTCCCGACGAGCCGAACCTCTTCCGCTATCTGAAGAGCGCGGGCTACGCGGTCCACTGGTATGGCAAGAACGACACCCTCAGCCCAGAGAGTTTCGCCGACAGTGTGGATGTGGCCGAGCGTCGGGGCAGCGGAATGTTCGGCCACAACCCCTACAGCCTGGACGACCCGGAATACTACAGCTTTCTCTACGAACCCTACACCGGGCCGATTGAGGAACACAGCGACTACGCCAATGTGCAGGCGGGCATCGACTTTTTGCAGAGCAAACCGGAGCAGCCCTTCTGCCTCTACCTGCCCATCACTTCGCCCCACTGCCCCTACTCCGCGCCTCAGCCCTGGCACGATCTGATCGATCCCGACGACCTGCCGCCCCTGCGCCCTGCGGACCTGCCCAACCGGCCCGACTTCCACCGGCTGATCCGGGAGACCCGCCATCTGGACCGTATCGACGAGGCAATTCTGCGCAAAATTCAGGCCGTCTATCTGGGCATGACCGGCTATGTGGACTGGCTGCTGGGCCGCCTGTTGGAAACGCTGGATGAAAGCGGGCTGGCCGACGAGACCGCCGTCTTCGTACTCTCGGATCACGGGGATTGGGCGGGCGATTACGGGCTGGTGGAGAAGTGGCCGTCTGCCGCCGAGGATGTGATTACCCGTGTGCCGCTGATTGCCCGCATCCCAGGCGGCGCGGCGGGCCACGCGGTGGCTGAGCCGGTGGAGTTGTTCGATGTGATGGCGACGACCCTGGAACTGGCCGGAATCGAAGCCCAGCACACCCACTTTGCCCGCTCGTTGACACCCCAACTTCACGGCGCGGCCGGCGATACGGATCGGGCCGTCTTCTGTGAAGGGGGCTATGCGCCCCACGAACCCCACTGCTTCGAGGGCCAGCCCCACCGGGACCAGTTCGCCCGCAATCCAGACCACATCTATTACCCCAAAGGCCAGTTGCAGCAGACCCATCCCAACAGCGTCTGCCGGGATGTGATGATGCGCACGGCCAGCCACAAACTCGTCCATCGGCCCACCGGCGTGGGCGAACTCTACGACCTGGCAGCGGATCCACAGGAGTTGCGCAATCTCCACGGCGCAACAGAATATGCAGAAATCCAGGCGGCATTGGAACGGCGTCTGCTCGACTGGTACGTGCAGACTGCGGATGTGACACCCTACGGCGAAGACCCGCGTGGGCATAGGAAATGAAAAGCAATAGTGAATTGTGAATAGCGAATTATGAATTGTGAATGAGGGAGGCAACATTGAAGACAATCGGTATTCTCAGCCCAGGGGATATGGGCCACGCAGTGGGCAGACGGCTGGCAGAAAATGGACTGCGGGTGGTGGCCGCGCTGGGAGATCGCAGCGAGCGTACCCGGCGGCTGGCGGCCCAGGCAGGCATTGAAGATGTGGGCGACTACGCGGGGCTGGTGACAGCCGCGGACGCCATCCTCTGTATTCTCGTCCCCGCCGAGGCCGAAGCGACAGCCCAGCGGGTGGCGGATGCGTTGGCGGCCACGGGGGCATCCCTGCTATATGCGGACTGCAACGCCATCGCGCCCCAGACGGTGCAGCGTATCAGCCAAGTGATTACAGGCGCAGGTAGCTGCTTTGCAGACGCGTCGATTATCGGCGGGCCGCCCCGCCCCGGCTATACGCCCCGCTTCTACGCCTCCGGTCCTGGCGCGGCGGAGTTGGCGACGCTCAACGGCTTTGGCCTGGAAGTGGTGGGAATGGGCGAGCGGGTGGGGGATGCGTCGGCCATCAAAATGTGCTATGGCGCGCTGACGAAGGGACAGAGCGCGCTCTACACCGAACTACTGGTGGCCGCCGAAGCACTGGGCGTCTCCGAAGCCCTGGCCGCGGAGTTCGGCAAGAGCCAGGCCGACGCGCTGAAACGGATGGACGGGCTGCCGGGGATGCCGCCCAAGTCCCGGCGCTGGGTGGGCGAGATGGAGGAGATCGCGGCTACCTTTGGCGCAGTGGGGTTGACGCCGAAGATTTTCGAAGGCGCAGCTGACATCTACCGTTTTGTGGGCGGCACGTCCCTGGCCGACCGCAACCCAGAGGATCCGGGCAAGCCATCGCTGGCGGAGATGATTGCCGCATTAGCCACCTCTTTGCATTGACAGCAGAAAGGTGAAACGTGAGCTCGTCGGACAATCTCACGTTTCACCTTTCATTCCTCACATAATTTGTACCCAACCACTTCCGAAAGGCGTTCTGATGTCCTCCCGACCCAATATTCTCATCTTTATGACCGACCAGCAACGGGCCGATGTGGTAGAAGCCGATCACCCCTGCCTGACGCCCAATCTGGACCGTTTCGCCGCGGATGGCGTGCGCTTCCGCCAGGTCTACACACCCACCGCCCACTGTTGCCCGGCGCGAGCGACATTTTTCACCGGCCTCTACCCCAGCCGTCACGGCGTCTTCAACAATATTTTCAACAACGCGGCCATCAACACCGAACTCGCGCCTGGTGTGCAGACTTTTGGTGAGCAGCTAAAAGAGTCGGGCTACCGCATGGCTTTCAGCGGCAAATGGCACGTGAGCACCACCGAAGACCCCAAAGATCGGGGCTGGGAGGAACTGTTCACCACCGCTACCGGCGCAACCCATCACGGGCGCAGCGTCGATGACTGGCGCGTTCTGGCCGCCGATCCGGAGCCGGACGATCGGGAACGAGGCACGATCCAGCGCCCCGGCTGGGGACCCTTTACCGTCTACAAAACCCTGCCCGACGGCGGACCCAAAGGCTACGAGAAGGACAACGACTACAAAGTCATCCGGGCTGCCGTGGATGCCTTGCCTGATCTGGCCGGGGGCGACGAGCCGTGGGCGTTGTGGGTCGGCCCCATCGGTCCCCACGACCCCTTCAATGTGCCGGAAAAATTTGTGAAGATGTACGACCCGTCCACAATCGAGCTGCCCGCCAGCTACGCGGATCGGATGGAAGACAAGCCCCGCATCTATCAGCGTATGCGCCGTCAGTTCTGGGATCAACTGAGCGAGGACGAAGTGCGGGAATCCATCGCCCACTACTGGGCCTATTGCACGATGATGGATGCGCTCTTTGGGGAAGTGCTGGACGCGCTGGAATCGACGGGGCAGGCCGACAATACGCTTGTGCTTTTTCTATCGGATCACGGGGACTACTGTGGGGATCACGGCCTCTACCTGAAGGGCGTGCCTGCCTTCCAGGAAGCCTATCACGTGCCCTGCGTGGCCCGCTGGCCCGCTGGCATCGCTCAACCCGACCGGGCTGTGGATAAGTTTGTGACTCTGGCCGATTTTGCGCCGACTTTTCTGGAACTGGCCGGAATCGAGCCGTCGCCGGAACTGACCGGGCGCAGCATTGCCCCTTTCCTGGCGGGAGAGACGCCGGAGGATTGGACGGATGCGTTCTATTCCCAGATGAACGGGGTGGAGTTGTACTACAGCCAGCGGGTGGTGGCGACGAAGGAGTATAAGTACGTCTACAACGGCTTCGATTTCGACGAACTCTACGACCTGCGCTCCGATCCCCACGAGATGCGCAATGTGGCCGAAGACCCGGCATATGCCGACATCAAACGGGGACTGGTGCAGCGCATGTGGCGTTTCGCCGCGGCCCAGGACGACCGCATCTTTAACCCCTATGGCACGGTGGCCTTTGCGCCCTGGGGACCGGCGGATGCACTGAAGGGGTAAGAATGTGAACAGATGAAATTGTTTCGTTAACGAAAGATGAGGGATGATGAGATAATGGACTTGACGCCATTATCTCATCATCCCCTCATCTTTTTTACCCATCAATTACCCCATCACACTCAAATTTTGAGTCCACTCAACACCACGCCCTGAATGAAGTAGCGCTGGGCTACGATGAAGAGGAGGATGACCGGCAGGGTCATAATCGCGGCGGCAGCCATCAGCAAATGATCCCGCGGTTCGGTGTTCTCCAGGGGAATGCCCTGAAAGATACGCATACCCACGGCAGCAGGATAGAGGAGTATACGGTTGAGATAGATGAAAGGGGCAAAGAACTCATTCCAGATATTCATGAATTCCAGGATGGCGACGGTGGTCAGCGCCGGTTTCATCAGAGGCAGCAGCACCTTCCACAGCACAGTAAAGGGGGATGCGCCGTCGATCACCGCGGCCTCGTCCAGGTCCCGGGGGATACTCATAATGAACTGGCGCAGGAGGAAGATCATAAACGCGCCGCCACCCAGCCACGCGCCGATGGTCAAAGGCACGTAGGTATTGATTAATTTTAGCTTGAAAAAGAGAATGTATTGGGGAATTAGGGTCACCTGGGTGGGAATCATCATTGTGCCCAACATCAGAATGAACCAGACGTTTTTGCCAAAGAAGTCAAAGCGGGCGAAGGCATAGGCCGTGAGGGAAGCAGTGATGATTGTGCCCGGAACCGCAATGGCGACGAGCAGAAAGCTGTTGGCCATCCAGCGGGCAAAGGGCACTGCATCGAACACTTTGGCATAATTGGCCCATTGGGGCACTTCCGGCAGGAAATGCAGGGTAAATGAGCGCAACTCCTGCCAGGTCTGTAGAGAACTGGAGACTGTCCAGAAGAGGGGGAAGGCAAAGATCAGCCCGCCCACAGTCAGCACAATATATGTAAGAATCTTACCCAAATGGGAAGGTCCGGGCCGCTTTACGGTCACGGGCGCAAGCTGGGCAGATGGGGTGTCATAGGTAGCTGCCATTCCAGATTATCCTCCGTAGTAGAATACCCAACGGCTGGACAGTCGCATCTGCCAGACAGTCAGTGAGACGATGATGACGGCAAAGAACCAGGCCAGGGCCGCGGCGTAGCCCATATTCCAATAGTCAAAGGCCTGTTTATAGAGGTGCAAACTAAAGAACCAGGTGGCAAAACCCGGCCCCCCTTCTGTGGCGACAAAGGCCGCGGTAAAGGTCTGCAAACCGCCGATAATTCCCAGAATCATATTGAAAAAGATGGTGGGTGTCAGCAGGGGAATGGTTACATTCCACAGCTTGGACCATGCGCTTGCCCCGTCAATAGAGGCCGCTTCATAGAGTTCCTCTGGAATGCCCTGCAAACCGGCCAGGAAGATAATCATCCGTGTGCCGCCGATGCCTTGCCAAAGCCCCATCATAATCAGCGAAGGGATGGCCCAGCGCCGATCGCCAAACCAGCCGGGGGGATCCATAATTCCCAGATTGCGCAGGCCCTGGTTGACAATGCCGAAGTCGTCGTTGAGCAGCCATTTCCACAGCACCACCGACGCCACAATCGGCACAAGAGAGGGCATGAAAAAGAGAGTGCGATAGGCGGGCAGGGCGCGGATTTTGTTATTGAGTAGAATCGACAGAAACATCGAACCCAGCACGCCCAGAGGGACGCCGACACCCGCATAATAGGCTGTGCGCCAGATAGAGGGCCAAAAGAGCGGGTCATCGGTGAACATCTTGACGTAGTTTGCAAAGCCGATGAACTCGGGCGCGCTGAGTACGTCGTATTTTGTCAAACTGAGATAGATGGATGTCACCCCAGGACCGATGAAAAGGCCCAGAAATCCGATCAGCCAAGGCGTGAGGAAAAGATAGCCATAGATATTCTGCCAGCGCTTGCGGGGGGCCAGTTCCCGCCGTACCACAGCCCTTACATCAAAACGCGATGTCGTTGTCGTTGCTGCCATCGGTCACTCCTGATAGCGGAAAACGTGAAACGTGAGATAGACCAACGATCTCACGTTTCACGTTTCAAAGTTATCAGTAGACAGTGAACAGTAATTAGTTATTTTGTGTCGAACGATCCACTGATAACCGATTACTGTTTACTGTCCACTATCGATTATGCCGGGTCCATATCCAACACAGCCTGGATCTGGTCCTGGAGCTGTTGCAGACCTTCCTCGAAGGGGATGGGCTGGTTCGGGTCCAGGAGCAGGTCGGTGTATTGGACCACTGCGTCGGTGTACTCGCGGCCGCGGGAGTTGGCCGGGGCATGGGCGGGCATACCATTCTCCAGGCTGGTCAGGAACCACTCGTGGATTGGGTTGTCGGCGATCAGGGCTTCCAGCGTGTCCGGGCGCACAGCAGCAAAGTTGCCGCCCACCAGGTTGAAGCTGATGCTGCCATCTTTGCCCGCGATGTGTTTGAGGAACTGGTAGGCAACGTCCGCGTGCTCGCTGCCCTGGCGGATGTTCCATGTGCCGCCGCGCAACTGCGACGGGAATCTGCCATCGGGCAGGGCAGGCAGCAGAATCTGGGAAACTTCGGCCACTGAGGGATCTGTCCCAGTCGCTTTGATGTCCCGATCCAGGTTACGCACATTGAGCGAACCGCCCCAGTTCATCGTGAGCTTGCCTTCCACCTGGGCCGATGCCACATTCTCAATCACACCGACCGCGGGCAGCACTTTGTCTTCTACAGACAGTTTGTAGGCCCAGCGCAGGGCTTCAACCGAGCCAGGATCATCCACCAGGGTGCATTGGGTCCCGTCGGCGTTGATCAGGTCGCCGCCGAAGGCCCGGGTCAGGGGAACCAGATTGCCTTCGCCGTGGCCTACAAAGAGACCGAAGCGTTCGTTCTCTTTGTAGAAGCTGTTCGCCCACTCGGCGATGGTGTCCAGCGAGACTTCCCGGGCATTGACGTCGGGCAATTCGATGCCTGCTTCTTTGAAATGGGCGGCATTTGTCACCAGCGTGTCGTAACCAGCCCATCCCCAACTGGGCAGACCGTACTGCTGGCCCTGATAGGATTGCAGGCCCATGAAAACGTCATACCATTCGCTCAAATCCGTATCATCCGCCGCCACCAGATCGTCGATGGGCATGATGATATTCTTGTCGATGGCCCGCCAGAAATGGAAGTGGGAGGGATCGAAGGCGCAGAGTTCGCCCAGATCGCCCGCCGCATGGGAAGCGTACATCTTGGCGTAGTTGTTCTGCTGAACAGCGTCGGTCAGGGGGCGGAACTCAATCGTGACGTTGGGGTAAAGCTCTTTGAAACTGGCGATACGCTCTTCATTCCAGGGCGTGCCGACGCCGCGGAAGGTGTCCCAGCGCAACAGAATATCTTCTGCCGCAGGAGCCGCAGCCGCATCGGAGGCTGCTTCGCCGCCGGATGAAGCTGCGGGTGCGGGTTCCGAAGCTGCGGGTGCTGCACAGGCAGCCAGCAGACCGCCGGTTACGAGCAGGCTGCCGCGCAGGAACGCGCGTCGTGAAATCTGATTTGCCATTTGTCTTCTCTCCTTCAGATGGGTTGGGTGAACTTTAACGCGTAGATAGCGAATACGGGATTAAATATATGCGATTGGAGAAATTAGAAACTGAAAAGACCGCTGAAAAATATTACTTTTTGGGGTGAAGATGGGTAGTTTGAAAGCGGCCCGGTGTACGATAACGGATTATCACCAACTTGTCAAATCGATTTTTTCGACTGGGTGTAATTCAGATTTGGGGTGAAGTGGAATCGTCTGTGCCGCCCGGTGCTAAAGACACCGGGCTACCGAGCAACGCCGGATAAATCCGGCTTATCCGTCCTCTGCTCGGTTCTCTTGCAGCCCCGTTTAGGGGGCGTCGCTCAATAGCTCCGGGTCTTTAGCCCGGAGCGGTCGTCGCAAACCCACTCTGCCCCGAAATTGAATTACACCCTTTTCGATTTTCTCCGGCCATCATCGATTGGTTCAGGCAACAATATGTCGTAGTATTACCTTCTATCAAACCTGAACAAAAGGAGTGCTGAAGATATGTTGACACAATTTCGCGGCTGTCTGCTGGGATTAGCGATTGGCGATGCGCTGGGCGCACCGGTGGAGTTCGACAAATTGACTGATATCCGCGCACGCTTTGGCCCGGATGGGATCACCGATCTCGTCCCCTGGCACGGCCTGCCCGCGGGTTCGTACACCGACGACACCCAAATGACATTGGCAACGATACGCGGGATGCTGGCCGCGCACGCAGCGGGCGAACCGTTGGCGGGCAACGGCTGGGCAACCGCGGTCTACCGGGCCTATCTGGAATGGCTGGCAACCCAGGACGATCCGGCCCAGCGTCGCGCACCGGGCAACACCTGTCTGAGCGCATTGCGCAGCGGCAAAATGGGCAGCCTGGGCGCGACTCTCAACTACAGCAAAGGCTGTGGAGGTGCCATGCGTACCGCGCCGGTGGGGTTGGCCTTTCGGGGCGCAGAGGCTTTTCGGCACGGCGCAGAGTATGCGGTCATCACCCACGGCCACCCATCGGGCTATCTGAGTGCGGGTTTTATGGCCGAACTGATCGGCCATCTGCTGGATAGGTTGTCCTTGGATGAGGGGTTGGATCGCAGCAGCGAGACCCTGCGCATCTATCCCGGCCACGAGGAGACACTGGCAAAAGTGGTGCAGGCCCGCGCCCTGGCCGAGAATGGCACAGCCATCGACCCGGCCATCCGGGAGATCGGCGAGGGCTGGGTGGGCGAGGAGGCCCTGGGCGTGGCGATCTTCTGTGCTCTGCGCTTCCCGGATGACTACCGGGGCGCGGTCATTGCCGGGGCCAACCACGACGGGGACGTGGACTCTACAGCGTCGATGGCCGGCGCGATTCTGGGCACAATCCACGGCGCAGAGGCCATCCCCGCCGAGTGGATCGACAAAATCGAAAACCGCCAGGAGATCGAATCCCTGGCGGTGCGAATGCACGAAATCTGGGGATGAGTAGACAACAGATATTGGGTATTGGATATTTCGTTGGAAAGCGAAGGGTCGTCCCAACGAAATATCTAATACCCAATATCCAATATCCAATCCCTAACTCCCCGACGCGCTGATGGCGTGGGCGAAGATGCGTTGCAGCCGTTCGGTTACGGGCGCGGGCAGTGGCGGGCGCAGAAGAGAGTTCATATTCGTCTCCAGGTGGTGGATATTGCCCGTGCCCATCAGAATGATGTCCAGCCCCGGCTCGTAGCGGCAGAAACGATAGGCGGCTTCGGTCAGATCAGCGGCGTCGCTCTCCTCCAACACAAAGCCAAGCGGGTTGTCCAGGTCGATCTCCGCGGCGGGGATTTCCCCCTTTTCCACCAGATCGGCCAGCACAGCCAGCAGGTGATCCGGGCGGCTGAAGGCTTTGCGCACAGCAAACATACACTCTGTGCCGATGCCCCTGGCCTGGGTGATGGGGAAGACGGTCTGGCGGGCCGTCTGGTTGAGAATGTTGTAGCCCACCATTGCCACATCCCAGACATCCTGCTGGAAGAGGTCGAGCATCACCGCGTGTTCGGTGTCTGTGCTGAAGTGCTCGCTGATGGCGGTGGAGCGGATTTTGCCCTGCTCTTTCAATGTTTGCAGCGCGGGGACCAGTTCTTCCAGCACGTGCTGGGTCTGGCCCGCTTTGGGTCCGTGGAGGTGGTAGACATCCACATAATCGGTCCCCAACCGACGCAAACTGGCCTCACAGCCCGCAATCAGTTCGGCAGCGGAGACGGGTGTGTCGCCTTTGTAGGGGGACTTTTTTGTGGAGATGAAAATCTGGTCTCGGGGCACACCTGCGGTGGCCTTGCCGACGATCTCTTCCGTGCCATAGGCTTCGGCAGTGTCGATATAATTGATGCCCAGTTCCATTGCCCGGCGCACGACGGCAATCGACTGCTCTTCGCTGTTGCCATAGCTTTGGCCCAGGCGGCTGGCTCCGCCACAGCCCATACCAACGACGCTGACCCGAAAGCCGGTACGGCCCAGTGTTGTGAACTCCATTTGGCCCTTCCTTCCATTTGTATTGATGGGGGATGCGGTCCCACATATTTAACGGGAACGATAGTTATACTGTATCATATCCTTATAGCTAATGACAGCCCGATTTGATATACCTATTCAAAAGGAGAAATACCAATGGCTGAACAAGAGTCCGTCGAAATGGTCGAAGAGATGGTGGAAGAGACGATCGAAAAAGTGACAGAAGAGGTCGAAGAAGTGGCAGTTCCCGCGGCCTCGGAGCCAGAGGAAAAGCCCTGGATGTTCGGCCAAACCCCGTCTATGTGGTTTTTGATAGACTCGGCGGTGGTGTTTTTGATTGTGCTTATTATGCGGATTGCTTCCTAGGCAACCAGCCAGCAAAATCAGATAAAATGCGTGGGCGGGATCGCTGATCCCGCCCACATTTTTTGTGGTTTTCTCCTCGCCCCCCTTGCATTCTCTCGTTGATGCGTGTATGATTGGGGTCGCCAAATTTTCCCAAAGTACACCATCTGGCGATCCCATTTATATTCCCTCCACTCCACACTCCTTTTGCTCTTATCCAGCAGCAGTCTTTGCTTGTCGTTCGATTTATTCCCAATCACCCAGGAGGAAACGTAGGATGCAGAAAATGTTTGGACGTTTTTCATTGCTGCCTGTGCTTTTGTTGGCAGCGTTGTTGTTGGCGGCCTGCCCGCCCGCTGCAACCCCAGCAGAACCAGCCGCCGAAGCACCAGCAGAAGCAGAAGCCCCGGCGGCCGAGGCTCCAGCAGCCGAGGCTCCGGCAGCAGAAGCCCCCGACAGTGACGCTGTATTCACCTATTGGGGCGGCCTGATCTTCTCGGACACGGCCAACCAGATGCTGGTGGACCGCATCACCCAATGGGGCGAAGAGAAGGGTATCAAGACCGATGTGGTGATGATCAACCAGAACGAGACCACCCAGCGGGTTTCCGCGGCCATCGAAGCGGGCACACTGCC
The DNA here is from genome assembly GCA_030432295.1 of Anaerolineae bacterium. GTDB lineage: Bacteria > Chloroflexota > Anaerolineae > Caldilineales > Caldilineaceae > JACQGT01. The sequence continues at coordinate 70,147 of JAUIHI010000009.1, read as the reverse complement.
CGATGCGTTGGATATGGGCACAGGGCTGATTCTGCAATTGATTGAGACCGATCAGTTGGAAATCCTGGACGATCTCTACGCTGAGATCGGCGAGGCCCACGGCGGCTGGATGCCATCGGTTGCCGCCCTCACCGCGGTCCCCGCCTTCAAAGGCCACCAGTACGGCATTCCCTTTGGCATCGGCGGCAATGTCCTCTTCCGCCGGGCCGATGTGCTGGAAGCTGCTGGCTATATGGAAGCCCCGCAGACCTGGGAAGAACTGGGCGAAATGGCCAAGGCCCAGAATCCCCCGGAGACCTACGGCATTGGCTTTGCCCTTTCCAATGTGGGTGATGCCAACCTGACTACCACAATGTTGCAGTCTTGGGGTGGACGGATTGCCGACGATGAGGGCAAGACCTGCACCATCGACAGCCAGGAAACCCGTGATTTCCTGAGCTGGATCACCACTGCTTTTGCCGACGGCCTCTTCCCGCCCGGAGCCACCACCTGGGACGGCGCGGGCGACAATGTGGCCTATCAGTCAGGCAACGCACTCTTCATCGCCAACCCCGGCAGCGTCTATCTCTATATGCGGGACAACGACCCGGACCTGGGCGACAGCACGAAATACTCTGCCCTGCCCGGCGGCCCGGTCATGCGCATTGCCCCCATGAGTTCGCCTAACCTCCGGGTGATCCCCAGCACCAGCAAGCACAAAGAGCTGGCAATGGACCTCTTCAAATACCTGGCCGATGACGAATTTATGGCTGAGTACTACTACAACGCCATCTACGGTCCTGTGGCCGAGAGCTACAAGAACGCGCCCATCTTCACCGAAGGTCCGGTGCATGTGGGTCTGCTCGATCTGGTGGAGAACGGCACACCGCCCGCCTACCCGGATGTGGACAATGTGGCCTTTGCCGAATACGGATCCAACTTCCTGACCCCGCGTATGGTGCAGCGGGTGGTGGTGGATGGCATCAGCATCGACGACGCAATTGCCGAAACTCAGACCGCCTGCCAGGCGATCTACGATAAGTACCAATAGTTGAACGATTGGCTGGTTGATTGGGGCCGTATTGTCCAATCAACCAGCCAACCATTCAACCAATCAGTGAGTACATAATGGAACAAGTCGCCCCCTCTCCTTCCCCAATACAAGCCAAACGCCGCCGTTTTTCAATGTACCAGCGCGATAGTATGCTGGGCTATTTTCTGGTTGCACCGGTTGTCATTTGTCTGTCTATTCTAGTCATCTATCCCTTCTTCTTTGCCATCTGGATCAGTTTCACCGACCGAATGATCGGCCAAGGCGGCAATTTTATCGGCCTGGGCAATTACCGCTATCTGTTCAATTGGATCGACTTTCAGGCTACTGTGCGCAATACAATTGTGCTGGTAGTCAGTCTGCAATCAATGAAACTGGTGCTTGGACTAAGCATCGCAATGCTGCTCAACCAGGAAATCCGCGGGCGACAGCTCTGGCGCAGTCTGATTCTTATCCCCTGGGCCATGCCCGCCTTTGTCGCATTCATCACCTGGAAATTGCTCTTCTATCCCCAGGGCGGGGCCTTCAACTTTATTCTGCTCCAGACGGGTCTGGCCGAAACCCACGTAGGATTTCTCAGCAGCAAAGCCCTGGCTATGCCCAGTGTCATCACCGCCAGCTTCTGGCGGGGCTTTCCTTTTTGGGTCATCTCCTTTTTGGCCGCGCTGCAAAATGTGCCCCAAGAACTCTACGAAGCCTCGGCTATCGACGGTGCCGGCCCCTGGCAGCGCTTCCGCCACGTGACTGTGCCCAGCATTCGCCACGTGGTGCTGGTCGTCGTTCTGCTCTCCACCATCTGGACCACCAACAGCTTCGAAGCGGTCTGGTTGATGACCCAGGGCGGCCCTTCCAACGCCACAATGACCTTCCCGGTGCTGGCCTATTTCGGCCTGCAAAATCTGCGCATTGCCGAAGCCGCGTCGGTATCGGTCTCAATGCTACCCATTTTCGGCTTCCTGGCCTTTATTGTGGCCAAGCTACTGCAGGAGGATTAGTCTATGCTTGGCCGTCTTACCGCGCGACAGAAAGTCGTTTATTATCTCCTTCTCATTCTGCTGGCAATCTTTATTCTGTTTCCGGTCTACTATATGTTGATCGTCTCATTAAAGCTGCCCAAAGACATCTACCGCAGCCCCTCGCTGCTGCCCATCAACGCTACACTCCAGAATTATGTCGTTCTGTTTACCAAACAGAACTTCTTGCAGAATATCCGCAACAGTCTGGTCGTATCCATTTCCGCCACGCTCATTTCCGTCTTTATCAGTTGTCTCGCCGCCTATAGTCTCGTCCGCCTGCGCTACCGCTACCGGGACTGGATCGGGCGGCTGATTCTCTTCACCTATCTGACCCCCGGCGCGCTGCTCTTTATCCCCCTGGCGGTGATCATCGCCCGCCTGCAACTGGGCAACAAACTGGAAGGACTGATCTTCGTCTATCTCACTTTTTCCGCTCCGTTGAGTACCTGGCTAATGATGGGCTATTTCCGCAGCATTCCTGCGGACCTGGAAGAGCAGGCGATGGTGGACGGCAGCACCCGGCTGGGCGCGCTCTTCCGTATCGTTCTGCCCCTGGCCACCCCTGGCCTGATCGCGGTCAGCGTCTTCACCTTCACCGGGGCCTGGAACGAACTGCTCTACGCGCTGATCTTCATCACATCGCCCAGCAAGCAGACGGTTCCCGTGGCGGTCAGCTATCTGATCACCGGGGATGTCTTTCGCTGGGGTCTGATTATGGCCGGATCGGTCTCCGCTGCCCTGCCTGTGATGGTGCTCTACTATCTGGGCCAGCGCTTTGTGGTCCAGGGCCTGGCAACGGGCGCTGTAAAGGGGTAGATTGCCAATGCTTCCCGAACGTCCCCACATCATTCTGATTATGACCGACCAGCAGCGCTTCGACACCCTGGCTGCCTGGGGCTACGGCCAGATGATCACCCCCCACATGGACCGCCTCGCGGCCGAAGGGGTCTCCTTTCGCCAGGCCTATTGCCCCGGCGCCACCTGTATTGCCAGCCGGGCGGCCATCTTCACGGGGATGTACGGCCACAATACCGGGGCCTACAGCTTTCACGATTGGGGCGATCACCGCAATTGGGTGCAGGACCTGGCCGACAACGGCTACTGGTGTGTCAATATCGGCAAAATGCACTTCAGCCCGCGGGATGTGCCCGGCGGCTTCCACGAGCGGGTGATTGTGGAGAACCCGACGAATATGACCCACGCCCAGGGCGGCGCGGACGACGACTGGGGCAACTATCTGCGCTTCCACGGCCAGACCCGGCCCAACAACCGCAACCGCACAGACCCGGACTGGATGAAGAAGCACCAGGGCGTCCCCTGGCATCTGGAGGAGCGCTTCCACAGCGATGTCTTCATCGGCGACTCCGCGGTGACGTGGATCGACACCTACCAGGGCGATAAGCCTCTCTTTTTGATGGCAGGCTTCACCGGCCCCCACGAACCCTGGGACCCGCTCCCCCGCCACCTGGAACTCTACAAAGACCGGCCAATGCCGCCTCGCTTTCTCAAAGAGGGCGAACTGGACGAGAAGCCACCCCAGCACACCACCCATCTGGAATTCCACGCCAACACCGGCCACGAATCCCAGATCGATCTGCGCGGCGCAAGCGACGCAGAGATCGACGAGATGAAGCGCCATTACTTCGCCAAAATCACGACGGTGGACGAACAGATTGGCCGGGTGCTGGACTCGCTGGAAAACCGGGGCTGGCTCGAAAATTCCCTGCTCATCTTCTGCTCGGACCACGGCGAGATGCTGGGCGATCACGGCCTGGCCTACAAGTGGCTGATGTACGACCCGATTGTGCATATCCCACTGATCATCCGTCACCCCGGCTCGGTGGACAATCCATCGACTGTCACCGATCTGGTCTCATTGATGGACCTGGGACCGACGATTTTGCAGGCAGCGGGCATCAAAGCCCCCACGTATATGGAAGGGCAATCCCTGCTGCCCTATCTCAACGGCGAGCCGATTGAGCCGAGAGAATTTGTCTTCTGCGAGGACAACTATCAGGTGATGATGCGCAGCCAGACCCACAAACTAGTCTACTACATCGGCCAGGAGGCGGGGGAACTCTACGACCTGAGCGCAGACCCCCACGAGTTAGAAAATCTGTGGAATCGGCCTGAAGCCGCGGAAGTGAAGATGCATTTGCTGGGGCGATTGCTGGCCTGGCTATCGGGCAGCGTCTACTACAACGCGGGCTATCGCCAGAATCGGGCGCGCCACTACGGCCTGCGCTGGCCCAGCGAGGGCGACGCCAATCTCCACGGCGCAACCGACCGCCCCAAGCAGGTGAATGTGTTTTAAGGTGTGGTCCTTGTTTTATGTACACTAAAGCGGAGAATCTCTTGTAAACACGGATGAAAAGGAACACGGGTAGATTTGTATCCCATCCGTGTTCCTTTTCATCCGTGTTTACAAATCCCTCTTTGGTTTTGGCTCCGCCAGGTTGGGATGAGAAGTGAGAAGACGGGCGCAATTTCCCTATTCTTGTCCGTCTGTCGCTTTCTCGTAAAAGAGCAGCAGGACAGAGCCGTAGCGCCGCCGGTCGTACTCCACCAGATTTTGCAACGGCACAGCCTGATCCTCTCTGGGATCGATCTGGACAATCGCAATGCCGTCCTCACTCAGCATCTCCGGCCGGCCGTCCACCAGCAGCAGAGCACGGGTCCACAGTTCCTGGTATTGGGGCGGAGCAATGAAGACAATATCGAAGGGTTCGCCCCGGTAGCCCTCCAAAAACGCGAAGCTGTCGCCCTGTAGCACTTGAGCAAATTCCGCCACATTGCAGTGGGCCAGGTTGGCCCGGATCGTTTCCACCGCCTGCCGGTTGCGGTCGATAAACTGGACAAAAGCCGCCTCCCGGCTCAGGGCTTCGATGCCCACCGCGCCCGTGCCGCCAAAAAGGTCCAGCAGCCGGGCATCCACCACCCAATCGCCCAGAATCGAAAAGAGCGACTCCTTGGCCCGATCTGTGATAGGCCGGGTGGAGTCCCCCGGCACGGACCGCAATTTGAAGCCCCGGGCACTGCCCGCGATTACACGCATTCTTCCCTCCACTGCCCTGAAAAATAGCTTATATACACGGATAAAAAGGAACACTGAATAGCTGGAAATCCGTGTTTCCTTCTATCCGTGTATACAAAGTTTTCATCCTCCGTGGCGCGCTTGGTGCATGGAGAACTGTTTACTGCTCACCGATTACTTTCTTCCACTCGCACCGGCCCCAGCTCAATCGCAAAATCGCCCGGACCTGCGCTGCTAGGCTCGCGCTCGCCGGTTGCCGAATCGTAGAGACCCACGGCCACTGTATACTCCCCGGCGGGCAGATCGTCGGGCAGAAGCAACCCATAGCGATCCACAATTCGTTCGCCGGGCTGCCAGGTGCTGGTAGGCCGCAGCCAGAGAACCGGCTGCCCGTCTCGCTGGGCCAACTTTGTGCCCGCGCTGTCCAGCAGATGTACGAAGACCTGATAGTTCTGGCTGACAGCCGCCAGACTCTCCCATTCCAGGGCGACGAGCAGGCTGCCACCGGGCTGCACTTGCCGGGGCAGCCCATAGCCATTCAGCCGTACCCAGGCCGGATCGCCAAAGCGGATGCCCACACCCGTCTCAGTCAGTGGCTGCTCCTGTGCCCCGGCATAGAGCACCAGCCGCCGGTCATCCGGCGGGATGCTCTGATCGTCGAGCAGAAAGACCCGGCCCCGCAGAGTGCGCTCCCAGTCGGACTGCTGGGGCGGCGCAAAGTCGGGGACTACCCACAACCGATGGTAGCGTTGCAGCAGATCGTCCAGCAGGCGGCTGTTGGCGGACGAGAGATCGTCCACGGGAAAGAGGCCGTAGACGGGCAATTGGCCGTGATAGGCATTGGCGAACTGTTGGGTTTCCAGGGGACGCAAATGCAGAATTGCATCCCCCGGTTCTTCGCTGCGGGCAATCTCCCCAGTTACTGCGCTGTTTTCCAGACCGCTGGCGGGTAGCTGAAAACGCACTAGCAGCACCAGCCCAATCAACCCCAGGGCCGCGGCGTAGAGGGCGACGGCTCGGCCTTCCCCCGCTTCTTCCGGGCGCAGCAGGCGCGAGAGCAACAGAATGCCGCCCGACAACCCGGCCAGAAGCAGGAAAAGCGCGAACCAATCCGGCCCGTGCGACCCCAGCCGCCACCAGGCAAAGACGATTGTGTCGTCCCGGATGAAATCCCACTGGCGCAGGAGGGGCGAATAGGCCCATTGGGTAAAAGTCTCCGGCGCAAAAAGGGGTTTGACCGTCCGGTCCAGCCAGTCCTGCACCAGCGAAAAGGGAACGAGCATTCCCAGCCATTGAACGCTTAAGGAGAGCAGCACCAGCAGCGTCGTCAGCCAACGCCCGATCCGTCCCCAGCGCTCTTCCACGAAAATCCACTGCCAAGCCGGCCCAGTCATCAACAGCAGAAAGGGCAGAACCGGGACCAGAAAGCGCGGCCCCCAACTGTAGCCCCCGTGCCACATATACCACTTGGCATAGAGCAGCCAATAGATCAGGGCCAGCCCCACGCTGCTCACCAGCAGCCAGCGCGCCCGCCGCCAAAACCAGCCCACGCCCAGCGGAACCAGCAGCAGCACCGGGCTGTACCAGAGGAGTCCCCGGCCTGGGCTGACCAGCAGACCGGCCAGCCCGAAGAGCCAGTCGCCGTTGAAGGCTTCGCTCTCCACATAACCACTTTCCAGCAGAGCGCCAAAGCGCAGCCAGTTCCACCAGAGCGAGACAATCCCCGCGACCAGAATGGGGGCGGCGAAGAGAATCCATTCCCGAAATGGGAAATTGGAGAGTAGAGATTGGGTATTAGATATTGGGTGTTGGCTCCCAGCACTGCGCCTGCGAAATACCCAATACCCAATATCCAATCCCCATCCCTTCGCCAACACAGCCATCAACGCCAGGCCGTAAACCGGCAACGTAACCAGATTGATGGAGCGGGAGAGATAGGCCAACCCCCAGGCCAGCCCGGCCCAAAAGAGGATATGCTTGTGCTTTTCCTGCTGAAAGGCCAGCAGCCAATAGGTGGCGGCAAAGAGACCCCAGCCGGCCATTGTATCGCTGAAAAAAGTCTGAGTGTAGGGCCAGGCCAGGGTCGCCAATCCGAAGGCCAAGGCAGCGGCGATAGCGGCAAATCGGCTCCACCCCAGACGGATCACCGCCAGATAGAGCAGGCCACCGGTCCAGGCGGTAAGCAGAGGATTGAGCAGCAGCGCGGTCTGGGCCAGTCCCAAGGCAGGCCAAAGCCGGGCCAGCCAGACCAGCGGCAGAGCCAGCAGCGTCATCCCCAACCCTTTACGGCTGTAGAGTTCGCCGTCTGGCCCAAAGCTGCCCTGTTGCAGACCCATCCACAGCAGTTGGTTTGTGTCCACCTCGCCCCGCCGCACAATACTTTCGGTGGTGGCAAACATCGCCAGCCCGTCGCTGCTCTGAATGACACCGGTGTAGGTGAGCAGGTAGCAGGCAAAGAGCAGGGCCGCGACAAGAAAGGCGGTTCTGCGCTCCCGGCGGGTGATGGGTGTGGGTTCGGTTGGGTCGGTGGATAAAACAGTCATATGAAGTCGTAGGGGCGCTGCGTGCTGCGCCCTCCAGCCTACGGGCGCAGCACGCAGCGCCCCTACGGGTTGGCAATCGGTATGGAAATTTCGACGAAATCGGACTGGCTGCCGTCGGCCAGCCGCAACGGCACACGACCCGCCGCTGTGTACAGCCCGACGATCAGCCGGTAGTTTCCGGGCGCTGCCTCTGGGGGAATCGCCAGCCGGTAAGGATCGCGCACGACGACTCCCGGCTGCCAGGTGTCGGTGGGGGCCAGCCCCATCACCGGCAGATTGTCCTGCTGGACGATCAGTTGCCCGGCTTCGTTGAGCAGTTGGGCAAAGACTGTGTAGCTGGTCGTCACAGGCGTTTCCGCCTGCCAGTATACCACGAAATGCAGCGCTTCCCCCGGCCTGGCCTGGCCCGTTTCGGTGGCGAGTAGATGGATCGGACCGCCGTCCGTCGCTGCCGAGGCGATGGGTGCCTGGGGCAGTTGGACAATCCGGGCCAGTTGGCAATCGCCCAGTGTTTGGGCATCGAGCGTCTGCACATCGCCCCGCTGGAAGTACTCGGCGGCCTGGGGTGGCTTATCACCCATCGCCAGCCACCAGAACCCACCGGTCTCCTGGCCCACAGCCGCCAGCTTCTCTCCAATCACTTGGGCCGGTTCCGCGCCGGGCCGATAGCCGTCGATCAGACGGATGTCGTAGTCTGTGCGCAGCCAGGGGTAAAATTGCTCCCAGACGTCGCTCTGTTCCGTAGCGATCACCCGCTCCGGCCATTCAGCCTGAACCTGCAAATATTCCACCGCTTCCCGGCAGGGATGGACGGCCAGACGGGAGTCGGCGTAGGCCCGTCCCAGGCTGGGCAGAGAGAGCAACGCGGCCAATACGCCGACAGTCAACACACCCCAACTCAGGCGGCTACTCCAGCCGCGGATGCGCGTACCTGTCCCGCCTGGCCAGATTTGTCCCAGAAATTCCGTGGCCACCAGAATTAAGAGCGCGGTGCGAAAGAGAACTGTACCCCACAGCAGCCAGTGCGCGTTGGGCAGCATAATAATGAAAATATGGGACTCGACAAAATTGCTGAACATCAGCCCGATGGAAATGGCGACCCCTCGAAAGTCTGGCAGGAGAAGCATCAGAAATGCCATTACCCACAGGGCAAATTGGGGACTCCAGCCTTTGCTGTAGAGAAAGAGCCAGATGACACTGACCCCGGCAAAGGCGATGAGCGTGCGGGGCTGCTGCCAGTTGTAGGGGCGGGTATAGAGCCAGAGAAAGAGCAGGCCAAAGGCAATTGTGATGGTTGTCCAGGGCAGGCTACTCTGCCAGAGGGGACCGTCCAGCCCGGCCAGATTGCGCATATCCAGCGGGACCTGGCCAAAGCCGTAGTATCCATCCAGCAGCGCCCACAGACTCTGCCAGGGCGGGCGAATGCTGTTGGCGCGCAGGCTGCTGAATGCGAATGCCGGGTTGCCCCCCACCAGCAGATAGCCAAATCCGCTCACCGCGGCGGCAGCGAGCAGTGTGTAAAGCGTTGGCCGCAGGAGATTTCCGGTCGAACGCGGATTGAACCATTCGGCGCGGGCCGCGGGCACGCTCAATTTCGCCCCCATCCAGCGCACGGCCAGGGGAATCAGCAGCGCGGGCGTCAGCTTGGCCAGAATCCCCAGCCCCGCGGCCAACGCGCTCCCCACCCAACCCCAACGCCGACGGCGGCTTTCCAGCAGCAAATCCAGCCCCAGCAGCATAAAGAAGAGGGGCATCGACTCGAACCAGCCGAGGAAAGTGTAGGCGGGGGTGAAGAGGAGTGCGTAGAGGATGGGTGGGAGAAGGGATGATGGGATGATGGGATGGGTGGTCGATTGGTTGATTGGTTGATTGGTTGCTTCGGCGGGAGCCGTTTCAACGCTTCCAATCTCCAACTTCTTCGCCAGACGGTAGATGAGCAGGAAGTTGCCAATTTCAAAAATCAGGAGTGCGAAGCTAAGAAAGTTGTAGAAAAAGAGGCGGGGGTCTGCCCAGGGCGGGATGAGGGCAGAGAGTTGGAACACAGAAATCATCAGGGCAGGGAAAAGGGGCGGGTAGACCGTCCACATATTCTCGAAGGCCCGGTAGCCCGCCGGAGTCAGCAGCGCCCAGGTACGGTAGTAGTCGTAATCGGAGAAGTCGGCGATGAAGCCGCCTGTGCGGAACAGAAAGACGGACATCACCCGGAAGCTGATGAAAAGAAGCAAAATCAGAAAAAAGAGTTTGCGTTCGGTGTTGGGCTGAGAGAAGGAATTCAAAATCGATCTGTCCGCGGCTACGGTTGGGAATGAAACTGTCTACTGAAAATAAAGGACACGGATGCACACGGATAGGATGGATTCGCACGGATAAAATCTGCGTAATCTGCGTTCCTGTTTTCACTGCGAGGTACACCCGGAACAAATCTGGATATTACTCTGTCTATTATACGCGGCGGAGAGGAGATGGGGGAATCTCTGCGCGGGTTGCCGTAGGTTGGGTTCTTGCCCCAGAAAAATGGCGAATACCGGCGAAGGTGTGGGGAAAGAACCCAACGGCGGAGGATCGCCTGCGTTGGGTGGAATCCCAGAGGTGTTGATAGGGCGGGTCTATTGCAGGCTGGGATTCCACCCAACCTACGCCATCCGATCTGTTGAAACGGTTTTTTACAGCCGCCAAATTGATTCGACGGTAATTTTGCGCTACAGTGTGGCGAAATCGTCATTCATCCAACCCGGAGTATCCCAATGCCTGAACGCACACCGGCTGATCTGGCCGAATTTATCGCCACACAATCCATCGCCGCCCGATTGATCGCCGACATCGGCGAGACGCCCACTGTGCCCGCGGCTGCCGCGGCCCTGGGCGTGCGTTCGGAACAGATTGTCAAAACGTTGCTCTTTTTGGTGGAGACCCCCGCCACGCCCGATGGGCTACCTGTGGTGGTGATCAGCAACGGGGAGAGCCGGGTGGAGAAGCGTCCACTGGCCGAGCGCTTTGGGGTGGGCAAAAAGCGGGTAAAGCTGGCCCCACCGGAAGTGGTCCTGGCGTTGCTGGGATTCCCAGCCGGTGGCGTGCCCCCCTTCGGACACATCACCCGGCTGCCTGTGCTGTTGGACAGTGCGATCACTGCTTTTGGCGACGACGCGCTGATCTACGGCGGCGGCGGGGATCACCACACAATGCTGGAATTGACGGTGGGGGAGTTGCTGCGGGTCACTGAGCCGGAAGTGATTGCGTTGAGTGAAGCTACTGACTTGTAATCACCGGACAGCCCGCGGCCATCGCTTCCAGCAGCATCATCCCAAAGCCCTCGTAGTGGCTGGGAAAGAGATAGGCAGTGGCCCCGCCGTAGAGCGCGGGTTTGTCGGCCTCGTCCACCCAACCCGCGTAGTAGATTTGTTCACCCAGACTCAGGGCCGCGGCCATACGCCGGGGATCGGGGAAAAAGTCGGTATCCCGCTCCGGCAGCTTCCCGGCCAGGACGAGCTTCACAGCGGGGTCGCCGCCTTTGTCCAGATAGCGCCGGTAGCCCGCCAGAATCCCCGCCACATTTTTGCGCGCATCAAAACCGCCCAGATAGAGAAAGTAGCGTTCCGGCAGGGCGTATTTTGCGCGGATGACGTCCGGGGCTGGCCGGTCTTCCTGGTCTGACTCCGCCATATTCGGGCCGTGATGGACTGGGAAAATCCGGGTTGATGGAATCGAAAGATGCGTTGTCACATCCCGCGCCCCGGCTTCGCTGACCGTTATCACCGCCGCTGCCCGGCGTGCGGTGAGGCTGACCAGCCCGGTGTAGAGACGGTTGAGCAGGTCGCCCCGATAGGCAGGCAAGAGCAGGGGAATCAGGTCGTGGACGGTGACGACAGTGGGGACGGGCTGCCAGAAGGGAGCCGCCCAATAGGGGACGAAAAGCAAATCCGCGCCGAGTCGTAGGGCCATCGAGGGAATCGTAATCTGTTCCCAATAGAGTTTGGCGAGTTGGCGGGGGAGGTTGGGGATGGGGGATTGGAGATTGGAGATTGGAGATTGGGACGCCCAATCTCCAATCTCCAATCCCCAATCTCTTTTTTCCGGTGTTAGGAGGGTAAATCTCGTACCGGTCTCCACCCGGGCCAGATGCTCCACCAGCCGGTGCAGATATTGTCCGCTGCCGGTGGTGGATTGTCCCCAGAACCAGCCGTTGATGAGGATGTGCATTTTGCCAACCGTTGACTTTGCGCGACTGCTCAGGTATACTGCCGATCAATACAAAGGAGGTTTGACCAATGGATCAAAATCGCATCGTCATCGATCCCGAAGTGCATTTTGCCCAACCGACTGTCGCAGGTACGCGGGTCCCCGTCTATGCCGTCTTAGAGTTGTTAGAAGCCGGTATTGGCTTCGACACAATCATTCGCGACTACTATCCAATCCTCGCAATTGATGATATCCGCGCCTGCATTCGCTATGCGGTCAATCTGGTCAAAGCAGAGGAAGTTCATTTGGCTCTGGCAGTCTGATGCGTATCTTTTGCGATCAGGACGTCTATCGCCTGACCGTTGAATTTTTGAGATCGCTGGGCCACGACGTAGTGACGGCTGCCGATGTAGAAATGAGTCAAGCGGTTGACCGGGAAATCCTGCAATTTGCAGCTACCGAAGGCCGAATTCTCATCACCCGGGATAAAGACTTCGGCTCCCTCGTCTTTTCCCGGAGGTTCTCCCACAACGGCGTAATCCTTCTGCGTATAACGCCACTGACGCTATCCGATATTCACACCGAACTGGCACGATTTCTGTCCCTCCAAGTCGAGGAGGATATTCAGCACAGTTTTGTAGTCATCGAGAAAGATCGCCATCGGATTCGCCGAATCGATTAGGAAGCAACTCCCCGCAGCCACGCCACCGTGCGCGCCATCCCCTCTTCCAGTGTAACTTCCGCCTGCCAGCCCAGCACATTTTTCGCTTTTGAACTGTCCAGATAGGTTGCCAGTACCTCACCCGCGGGCCGGGCCACGTAGACCGGGGCCTGGGTGTAGCCAGTGGCAACCGACAGCACAGCGTGGACCCGGTTGATGTCCGTGGGGACGCCTGTGCCCACATTGATAATGCCGTGGGCGTCGCTCTCTAACGCCAGCCGGTTGGCTCGGGCAATGTCGCCCACAAAGCAGAAATCCCGAATCTGCTTGCCGTCGCCGGTGATTTTGGTGGGCAGGTTTTGCAGCATCGCGCCAGCGAAAATTGCGATGACGCCCGCCTCGCCTTTGCTGTCCTGGCGGGGGCCATAGACATTCGGGTAGCGCAGGGCCACGTAGTCCAGCCCGTAGTTCTGCCAGTAGAGGTCCAGATGATATTCGCAGCTCAGTTTGTTGGCCCCGTAGTTATCTTTGGGCTGGGCCTTGCTGGCTTCGGTAAAGGGAAGTCGCCCACCACCGGTGGGGCCGCCGTCCTCGCTGTAGCCTTCGCCGTAGGTGGCTCCGCCAGTGCTGGCAAAGACAATTTTCTTCACTCCGTGCTTGCGGGCCAACTCCAGCAGGTGGAGCGTGCCCACGACGTTCACCTGGGCGTAGGTGGCCGGGTCTGTCATACTGTCGCGCACATTGGCCAGCGCGGCCTGATGGGCGATAGCATCGGGCTTCTCCACCGCAAAAATCTCGGACAGCCGGGGCTGATCCCGCAGATCAGCCTCGTAAAAGGTCGCCCCTGCCGGGACATTCTTCGTTTTCCCTGTGTACAGATTGTCCACCACCACCACCTGATGGCCCGCGGCCAGCAGCCCGTCGGCCACGTGGCTCCCAATAAAACCGGCCCCGCCGGTGACAAGAACTTTCATCGTTTCTTCCTTCGACACTCTGGAAACTAAGTTTTCGATATTCCAGAAGTTCGACTTTTCCGAAAAGTTGAACTTCTTTGAGAATTATGCCCCGCCGTTAATATACGCCACTTCCTCTGCGCTCAGCTTCACCTGGCTGGCGTGGATGTTCTCCCGGAACTCGTCGCCCGTGCGGGTCCCCACCAGCGCGTAGACATCCAGTCCGCTGTGCAGTACGTAGGAGAGGGAAATCTGGGGAAGGGTCAGCCCTTTGGCTTTGCCGATTTCCTCAGCCCGGTCGATGCGGCCGAAGTTCTCTTCGGTGCAATAGCAGCGCACGACCAGTTCGTCGTTATAGCCGCTGAAGCTGTCCAAATTGTCCCGGCGAAAGCGGCCTGTGAGGAAGCCACCGGCCAGGCTCGACCAGACGAAGAGGGGCATCTTCTGCTCTTTGTACCAGGCCCGGTCCGCGGCCGCATCCGGCCCGGCTATGCTCAGGCAGTTCTCCCAGGGAGATTCCTTCTGCACGGCCATACTGAAGTTGGGGCTGCTGACGACGAAAGGTTTCAGCCCGTTGGCCGCGGCGTAGGCGTTAGCCTCGGCGATGCGGGCGGGCGTCCAGTTGGATCCGCCAAAGCTGCCGATTTTGCCCGCTTTGTGATGCTCGTTCAACACCTCTACAATCGGCCCCACCGGATTGGAGGGATCGTCCCGGTGCAGGACGTAGAGGTCGATGAAGTCCACTTTCATGCGGGCCAGAGAGTCGTGGAGATCGCTGGTGATGTCGTAGGGTGTCACCCGCTGGCGGTCCCGGTTGTGGTGCGCGCCCTTGCCCAGAATCACTACTTTGTCCCGGATGCCCCGGCTGTTGATCCACGCGCCCAGGCTGCGCTCGCATTCCCCGCCGCCGTAGCCGTGGGCAGTATCAAAAGTCGTGCCACCTGCTTCGTAGATAGCGTCCAGCAGGGCGAAATCCTCGTCCAGATGGCTGGTGTGCAGCATCACCGTGCCCTGCACCAGACGGGAGATCGGTTTGTCAATGCCCGGTACTTTTCCGTAGTCCATTTGTGTTCTCCAAAAACTGTTGATTCGTTGCTTAGTTCATTGGTTCACTGGTTGATTGGTTGATTCGTGGCGTGTGCAAGTACCCCAGTCAAATAATCAACCGATCACCTACTCCATCGGATAGCGCAAGCCCCACTCGGCCCGCAGCCCGTCCAGCAGGCGCATGACGGCCAGGGTGTCGGCGTGGGGGACGATTGGACTTTCGGTCAGGCCAGCGCGCAGACAGCGGCCCGCTTCGATGGCTTCGTAGTTCCAGCCGTTGCCCACACTTTCCGGGTGGAATTCCTGAGGTTCGTGGCCGTCCCGGCGCAGGGTAAAACTGGACGGCGCCCACCAGCGTTCGTGGACAACAATCTCGCCCGCGGAGCCGGATATGCGGGCGATGTGGTGGGTGTTGGCCCGCACGGAAGTGGTCAACACCGCCATTGCGCCACTGTTGTAGCCGAAGACCATCCCCGCGTTCTCGTCCACGCCGGTTACGCCCAGGTGGGCCCAGGTGCGCACCGCATCCGGCTGGCCCAGGAAGCGGTAGGCCAGGGCCACAGGATAGACACCCACATCCAGCAGCGCGCCGCCGCCCAGTTCCGGGCGGTAGAGACGGCTGGCCGGATTCACCTTCGAGCGGAAGCAGAAGTCGGCCTGGATGACCTGAATATCACCGATGGACCCGTCTGCAATCAGCCGGGCTACCTCTTGCATGTGTGGCAGGCAGTGGGTCCACATGGCCTCCATCAGAAATTTGCCCGTACGCTGGGATGCGGCAATCATCTCCTCGGCTTCGCCCGCGTTGATGGCAAAGGGCTTCTCACAAAGCACAGCCCGCCCCCCTTCGAGACAGAGGATTGTATTCTCTTTGTGCAGGGAATGGGGGGTGGCGACATAGACAATATCGACATTCGGGTCATTTGCCAGTGCTTCGTAGGATGCGTGACGGGTGGGCACAGAAAATTTGTCGGCAAAGGCGTTGGCCGATTCCGCGGTGCGGGAACCGACGGCCACCAGCTCGGCGTCGTCCACCGCAGCCAAGCCCCGGGCAAAGTCGCCAGCGATGCGGCCTGTGCCAAGAATACCCCAGCGTATTTTATCCATCGTATGCTCCGTTCGATGAGTGGTTCTGTCCAAAAGCGCACACCCCATTCTACACTGAAAACGGCCCTGCGCGCATCTTCGCAGTAAATCACGCGCTGGCTTCGCTGTCAAACCGGGTACGCCCCAGATTGGAGTGAATATAGAAAAGTGCCGGGGACTTGCGATAATGCGGGGAGCAATCCCGCTCGAAGAGAACAATTGCCCAGCGTGAAGTCCCCGGCACTTGCTTGCTCCCATTTGTGGAATGCGCCAGCCAAACCCCACCGGTCTCAGATCGATGACGGGGTGTGATATTGTGATATACTGTGCCAAAGTGTGGGGAAAACTGTCTGTGTGCAATCGTGCCTAACTCGTCCGCATCCCCGCTTTCATTTTGGCCTACTGGGATGCCTGGTTCTACCTCCAATCTTTTTCGTATTCTTCTCCTGGCGCTGATTCTGAGCGCCTTTGCCCTGCGCGTCTACAGACTGGACGGCCAAAGCCTCTGGTACGACGAGGGCGTGACCGCGATTGTGGCCCAGTACGATCTGGCATCCTTGGCCCAGTGGACCGCGGACGACATTCAGCCCCCCCTCTACTACGCGCTCGTCTCCGGCTGGGGACGGCTGGCCGGATGGGGCGAGTGGAGCCTGCGTTTCCCGTCGGTCTTCTTTGGTCTGCTGATTCTCCCCCTTCTCTCCGCCCTGACCATTCGCTGGAGTCGCAGCCAGTTGGCGGGTGTACTGGCCGGGCTTTTCGCGGCCTTTCACCCGCTTCTTCTCTACTACAGCCAGGAAGCACGGATGTATACGCTCCTGGTGGCGCTGGGAGTGGGTATTGGGTATTGGTTATTGAATATTGGATATTGGGAAGGGAAGAGGCCCGCGGCAACGGGGCAAAGCAGCGGTGATCCAAAGGGTTTTCAGGTAATTCAGTGGGGCGTCTATGTGGCGTTGGCTACGGCTGCGCTCTACACCCACTATTTCGCCGTCTTTCTGCTCCTGGCGGTCAATGTTGCCTACCTTCTGCAACTTTTCAGAAGCCCACATCACACATTACAGACCCGCCCCCATCTCCCATCTCCCATCTCTAATCTCCTCCCCTGGCTTCTCGCCAACACTGCTGTCTTCCTCCTCTTCACCCCCTGGCTGGGCAATCTCTTCGCCCGGCTGGATGTGGACACCAGCTATTGGGAAGGTTCGTTCAAACTGTGGGAAGCCCTGACCGCCATCGCCATCCGCTTCACCAGCGGCGAGACGGTGCTAGAAGGCCAGGCCACCCGCCTGCTCTGGATGTACGCAGCAGTGACAGTTCTGGCACTGATCGGACTGAAGGTAGATGCAAAACGGAAAACGGCAACAGACGCGGAGACGATCCCCAATTCCGCATTCCGCATTCCGCATTCCGCATTCTATAGGGTCCAATATCCTCTTCTACTGCTCCTCATCCCTATCGCTGCCGTCCTCACCCTTGCCTCTTTTACGCCCAAATTCAACGCCCGCTATGTGATGGTGGCCCTACCGGGGCTGCTGATGATTTGGAGCGCAGGATTGGCCGGGCTGCTGCGGGCTTTCGTACCCATCTGGCAGCAGTTGCAACGGGTGGCCTGCAACACCCAACCCCGCGCCTTACCTGCGATTGCTGGTCTGGTGGGGACGGGGTTGCTTTTGGCTGGATTTATCCAGGCGGATCGCAACTGGTTTACGGACACAGCCTTTACCAAAGACCAGTGGCGGGAACTGACCTCGTATATCCAGGGACAGATGGGCGAGGATGAAGCGGTGGTACTGGTCAGCGGCCACGCCTGGCCTGTCTGGCGTTACTACGCGCCGGAAATCGAACCCGTGCGCCTACCCAACATCGAAATTTTGGACGTCAACGCAGTGGTGGACCTGGACAACAGCACGGCCATTTTGCGCCCGGCCCTGTTGGACAAAACCGGCGTGTGGCTGGTGGACTGGCAGGAAGATGTGATCGATCCCGCGGACGCGGCGGGGATACAACTCAACCGGGCCGGTGTCGAGCAACCCTTTTACCCCCAATTTTGGGGGCTGAAACTGCGCCACTACACCCAACTGGACGCCCGGGCCATCAGCGACGCGCCGCCTATCCAACAGCCCGTTCAGGCCAATTTTGGCGATGCCGTGGAATTGCTGGGCTATTCCGTTGAGGAAAACGGAGACCTGCTCCTCTTCTGGCGACTGACCCACCCCCAGACGCCTCTGCCCGATCTCTACCTGACCGGTGAGACCCGCACGGAAGCAGGCCTTCTCTTTTCCCGCATTGGGGACCGGCGCCTTTCGGCCTATGACTTTCCCACCTTCCGCTGGCAGATCGGCCAGATTGTGGCAGGCCGGATTCCAGTGGCCGAGTGGATCGGCGCGGGCGCACCCGCGGGGAACTATCAACTGCGTCTGGGCGTTTACGACCCCGCCGTCGATACGACAGGGATGGACCTGCTGAGCGCAGATGGCACACGGCAGGGCAAGCGCACGACCATCGAAATTGCGCTGCCCCAACCGATTCCGCTGTCGGAAGGCGAAGACCCGACCACCTGGCATCCGCTTGTGGATGACCTTTTTGTGCGCCCAATTCTTGTCAACAGCAGCGCCAGCGCGGGTGAATCTTTTCTGCTCCAGATCCTCTGGTATACGCCTGTGGTCCAACGGGTTGACGGCCTGACAGTCCATTGGAACGAACGGGAACGGGCCATTCAGCGCGGCGGACAATCGCTGACTGTCGATCTCAGTCTGCCGGCCCAGCAGCCCATCCGAACTGTGCATCAGATTCCTGTCCCGCTTGACCTGCCGCCGGGGGACTACTGGCTGGAACTCACATCCGAATCGATGCCTACCCGACCCGTCGAACTGCCGGTGACGGTTCTGTCCAGCAGCCGCCATTTTGACCTGCCACCGCTTACGCCCCAGCTATCGGCCCGCTTTGGCGAAGCGGTTACGCTGGCTGGTCTGACAGAGAGCGATTTGCCAGCCGAGATCGAGCCAGGCGCTATTCTGCCGCTGACATTCGTCTGGCAGAGCTATGTTCCTGCCTCCACCGATTACACAATGAGCGTGCAATGGCTGGACGGCGACGGACGTCCGGCGGGGCAGGCAGACGAAAACCTGCCCCGCGGCTCGTCCACCTGGTTGCCGAATGAGGTACTTTCCCAGATAATAAAGCTGGCCGCGCCCGAACAGCCCGGCGAATACCGGCTGATCGTTGCGGTCTACGACGCCAACCGCAACGGATTGCCCCGTCTGCGCCTGCCCAATGGGGATGATTTTGTCGAAGTCGCTCGCATTCGTGTCCAATCGCCTGCCCAGCCTTGAAAGGGAATCCCATGACCAGCCCACAAAAATTAGCCATCCACGGCGGACCGCCTGCCCGCCAACAGCCCGATCCGCCGATGTTCCCCGGCGGGATGATCATTGCCGAGGAGGAAGAGGCCGCGGTGTTGGAAGTGCTGCGCTCCAAACGGCTCTTCCGTTTTTACGGCCCCAGCGGCGGCGAATCGAAAGTGGAGGCCCTGGAAAAGGTTTTCGCCGCGTCGGTCGGGGTGAAACGGGCGCTGGCGGTCACATCCGGCACGGCTGCGCTGATCTGCGGATTGCAGGCTGTGGGCGTGGGCGCAGGCGACGAAGTCATTGTGCCTGCCTATACGTGGATTGCCAGCGCTACAGCGGTGCTGGCCGTCGGTGGCATCCCGATTGTGGCCGAGGTGGATGGTTCGTTGACCCTCGACCCCGCGGATGTGGCCGCCAAGATTTCCCCCTACACAAAGGCGATTCTGCCCGTGCATATGCGGGGCGCGCCCAGCCGAATGGATGAGTTGATGGCCCTGGCCCGCCAGCACAATCTGCGGGTGGTGGAAGATTGCGCGCAGGGCAACGGGGCCAGCTACAAAGGCCAGCGGCTGGGATCGATTGGGGATGTGGGCTGCTTCAGCCTTCAATTCAGCAAAATCATCACCACCGGCGAGGGTGGGGTGATGACGACGAATGACGAGGCCATCTGGCAGCGGGCCTTTATGTATCACGACGTTTCGGCCTGGAACCGGCTGGAACTGCCCGAAGAGGACATTCTGTGGGGGGCCAACTTCCGTATGTCCGAACTGCTCGCGGCGGTGGGGCTGGTGCAGATGCAGCGGCTGGATGGGCTGGTGGATGGGATTCAGGCCCGCCAGCGGATGCTCCTGGCCGGCATCGCCGAGACCGCAGCCCAGCGAGGGGTCACCTTCCGGGATGTGCCCGATCCGGCGGGGGACAGCGGCATCCACGTATTTTTCTTTGTGGAGACGCCGGAAAAGGCCGAGCAGATCAGCGCGGCCTTGCACGCCGAGAATATCAGCGCGGGTCAGGTCTACCGCCCGGATCGACGGGATTTTCACGTCTATGCCCACTGGTTTCCTGTGTTGGAAAAGCGCACGTGGACAGCCGACGGGGGTCCCTGGCGCTGGGCGCAACGGGAGATCGACTATTCACCGGATATGTGTCCCCGCTCGCTGGACCTGCTGGGCCGGACGGTGATGCTCAATGTCAATCCGATGCTGAGCAATTTGGAGATGGAAGAGACGATTGACGGCGTGAACAAAGTGCTGGACGCGCTGGCTTAAAAATAGGACGCTGATGACGCTGAAAAGGATGATTTACGCTGATAAAATCTGCGCGAATCCGCGTCCTCTGGATAAATGGAACGGTTATGCGACCAGACACTAATTACACTTCTTTGTGTTCTTTGCGCTCTTTGTGGTTATTCTTATTCGTCCTGCTGTTGGCGGGCTGTGGGCGGCTGGATTTGAGCTTTGGCCCGCTGCTGAGCAATGTGACAGTTGCGCCGGATTTGATTTCGCCCAACGCGGACGGCGACACCGACGCCACGGCCATCCACTACAGCCTGAGCCGGTCGGCAGATGTGAGCATCTATTTTGAGAATGCCGCGGGCGAGCGCTTCTACTTCCGCCAGGATCGGCGACGCTCCCCCGGCGACTACGACGTTCTCTGGGGCGGGGTGGTGGACGAACCTCGGGTTGTAGAAATTCCGGGCGGCACAGAGGAGATTCTGAGCCAGGTGCTGGACGACGGCGTCTACCGCTGGGTGATCGAAGCCGTGGAGGACAACGGCAACCGCCAGGAGGTCGACGGCCAGATTACCCTGGAAAATGGGGATACGGCTCTGCCTGAGCTACACAATTTCGCGGTTGTGCCCCAGATTTTTCGCCCCAATCAGGACGGTCTGCGTGACGATTGGGTGAGCATCAGCTATTATCTGACCAAAGATGTGGATGCAGTGCAGGTCTATCTGATTTCGCCAGCCAACCCCGACTTCAAGTATCACATCGCCGAAGGGCCGAATGTAGTGGATCCGGAGGAGCAGGGCTATCACGAATACCGCTACGAAGGCGGCGTGGACCTGAACGCTGAGCCGCCGCCGGACGGAACCTATCAGATTGTGGGGGAAGCCCGGGACAGTGCGGGCAACCGGGTGCGGGTGATCAGTGAATTGACGATTGAAGAGGGGGGCAAGCCCAGGGCCGATGTGGCCCAGGGCGAGATCGACTGGCAGGGCGAGATGAACCGGGTCGTCAGCGTGCCCCTGGGCGAGAAGCTCTGCTTTGAGGCTGTGGTGGTGAACGAAGGCACTGTGCCCATCCGAACCACCGGTCCCTGGCCAGGACAGGAATACCGCTTTAGCGAAAACTACAATACATTGGCTGCGGACGGGAATAAAGAGTGGTTTCAACAGGCAGGTGTCTGGCGTTTTGGCATCAACTTCGACACCACTGGCATCGACTTCCCCTACCGTTTCGCCATCGGCAGCCAGGATGAACTGGAGCGCCGGGTGATCGACGGGGTGGAGCAGTGGTATCTGCTGCCAGGCAAGGCCGGGCGGGTCAGCGGCTGTATTGTGATGGACGAGCGCCCGCCCGTAGGCACAAACTTCTGGTGGGGCGGGCTGATCCACGAATTTGTGGGCGTGGCGAACAATTACGTTGACCGCATTTCCGTGGATGTGGGGATGCCGTAGGGGGAGTGCTTGTCAGGCCCGGTTGCTACGTTTTTTCCAACAACCCGTGGTTGGTCAACTCATTAGCAACTTGTGAAAAATGATCTATTGATGGCGCATTCTTAGCCCAGGCGATCAACTCTTCCAGTCCGGTCTCCCACGTAACTTCGGGAACAAACCCTATCAATTGGCGCGCTTTGGAAATGTCCGCAAAGCAGTGACGGATGTCACCTTTGCGATATTGACCCAACACTTCTGGCTGGATTGGTCTACTATCCAACAAAGCGGCAAGGGAGAGTGCAGACTCCAAGATCGTGCGAGGGAGACCACTACCTATGTTCATGACTGTTGATGTAAGTGTTGGTGACTCCAACGTCATCACAATGGAACGAGCTACATCGTGTACAGATATAAAGTCTCTGGTCTGCTGCCCGTCTTCATAGATAACTGGACCTTGCCCAGCCAATAACCGACTCAGAAAGATGGCAAGCACACCAGTGTATGGATTGCGCAGAGATTGCCTGGGTCCATAGACATTAAAAAGGCGCAAGCACACAACCTGGAACCCATATACCTGTCCCAAGCTCAATGCCATTTCTTCCTGATAACGTTTACTTAGTGCGTAGATATTGTGAGCTATTGGCTCTGCCGTTTCAGGAGTTGGCACAGGCTCAAGTGGTCCGCCGGTCTCCTTATCAATTGGTTCCCAGCCATAACGCTGAATATGTTCTCGTGTGCGGACATCTACGCGCGTAATGTTGCCATCGGACAATCGGCGATATACGCCTTCTCCGTAGCCCGTCATGGAAGTAGGAATTATTAGCTTGTGTAGCGGTTTCTTGCGTTTCGAGATCAACTCCAACAAGAGGGCTGTCCCCCCCACATTCACATCCATATAGTGGTGCGGTTGATACATGAACTGCCCCACACCTACTGCGGCCGCACAGTGGACAATGCTGTCAGCATTGTCCACCAGGGGCAAAAGATCGTCCCGGCTGCGAATGTCACCGATAGATAGGCTTGCCTGGGACGGGAGATAGTCCGGAGCACCATCAGGATGAACCTGGGAGGTAAGATTGTCATACAGAGTCACAACATGGCCCTGTGCAATCAGTTGCTCTGCCACAAAGGAACCGATAAAGCCAGCGCCGCCGGTAATCAAAACATTCATCGCCTGTCGTTAACCTTCGATAAATTTCTCGGTTTTAGCCAGTATCATCTCGTCAATTATTCGTTCAAGAGAGTACTCCAATTTCCAGTTCGGAAAGTGGGAACGGAATTTGGTCATGTCGGAGATATAACAGATGTGATCGCCGGCCCGGTTCTGGTTGCTGTACTGCCATTGAATAGAGCGTCCTGTTCGCTCTTCAATCATGGTAATACACTCCAAAATTGACGCGCTATTAATCCGGCCCCCACCCAGATTATACACTTCTCCGGGCCGCGGTGCGTTGACAAAGGCATCAATCGCAGCAACGACATCCTGGCTGTGGATCTGGTCCCTCACCTGTTTTCCCTTGTAGCCAAAAATCGTATATGGCTGGCCTGTCACAGCTACGTGGACCAGATAGGACAAGAATCCCTGCAACTCCACACCGGAATGAGCCGAACCGGTCAGACAACCTCCACGGAATATCCCCACTTTCAAACCAAAATTGCGACCATACTCCTGAGCCATCACATCCGCCGCCAGCTTTGATGCACCGAAAAGAGAATGAAGGGACTGATCGATCCGACAGTGTTCGTCGATCCCCGCGTAGTGTTCGTTCAGAGCATAGTCATAGCGGGTTTCTAGTTCAACCAGTGGTAATTCATTAGGTGCGTCCCCATAGACTTTGTTCGTGCTAAAAAAGACAAAGACTGAATTGGGTGCGTAGAGCCGGGTCGCCTCCAATAAATTCATTGTGCCCATAGCATTGACCTCAAAGTCCAACAAAGGAATATCTTTGGCTTTATCGTGGGATGGCTGCGATGCACAATGGATCACCAGATCGATCTGGTGTCGCTGAAATAAGGCAAATATCGCTTCCCGGTTGCGAATATCCAGGTCGAAGTGGGTAAATCTTTGCGTATTTTCCTTAAGTCGTTTCAAATTCCAGGTGGTATCGCCCATCTGCCCAAAAAATACTTTGCGAAAGTTATTGTCAATGCCGAGTACAGTATGCCCCTGGCGGTCGTAGTGAAGTACGGCCTCAGAGCCGATCAGCCCACTACTACCTGTCACTAAAACATTCATAACAACAATTCCAATTTTCTACAGGTGTTGGTCAAATATCTCTGTTCAACTGAAGCGTAAAATTCACATTCGGCAATAGACGAAACTGTTTGGCTCGCAACCCGAGCCAAACAGTTTTCTGCCAACACGCTAATTCGTGAACTTCTTACGGTTTACGGGTTGATCCATTGGGGATCAACGTCATCGGCTGGGTTACCTATGACCAATTCTTTCCCTGTT
Organism: Anaerolineae bacterium; assembly: GCA_030432295.1. Classification (GTDB taxonomy): domain Bacteria; phylum Chloroflexota; class Anaerolineae; order Caldilineales; family Caldilineaceae; genus JACQGT01. Next base: position 46,143 of record JAUIHI010000009.1, on the reverse strand, counting down.
CCATCAATGTTGACAACATAAATATCATAGTTGCCTCTTTCGTCGCTATCAAAATAGAGTTTACTTCCATCGGGTGACCAAATGAAATTGTTCTCACGTGCTTCTGGGCTGTTGGATATGTTCACCAGACTCTCGGATGCCAAGTCCAGCACATACACATCTGTGCCGCTGTTTCGGTCGGACTGGAACACAACCGCCGATCCATCTGGAGAAAACACCGGATTCATATCGGAGGCAGGATTGTTCGTCAAATTCCGCAGATTCGTGCCGTCGGGACTGACTATATATACTTCCAGGTTTTCATCCCGCATAGACTCAAAAAGAATAGAGTCGCCGTCTGGGGACCAACTAGCATTACTCTCTACTACCAAATCGGTTCCCAATGTTATCCCGCTCAAGTTTCTACGATTGGACCCATCCGGATTCATCAGCCAGATATTTGTGATGCCTGCTGCATCGGAGAGAAACATGATCTGCTGACCATCCGGCGACCAGAGGGGGGATGCCTCTCGTGTTCGAATATTGGTCAGGTTGACCCACCCTACACCATTCAGCTGGGTCTTACAAATGTCCAGATCATTCTGAACACAGACAAAAGCAAATTCTTCTAAATTGGGTGCTACAGATGCTCCCCCTTCGTCAATCAAATCTGTCGTGATCGGGGCAATTAAGGCACCGGAAAAATCATGCAGATATAAATCAGTCTGCTGTTGGGAATCTACTCTTTGTAATACGAAGGCATCCAATTCTGGTAGCCAGAGAGCATTCCGCACAATATATCCGGGAATCTCTTGAAACGGAGCAAATGTCTGTGTGCCTTGTTCCAGGTCGTAGAGATACCAGCCAGGTTTGCCTTCACTCGATGAGAACATTAGATACGGACGATCCGGCTTGGCGTATTGTAGTGAGCGGAGCACAGAATCCGGAGTGCTGATTGGAGACGAGAGGGGCGACTGAATATCTCGAGAGGGTACTGTTGGCGTATCAATCGCTGGCGCAGCGACAGTTGCTGTGGAAGATGGCTCGGAGTCAGGCAGAACTACAGGCGTAGGGAGATCACCATCTCCACATGCACTTAACAGCAGCATCACTAACAACAGCGAATACATCAAACCTCTTCGGATACGACCCATATTACGCTCCTCTCAATAAGTTTCAGCTACAAAAACACAAATTATCCAGTGAGTGTACTGCACTAAGGGCAACTACCCCAAAGCTCACAAGCGCAGAGTGGTTACATAACGGAATAAGACCACCAGGATTTCCTGGTGGTCTTATTCCAGATAATCAATTGATTGTTCTGTCCAGAGATAGCAGAAACGTTAGACATCCAGAACCTGCCATCATTTTGCTAGTCAGGTCTTCATCCCTATTGCACGTTGAATGCATTGAAGGAATAGAGCGAATCCCGGGTGCTAGCCTGAGGAGCAGAATTGCTTTCAGAATTGACGAAGGCAACAATATTCGAGCCACTGACAACTTCGATCACCGCAGAACCTATGAAACGTCCGGTGCCGCCACTCTTCCAGGCTGCATCGTCCAGAATATCGCTTAGAGCAGCACTGGCTGTGGGACCCTCATAGCGGTTCAACACACCGTTGGTGGTGGATATCGTGTATTCCTTTGAGGTGTTCTTTACAGCAGAATACGTACCATCTGAGGTGTAGGTAATCTTCAGGTTTGCATCCGTGCCGTCCACTGTGGCTATGGTCAGGGATGTATAGTATCCATAGAAATCAGACTGAATCAGAGGAACGCTGATCTTCTTGGTGCCCTCTGTCGAGGTTGCCCCATTGTAGGCACCAGCTTGATTACCAGCCGCTGCTGTTGCTTCCTGGTTGACCACAGCCACCACTGGAACACTATTATTGGATACAATCTTCACACTACCAAAGAACCGATTGTTTGAGCCATTAGGATATGCTGTCGACAGATCAGATGCACCAGTCCCTGGTCCATCATACACGGTAATGGACTTGCCAGCCGGCACTGTATGATTGGCTGTGATCGCTGCGGTTGGGTTGGAACCGGCGGCAGGTGTGTAGGTCACGGTGACCTGTGCATCGGTCCCGCCCGGATTGGCAATGGTCAAACTGGCATAATAGTTGTACCAGTTGCGCAGGTAGGCAGGAAAGACCACCGTCGTGCCACCAGTACTGGAGAAACCGTTGTATGTAAACAGTTTGTCCTGTACATACTGGTTCACAACCACAGCAATGTCACCACCAGTAGATTTGACAGTCGCAGCGCCCAGGAAACGAGCATTGAAGGCATTGCAGCCACCGGTCAGGCCCGTAGCAGCAATCGCAGTCGTATTTCGCTGGGATACGGACGTTGCTGAACTGGCGGGCAAGGTTCCAGCAGAGTTATTAGAGGTAGCAGTACCGGTCGTGCAGCCATTCAGAGATGTGGGCTTGTAATCAATAGTCACGGTAGCAGGCGTACCACTCACATTCTGAATAAAGAGTTCGGTGTGATATCCAAACCAATTGTGCATGATGATAGGAATCGTCACCTCCTTGGAGCCGCTACTAATGGCACCATAGGAACTGAACGGAGCGGTAGATGTACCGCTGCCAGAGTCACCCAACTGCTGATTCACAATGGCGGCCAGCGGCTCGCTAGCGCTTAACACAGCCGAAAACTGACCAGAGGGCAGGCCAGATTCCAAAGCTTGTTGCACAGTTACCACGCCTTTGGCTGGTACATTTGCAAAAGTGTTGGAAAACGCCTTTGTACCATCGGATTTGTAGTAATCTGCGTTGATCGTGGAGGCATTGGTCCCCAAGTTGACAACCTGATAGCTGGTGATTGTGGGCTTTTCGTAGGTGATCTGAGCACCTGCCACTGTGGTTATCAATATCGCCAGGATCACAGACAAAACTACCACTGACTTTCGTGCCTTCATAGACTCTTCTCCATTCAACTAGAATTTAATATGCACACTATACAGCACGACCCAAAAAGCGATAGAACCGAATGCTTGTTGGACTTACCATAAATTATATAGCTCAGGATGAATAACACAATACCCTATTTGGATACAATATACTCCCAAACCTATACCCCAAATGGAGTAGTAGATGCTTATTCCTCCTTTCCAAGGCGCTCCTGGACCACGGCAACAGGCAATCTCTTGGTCGGGTTGGAAATGTATAAAACGACCAATGCCCAGAAGACTTCGTCTAGCGTGTGCAGCAGGCGATAGACGAGACTGAAGAGTATGGCGACTGATGCTGGCATCCAAGGCAACATTAAGGCTGTCATAGAAACCTCCTTTAGCCCAAAGCCAACCGGAAGGATCAAATTGAGAAGCGCCACTAATGTGGAAAGTGTAGAGATCACCAACGCATCGCCGATTGTAATCGAAACATCGTTCGTCACGCCACGAACAGCAAAATACAGCGAACCACCGGCAAGCAGCCAGGGCAGAATGTACCACCCCGTCCACAAAACGAAGTCCCTAGTCGTAGGTGAATGGTAAAGTTCGGCTAAATTCAGCCGACGCAACAATTTGTTGGCATACTGCCGAACAGTCTCAAAGCGTAAGACCATTGCACCCAACAGAAAAAGGGCCACGATCCCTAACGCATAGACCACATATGTAGGAAGCTCCCCCGTATAGAAATTCCAAAAAACTATCAAGACAAACACACCACCAATGCCAATAAGAAGATTTTCCAGAATGATGCTGTTGAGCACGACTGCCGACGAGACACCAACCTGTCGATAAAGCACCAATCGTCCACTGATATAAGGAATACTGCTCGGGATTCGCTTGGCAAGGGTGGAGATGTAGTAGATGCGTAGATCGGTCCACGGGTCGTTCAAGCCGGTCAACCGCCCAATCATCAAATGCCATACCCAATAGGTAACCAGGAGGGCAAGAGAATGCAGCAGAGCCGCCAGGAGCAACGACGGAATGTGTACCTGCCACGGGAAACCGAGAATCATATCCCGATTTTTGACCACTAGCCAAGCCATCAGAGCGAGAACACCTATAGGAACGAGGACATAGACAGCTTTGGCGAATAGAGGGGTCTTCAACAAAAATCGGTTCATTGTTGTTCGTCGTTCACATCAGCCACTTTGCCCAATACCCATGACATTTTGGTTGTGACAACTTCACGCACAAGCGGAGTCCAGGCCAGGCACCGGAGCAGGGAGAGAATCTGCAGGTGAAAGGGGCCGGGTTGTGCAAAATAGTGGTATCCGAGTGGCAACATCTTTTGGTCCAACACCTGTATTCCCAGAGCCGAAAGCAGATGCTCGAACTGTTGAGTTGTCACCCGGTTTAATTCAGGCAGGTGCGTTAATTCCCCCCATCGCACCTGCGCGGTGGGAATATAGGCGGTATTGCGCCGCTGTCGTAGCTCGATTCGATGCGCAGCCTGAAGAAGTGTACGATCCGCGAAGAAGACGTGGGGCCAGGGGAAATTGATCCACCCTTCCAGGTGCGCGCCCCACGGACTGTAGAAGGGGGGGAAATGAAAGAGCATTAGCCCACCAGGGCGCAGAACCCGCTTGCACTCGGCCAAAGCGAAATAGAGATCTTCCACGTGTTCCAGCACATTGACCGATACAATCAGATCAAAACTCTCATCGGCAAAGGACATCTTTGCCGCGTCGGAAAGACAGAACCCCACTGTCGATGGGGTTGGATTGTGTCGACTATTTTCCTCCGACGCGGCGCGCAAGCTCTGGCTGCGCAGGTCCAGCCCGGTGACACTGGCAGCGCCCAGTTGGGCGTAGGCTACCGTCTTGCCGCCCAGCCCGCAGCCCAGGTCCAGCACATCTTTCCCAGCAAAATCCCAATAGGGGCCAAAGCTCTGGGCCACCCGGAGCAACTCCTGCCTCTCCCACTCCTGATAGTCCGCAACACTGCCTTTGGCCTGATCGATTTCCCGCAGATTGGGCGACACGGGAAAGAGACGATTGATTGCCAGCAACAACTCGACGGCCAGAGCGCTCATTGGGTCTGCCCCCTTTGGGGCGGGTTGGGCTGCTCTAGCCCAAGTGTGCAGATGAAAATAAACGTATAGGTCAGATTGAAAGGAATCCAGCGATTGCCAAAGAGCCGGAAGAGGGCATTATAGACAAACCAAAAGAGTTCTCGGCCCGGTCTGTAAATCCGGGCCATCCCCGTGTCGTACTTATACACCGATTCCACCTGCAGCCCGTTCTGTGTGAAGAGTCGTTCCCACTCTTTGCGGGTGGCAAAACGCTCGTAATCTTGCAGATCCGAGAGTATCTCGCCGTATTGGAAGACATTGTAAATGGCACGGATGTGGTGGGAATTGGGGACCAGAATGGCGGCGCGTCCACCCGGTTTCAGCAGCCGTGCCACTTCGCGCACAGAGCAGGCTGGGTCCAGGAAATGTTCCAGGCTGCCCAAAATGGAGATGTGGTCAAAGGTCCCATCCGACCAGGGCAGGTCTTCGGCCGCGGCCAGAAAGACCCGATTTCCCAGCCCATACTGGATCGCGGCCTGGCTCAGGGCTACCGCCGAAATATCTACTCCTACTGCGTCTAGCCCCCGGTCCAGCGCAGCCCGCACAGTATGCCCCGTGCCACAACCGATGTCGAGTAGCCGTTGCCCAGGCCGCGTTCCCAGATAATCTAGCATCCGGCAGGCCTGGTCATCGTTGACGTGCTGGCCCATCCACTCGCCATAAAGCCGGTCATAGGAGTCTTGCAGATCAGAAAGGCTGGCAGGGGCAGATTGCAGTTGATTCATAGAATATTCCCCGTGGGGCAGGCATCGGCTGGATTATATGGCACGGCGGGCCAGAAGCGCCATAGAATTGCCAAAGACCAAATGCTGACACGCATCCCGATAACCCAACGGCAGAGTCAAAGGCAGGGTAGCCAGGGCCGTCAGATTGCGTAGCCAGCGATTGTGCCAAAAGAGATTGTTCAATTCAAAGGAAAGTTCGCCCCAATAGCCGAAACCATAGCCAAAGCGCTGGATTTCCAATCCGGCCTCCTCCACCTTCTCCATGATCTCTTCGGGCAGATATTCGTCCCGCACGTGATCGCTAACTGTGTGGCGACGAAAGGCCGGGAATATACGCTGCTGTACTTGATGGCGCAGAGGTACGTGGACCGCCAGATACCCCCCTGGTTTCAGAGCGGCAGCGAAAGCGCGCAGCGCTCCCCGGTCGTCGGGCAGATGTTCCAGCACATCGATGGCGATCAGCAGATCGTAGGTGGGATGGTCAGGAAGATCGTAGGGTGTTCCGGCACGAAAGTGGAGATTAGCAAACCCCTTGGCCGCGCTGGCCCGCTGACAACCGGCGATTTGATCGGCAGCTGTGTCGATCCCTTCCAGTCGCATTGTGGGGAAGTGTTCAGCCAGCCAGAAGAGAGTATAGCCGTGGCCACAGCCCACATCCAGCGCCCGCATCCCTGCCAAGTCCAGCCCAGCCAGTGTATGAATCAGCCGTGCGTTGCGGATGCGGGCGTGGGTTCCCAGAGGGCCGAATAGACGAAAGAAGAGGGCAGCCATTGGGTTGCCCTGTCCATAGGATTGGTGCGATCCCAGTCGCACAAAATCCTGGAAGGAGAGTGGGGCAACAATCTGAGTCATAGGGCCGTCCGGGAAGCATCCCACAGCGCGGCCAGTTTGATCTTAGCCATCTGAAAATCCAGTTTCACCAATTTCCTATCCTGCCGTACGAAGATATCCGGCGCGGTGTCTGTCCAGACCAGCCGACGCAGAGTGCCAGCGACCAGTGTCCAGGGATTGCGACCATTCTTACGCTTGACCACAAAAGCCCAGTAATACCAGCGGTAGATTGTCCGGCGCATTGATTCCAGATCGTCGTGGCGCTGATGATAGACGAGCGCATCTGGGCGGTAGACAAGACGATAGCCAGCGTCGTTCAGCCGATAACCGATATCCATATCTTCGGCATTCGTGCGCAAATTCGTATCGAAACCACCCACCGAACGCAACGCATCCACCCGAAAAGACATATTCAGACCGAAAAGATAGGGAGCGTTGTCCAGCAGACGGTTTCCGTGCCCCTGGCTAGCGTGGAGTTGACGCCAGCGATCCACACCATTTTGGATGTTTGACTCAATTCCCGCCCCCCCTACACCAGAGACGCCCCGATCAGTATAACTCTCCAGTAGTTTCTCCAACCAGACCGGATCGGCTGACGCATCCACATCGATAAAAGCCAGAATGTCACCAGCAGTCTCTGTAATGGCGCTGTTACGCACTGCGGACAGCCCCTGATTGGTGGCATGCGAGATCAGGCGCACTGGATATTTGGCTGCGATAGCAGCGCTTTCGTCTGCAGAGCCGTCATCCACCACCAGCACTTCGTCAGCAGGTCGTCTCTGCGCCAGAACCGATCTGATCGTCGTTTCCAAAAAGGGAGCGCCGTTATAGCAAGGAATCGCTACTGTTACGTGCATCTACGCAGAAGTCTCATAATTGGCATTTGAAGGAGCCGGAAATGATCTAAAGAAGTATAGCACGCGCCCTCGGATCACGCGATTTTTCTGCGCCGCAATGTGTGGGCAGCACCAAAACACCAGGCTAGTTTGCTCAGCCAGATGCCGGGTGCCGCCTGCCAGATACTGTGTGAACGAAGGACACGCAGGGTTGCCAGGGATGCAAAAAGGGGGGAGAGTAGGAGCATCAGCCACCAGTGCTGGGGCAGTAGGCGCTCCGTCAAAGCCGGGGCTGGAGCATGGGCCGGAGGCTGGCCACCAGGGTAGCCAATCTTGGGCGAATACTGACCATAGCTATAGCCATGCTGCCACAACGCTGTCAGGGACGTGCGTCGATCGATGTGGGTGACAAACGCATCCGGCACAAAGTGAAGCGCATATCGAGCTTGTGCCATGCGTTCTGTCCATTCTGTGTCTTCCCCAGCAGCCACGGGATAAGCATCTGACATCCCACCTACATCTTCAAAAACCTCCCGCCGAATGCTCAGATTCAGCGAAGGTAAATGGGGGCGCAGTCCTAGTGGGGACGACGATAGAAACTGATAGAACCAGCTCAAATTGTCGCATAAGGACCAATAATTACCCTGCTCAAAGCTAACACCGCCACCAACGACAGATACCCACTCGTCTACATATGGAGCAGTGATCCGTTCCAACCAATCCGGTGCAGGTATACAGTCCGCATCTGTGAAGCAAAAGATGTCACCTTCAGCCGCCGCCATTCCCCGATTGCGGTTGGATGCCGCGCTGGCCCGACCGCCATCCGAAATCAGCCTCACCCGTTCGTCGGTCTGCACCAACCCTAGCTCGTCCAGCCCCACCACCAGAATTTCGACTCGATGCGGATCGACAGTCTGGGCACGCAATGCCTCGATAGTGCGGTCAATAAGCGGCGAGTTGAGATTAGGCACAATGACGGAAATTAGAGGGGAAGACATATCTCTCTATCCATCCAGCCGTTTCAGAATCGAGAGGGCGCGCTTGCCCAACGGCCCCATTCCGTATGATTGAACAAAGCGGGCATACCCCTGCGCGGCCATTTCTTGACACAGTTCGGGATCGTTACGCAGGACACGGATAGCTTCGGTCAACGCCTGGGGATTTTTCCGCTCGCACAAGTAGAGGTATTCCCGATGCTGAAAACTCTTGCTTACCGCCGGCCCCTCTCCCGTCAAAACCGCCTTCCGCATAGCCAGACACTCGTAAATTTTGTTCTGCACAGTCATCAACGATTGGGGCGTAACACCAAAAACCCCCAAACAAAGATCGGCATCGGCAATGCGTTGGCGCAGTGCTTTTGGCTCCAACCAACCGGCAAAAGTACAGTTTGTCAGTCCCTTTTCTTGGGCTAGGGCCACCGCCGCCGCCTGATCCGGCCCAGCCCCGATCATCTCAAAATGAATAGATGGATCATCAGCCAGCAAAGCCGCCGCCTCGACAATCGTCAACACGCCGTGGTTGGGAATAAATGTGCCGTAATAGAGAACAGTGAAAGAGTCAGATTTGTCGGCAGAGGGAGGAATCGGAAAGAATACCCTATCATCCGCACCGGTGGGAATCAGGCCAAAGCGTGAGGCTGGCACGCCGTGGGTTTCTTCAAACCAGGCCGCATAGGCAGCGGTGTCGATGATCAATTGGTCCGGCAGACGACAGGCCAGCCACTCCAATCGACGCAACAGAACCACGCCCAATCGGCTCTTGCCATCCAGCCCTCGCTCCAGCGCGATGAGATAAATGGACATAAAAATATCCCAGACAAGCGGTTTGCGGTGCAGCCAACTAAGTATCCGGGCCAGAAAGACATCCAACTGGCCTGGATAGCCGACCACTAATACATCGTAGGCTCCGCCCAACTGCCAGTAGCGTCGGATGAGTCGCGCATAAACAGTTACTAGTCGCCACCAAAAACCGAGACGTTTCCAGCCCCCCTGCACAGTCTCCACCCGGTCTTCGATCCCGCCCCAGAGCCGCTCGTGACACTCGATCACCTGCACACCGTTACGGCGCAGCCCCTCTATCAAAATACGGTTGCGAGAGTACTCAGCCCGATAGGTTCCGAAATAACAGACCTTGAGCGGTGTCTCATTCATACATTCAACCCATAGGCTCGCCCCGTCACTTTCTCAAAGTATGCCTCAAAGCGCCGGGACAGTTCCTTCGTCAGTAGGCCGGGTGTGCCATTACCGATTGCATTTCCGTCCAGCCGAACCAGAGGTAAAATATGGCGGCTGGTGCTGGTGAGAAAGGCTTCATCCCACCCGTCCCGTTCGGCCAAAGGCAGGGGGAGACGGTGCACGGGAATCCCCGCGTCCTCGGCCAGGTCGAGAACGATCTGCAACGTCACCCCTTCCAGAATATCCTCTGGCGGGGGGATGAGGAGCGCTCCTTCCTGCACGGCGTAAAAAGTGCTGCTGGCCCCTTCCCGCACATTGCCGTCGGCGTCCACCAGCAGCCCTTCGTGTTCGTCCGCGGCCTGGGAAGCGTGACGGGCCAGCGTATTGACGAGTGTATTCAGGGACTTGACCGTCGGCAGCGCCCGCTCACCCGAATAGCTGACCGCACCCACACCGTCACGAATCATTTGGGGCGAAGGTGGGTGCAGAGGTTCCAGCCAGAGAAAGCTGCGGGGCTGAGCGTCGGCTTCCGGACCGACAGAAAAGAGGCGAATGGTTGCATCGAGCGGGCTGCCTTCCGCCTGGATCAGTTGATGCACCCAGTCCCGATGGACGGCCAGATCGCCGGAGAGGGGCAAGCCAATAGCAGCCGCCGAAGCCAGCAACCGGGACAGGTGATCGTCCAGATGGAAGACGACGCCGTTCCAGAGTTGGATGCTTTCGTAAACGCCGAACGCTCCATAGAGGGTGCTGCCCAGTACAGAGACCGTCGCCGCACCGGGCGGGATCAGGTCGCCATTACAGACCACAAAGCGGGTTGAGATGCGACTCATTAATAATTCACTATTCGCTATTCACCATTCACTATTTCATTACCATCCTTCGACAGGCTCAGGAGATCGCCTGCCGCCCTCACACCTGTGCGGCATTCTCTTCCGGCGTTCCTGTCAGTTGATTCAACGCCACGCCTTTGCCGAGGAGAAAGCTCAACTGGGACGCAGGGATCCCATCCTCGCCACCCACGACAGTCACCGTATTGGACCGGGCCGCTTCTTGATAATCGAAGCCGAAGGCCAAGTTCTTCTCGGCCAGTTGAGGAAGCAAAGCGGCCAGCTGCGCCCGATTTTCGGGAGTGTCGTCGTCTGGGAAGAGTACGTAATGATCCAACGGCGAGCCGCTGCTGACGGGAGTCGCCGGGGGATCACTTGGAACCGGACCTGGTGTTGGCGGAACGGGCACGGGTTCTGGTTCTGATTCCGGTTCTGGTACGGTCAACTCCACCGTGCGCTTATTGCTGCCGTCCATGGCCAGCGCGCCGGATTCGACTGCCGGTTCGCTCTCGTCAGTACGCAGCACCTGCACGTGATAGAGACCCGCGCCCAGATTGCGCAACCGGAAAGCGCCGCTCTGTCCCAGGGGACCCTCGGCCATTACCTCATCCCCAGAGACCAGCCGCAGGGTCAATCCCCCGCCGCCGTGGACTGTGCCCTCGATAATACTTTCGCTGACAGCCAACGCAAGCACAGGCTCGACAGTCTTGCCCGCCTTCACCTGCACAGGAATGCTCTGATCTTCCAAGCCCAAAATATAGTCGCCCGGAGCCACTTTCTCGAAGGCGAAGGTCCCGTCGCCAGCCACGGGCGCAGTGGCCTTTACAGCCTCGGCCTGGCGCAGTTCTACAGTCAGCCCGTCCCGGCTGTGCTCCACCCGGCCCCGAATCTCACCGGTTGCCACGGATTGGGGAGCGACTATCTCTTGGAAAATCACCAGAAACGAGTGATGGAAAAGGGTGTTGCCACTTTGAGAGTTGTCCGGGTTCGGCTCGTCCGGGTGGCTGCTGCTGATGCCGTGGGCCTTGTCGCTGGGCATTCCCACCATTTCCACCGTGCATTTTTGCCACTTGAACATAGGAAAGTTGGCCGCGGGTTCGTTGACGGGCTTGTCCAGTGTCGTCGTATGCTCGCCCCCGTCCCAGGTGATGTGGGCCTGGGTGTTGAAGGCCCGGCTGCCGTCGGCTTTGCGGGCGTCAATATAAATGTGATGGCGTCCTCTGTTCTCGTCGGCGCTGAGGTGGTGGACCCGGGTCAGCCGCCAATAGGCGGTTCCCGGCGCAACTGTCGCTGTTTCGACTGTGACGCCATAGGGTTCGGCATTGGTTTCCAACGCGGGCAGCCCGGTGCTGTCCACCTTTCGGCTCAGGTTTTTTTCGCCCAAAAAAGGATTATCGCCCAGGGAGGGGTTTTCATCCGAGGACGAATTTTCATTCCCCTCTTCCCCGGTCAACCAGCGCACAAAGCGGTCCATTGAACTCATTGCAGTGCCTCCAATTCCTGGCAAATTTTGTCCAGATCGCCCGATACCCGCTGGACCGGGATATGCGCCGCAGCCAGGGCCTGGATGACTTCGGACGCAGCCGGGCCGACAATTGTGACCCGCTCGGCCTCTGTCACAACGTCGTCGTCATAGCCCACAGTGACTTTGGTGCGCAGAATATAGTCCTGGGCCTGGAGCAGCCGCTGGGTTGTCACGGCAGGTTCGCTGTTGTCCAGCAGCATATAGTGGCGCAGGGGTTTTGTACTGGCAGGGGGTGGATTGTCTTCGGGTGGCGGCGGGGTCACCGGAGGGGGAACCACAGGCGGCGACGGGGGCACTGAAGTCTGCTGGCGCTCAAAGGTCGGCCCTTCGGTCAGGCGGCGTCCATCCAGCGAAATTTTCTGGGCGGGCAGATCGCTCTCCTGCAAAGTGAGGGTGTAGTCATCCGCGGGCAGAGCAGCAAAGCGATAGACGCCATCGGCCCCGGTGACCGCCACTTTGCGGATGCTGTACTCCTGACAGGTGAGCATCACCTTTTCCCCAGCTTTGGCTGGCAGCACCTGCCCGCTGATCTGGCCGCGCATAGGGAAGTCTACGCTGGCCTCGTCTGTCCCGTTGAGGATCAAATCCTCGGCAATCACCCCTACCCCTTCCAGGCTGACCTGATAGATGCCCGCCGGGAGGCCATCAAAACGAAAGGTGCGCTGCTGGTCCAGTCGGCGGGCCTGGGGTTCGCCGCCGCCACCGCTGAGGGTGACCGCGCCGTTGAGCGGGCCGCCGGGAATCTGCCCGGCGATGACGCTACGGGCCGCCACAGGTCGGGCCGCGGTCGCCAGTTGGAAGGTGATTTCGTAGGTGATGGGCCGGCTGCGCTGGGGCATATCCGCGGTGATCAGATTGTCGGCCAACTCACTTTCGTGTTCGGGGTCCACCACCTCCACACTGAAGACGCCGGGGGTGTGGACAAATTCAAAATAGCCTCTGGGCTGGAAGGGACTCTGGCCGCTCTGGACGGTGGGGAATTTCATATCCGGCGCGGCCCCGGTCCAACGCATACGCACAGTCACGTCGTCCAGAGGCTTGCCGTCGGCGTCGAGCACCTGTCCCGAAATGTGATTGCTGTTGCCCGTCTCTTCGGGGGTCAAGAGGCGCTTGGCCGTCACCCGATAGCGCAGGCCGGTAGCCTGGGGCACAGTGATATCCTGCACCTCGTCCTCCGCGCCGCTGATGTAGATGTCGGGCCGTTCGCTGGCCTGGTCGGTGCCCGGAGCCACGCGCAGGGTGTAGATGCCTGGGGCCAGATCGCTTAATTCATACCGACCCGTGGCGTTGACAGTCGTCTGGGCCACCAGCCGGGAGGGGTTGGCCTGGTGCAGGCTCACAGGCAAGCCGGGCTGGATTGTGCCGTCCGGGTCGGTCACTTGGCCCGATAGGGTACTCTGCTGGCCGATCTGTGGCGTTGTGTCCATTTGTTTACCCTCGCTCTGTGGCTCGCGTTTGTGCCTGCGCTCTGCAATCGCTGGTGATGTGCGGCAGCGGACAATTAGGGGGATTATAGCATAGGGCTGGCTGGATGGAAACGAGAGAACTAATGTGTATGCCCATACAGCCTTTTGTGTGGAATCCTGTGCGTTTTGTTGCACCTATCCCGACAAAATTTGTCAACTTTCGTCACTATTCTTCCTTGACAGCCTTCACCCCATCCGCTATACTCACGCCAGCTATACCACAGGCATTCTGTATCCTCTCTGTTCTGTTTTTGTTGTGGATAGGCCCCATCGCTGGTAACACGAACCCGTTCCCCCGGTTGGCGTGATCAGCGGTATTGTCAGCGTTGTTACCCAATTCCAGAAAGGACGACTCCTATGACGAAACGCTCCCTTGCGCTCTCTGCAATGAGCCGCCGCGAGTTCCTGCGCTATACCGCGTTGGGCAGTGGCGCGGCTTTGATGGCGGCCTGTGCCGCGCCCGCCGCACCGACAACCAGCAGTGGTGGCGAAGCGCCCGCGGCTGCTCCAGCAGAAGCTGCGGCCCCCGCCGCCGCCAGCGACGGCCCCAAGCAGGCGGCACAATGACGTGGATGGGCCACCAGGAAGTCTCTGGGCTTGGCCCGGACAATGTTGGCCCTACGGTAGAATGGGTGATGGTCATCAACATCCACAACCCACTGGTAGCCATCGATGAATTCAATGAAGTCGAGATGGTGCTGGCCAAATCGGTGGATGTATCCGACGACGGATTGACATACACCTTCCAACTCAATGAAGGGGTCAAGTTCCACGACGGCACTGAATTCACCGCAGAGGATGTGGTCTACACCTACGACTTCTACCGCAACCCGGAGAACGGCGCGTCGATTGCTGGTGAATTTACGGGCGTGGGTTCGGTGGAGGCTCCGGACAAATATACGGTCGTCGTCAATATGGAATCGGTCAACGCCGCTTCCCTGACAGGCTGGGCGGGCACGGCTATCGTCCAGTCCAAATACCACGCGGAGGTGGGCGAGGAAACATACCGCACCGCACCCATCGGCACTGGCCCCTACAAACTGAAAGAGTGGCGACCCGCCGAATTCACCGAACTGGAAGCCTTCGACGATCACTTCCGGGGCCGCCCCAACATCGACGTGCTACGCCAGGATGTGGTCCCCGAACCCTCTGTGCGGATGATTGCCCTTCAATCAGGTGAAGCTGATTCTGCCGTCTGGCCCCTGCTGGTAGAAGACAGTGTCTTCCTGGAATCGGACCCGGGCTTTGTGGTCTATCGCACCCTGGCCAACTCCATCAAACATCTCCCGCTCAACCTGCGAACGCCCGCGCTGTCCGACAAAATGGTACGCAAGGCAATGATGCACGCGCTGGATCGTCAGCGTATCATTGATGACCTCTGGAACGGTGCAGCCCAGATCAGCCATTCCAATCTGTCCCCGGCCAGCCCCTATTACAATGCCGACCTGCCCCAATACGAGTACGACCCGGCCAAGGCCAACGCGATGCTGGACGATGCTGGCTGGCTGGCTGGCGCAGACGGCACCCGTGAAAAGGACGGGGTGAAGCTCACCTTCACCTGCACAACCATCACCGGCGACCAGGCCCGGCGGCCCATTGCCGAACTGGCCCAGCAGATGTTCGCGGAAGTGGGCATCGATATGCAGTTGGAAGAAGCGCCGGTGGCTTCCATCCTACAGTCCCTGCGCGAGGGCACGATGGATTGTTCTCTCTTCAACTGGACCTACGGAACCGCCATCGAGCCGGACCCGTTCAGCACCCTCCATTCGACCGGCGGCAACAACTTCAGCGGCATCAACAATCCCCGCCTGGATGAGTTGATCGAGACCGGGCTTCAGGTGGTCGATCCGGCCAAACGGATGCCCATCTATCACGAAATCCAGGAGATTTTTGTCGATGAAGTTGTCGCACTCAATCTCCAGTTTGACGAGTGGATAAACGTCTTCAACACCCGCATCAAAGGTCTGCCGGAAAATCCCAAAACTGGCGACCCAATTTACCAGCAGGCGTACAAGTGGTGGATTGACGAAAGTTAGTTGAGTAGTTGACTGGTTGATTGGGTAGGCTCGCTGCTCATCCAATCAACCAGTCATCCAATCATCCATTCAACCAGTCACCCAACTTCCCTATGCTCTCCTACATCACCCGCCGCCTGCTCCAGGGCGCTCTCGTTATCTTTCTTATCAGCCTGATTACTTTCGCTGTCATGCGATTAATGCCGGGTGATCCGGTCTATATGCTGCTGGGCGAAGGAGAAATCCGCATCAGCCAGGAGCAGATCGAGGCCATCAAAGCCAAATGGGGGCTGGACCGGCCCTACTACGAGCAATATCTGGTCTGGGCCTGGAATCTGCTGCGGGGGGATTTCGGTGATTCGCTGATCCGCACGGGTGTCCCTGTACGGGAGATGATCTTTGAGGCCATCCCCGTTACCGCTATTATCAATGTCATTGCTCTTTTTATCTCATTGGCTGTCGCCATCCCCGCCGGCATCTGGGCTGGGGTCAAGCGCAACTCGGCCTTTGATTATGCCAGCGCCGTCGGCTCCACCCTGGGTGTCTCCCTCCCCAACTTCTGGCTGGGGCTGATGCTCATCGTCCTTTTCGTCCTCTACATTCCCCAGTGGTTCGGTGACATCCCACTCATCGGCAAAATTCCGCCTTTCGGCCTGCGCTCCTGGCAGGGCTACATTCTGCCGGTGCTGGTGCTGACGACCGAACAGTTGGCAGTGGTGACACGGGTGATGCGGGCGGCGACGATTGAAGCCCTGGGCCAGGATTACGTGCGCACGGCCTATGCCAAAGGGCTGGCAAAATATGTGGTGATCACCCGCCACGCGGTGCGCAATGCCCTGCTGCCGGTGGTGACAGTCATCGGCTTCCGCATCGCCTTCATTCTCAGCGGCACAATCGTCGTCGAGACCGTCTTCGCCATCCCCGGCATTGGCCGCCTCTTCACCGACTCGGTCTTTCGCCTGGACTATCAGGTGGTGCAATCCCTGGTGGTTGTGCTCGCTGTCCTCGTCGTACTGGTCAATTTGCTCACAGACCTGACCTACGCCATCATTGACCCGCGTATTCGGATAGAATAGCCTATGAGCGTCGCATCTGCCGACCAACTTCCCCCCAAAGCAACCAGCCAGCCGGGTGGCCGATCCGAGCTTTTGCAGGCCTGGCAACGTTTCCGCGCCAACCGGATGTCGCTGGTGGGTCTGACACTGATCATTCTGCTGGTGCTGATCGCCATCTTTGCCCCGCTGATTGCCCCCTATGACCCGATCACAGACATCTTTCGGGGGGTGCGGGGTGTCGGCCCCAGTTGGGACCACCCCTTCGGCTACGACCACCTGGGCCGGGACCTGCTCAGCCGGGTGATCTTTGGCTCACGGGTGGCACTGCTGGTGGGGCTGGTGGCGACGGGAATTTCTGTGCTGGTGGGGATTGTCATCGGCGCGGTGGCAGGCTATTTCGGCGGCTGGGTGGATACGCTGCTCTCCCGCCTTATCGACACACTGATGGCCTTCCCGATTATTGCGCTGCTCGTGGTGTTGGCCGCGGTGCTGGGGCCAAGTCTGGTCACAACAATCGTCGTTATCGGCTTTACAGGCTGGGCGCGCTTTGCCCGTGTGGTGCGGGCCGAGGTGATGAGCCTGAAGCAGCAGGACTTTATCACTGCGGCCAAGGCTGTGGGCGTGCGCGACTGGCGCATCATCTGGCGCCATCTGCTGCCCAATGTGATGGGGCCGGTGATCGTCCTGGCCAGTTTGGGCATTGGCGGCATTATTATTCTGGAGTCGGCCCTCTCCTTTTTGGGGCTGGGTATCCGTCCCCCCAACCCTTCCTGGGGCGGCACATTGGCCGACGGCCGCGCCTTTATCCTGCGCTATCCCCACATCGCCTTCTTCCCCGGCCTGATGATTGTGATTACAGTGCTGGCCTTCAACTTCCTGGGCGACGGTCTGCGCGACGCGTTTGATCCGCGTAATCGGGATTAGCGGGAATTACCAGATCGTCTGCACAAAGCGGGACGCCTGAATTTGAGGATCATTTGTAAGGAGTGGAATTTTCAAGAACCGGGCTGTCCCGGCGATCAACCGATCGTGGAGTTCGGGGATGTCAGTAATTTCGGCTGCGGCTGAAACAGCAGCGAAGGAGAGCGGGAATTCTTCAATGCGGAGATTCGCGTTGAGAAGCTGTTGAAGGTCGGCGAGAGATGCTGTAATTCTCTGCCTTTCGGAGAGATAGAGAATCTCTGCAAAGACAATCGCTGGCACGTAAATAGCCGTTTCTGCCCGCAGCACCCCATCGAAAATAGATTTAATCCGCGGGCTTGTTCGTCTACCTTCCAGGTGCAAAACGATCGCCATTGTGTCGGCAACGTAGCTACTCTCTAGGGAAGCGTTGCTCATAACCGGCAAACTCCTCCTCCAAATGGGCCTCCGATTCAGCCACCAGTCGGTTCCGTTCTAAATCCAGCATAGTTTGGTAGAGATCGCTTTCGGCATTTTCGCCCAACACCCGTTGCCGAACAAAATAGACAAAATCGGTTATCTCGGCCAGCGTATGTTCTGGGAGTTCTTTAATACCTTCAGCAATCAATTCGTGATAGGTCTGAACTGTCATTTGTGCTATCCTTTTGACATCTGGACACGCTTCGTTCATTTTCATTCCAAGCCACACGACCGGCTGACACCGATAAGAACGAAAATCAGAACGCAGATTACACAGATTTTCACAGAAGAAATCCGTGTTCCTTTTGATCCGTGTATACAAAGCTATTCTCAGAACAATATACTATCACCCACAGTATAGCAGAGGAATCCCCCTGTGTCACTCGAAACCGAAATTCGTTCCATCATTGCCGACAGCGGCGCAGAGATGGGCGTCTGTGTGCGCCATCTGGAAAGCGGCGAAGAGACCGCCATCAACGCTGACCGCTCCTTCCCCCTCGCCAGCGTCTTCAAAATCCCCGTGCTGGTCGAAGCCTTCCGCCAGCTCCACGCGGGGCGTTTCCGCATGGAAGAGCGCTGGGAGCTGACCACCGCCGAGAAGAATCTGCCCAGCGGCGTCCTCACTTTCTGCGCCGACGGGCTGAAACCCACAGCCCATGACCTGATTACACTGATGATTATTATCAGCGACAACACGGCCACGGATATGGTCATGCACCGGCTGGGCGTGGCAAATGTGACGAAGGCGATGCACGAATTGGGGTTGACCGACATCCATGTGCCCCTGACCGTGCGGGGCATTTTCGACGATATGCTCGTCTCCGCCGACCCCACCCAGGACTTGCTGGCCCTGGCGAAACAGAGCAGCAAACGGGACGGCATCGCCTACAGTAGCGGGCCAGAGAACAATGTGGGCACACCCCGCGCCCTGAACGATCTGCTGCAAATGATCTGGCGGGGCGAGATCGTCAGCCGGGCCGCCTGCGACGGGATGCTGGAGATTCTGCTCAAGCAGCAACTCAACGAACGGTTGCCCCGCTTTCTGCCGCCGGGCACACCCTTCGCCCACAAGACCGGCACACTGGGTGGCGTGCGCAACGCCAGCGGCATCCTCTACGCCAACGATAATTCCCACATCGCTGTCACCGTCTTCTGCCGCTGGGATGATCAGTCCGTGGCCGCGGATCCAGTCGCCAAATGGGATCGGATCGTCGCCATCGACAGCGCTTTTGGGAAGATCGGGCTGGCCGCGTATGAGCAATACAAGTAGCGGTTCCTTCGTATACCTTCACAACCTGTAGCTTTTATGCTACACTTCTAGCAATGGCCGACACTGCGATTGAAGTACGCGAATACCAAACTGAAGATGGCCGAAAACCATTCCAGGAATGGCTTCGAAACCTTCGCGACAGGGAAGCACGGGCAAGAATCCGTGTCCGTCTTGACCGCATTCTCTTGGGAAATCTTGGCGATACAAAATCAATTGGACGTGGAGTAAGCGAATTGCGTATCTCTTACGGGCCTGGATACCGTATCTATTTTGGTCGGGACGGGAAGAGAATTGTGATTCTGCTGTGCGGAGGCGATAAGCGGACTCAACGCCGGGATATCGAAGAAGCACAGCGATTTTGGGCTGATTATAAGAGGAGGAACTAATGAGTTATCCACCATCTGTGCTCTATGAAGATGGACTAATAGAGAGCCTGAAGGACCCTTTGGAAGCGGCGGCTTACCTAAATGCTGCACTTGAAGACGGCAGCCAGGAAGTCTTTCTGCTGGCGCTACGCCACGTGACAGAGGCAATCGGAATGTCGGAGGTTGCACGCGAATCCGCGCTCAACCGGGAGAACCTGTACAGAATGCTTTCTGCCCAGGGGAATCCGCAGTTGTCCAGCCTGAACACACTGCTGCATTCGCTTGGCCTGCGGCTGGCAGTCGAAGTCGAATACGCCACAGCTTAAGGTTTGCCCGTACCCATCCATCCCGCAGCCATCATCACTGGAACCCCCAATGACAAAAATATTCACTGCCTGTCTGGGCACAGAGACCAATACCTTCTCTCCCTTCGTCACCAGCTACCGGGACTTCGAGGAGACCTACTACACCCGTCACGGCCAGCACGGCGATGACCCCTTTATCTTCGCCGTGCCCCTGCTCACCTGGCGGCGGATGGCAGAAGCAAAAGGCTGGGAGGTGGTCGAGAGTGTCTGCGCCTTTGCCATGCCCAGCGGCGTCACCCTGCGCAAGGACTATCTGCGTCTGCGCGGCGAAATTCTGGAAGATTTGGAAGCTGCTATGCCTGTGGACGCTGTGCTGCTCAGCCTGCACGGCGCGATGGTCATCGAAGGCTGGGACCTGCCCGCGGCGGAGCAGGAGGGCGTAGATTGCGCCGACGGCGAGGGCGATCTGATCAGCGCCATCCGCGCCGTCGTGGGGCCGGACGTGCCCATCGGCGTAGAGTTGGACCTGCACTGCCACATCACCCAGCGGATGCTGACCGATGCGGATGTGCTGATCACCTTCAAAGAGTATCCCCACACAGACTTTGCCGAGCGGGCCGAGGAGGTCTTTACAATCATCGCCGACCAGTTGGCAGGCAAAATCACACCGCTGATGAGCGTCCACGACTGCCGGATGATCGGCGTCTTCCACACCACCCGGGAACCCATGCGCACATTTGTGGACGAGATGCAGGAGTTGGAGGGCAGCCACGGCGTGCTTTCCGTCTCCTTCGGCCACGGCTTCCCCTGGGGCGATGTGGCGGATATGGGGGCAAAGCTGCTCGTCATCACCGACGACCGGCCCAACGAAGGCGCACGCCTGGCCGCAGAACTCCAACATAGGCTGGAAACCATTGCAGCCGAAGCCCAGCCTCCCTATCAGACCATCGACGAGGCCCTGGACCGGGCGCTGGAATTGGCCGACGGGCCGGGCAGCGGGCCGGTTGTCCTGGCTGATGTGTCGGACAATGCGGGCGGCGGTGCGGCCAACGACTCCACTTTTGTCCTGCGCCGGGTGCTGGAACGGGGCATCGGCGACATCGCCTTCG
This sequence comes from Anaerolineae bacterium, assembly GCA_030432295.1. Classification (GTDB taxonomy): domain Bacteria; phylum Chloroflexota; class Anaerolineae; order Caldilineales; family Caldilineaceae; genus JACQGT01. Next base: position 25,245 of record JAUIHI010000009.1, on the reverse strand, counting down.
CCAACTTCTGGGACCTGGTGGTGGTCCAATTGGCGATCAACGCCGGGAAGGGCGCACGCTTTGCCCTGCGCTTGGGCGGAAAAATGGGACCCCAATCCGGCGACCCGTTGGATGTGACCGCGACGGTCGGCGGTCTAGCACTGGACGCGGTGCAGACAGTGGGCAAGCCGCCCAAGACGGCCAAATCCCGGCTGGGCGACGCGGTGGCCCTGGACCTCGGCAACGGGGTGGAGGTGCAGGTCAACAGCCAGCGCACCCAATCCTTCAACCCGGACGCGCTGACACAGGTAGGAATCGACGCGCTGAAGAAGCGGCTGATCGTCGTCAAATCCATGCAGCACTTCCACGCTGGCTACGGACCGATTGCCAAAGCAGTTCTTTACATCGCCTCGCCCGGTGCGCTCATCCCCCACTTTGACCAGTTGCCCTATCGCTTTGCCGACCGGTCGCTCTGGGGCATTGACCGCAAATAGACGCGGCGCGATTCTGTCCGACTATTTTAACGCAGAGACGCAGAGGCGGGGGGTCGCAGAGGGAAAAGCTCTTCTCTGTGCCTTTGCATCTCTGCGTCTCTGCGTTAAAATCTCATTACCGACCCACCCTCGCCAGAAAGCAGAAAACTCTATGCCCCGTGGACTTTTTGTAGACGCGCCCCAACACGCGATTCTGGCCGATTATTCCGACGCGCCGGTGCAGCCAGGTCAGGTCCGTTTCCGCACGGAATTCGCGGCGGTCAAGCACGGCACAATGTTCCACATCTTCAGCGGCGAGTCCCCCTTTCAGGAGCAGCGCTTCGACCCGAATCTGCGTCTCTTTGTACCCACCCCCGCCGACGCGCCCAACGCCGCGCCGGGCTTTGTCGGCCAGTTCATCGGTAATATGGCCGTGGGCGAAGTGACGGAAGTAGCCGCCCATGCGGGCGCAGATGTGGCCGACTTTCAGCCCGGCCAGCGGGTCTACTGCTACGGACCAGTGGCGGAAACTGTGACCAAAGCCGCCGCCGCCGTCCATCCTCTGCCCGACGAACTCTCCCCCGCGGATGCGGTCTGCCTGGACCCAGCACTCTACGCTTACGGCGCGGTGCGGGATGCCCGGATTACACTGGGCGACACAGTGGCCGTCTCCGGGATGGGAGCGATTGGGCTGTGTGTGGTCCAACTGCTGGCTCGGGCCGGCTGCGCAGAGATTGTGGCCGTCGAACCCCTGCCCAAACGTCGTGCCCTGGCCGAACGCTTCGGCGCAACCACGACAATTGATCCAACCGCTGAGGATGTGGGGCTAGCCGTGCGCCGTCTGCTGGGACGCCCCGCGGATGTGGCGATTGAGGCCAGCGGCAGCTATCGGGCGCTCTACGGGGCCATGCGCAGTGTGGGCCAGTGCGCCCGGGTGGTGACGCTGGGCTATTACAAAGGCGATCACAGCCATCTGCCCTTTGGCGCGGAGTGGCATCACAACCGGCTGGAACTGATCAGCAGTATGCCCGTGTGGGACAACCCCAGCCGGGAAGCGCCCCTGTGGGACCTGGCCCGGTTGGAAGCAACAGTCGTGGACTTCTTCCGCCGGGGCTGGCTCACATCCGACGGTATCGCCGATCCGATTGTGCCTTTCAGCCAGGCCGCGGACGCCTTTCTCCACACTTTTCAGGACCCGACCGACGCCATCAAACTCTGTGTGGATTTCAGCCAAAAATGAAACCATTCTACGAACTCAAACCCCAAGGCCGCATTCGTCGGCTGCGAGCGCTGGCCCTAACCGCGCTGCAAGAATACGATCTGTCAGTTGCCGGGCTACGTTTCATTAGCGACGGCTGGAACTACGTCTTTCGGGTGGAGACGGCCGACGGCGAGAAATTTGTGCTGCGCATTACCCGCCCCGGCAAATATGGCCCGGATGACGTGCGCTCGGAGATGATGTGGCTGGACGCGCTCGCCCAGGACACGGAGCTGACTTTGCCCGCACCTCTGCATACCCGGGACGGCGCTCTTTTCACCACAGCCCAGGTGGATGGCGTGCCAGAAGCCCGCCACGTCGTCGTCTTTTCCTGGGTTCCCGGCAAGGATATGGGCGAAGTGCTGACGCCCGCCAACTACGCGGCTACGGGCGAACTGTTGGCCCGTCTCCACCAGCACGCCGCGGATTGGACGCCGCCCGCCGCCTTTGAAATCCGACGCAATGACACGATTTTCAACCCGACGGATCCACCCATCCTCTTCGAGCCAGCCTTTCGGGAACGGCTCAACGAAAATCTTTGGGAGCTGCTGACCCGCGCCTACGAAACAGTTGCTGACGCGCAGAAGGAGCTTTGGGGTCGGGGCCAACCGCCCCAGGTCATCCACTACGATCTGCACCAGTACAATGTGAAAGTACACCGGGGCCGGGTCAACCCCATCGACTTCGAGGACCTGGTGTGGGGCTATCCGGTGCAGGATGTGGGGCTGGTCTTCTTCTATATTCAGAGCCGGGAAGACGCGCCTACTCTGCGCACAGCCTTTCAGGAGGGCTATACCCGTCGCCTGCCCTGGCCGGAAAGCTATCCCGGTGAGATCGCCATCCACACTGTGCGCCGTATCCTCGACTTTGCCAATCTGCTCATCGACGATCAGGACCCCAACGAGCAAAAATTCATCCGCGGCTTTTTTGAGCGCGCAGAAGGCCACCTGACCCGTTTCCTTCAAAACCGGTAACGATGCAACATTGACCGCAAAATACACGGAAGGTAAGCCATAGAGGAGTTTTCTGTCTGTTCTGTGTCTTCCGTGGTGATTTTCTGTGTTGCAGAATTCGTCGTTACGACACAGCCTTTGAAGCGAGCGGTTCCGCCCGGTTTTGGGGTGTAATTCAAGTTTGGGGCAGGGGTGGGTTTGCGACGACCGCACCGGGCTAAAGACCCAGAGCTATTGAGCGACGCCGGATAAATCCGGCTTAGAAACGGTTTGTCCGTTTATGCGAAAGCCCCGTTCAGGGGGCGTAGCTCGGTAGCCCGGTGTCTTTAGCACCGGGCGGCACAGACGATTCCAGTTCGCCCCAAATCTGAATTACACCCCCGGTTTTGCGCGCCGTTGATGTTTATGGAGTCGAGACGTATAATAGTTTGTGGGAAAGCGTTCTTCTCTTCCCAAAATTTTTCTCGGAACGAACCAACAACGGAGACAAATGGAAATGGTTACAAAACCGAATCAAATCCCCATGCGCGCTGTGCCTGGCTATTATTCCAGCACAGAAGGCATTCAGATCGCCATCCAGACCGGAGCCGACGCCAGCGACGAAGACTTGCAGTTCTTCCAGCAGCTCGGCGTGGAATGGGCGATGGTGGGCGTGCGCAATCCAGAGCAGCACAGCCTGGATTTTTATAAAAGTCTGGTCAAACGCTTTGGCGACTGGGGCCTGAAAATCTACCGCATCACTAATCTGGGCGTCCACAACGTGCCGGAGATCACCCTCAACCTGCCGGGCCGGGACGCCAAAGTCGAAGAGTTCAAGCAGTTCATCCGTAATATCGGCGCGGCGGGCATCTACTACAACACCTACGCCCACATGGCCAACGGCATCTGGTCCTCTGGCCGGGCCGAGGGCCGCGGCGGAATGGACGCCCGCACCCTTGACCTCAGCGACGCCAAGGGCCACTGGGCAGGCACGATCTACGAAGGCGAGCTGACCCACGGACGGCGCTACAGCGAAGAAGAACTGTGGGACAATTACGCCCACCTGATGCGGGAGATTGTGCCTGTGGCGGAAGATGCGGGCGTGCGTATCGGCGTCCACCCGGACGATCCGCCCGTCTATGACCTGGGCGGTATTCCCCGTTGTATGTTCGGCAACTTTGCTGGCTATAAAAAGGCGATGGAGATTGCTGACAGCCCGAATATCGGCGTCTGCCTCTGCGTAGGCTGCTGGCTGGAAGGCGGCGAAAAAGGGATGGGCAACACACCCGTGGATGCCATCAAATACTTCGGCGAAAAGGGGCAATTGTTCAAAGTCCACTTCCGCAACGTCTCGAATCCGATGCCAGAGCCGTGGGTGGAGACGCTGATCGACAACGGCTATCAGGATATGTACGACGTAATGAAGGCCCTGCGCGAGGTGAAGTTCGATGGCTGCATCATCCCCGACCACATCCCGGCTATGCTGGGCGGGCCACGGGTGGGCGCAGCCTATTCGATTGCCTATATGCGGGCGCTGATGCAGGCGGTCAACAACGAGTACGGCGGACCCGCGTAAGAACCAAATGTACCGAATGTGACGAGAAAGGTGAGATCGCCGGGCGATCTCACCTTTCTTTATTCCCCCCCACCTGACCAGCCAAACCTGCCCATCTCACCAGTTGGAAGCTAGCAAATCCTATGATAAACTCAGATTTACTGAGATTTTCACAGGATTTAACCATCGTTTTCAACGAAGTGAAGGCTTCCAATGAACCCCTCTGTCTATGCCCCGCCCCGACTGATCTTCTGGGAAAGCACGGCTGGCTGCAATTTGGCCTGCATCCACTGCCGGCGGATTACCGTCGCCGACCAGCTTCTGCCCCAGGACCTGAACACCCAGGAAGCGTTTGACCTCATCGATCAGGTGGCTGCGTTCGCCCGGCCCATTTTCATCCTTTCCGGCGGCGAACCCCTCTACCGCCCGGATATTTTTGACATCGCCCGTCACGCGTCCGACGCGGGGCTGATCGTCGCTCTGGCCACCAACGGCACGCTCATCGACGACAATGTGGCCCGCCACATCAAAGATTCTGGCATCCGCCGGGTCAGCGTCAGCTTTGACGGCGCAGACGCCCCCACCCACAACATTTTCCGGGGGGCAGGCGCGTTCGAGAAGTCGCTGGAAGGGATGAGCCATCTGCGCAGCGTCGGCGTGCCCTATCAGATCAATACGACCGTCGCCCGCCACAACATTCACCAGATGCCGGAGACACTGGCTCTGGCCAAGGGGCTGGGCGCGGCTGCACTCCACCTCTTCCTCCTCGTGCCTGTGGGCTGCGGGATGGAGATCGCTGCGGACCAGCAGATCAGCCCGACGGAGTACGAAAATGTGCTCCATTGGCTCTACGACGCGGAGATGGAAGGCGGGATTGAACTGAAAGCCACCTGCGCCCCCCACTACTTCCGGGTCGTGCGCCAGCGCCAGGCCGAGGAGCGTCGCCAGGGCATTGTGCGGGAGCGCCCCCAGAGTATGCACCGGCAGAAGAATGCTGGCGGGGGTCATCCGGGCGGACACCCCGGCGGGCATCCCGGCGCGGCCAACGGCGGATCGGCCAGCGGCGACGCAGCTATGCGCGCCGTCTCCAAAGGCTGCCTGGCCGGGACTGGCGTCTGTTTTGTCAGTCACCGGGGCGAAGTCTTCCCCTGCGGCTACCTGCCGGTGGAGGCGGGCAACATCCGCAACCAGCCCTTCCAGGAAATCTGGGAAAGTTCGGACCTCTTCACCCAACTGCGTGACCCATCTCAACTGGGCGGCAAATGTGGCGTCTGCGAGTTCACCAGTCTGTGCGGCGGCTGTCGGGCCAGAGCCTACGGCACAACCCTCGACTATCTGGGCGAAGAACCCTTCTGCTCCTACGAACCCCGGCAGTCGAGAAGTTCGACTTCCAGAAGTTCGACTTCTGAGAGAAGTCGAACTTCTAACATCCGTATGGAAGGGGTAGACCTGTGAGCGAACAGAATAGCCGTGTAGACGTGGCGATTGTCGGCGGCGGCATTGCGGGGATGGCCTGCGCCTTTCACCTGCAAGAGAAGGCAGCGTCGGAAGGCAAGCCGGTGGCGTATGCGCTGCTGGAACGTTCGGATCGCTGGGGCGGAAAACTGCGCACGGAACGCATTGACGGCTACGGCGACGCCCCTTTCATCGTCGAAGCCGGGCCGGATTCCTTCATCACCCAAAAGCCCTGGGGTCTGCAACTGGCCCGGCAGTTGGGGCTGGAATCTGAGTTTCTACCCACGAATGACCACAAACGCAAGACATTTGTCCTGCACAAAGGCCGTCCCGCGGCCATGCCCGACGGGGTGCTGCTGATTGTCCCCACCAAATTTACCCCCTTCGCACTGACGCCGCTGATTTCGCCCTGGGGTAAGCTACGTATGGGGATGGACCTCTTCATCCCGGCCAAGAAGGACGACAGTGACGAGACACTGGCGGGCTTTATCGAGCGGCGGCTGGGCCGGGAAGCTCTGGACAAAATCGCTGAACCCCTGCTCTCTGGCATCTACAACGCGGAGGCGGAGAAGCAGTCGATGATGGCGACTTTCCCCCGCTTCCGGGAGATGGAGAAGCAGCACGGCAGTCTGATGCGGGGAATGCTGGCTTCCATGCGGGCGCGTCTCACCGCTCCGAAACCCAATGGGGCCAACGGCAGCAAGCCGATGTCGATGTTTATGTCCCTGGCTGGGGGAATGGAGCGGCTGATCGACGCCCTGCACCCCCGGCTGACCGGCGACTGCCGACTGAATACGGGCGTTCAATCCATCGCCCGCAATGGGGAGGGTTATCGGCTGGAACTGAGCGACGGCGGCACGCTGGATGCCGATGCAATTGTGCTAGCCGTGCCGACGTATGTGGCTGGTCCACTTCTGGCGGAGATCGCGCCGGAAGCGGCCGCGGGTTTGGATGAAATCCGCTACGTCAGCACTGGGACAATCTCTTTCGCCTACAAGCGGGACGAACTTGACCACCCCCTGGACGGCTTTGGGGTGGTCATCCCCCGCAGCGAAAACCGGCCCATCAACGCCATCACCTGGACATCGACAAAATTTGACCAGCGCGCCCCGGACGGGTACGCGCTATTGCGGGTCTTCTTCGGCGGCTCCCGCAGCCCGGAGATGATGCAACGGAGCGACGAGGAGATCGAGCAGATCGCCCGGCAGGAACTGAAAGCCATTATGGACATCGACGCGACGCCCCTCTTTCACCGCATCTTCCGCTGGCAGAACGCCACGCCCCAATACGACGTGGGCCATCTGGAGCGGGTGGCGGCCATCGAAGCCGCTCTGCCCGCAGGTCTGCACCTGACCGGCAGCCCGTACCGGGGCATCGGCATCCCGGACTGTATCCACCAGGGCCAGCAGGCGGCGGAAAAGATATTGGATAGTAGCGATTGAGCAGTGTACTCCTGTGGAACCTGAACACCTTTGTGGGGAGAGATGTCAGATTGAAGCACACACCAACCATCGAACTCAAAAAATCCAATATCCAATACCCATGAAAAATCCTCCCATTCTCTGTCTCGGCGTCAATCACCGCACCGCACCGGTAGAGGTGCGCGAGCGGCTGGCCTGCGATTTGCCCCAGCTACTTTCGGTGGGCGCACCCGTCGGCGAAATGGCTCTGATCTCCACCTGCAACCGGCTGGAAATCTATGCCTGTTCGTCGGCCAGCCCGGCTGCCGTGCAGGACGAATTGACGGCGATGCTCTCCGCCGCGACCGGTGTGGAACGGGAGGAATTGTCCAGCCATCTCTACCTGCGCACAGGCTGGGACGCAGTCTCCCATCTGTTGCGGGTATCCACCGGGCTGGATTCGCTGGTGCTGGGCGAACCCCAGATTTTGGGACAGGTGACCGACGCCTTTATGCAGGCGACGGAAGCCGGTGTGCTGGGCCATTGCCTGACACATCTCTTCCGGGCGGCTATCCGGGCGGGGAAGCGAGCGCGCAACGAGACGGCCATCAGCGCCAACCCGGCCAGCATCAGCTCTGTGGCCCTGACCCTGGCCCAGCAGCACGCGGGCGACCTGCGCCAGCAGCGGGTGCTGGTCATCGGCGCGGGGGAGATGGGGCGGCTGGCGCTGAAATCACTCAGCCACCGGGGCGCGGGCTGCGTGGAGGTAGTCAACCGCACCTTTGCCAAAGCCCAAAGCGCGGCTGCGAACTTTGGGGCCTGCGCCTTCCCCCTGGAGAGTCTGGCCGAACGGCTGGCCCAGGCCGATGTGGTGATCGCGGCCACAGGCGCGCCCCAGCCCCTTCTGACCGCAGAGTTGGTGGCGGACGCCCTGTCCCAACGCCCAGAACGTCCGTTGCTGCTGGTAGACCTGGCCGTACCCCGGGACATCGAACCGGCGGTGGGCGAACTGCCTGGCGTCCGTCTCTTCGATGTGGACGATCTGCGGGGGACGCTGGACGATGCGCTTTCCGCACGGGAAGGGGAAGTGCCCCAGGTGGAGGCGATTATTGCCGAAGAAGTCGCCAGTCTGCAGAACAGCTACCGGGAGATGAGCGTGCGCCCGCTGATTGTGGACTTGCGCCGCAAGGCCGAAAATATCCGCCAGCGGGAGATGGAGCGCACCCTGCGCAATCTGGGCGACATCGACGACGCCACTCTCCGCCACATCCAGAAGCTCTCCCAGGTCCTGGTCAATCAGCTTCTCCACGAGCCAACCCTCTATCTGAAAGAGCAAGCGGTGAACGGCGAGAACGCCGGGGTGGAGTTGGCGCGGGAGATGTTTGGGCTGGGGTGATGCGTATTGCGTGTTGCATAAGGCGGCAAAGCCACAAGATGCAGACCAGACCAGTGAGCGCTGATTGAGTAGGCGAGTCTTTGAGCCGTATCGAAATCAAGCGAACGGGTAGACGAGATTTTTCTATACTACTCATTCTGATGGGTCACCCGCTTGGTTTCGATACGGCGGCAAACAGCACCCGCCTACTCAACCAGCGCTGGCCTTGTGCCGTTATTCACGTTTCCTAAAGGTACATCAGTCCCGTGACATCACTACCCACGCAATTCGCAATACGCAACTCGCTCACCCTCGGCTCCCGCACCTCCGCCCTGGCGATGTGGCAGAGCCGCCACGTGATGGACGCGCTGCAAGCCGCCTGGCCGGGGCTGGAATGCACGATTGAGCCGTATGTCACTCAGGGCGATAAGACGCTGGACCGCCCCCTGCCAGAGATCGGCGGCAAAGGGCTATTCACGCTGGAACTGGAAAACGGCCTGCGGGAAGGGCGCATCGATCTGGCCGTCCATTCCCTGAAAGACCTGCCAGTGGACGACGCGCCGGGGCTGACGCTGGGCGCAATTTTGGGCCGGGCGGATGTGCGGGATGTGCTGGTGGCGAAGAACGGGCAGACGCTTGATGAACTGCCCGGGGGCGCGGTGGTGGGGACGAGCAGTCTGCGTCGCCAGGCCCAACTGCTGGCTCTGCACCCGGCGCTGACCGTCCGTTCCATCCGGGGCAATGTGGAGACCCGCATCCACAAAGCCCTGCACGGCGACTACGACGCCACACTGCTGGCCGGTGCAGGCGTCACCCGCTTGGGGCTGGACGCCAATATCAGCCAGTGGCTGCCGTTAGATGTGATGCTGCCCGCGCCGGGACAGGGCGCGCTGGCCGTCCAGTGCCGGGCCGATGACGAACCGACGCTGGGGCTGCTGGCCGCTATCCACAACGCCAAAGTGGCCGAAGCGGTGCGAGCCGAGCGGGCTTTCCTCGCCAGTCTGGGCGGGGGCTGCTCGATCCCTGTCGGGGCCTACGCAACAGTCAGCGGCAGGGCCATCCACCTGTCCGGTCTGGTGGCCGCGGTGGACGGCAGTCGCATCATTCTTGTGGAAGGCCGGGGGACATCAGCGCTGGAACTGGGCGCATCCCTGGCCGAAACAGCCAAATCCCAGGGCGCTCTGGAACTGATTGGATGAGGAATAGAACGCGGAGGACGCGGATTTGGCTGATCAGAGCGGATTTTTAACGCAGAGACAGGGAGACGCAGAGACGCAGAGGGAGCGGGACGCAGATAAACGCTGATCAAAAAATCTGTGTTCATCTGCACCATCTGTGTCCTAAAAATCCAATCTATCCGCCGTTTCCGCCCAATCAGCGTTCTGTTCTTGCTTTTTCTCTGCGCCTCTACGCCTCTGCGTCTCTGCGTTAAATTGCTTTCACGAAAGAGCCATTTATGACATTTCCCACAATTCGTCCCCGCCGCCTGCGCCACACACCGGCCCTGCGCCGGATGGTAGCGGAGACGACTCTCGACCCGGCTGATTTCATCTACCCGCTTTTCATCCAGCACGGGGAAAACCAGCGCATTCCCATCAGTTCCATGCCCGGTCAGTTCCGCCTGTCCGTGGACCAGTTGGCGGCGGAAGCCGGGGAACTGAAAAGTCTGGGCGTGCCCGCCGTCGTCCTCTTCGGCATCCCAGCCCATAAAGACCCCATCGGCCTGGAGAATTTCGCCGACGACGGGATTGTGCAGCAGGCCATCCGGGCGTTGAAAGAGGCCAACCCGGAGCTGGTCGTCATCACCGACGTCTGCCTGTGCGAGTATACGGATCACGGCCACTGCGGGCTGCTGAATGAGGAGGGCTACGTTCTCAACGACGAGACACTGGAAGTATTGCAGAAGGTCGTCGTTTCCCACGCCCGCTGCGGCGCGGACATTGTGGCCCCCAGTGGGATGATCGACGGAATGGTAATGGCCATCCGCACGGCCCTGGACGGAGAAGGCTACAGCCATCTGCCGGTGATGTCCTATGCGGTGAAGTACGCCTCGGCCTTCTACGGTCCCTTCCGGGAAGCCGCGGACGGCGCACCCCGTTTCGGCGACCGCAAGACCCATCAGATGGACCCGGCCAACACAGAAGAAGCCCTGCGCGAAGCCGCGCTGGATGTGGCTGAAGGCGCAGATTTTCTGATGGTCAAGCCCGCCCTGCCCTATCTGGACGTAATCCGCCGGGTGAAGGATCGCTTCCCCGAACTGCCATTGGCCGCCTATAACGTCAGCGGTGAGTACGCGATGATCAAAGCCGCCGCGGCCAACGGCTGGCTGGACGAGCAGCGGGTGATTCTGGAAACCCTCACCAGCATCCGCCGGGCCGGGGCCGATCTGATTTTGACCTATCACGCCAAGGAGGCGGCGGGGTGGCTGCGGTAGAGAGCCGACGACAGACGACGGACGACAGACGAACGTCGACTGTCATACTTCGTCTATCGTCCGTCGTCAAGTAGACAATACAGGAGTTTGCACGTGGCAGAACAACTAGACATCCGCGAGCGGGGCCGGGCCAATGGGGAAGTGATCTTCTCCGACAGGCGGCTTTTTATGCAATTTTTGGGGTATGGGGAGGTGACTGACAGCGGCGCGCTGGCTGAGGCATTGGAAGAGGCCGGGCTGGACGCTGTGCTATACGAGGATTTGAACGCCCCCCAGGGCGTGGGGCTGCTGACTTTCAGCGAAGATCCCAACGATTTTGTGGAGAAACTGCGCCCCTTCCTCAACCGTCCGCCCTTTGTGGCTCTGCTGCCCAAGCCCGAATTTACAATGTTCGGGCGCACCTACGCTCTGGGCTATGAGCCAGATTTGGACGAGACGCTAGTGGACCGTCCCTGGCGCAAAGTCATTGACCCGGCCCACCGCTGGGCCATCTGGTATCCCCTGCGCCGGGCCGGTTCTTTCGAGCAGTTGAGCAGTGAAGAGCAGACCGCCATCCTGCGCGAGCACGGCACAATCGGGATGGCCTATGGCCGGGCCGGGCTGGGCACAGACATCCGCTTGGCCTCCCACGGGCTGGACAAGATGGACAATGACTTTGTGGTGGGGCTGCTGGGCGCTGACCTCTACCCCCTCTCGTCGATTGTCCAGAGTATGCGCAAAACCAAACAGACTTCCCTCCATCTGGAGCGGCTGGGGCCGTTCTTTGTGGGGCGGGTGGTCTGGCAGAGCAAAAGGAACCCCGCATGAGACCTGCACACACAATGACCGCACCGCCCCCGGCTTCGCCATTGGAAGGCACATCGCCCTTTCTGCTGGCCGCCAGGGGAAAGCAAGCCAGTCACACCCCCATCTGGCTGATGCGCCAGGCCGGGCGCTATATGGCCGAATACCGGGCGCTGCGGGAAAAGTATTCGATTCTGGAGATCATCCGCACGGCAGAGCTGGCCGTGGAAGTGACGCTGCAACCCATCGACGCCTTTGCCCTGGACGCGGCGATTATCTTCGCCGACATCCTGCCGCCGCTGGTGGGGATGGGGCTGGACCTGAGCTTCGCGGCGGGGGAAGGGCCGGTGATCGCCAATCCCGTCCGCACGACCGCAGATGTGGACAGGCTGGCCGTGCCACCCGCCCAGGAGACAATGCCCGCTACTCTGCGGGCCATCGAAATCGTCAGCGCAGAATTGAACAACCGGGGCATTCCGCTGATCGGCTTTGCGGGCGCGCCCTTCACCCTGGCCAGCTATGCCATCGAAGGGGGCAGCAGCCGCACATTCATCAAAACCAAAAGTTTGATGTACAGCGAACCTGCGGCCTGGAAGCGGCTGATGACCAAATTGGTGACAGTGCAGGCCGACTATCTGCTGGCCCAGGCCAAAGCCGGCGCGGCTACCCTGCAAGTCTTCGATTCCTGGGCCGGGCAGGCGTTGGGCAAGGACGATTACATCCGCTACATTCAGCCCTACAATACACTCCTTTTCCAAAAGATAGCCTCGGCGGGCGTGCCGGTCATCAACTTCAGCACCGGGACCAGCGCCTTTCTGCCCACAGTGGCGGCCTGCGGCGGGGATGTGATCGGCGTGGACTGGCATATGCCCCTGGACTGGGCCTGGGATCAGATCGGCCACGACAAACCCATCCAGGGCAATCTGGAACCGGTGGCCCTGCTTGCGCCCTGGCGGGAACTGAAGCCCCGCATCGACGCGGTGCTGGAACAGGCAGGCGGACGGCCCGGCCACATCTTCAACCTGGGCCACGGCATCTTCCCCCCCACGCCGGTAGAGACTGTGCGGCGGCTGGTGGACTACGTACACGAGAAGACGGGATAGAAGGTATTGGGTATTGGATATTTCGTAGTGACGTCGAAGGGACATCTCCACGAAATATCCAATACCCAATACCTCTTTTACCCGCCCACACCCGGAGCAACGAACCAATGACCCAATCCCCAACCCCTCCCATCGGCGTGCTGGTGATGGCCTATGGCGGGCCAAATTCTCTGGACGAGATTCCCGGCTATCTGGCCGACATCCGCGAGGGTCGCCCGACGACGCCTGCGGTGCTGGAAGAGATCACAAACAACTACCGACAGATCGGCGGCAAATCGCCCCTTTTTGAATTCAGCAGCCAGCAGATGGCGTGCGTGGCCGAGCGTTTAGAAGAGCAGTACCCGGACCGCTTCCGCTTCTATCTGGGCATGCGCCACTGGTCGCCCTGGATCGAAGATGTGGTGGGCCAGATGATCGACGACGGCATCCAGGCCGCGGTGAGTATTGTGCTGGCCCCCCACTACAGCAAACTGAGCATCGCCAAATATCACGCCAAAATCGCCGACGGGCTGGAGATGTATCGGGGCGACATCGACTTTTCCCACGTCACCGACTACCACACCGCGGAGGGGCTGATTCAGGCCTTGGCGAATCGGGTGCGGATGGGACTGGAGCGCTGGCCCGATAGCGAACGGGAGAAAGTTCACGTCATCCTAAGCGCCCACAGCCTGCCCGTGCGCATCATCAAAATGGGCGATCCCTACGACGATCAGATGCAGGAGACAGCCCGGCTGGTTGCGGAGCGGGCGGGCCTGCCCGACGCGCGCTGGTCGTGGAGTTACCAGTCCGCAGGGCGCAGCCCGGAACCCTGGCTGGGGCCTCAGTTGCCAGAGCACATCACCGCCCTGGCCGAACAGGGCATCCGGGATATCATCAGCATTCCTGTCGGCTTCGTCTCGGACCACGTGGAGATTCTCTACGACATCGACATTCAGGGCCAGGCCGTCGCCAAAGAACTGGGCGTGCGTCTGGAACGTCCCCCGGCCCTCAACGACGACCCGCTTTTTATCGGGACGCTTGTGGAGGAGATCGAACGGGCCGCGGAACGATTTGAATAGCAGATATTGGGTATTGGATATTTCGTTGGGGTGACACACTGCAATTCAGGACCAGCGCCGGTTGAGTAGGCTGGGGCTTTTTCCAGCCGTATCGAAACCACGCGGGTGACCAATAAGTATGAATAGACTGGAGAAAACTCGTCTACCCGTTCGCTTGACTTCGATACGCCTCGAAGACGCAGAATCCTTCGGATTCTGATGGCACTCAATCAGCGCTCACTGGACTGGTCGATTACTCCACGAAATATCCAATACCCAATATCTAATACCCATTCCACCGGAGATACCCAATGCCACACATTCCCAAATCCATCGAACTTTTTACCGAAGCCCAGAAGCTGCTGCCCGGCGGTGTCAATTCGCCTGTGCGGGCCTTTCGGGCCGTGGGCGGCCAGCCCCTCTTCATCCGCAAGGGCGAGGGCGCGTATATGCACGACGTGGACGGCAACCGTTACATCGACTACGTGCTTTCCTGGGGGCCGCTGATTCTGGGCCACGCCCACCCGCTGGTGGTGGCGGCGCTGCAAGAAGCGGTGCTGAATGGCTCCAGCTTTGGCGCGCCCTGCCCGCAAGAGGTGGAACTGGCCCGGCTGGTGACGGAGATGATGCCCGCCATTGAAATGGTGCGCTTCGTCAACTCCGGCACGGAAGCCACAATGACAGCGCTGCGCCTGGCTCGCGCCTACACGGAACGCACGAAAATCATCAAATTCCAGGGCAACTATCACGGCCACGCGGATATGCTGCTGGTGCAGGCTGGCTCCGGCGTGGCGACGCTGGGCCTGCCCGATTCTCCCGGTGTGCCTGCCAGCACAGTGGCCGATACGCTGACTGTCCGTTTCAACGATTTGGAAGGGGTGGAGGAGTTATTCGGCACCTTCCCCGGCGAAATCGCGGCGGTGATTGTGGAGCCTGTGGCGGGCAATATGGGGATGATTCCGCCGGTGGATGGCTTTTTGCAGGGGCTGCGGGATGTGACCGCGGCGGACGGGGCGCTGCTGATTTTTGACGAAGTGATGACGGGCTTCCGGGTCCATCCCGGCGGCGCACAGACCCTCTACGGCATCACCCCGGACCTGACCTGCCTGGGCAAAGTCATCGGCGGCGGCCTGCCAGTGGGGGCCTATGGCGGTAGGCGGGATATTATGCAAATGGTGGCCCCAGTCGGGCCGATGTACCAGGCGGGGACACTCTCCGGCAATCCCCTGGCGATGACCGCGGGCATCGAGACTTTGCGGGCCATCCGTGAGCCGGGCGTGTGGGAGCACTTCGAGACGGTAGGCGACCAGCTCACGAGCGGAATACTCGACGCCGCGCAGAAGGCGGGCATCCCCATGCGCGCCGGACGGGTAGGATCGATGTTCGGCTTCTTCTTTGTGGACGGGCCGGTGATCGACTGGGAGACGGCGAAGGTGGCGGACACCACACGCTTTGCCGCCTACTTCCAGGCCATGCTGGACAACGGCGTCTACATCGCGCCTTCCCAGTTCGAGGCGGGCTTCCTCTCCACAGCGCACGGGCAAGCGGAGATCGACGCGACGATTGCTGCGGCGCGGAAGGCACTGGCGGCGATTCGATAGGGATGAAGATTTTTAACGCAGAGGTGCAAAGGAGCAGAGACGCAGAGGAATTTTCTTGCGTCTCTGCTTCTTCGCGTGCCAACACTGAAATGATAATCTCCTTTGTCGAATCTGGGGTTGCGAGGTGGATCGACGGGTGATATACTGGCAACAATCGGCCATTGGAAATAGGCGCAATAGATGTTTCGAGAGGGGAGAAGTGATGAGTATCATCCACATTGAAGCCAACGGAGATGCAGGACAGGTGCGCCAACTGGTCCGTTCCGCTATTGACAGTGAGATTGCCAAACTGCAATTGGCGTTGCAAGTAGCCCAAAAACGTCTGCTGCCATTTGAAGAAAAGTACGGCGTGTCGTCAACCTACTTTGCCACCGAAATGGCTGCGGAGGACCTGACAGGCGGAGATGACGAATATGTGCGTTGGGCGGGCGAGTATCGTCTGATGGAGCGGCTGCAAGGAAAGCTACAAAAGTTGCGCGAGGTGGTATTCAGTGATTCAGATATACTTCAATCGGATCAAATCTCTGGTTGATGGCTATGCCAGTGCTTCGTTCGTTGTGGATAGCACCCTCAATTTCGAGACGCGTCCCGGCGAACAAGGCTATGTGACAGGCGAATTGCTCTTTGTGGATGGATCCCGACTTCATTTTCGCGAGTTCTTGGATGGAGAAGATACGATTATCGAGAAGTTGATGTACACCTACCATTATCAAAATGCGCTAAATGACCTCATTTTTCGCTATGACAACGCCTTGCATCGGCCGCGGCTGGCATCGCCGGAGCACAAACACAGCGCTGACGGCGTCCAACTCGTCCCTGCACCCGCCCTTGAAGACGTTCTTCTCGAAGTCATGGCATATCAGGTGCAACAATTGTAACCAGCACAATCCATCCCGGACAGGATGTGCAGACTGCTGGCGGTAATAGAAGTTCCAGCGCATTGGACTCGTCCTGCAGGGGTGAGCATAGAGTAATAACCACAACAGCACAGCGGTTGTTTATCGCAGCAGGAATAGTCCACATGTCACCAAAGTCCCCACGCAAAACAAAATGTAATCACCCCAACCCAGACCTGCTCCATCTGCGCGACGAAGAGAAGGTCGATGGCACATTTGTCCGGGTTTTCGACTGTGTGGAATGCGGCCGCTACGAGATACCCCTGGACATCGACAATCTGGACAAGTATTCCCGACTCCAACTCCAGTTTCTTGGGCAGATGGTTGCCATCCCCGAAGAAAAGGTCGCCGAAATCCGGGAAGCGCGCTACGCGGAACTTCGCTCACACGCGCCAGAGGACTGAGCCACTTCCCCCCGCCGTTTGCCCCCTATCCCAATCCCGCGTATACTCCAAACAGCATTCTGTTTGTTCGCCCCAATTTACCCAAAGGAGACTGCCATGCGACCTTCTCTGCATTTTCGTCTTTCGCCGCTCATTTTTCTTCTGGCCGCGCTGCTGCTGGTGATCAGCGCCTGTGCCCAGCCAGCGGCTGCCCCCGCCGCCGCGCCCGCCGCCGGTGAAGCCGCAGCGGAATCCCCGGCCCCGGCGTCAGAAGCACCGGCCACTGATCAGGAGGCCGCGCCCCAGCCCCAGCCTGAACAGCCGGCCACAACCACATCGACAACGGCTGGCCCCGCGCCCGTGGGCACGACGAACGTCGTTTACGATCTGCCGGACCTTGCGGGACGGGTGGTGGTGGCGGTGACGGGCAACGACTACACGCCCCTCAATTTCATCGATCCCGCCACGGGCAAGTCCGTGGGTTGGGAATACGACGCAGTGAACGAAATCTGCCGCCGCCTCAACTGTGTGGTGGACTGGCAGGTGACCTCCTGGGATGCGATGATTCAGGCTGTGGCCGCAGGGCAGTTCGATGTGGGGATGGACGGGATTACCATCACCGAAGAACGGGAAGCGGTCATCGACTTCTCGGCTCCCTATATGACCAGCCAGCAGTTTATGCTGGTGCGGGCAGATGAGGAGCGCTTCAGCGACCCGGCCACCTTTGCCGCCGACGCCGAACTGCTGGTGGGCGCGCAGGCCGGGACCACTGGCTTCTACACCGCCGTCTATGAGATTCTGGATGGGGACGAGACCAACCCGCGCATTGTCCTGCTGGAAAACTTCGGCGCGACGGTCCAGGCACTGATCGCCGGCGATGTGGATATGGTGCTGGTGGATGCGGCCAGCGGTCGGGGCTACATCGGGGCCAACCCGGACAAACTCAAAATTGTGGGCGGCGCGCTGGGGACAGAAGATTTCGGCTTTATCTTCACCCCCGGTTCGGACCTGACCGAAGCTTTCAACGCGGCCATCGCCACAATGAAGAAAGACGGTTTCATCAATTCCCTCAACACCCGCTGGTTCTTCCTGAACGACCCCAACGGGCCAGATGCATACGACCAGTTGCCCGATTTGGCGGGCCAGGTGGTGGTGGCGGTGACGGGCAACGACTACACGCCCCTCAATTTCATCGACCCGGCTACGGGGGCATCGGTGGGCTGGGAATACGACGCAGTGAACGAAATCTGCCGCCGCCTCAACTGTGTGGTGGACTGGCAGGTGACCTCCTGGGATGCGATGATCCAGGCTGTGGCCGCGGGACAGTTCGATGTGGGGATGGACGGGATTACCATCACCGACGAGCGGGAAGCGGTCATCGACTTCTCCAGCCCCTATATGACCAGCCAGCAATTTATGCTGGTGCGGGCGGATGAGGAGCGCTTCAGCGACCCGGCCACCTTCGCCGCCGACGCCGAACTGCTGGTGGGTTCCCAGGCCGGGACCACTGGCTTCTACACAGCCGTCTACGAGATTCTGGATGGGGACGAGACCAACCCGCGCATCGTCCTGCTGGAAAACTTCGGCGCGACGGTCCAGGCACTGATCGCTGGCGATGTGGATATGGTGCTGGTGGATGCGGCCAGCGGGCGGGGCTACATCGGGGCCAACCCGGACAAACTCAAAATTGTGGGCGACGCGTTGGGAACCGAGGACTTCGGCTTCATCTTCACGCCGGACTCGGACCTGACCGAAGCCTTCAACGCGGCCATCAAAACGCTGGTGTTGGATGACTACGACGACTACCTGAACACGAAGTGGTTCTTCCTCTTCGATCCAGCAAATTAGGGATTAGCTATTGGGTATTGGATAGTGGGTAGTGACACGATTGGTCATCACTGCCAAATATCCAATACCCAATAGCTGTTAACCGCCGATGACACATTCTGCCCCTTCTCGCCACACCCCCACCAATCGCCTCGCCCGGCTGCCCTATTGGCTGCTGGCCGCGCTGTTGCTGGGTGTCCTCCTGCTCTGGAATATTCTCTCCGACGCCGACTACGCGCTGATCTTCTCTGCCGTGGCCAAAGGCGTCTGGGTGACGGTCTACGTCTGTCTTATCGCTTTTGCCTGCGCGCTGCTGGTGGGGCTGATCTTTGGGCTGGCCCGCCTCTCCAAACTTCGGGTGGTGCAGGAAGCCGCCACCTTTTACGTGGAGATCGTCCGGGGCGTGCCAATGCTGGTGATCCTCTATTACATCGCCTTCGTGGGCGCGCCGGGGCTGGTCGATCTGATCAACTGGGCGGGGGAAGGGCTGCTATCGTTGGATGTGGGGAACCTGGGCCAGGGGTTGGCCGATTTCAGCATCCGGGACCTGAGCTTCACCACCCGGG
Organism: Anaerolineae bacterium; assembly: GCA_030432295.1. Taxonomy (GTDB): domain Bacteria; phylum Chloroflexota; class Anaerolineae; order Caldilineales; family Caldilineaceae; genus JACQGT01. The sequence goes on along the minus strand of JAUIHI010000009.1, from coordinate 6,188 downwards.
CCATTCTGGCATTGGTGATTGGCTACAGTGCGTTTATTGCGGAGATTTTCCGGGCGGGAATTGAAAGTGTGGAGAAGGGGCAGATCGAAGCCGCCCGCAGTTTGGGGATGAGCTATTGGCAGTCTATGCGCCACATCGTTCTGCCCCAAGCCGTGCGCCGGGTGCTGCCACCCCTGGGCAATGACTTTGTGGCGATGCTGAAGGATTCGTCGCTGGTCTCTGTGCTGGGCGTGCAGGACATCACCCAACTGGGCAAGCTCTACGCCACCAGCACTTTCCGCTTCTTCGAGACCTACAACGTCGTCGCCTTCCTCTATCTGGTGATGACGATTGCACTCTCGCTGCTGGTACGCTACATTGAAAAGAAGATGCCCCAGCGGTCGAATACGTAGAAAAGATATTGGGTATTAGATATTCCGTAGGATTCAGATAAACACACCTCTGCGAAATATCTAATACCCAATATCTACTATCCCTACTTCCCCGCCTTCGTGTCAATATCACCTTCGTAGGTCAGGGCATCTGCGCCCCGCTCGCCGGTGCGAATGCGCACCACATCGTCCACCGGATAGATGAAGATCACCCCGTCACCCTGAGCGCCCGTCATGGCTGCTTCCTGGATGGCGGCGATGGTCTTCTCCACATTGCGCTCGCTGAGGACGATATTGACCTGGGCGCGGGGCAGCATATCCACTGTGTAGCTGCCCTGACGTCCGCTCAACACAATACCGCCCTGGCGTCCGTGGCCGTGCACATCCACCACATTCAGCCCCACAATGCCGATCTCTTTCAGCGCAGCCTTCACATCGTCCAGTTTCTCGTGGCGGATGTAGGCTTCAATTTTCTTGAACATTTTCCGAATTCTCCTTTAAGCGTAAGCCCGCTCGCCGTGCTCGCTAATGTCCAGGCCGACCTCTTCTTCCGTTTCGCTGACTGAAAGACCCCAAACGCTGGAGATAATTTTGGTCAGGATGAAAGTGATGGCCACGGCATAGACGATTGTCACGACGACGGTAATCAACTGGGTTACAAACTGGCCGGGATTGCCATAGAACAGGCCATCAGCCCCGGCTGCGTTGATGGCAGTGGTGGCGAAAAGACCCGTTGCCAGCGCACCCCAGGTGCCCGCCATACCGTGACAGGCCCACACATCCAGGCTCTCGTCCCAGCCCCGCTTGTTGCGGAAGGCGATGGCGTAGTAGCTGATGGGCGCTGCAATCGCGCCGATGAGCATAGCCGCCAGGGGTGTCACAAAACCAGCGGCGGGGGTGATGGCGACCAGCCCAACGACTGCACCGGTCACAATACCCAGGACACTGGGCTTGCCCTCTCGCCAGGCCAGGAACATCCAGACCACAGCGGCGGCCGCGGCAGCCGTGTTTGTATTGAAAAGCGCCAACACCGCAGTCCCGTCAGCGGCCAGGGCACTGCCACCGTTGAAGCCGAACCAGCCCATCCAGAGCAGCCCCGCGCCCAGCACAGTAAAGGGAATGTTGTGTGGCTCAATCGTAATCCGGCCAAACCCTTTGCGCTTGCGAATTGCCATGGAAAAGGCCAGAGCCGAATAGCCAGCCGTAATGTGGACGACTGTGCCGCCCGCAAAGTCCAGCGCGCCCATCTGATAGAAGATGCCGCCGCCCCACACCCAATGGGCTACGGGATCGTAGACCAGCGTGGCCCACAGCAGAGTGAAGACCAGAAAGCTCTTAAAACGCACCCGCTCGACAAATGCGCCAGTGATAAGCGCGGGGGTGATGATGGCGAAAGTCATCTGGAAACCGGCAAAGAGCAGATGGGGGATCGTCAGTCCATCCAGCACTTCCAACCCGACGCCGTTCAAGCCCAGATAGTTCAGGCCGCCAACCAGCCCCCCAATACTATCACCAAAGGAGAGACTATAGCCAATCAACACCCATTGGATGCTGATCAGACCGATTGTGATAAAGCTCAAATTGAGCGTGGACAAAATACTTTTCTTGCGTACCATCCCGCCGTAGAAGAAGCCCAAGGCGGGTGTCATGAGTAGTACCAGTGCAGTGGCTACAATAATCCAGGCTGTATCTCCCGAGTCAATCATTTTCCTCTCCTCTTTCCTCTTCTCTGAAATTTGTGGAGCAGCTTTTGCCCTATCTGGCGATCTCGCCTATGGAGCGAGTGCGGCCAAGCGGCGGCTTTTGCGTTTCCAAATAGGTCCGTTCTGTATGCCCGTGGGGTAGATATGCAGAACGTTCTTCTGTTCTCCAGACTCGTGGGAAGTCTTGAGAAACGATAGCATGGGAGTATCGGCGCGACAATGTGCAACCTGCACAACAAATCCACAGGCCCGCTGGACAGATTGCACGCTCACTGGATCTTGTGGCTAAAATCCCCCTTACCCCTGCGCGATTGTGCAGAAACAGCCCTGCCAGTGCTACAATCGACTGCATATCCACTCTTTGAACCACCCAACGGAACAGACCCATGCACATCGAACTCCTTGCCTACACTCGTCCTAACCCGGCGCTGGACCCAGCCCATTTGGCCGATGTGAGCGATCTGGCGACCATCTGGAACGGCCAGAGCACCTATCAGGAAAATATCATCGAATTCGCCGGGCGGGTCTGCTATCGCAGCACCCACCGGATGGGGACGGCTGCGAACTTCATCAGCGCTCGGGTGCGGGAAGGCCACGAAGACATCATCGAGCACATCGTCATCACTCTGCGTGTGCGGGGCAGCGACGCCCCCCTGCGCTGGCGGATGCTCAACCGCCACTGCGAAGTGACCCAGGACGCGGACGGCAGTTGGGTTGTTAGCGGCAACACACGGGTCTGGCTGGATTTTCTGCGCCGGGGGATTGGGACGGAAGCATTGCCCATTCTCTATGCCATTGCGCCAAATGTCTATGCAGAATATGCCGCTGACGCTGGCGCGCTCTCGTTGCCTGCCCTTGCCGAGGAAGCACCGGTCGATCTCTCGGTCCTGCGCCCCGCCGAGCGTGACGGGATGCGGGTCACACTGCTGGGCTACACCCAACCGCTGCTGGGCGACACGGAGAGCCGCACCCATCACGGCTCGGCCACCTTTCTTTTTGAAGGCATCAGCCGGGCCTGCACCCACCAGTTGGTGCGCCATCGCTTGGCCAGCTTCAGCCAGGAATCGCAACGATATGTGGACCTGAGCAAAGGCGGGTGGAGCGCGATTGTCCCGCCCGCTGTGGCTGCCCATCCCGAAGCCGAAGCCCGACTGGCCGAAGCCTGGGACTATCTGCAAAACACCTATCGGGACCTACGGGAGATGGGGATTCGCAAGGAGGATGCCCGTTTTCTGTTGCCCAACGCGGCAGAAACCCGCATCGTCACCACAATGAACTTTGCGGCCTGGAGCCATTTCCTTTGGCTGCGGGCCGTGGACAAAGCGGCCCAGTGGGAGATTCGGGCGATGGGTCAGCGGGTGTTGGAGATGCTCCACGCCATCGCGCCGGATGTCTTTGCCGAGCATTGGCGGGTGTATGAGGAGCAGTTTTCCGAGCAGTAGGTCAATAGTTGTCATTTCGGCAAGGTCAGGGAGCGTATGCGAAACAGCACATTGTTCGTGCAAAGGGGGCATCTATTCTGCTTTATCCTTTTTTTCGTATTGGGCATGATTTTAGTTTGGCCGTCGCTCCACTACCCAATGGTCTGGGATGATTTACACTTGATACGGGAATATTCCCCACAGGAGTTACGAAGCACCTGGTCTGACAATTGGGATCCAAGCAATACAGAGACGGCTGGCTTTCGCCCGCTATCAACCTATTTTAATGGGCTGCGTTACGCTTTATTTGGAGAAAATGTTGCGCTGCATCGCGTATTCCTGATTACTCTGTTTGCACTATTTCTTACGCTCATGGTGTGGATCGCAGAGATATATGGGCTATCGAGGGATATTGGGATACTGGCAATGTCTCTTGTCTATGCGTCGAAATATAATTCTTTCCATTATGTTTGGATTGCAGATGGCATACATTTATTTCAGGCATTGTTCTTTGCTGTATCCCTGTTAGCGCTATTGCAGGGACTACGAACAATCAATTCGAGTCAGAGGGAGAAGGGCCAACAAAACAGCAATCACTACACAAAGTTAGTCTGGAAAGGGTTGCTCATCCTATTGTTCTCAATTGCCTTGGCGGGATTGGGGCTGCTTGTGCGGGAAGATTCGCTCAACTTTGTTCTCACATTACCCCTCCTGGGAGCCTATTATTCACGCAATCACTTCTCCTTGAGCGCAAAAACTTCCTACACAGCTTTGCGTAATTCCCTATTACCCCACCTTTTTTACAGTTTTACGCTGGTTTCCATGATAGCTGCGTGGTGGACCTATCGAGCCACTATTGTAGATGAGTCCACGCTGTCAACACTCACCATTTCTGGCTGGATACAGCACTTTCACCTCTCTTTTCTTCCCCACGGCCTGACATCATTTGATCTGCTATCCAAAGGATTTATTGTTGGCTGGTTCTGCTTTCTCTTGTTTCTGTCCATTTATGCTGTTATAAAAAAAATCTATTGGCCTGGTTCTATGCTGTTTTGGCTAATTTGCACATTCGTAGCTGCGTCGTCTGGGATAGTGGCTGCTCGCAACAATCTTCTGCTTATACCGATTACATTTGCCATGCTGGCACTGGGTGCGTTTATCGATTCAATCAAGCAGCCAGACCAGACGCTCATTCGTTATGCTCTCGTAGCCAGTCTGCTGGGAGCCATATACATCAGTTGGACAGCTTCGCAGACTTACCATCCCTTCAGTATTGAGACGATTGCCGTCAACAGCCGAACTATCTACGCCCCAGAGTCATCTTCACTTGCGATTCCTGATGAGCGTCGCCTTGCGATTCAAGCCCAACTTGCGCTTGTGGGTATCAATGGTCCCGCGGATATTGAGCGTATTCCTGAGCTTGCGGAAGCGGCGATCAAGGCTGGGCGTTACACCCCCGCTGGTATAGGAGAGCCGTTTGTTTCACGATTGCCTAGCCTTTACGTGCCCTAAGAAATGGCGATGCAATCAGGTGTGGATATTTTGAATTGGACAAAGATGTAGGCATATAGAAACGGGGCACTTCCAGATGCCTGCTCCGCCAATTGGTTTTGAACACCCCAAATAAAAAGAGGGCGGCTCATTGCGAGCCGCCCTCTTTTTATCTAATGCATAACTTCCGGGAAGTCATGCCTGCTACATTCTATGGGAAAACATCAGCGAACTTGACCAGTCGGTTTCCTGCTCGCAGAGTCACATAGACCGTCTGGGTATCTTCGTTCACCGCAATTTCAAAGGGATCGGGGCCTACAGTGACCGTAGACAGAACCTGGTTATTTTCACCGATGACTGTCACTGTGCCATCAGCCGTATTGGCCACAAAGACGTGGTTGGTCGTTAGGTTCACCGCAATGCCTGCACCACCCACATTCGGGTCCCGATCCGAACCGCTGCTGCCCACATCGATAGTTGCCAGTGTGACCAGAGAAGTCATAGACTGCTTCTCAATTACATCCACAAACCAAGTACCGCTCGGACGCATGGAAATCACGTAGATCCGGTTGTTGTTTGGATTGTAGGCAATCTCGAAGGGTCCAGTCCGCTTCATACCGCCAAAGTCCTTCATCTCAGAGCCATCATTGAGACGCCAGTTTCCCCCATCCTTGTAGATAACCCAGGCGCTACCCGTGTCACGGTTGCCGACGATCAGTTGTTTGTTGACCGGATCGGAGGCAAAACCAAAGGCTCCTGTGCCACCTGTAGGCATGTATTGGACCACATTGCCGTTCTCGATGATGGCAATGCCGTTGAGTCCGCGCACAATCACGGCGACAGTGTTGATGTCAGGGAATATCTCCATCATCATTGGATTCGGACCCACGTGGATCTTCTTCTTGATGACCATCGTATTCGCATCGTAGACCCAGACATCTTTGCTGGCGTAGTTGCTCACATAAACTTCGTTCAACCCTTCATTGATAACCACATCCCATGGCTCATCGCCAGATGCTGCGGTAGCCACTACACTATTTGTGGCCGGGTTATACTTGATCAGTGTATCTGTATCTTGGAGTTTGGACAACAACGAGCCAACCCAACAGATGTTATGTGAAGGGAAGGGCCAATAGAATTGGATCATCGAGTCGAAATCAGGCGGTTGTGACAGGCATTTGGCCCTTGACGACGATTTTTTG
>JAUIHI010000047.1 GCA_030432295.1 Anaerolineae bacterium | reverse complement strand
GCACGGTTGTCCCCAGTCTTTCGCCTTTCTCATGGGGTTGCCTTTCGCTACGTTTGGTCTCGAAGCCAAAAATTTAGCAAAAAGGTGACCCCATGTCTATTTCAAAGTATTAGCGGATGAGCACCCGCATCCGACAAACCCTGGAAAAAAGCCGACTGCGCCGGGAAAATCTGCGCCTCCAGCACGAGCTGCAGATGGCCCACGACAAAATCCGCACGATTCTGGGGCGCTATATGGCAGCGACTGTAGTCGAACGCCTGTTGACCAGTCCCACACTTCCTAGTTTAGGCGGAGAACGCCAAATTGCAACTGTGCTTTTTATGGATTTTTGTAATTTCACCCCCCTTTCCCACAAACTGGAACCGGATCGGGTGGTTGATATTCTCAACGATCATCTGGCCCTGGTGACGACAGCGATTCAAGCCGAAGACGGAACGATTGACAAATATGTGGGGGATGGGGTAATGGCGCTGTTCAATGCACCTGTGGCGCAGCCGGATCACGCCCTGCGTGCTGTCCGCGCCGCCGCGGCCATTCGGGATCGTGTGGTGGCCTGGGGGAAAACTCATCAACCTGCTCTCGATGTAAGAATAGGTATTCACACAGGCGAAACAGTGGTCGGGAATATCGGCACCCCGGAACTGATGAACTACACAGCCATCGGTGACACCGTGAATCTGGCCAAACGGTTGCAGGAATCGGGCAGCGATAACACAATCAATCTGAGCGAAAAGACGGTCGATCTACTTCCGCCAGAAGCAGTCCGCCTGATCTCTGTCGGCCAGCAGAAGGTGAAGGGAATATCAACATCCGTTGGTGTCTACCAATTGGATCGTCTATACCCAGGTCAAGACGGATGAAATGGTCGGCCCAGGGCTTCGGCCACCCGGGCCAATGAGCGACGGCTTGTGATCAACGCCCGGTGGTGGAGCGCAAACACAGGTTCGTCGTGGGCTTCTGCGATGGCAGAACTGCAAGCCGGAATGATCATCAGATCAAAGGGTGTCCAGATCGATGTAAAACCGATTGTACCCAAACGCTCTGCGTCTGAACTCAAATCGCGCAGAAACGCGCTCCCCGGCCGCATCTGGCGTATTCCCGGTCGGTTGCTTCCATAGGATGTCCACGATCCCCGGTGTGGTGTCCCCAATGTAACAAAATGGCGGGTTCGCTCCAGACCGCCCAGCCGTTGCAGATAGTAGCGCAACACAACCCCGCCCATACTAAAACCCACAAAATCCAGCAGTTGGTCCCCAGCAAAGGTTCTGTTGACAAAATCAGCGACTTGATGGGCCAATACTTCCAGCCTCACCTGCCCATCGCTGGGCACAAGCGTGATGGGATAGGGCGGAAAATTCTGCTCTGCGAGAAAAGTGGTGAGGTGGGTGAGGACAGACGCATCATCCCGATAGCCGGGAACCAGGATGACTGGATTCGCTGTAGTTGGCTGATTGTTCGCGTGTTGAACTGTCACAGTTGATCGAAAACGCAATAGTATTTTCTGGTCCCTTGACTGTAATTGTTACCCCTGCTTCTGTCAAGTCCGTCAAGTCTGTGGGGTGTAATTCAGATTTGAGGCGAAATGGAATCGTCTGTGCCGCCCGGTGCTAAAGACACCGGGCTACCGAGCTACGCCCCCTGAACGGGGCTTTCGCCGAAACGGACAGACCGTTTCTAAGCTGGATTTATCCAGCGTCGCCCTGTAGCTGTGGGCTACAGCCATTGGTCTTTAGCCCGGTGCGGTCGTCGCAAACCCACCCCTGCCCCCAACTTGAATTACACCCAAGTCTGTGTAGCCAACCCTTACGCACATAGCCGTTTCATCGCTTCTCGCATTTTCGGGAAAATCCCGTCCTCTTGACCAGCGACAGAGACCCTAAGAATTGCTATACTGTAGGTGCTGCTGCTCACGCGGCTCAACGGCGAGACGCCCAATCCCGGCAGCACTGTTTCACCGTTGAAACAGTTTATGCAACTACCCATCTTCTCCGGCGATGCCGTCAGACGGCGGGGCACAGTTGCAGAAAGAGAGAAAATTTTGTGACCAAGAATTCTGTAGTCATACCTTTGGATGGATCCGAATATAGCGCGCGTATCCTACCCATTGTGCACAAGCATCTTCCGCCCACAGAAAACCGGCTGATTCTGCTACGAGTTTGCAAAGATAGCAGAGGAATGGTTGGCATCCCCCAATCTCCGGCTGCCACCGAAATCAATTCGCCCATCTATGGGTCACACAGAGATGCGCTCTATGCCCATCACCCGCTCTATGCATCGCAAATTCAGGAGAGCCAGCGGGCCGAGGTTTTGACTGAACTGTCCGAGACAATCGGGGGGTTAAAAACGTTGGGCTACGATGTAGAGGTGGAAGTGACTTTTGGCGATCCAGCCGCAGAGATCATCAATTTTGTCACACTTACCGACGTGGATATGGTTGCAATGACCACCCACGGGCGCACAGGTCTCAGCAAACTGCTCTTTGGCAATGTGGCCGAAGCGCTGGTTCGTCAGGCCAATGTTCCGGTGCTGCTTCTGCGCCCGTTCAAGCGCTGAGGTATCCGAAGAAGAACTTGTAAACACGGATGAAAAGGAACACGGATAGGGTACAAAGCTATCCGTGTTCCTTTTCATCCGTGTTTACAAAAACTAGAACTTCACCGATCAGCCACTAACGCACCCCGCCATCCGAATGAATGAGCGGGAAATAGTATATCGCTGGCAGTTCGATCTCCACTGATTTCGCCTCATCAGCCATCAGAGCGACATCCAATCCTCCGCTGGCCCAATTGCCGGTGGCCATAATTCCATACGTCCCCGAATAGACCCGCTGAAAAGTGACCTGCCCGGCCGCGTCTGTCAGGCCAACCTGTTGCCCATTGGTCCGACTGTCGGTCAGCGTGACTGATATGCCCACCAGTGGCCCCAAAACCGTCTTGACTGTCGTTGTAATCACCCCAGGATGTAGCGCCAACCCCAGCGCGGCGGCCACATTCAACCGTCCGTAGCCATAGGTGTTGTTGGGCGACACTGGCTCCGGCCCTTCTCCACAGCCGTTGTGCAGCACAGGCGTCGCACTCTTCAGAAAAATCTGCTCGGTTTCGTCCAATTGGCCGATGAGTTGGGGCGCAGCTGACCAGAGCAGCGCGGCCGCGCCAGCCATGTGGGGCGAAGCCATACTGGTGCCGCTTTTGTTGCCATAACCGCCGCCGGGAATGGTGGAGAACACAGTATCTCCTGCCGCGGTAATCTGGGGTTTCAGCCGCCCACTGCCATCCGCCGTCACTGGCCCCCGGCTGCTGAAACCGGTGATGTTACCCGCGCCGTTGTGCGCGCCCACGCTAAAGACCTCCGGGTAGATGGTGATGGGGAATTTGGCCGAGCTACACGCTGGCCCTTCGTTGCCGCCAGAGACGACAATCAGTTGGCCTGCGGCCCGCACTGTCTTGACCACCTGATGCAGCGATTCCAAGTCGCAGCCCTCTTCAGGTGGACAATACCAGGAATTGTTGATGATGTGGGGCGCTTTGGATGGGACGCCGTCAGTCTGGGGGTCGCCGTTCTGGGGGAAAGGGGCCAGAAAAAACTCGAAGCAGGCCATATAGCTGGCGGGCGTGCCATTGCCCCCATTCATATTGCGACAGCCGATCCATTGGGCGTCCGGAGCCATCCCGATAATCTGGCCGTCTGTAGGATTCGTGCCCAGCATTGTACCCACCGTATGGGTTCCGTGTCCGTAGTCATCGCAAGGGACTTGCGGGTCTGGGTCACAGTTCCAGCGGTTAACAGCACCCCAATAATCATACCAATTGTATGGATGGCTGACAGTCTGAGTACTGGTGATCCATCCCCGGTATTGATCGTGCAAGGCCGGATGGGTCCAGTCCACGCCGGTGTCCTGGCTGGCCACGACAATCCCCTGGCCGGTATAGCCCAGTCCCCACGCCACAGGCGCGTTGGCCTGGCGGATGCCATAGGGCGGATCGGGTGGTGGATTGGCCGTGTCCAGATTGGCCGGGGCAAGTGTTTCTACCTGGGAGAGAATCACCGCAGGGTTGGCCGTCAGCCGCCCCACATCGGTCCGGGCTCGCAGAGCCAGAGCCAAAGACGCATCGCCCTGCACTTCAATCGCATTGACGATATAAAAGGCGCGGTAGGCAATCCCCTGCTTGTCCAGCCAGGCCCGCAACGGAGCCTGTTGGCTGCGGGCAAAGCCGCTGAGATAGCGATAGATAGCCTCGGCTTTGGCCGTGCGGCTGGCGGCTCGCAACCCCTGCCGGGAAAGATAGCCCTCTGGGTCGGGCTGTTCGGTCAGAACGACGAGGAAGGAGACCGGAGCGTCGCTTTCTGCCAACTGTTCCTCCAGCCCAGGCGCAATGGCGGCCAGATGGACGGCGGCATTTGGTGCTTCTTCCTGGGCTTGCGTCGCCAATTCCCCTATCCACCAAAAGAGAATCAGCAGCGGAAGCGCCACAAGCAAAAGCCGGAGCGGACGAAGATTTCGAAAATACATTAGGGCTACTCGTTTCTTGAAGATAAACACGTGCCGAACAGCATACTTCGTAATACGACTTGCTGTCTATTATCAAACTTGCGCAGATTGTCTACAAATCCCGCTATAGAGTGAGGGGTGGTATACTACTGGCTGATTGGCAGTTCATTTATCAGAACCACAGTTTCAAGGAGTTTTGCATGGCACAGTTAACAACTGGCGTAGCCGCGCCTGACTTTGCAGCAATGACTGATAGCGGTGACAGCGTGAAGTTGTCCGACTATCAGGGCCAGAAAGTCGTCCTCTATTTCTATCCGAAAGATGACACCCCTGGCTGAACGATCCAGGCTCGCGGGTTCCGCGAGAGCTACGCTGCGATCACCGAAAAGAATGCCATTGTCCTCGGCGTCAGTCCAGACGGGCAAGAAAGCCACCAGAAGTTCCGCGAAAAGTACGACCTGCCCTTCACACTGCTGGTGGATGCAGACCACACGATTTCCGAGATGTATGGGACGTGGCAGGAAAAGACCAACTTTGGCAAGACCTATATGGGCATCGTCCGCAGCCACTTTGTAATCGACGAAAAGGGTGTGCTGGTAGATGTATCGTATAACGTAAAAGCCGATGCCAGCCCAGAGGCTGCCCTGGCCGCTCTGTAAAGACAATTGGGCAGATTGGCGGAAAATTTCAGGTCCTTCTGGTATACGCACTACCCACTACCAGAAGGACCTGAAAACCTCTGCACGCCTCAGCCAAAAACAACCCCACCAATCGTCACTGTAGATGTATTCGCTTCGTCGGCAGGACAGGAATCGTAGGCCAACCGCTCGCCCCGCACCCCCTCACCCAGAATTTTCAACGTCAGATAGCCCGGCGTCACTCCGCACACATTGTTCCTGTCCTGCACCCCGCGGATGGACTGATAGAATCCCTCACCGTCCCCGGCTGTCATCCGCGCCACCAGCCCGTCATCCGTCGAACGCAGACGGGCGCGGGCTGTGTCAGTCAAGGGCTGTCCGCCAAAGGCCGGGCCTACGTGGGCCAGATCGCCGGATGCCACAATCAGCGTTTTCTTGTGGGCTGCGTGGCGTTGGGCGGTCTCTACAAAAGCGCGAATGCGGCTATCCGCGGCCGGGCTGCTGCCGTTGCCAAAGAAGCGGTGCAACCCGCCCACCAGCACCGGAATCGTCTCCACGGGCCTCCCCCGCCGCGCATGTTGCAGCCAGACCGCCACCAATTCCAGCGAATGCTCGCGCAGGTGGCGTAGCTCCCCGGCGAAGGCGGCTTCCACGCCGACAGCCTGGGCCAGATCATCCACCACTGCCGTGGCCGTGGGCAGCACGCCGAGCGGGGTGGCGTAGCTCTGGCGGGTGAGGGTGAAGAGATCGCTGCCGTAGTGGTCCGTGCCGATGAGGATGACCAGTTCTGCGTCATTGACCGCCTCTGCCGCGGCCTGCCACGTGCGGGCATAGACTGGCCCACCCCGGGCGTAGTCGATGTGGGGGCTGAAGATGCCCCGTACCTCCCCCACCCGCCCGGAGCCGTTGCGGTGCAGCGAATCGTCCACTCCCCGCGGGCCGATGGGCTGGTGCAGATAGCTGTCCAGCAGGCTTGTCAACGCTGCCGGGTCCTCGGGATAGGCTAACCCCGCGTGGGATGTGGGGCGGGCGGCCAGGCCGCGATAGCCATCAATTTTGCGCTGGATAGCCTCGGCAGAGCGTTCGTTTTCCAGCAGGCAGGCCTCGTCCAGCGCGGCCAGCAGGTCTCCGACCGTCTCCACATCCACCGTCATCTGATAGCGCTGGGCCAGCGTGTGACGAATGGCCGCGGCGTCGGCTTGGGTTCCATCACACAGGGCCAACACCGGGCCAAATGGCTGGGGCACAAGCAGCGAATCGTCGATCAGTTCCAGGGGATCCGCCAGCAGATAGTAAAGGTGGCCGTTCTGGCGGCGGGTTTGCACATCCACGCCCCGCAGCTTGGGGAAACGCAGAGAAGCGGACTGGGAGAGAAGGGTCATAGTGTAGGCTCGACGGGATAGGAAAATAAGCGACGCCGGTTGAGTAGCCGCCCAGAGATTACTCGTCCTTCCAACCAGGGGCTGGCGGCGTATCGAAACAAAGGAGCGGGGAAAAGCCCCCGCTTTCTGAAGCGATTTCTGCTCAACCGGCGCTGGTCTTCTGTTTTAGTCCACCCACTACGGCCGATACAACTCAACCAGCAGAGAGCGTTCGGGCAGATAGGGGTGGACGAGAACGACTACCACGCTACCCGGCTCCAGCCCCCGACGGGCTTCGATGTGACGCTGGCGACGGATGGCGTTGCGCTGCTGGAAGGGCTGGTAGTGGTGCTGAAAGACGTAATCGACCCGATACTCGGCAAAGGTGACAAAGCGCCGGATCACCTGGCCGTGGAGGAGAACGCCCTGGGCCAGGATGGACCGGAAGTGGATCACACGCAGGGCAATCAGCGGCCCAGCCAGAAGCGTTATCAGCAGGACAACAGCCAAAATTGTAATTACTTCTGGGCCAGAAAAGACGATACGCCCAAAACCGATGGGCAGATAACCCAGCAGCAGTGTGGGCAAACCGACCAGCCAGGCACCTGCCAGCAGCAGACTACCCACCACCACCGGCAAGTCCAGAGAGAGCAGCCGGGGCAAGGAAAGCGGATATTCGTCTGTGTTGAGCGACGGTTTGACAACGGACATCGGGCTGCCTTAACTGATGCAAAAGAAGGAAACGGATCGGCACGGATTTTTTGGATTTATACGGATTAGTAGAGTGCAAATTTCAGAGATTGAATCCGTGTAAACCCTTTCAATCTGTGGAAATCCGTGTCCATTTTTTCTATCCTGCCCTGCGGATATTGGCGACAATGCGGGCCAGTTGTTCCACGACAAAATCCATCTGTTCCGGCGTATTGCTGCGGCCCAGCGTCAGGCGCAGGCCGCCGTAGAGATCGGCTGGGGAGACACCCATCGCTTCCAGCACGTGGCTGGGCCGCTGGGATGCGTTGGAGCAGGCGCTGCCGCTGCTGGCCGCGATCCCCGCCATATCCAGCCCGATAAGAACACCCTCGGCTTCCAGCCCTTCCAGCACAAAACTGGCGTGACTGGGCAACCGCTGAACGGGTGATCCGGTCAATCGGATGCCTTCCACATTTTCCAGAATCCCGCCGATGAGCCGGTCGCGCAGGAGTTGCAGCCGGTCCATCTCACTTTCCCGCTCGGCGTCGGCCAGTGCCAGCGCGGCGGCCAGCCCCACAATCGACGGCACATTCTCTGTGGCGGCCCGGCGGCTCCCTTCCTGGCTGCCCCCGGTGATTGTCGGCTGATAGGGCGTGCCCTGGCGCAGATAGAGAATCCCCGCGCCCTTTGGCCCGTAAAATTTGTGCCCGCTCAGACTTAGGCTGTCCACCCCCAGGGCGTTGACATTCAGCGACAGTTTGCCCGCTGCCTGCACCGCGTCGGTGTGGAAGGGCACACCCGCGGCTTTGCACACAGCGCCGATTTGGGCGATGGGCTGGATCGTCCCCACTTCGTTGTTGGCGTAGAGAACGCTGACCACCGCCACATCTGCCGCCGGGTTCTCGCCCAGGGCAGCGGCCACATCCGCCGGGGCGACCAGTCCGTCCCCATCCACTGGCAAAAGTGTGAGTTCAAAGCCGTAGTTGTCGCGCAAATCCTCGGCCGTGCGTTGGATGGCCGCGTGCTCCACCGGGCTGACGACGATGCGGTTGGTCCCGCTCTGTTTGCGCCTGGCCAGGGCAATCCCGCGCAGAGCTGCATTGTCGCTCTCTGTGCCGCTGGCGGTGAAGACAATTTCGCCGGGCTTTGCGCCCAGAATCCCCGCCACGGTGCGCCGGGCCTGGTCCAGCCCCGTGCGGCTGCGGCGGCCTGCCCAGTGAATGCTGGACGGGTTGCCATAGAATTCGGCGAAATAGGGCTGCATCGCGGCCAGGGCTTCGTCAGCCAGGGGTGTGGTGGCCGAATGGTCCAGATAGATGGCCGGTCGGGTACGGGTCACGCTAGTTTCCTTGGGAATGGCTTGCATCACAGATAGCCGCATTGTAGCACTGGGGCGGGTGTTCGTCAACGCAAGTGGGAAATAGAAGTTCGATTTTTTGGGGAAAGTTGAACTTCTCGAACAGCATTGACGTTATTCTGCGAGGACGCTATACTTAGCGTCACCCCGGTCGTACACTCTCTGCAAAGCTCAGTTCAACGCTTTTTTCCTACAATTGAGGTATTTGATGGTTACTCTTGAAGGCACCTATTCTTTTGACGCTCCCCAGGATGTGGTCTGGGAAGCCGTCCAGGACCCACACGTACTTTCCCAGGTGTTGCCCAGCTGCGAGCGGCTGGAGCAGGTGGGTGAGAACGAATACGAAGGCGAAATCAACATCCGCATCGGTCCCGTGCAGGGCAATTTTGCCGGAACTGTGCGCCTGAGCGACATCCAGCCGCCCAACAGCTACACGCTGGAATTGGAGGGTCAGGGCCGCCCCGGCTATGTGAAGGGTGCAGGCAGTTTGCGTCTGGAAAGTAGCGACGACGGCAAAACGACATTAACGTATACCGGCGAAGCCCAACTGAGCGGGCGCATCGCCAGTGTGGGCCAGCGGCTGATGGACAGTTCGGCCCGCTCCATTACCCGCCAGGGGCTGGAATCCCTGGACAAGCAGATTCAGGCCCGGCTGCAACCGGTCCCCGCGCCTGGGGCGGCACAAACCGTCGCCGCACCCGAAGCCAAAGCAGCAACAGCGCCCGCTGCACCGTCGCCCGCCGCACCAGCGCCCCCATCTACTACAGAAGTCGGCTTGACCGTCGCCAAAGATGTGGCGACCGATCTGCTGTCCGATTTCGAGAAAAAGTATGGTAGCCGGGATGTGATGATCCTCCTGGCCGGTTTCGCTGCGATTGTCTGGATGTGGCGAATGCTCTTCGGTCACAGCAAGAAATAACCAATGCCCGTCTCCGTCTGTTCATTTCGTCTCGGCACAGGGAAGAGTGCCTCTAGCGCTGGGTGGCCCCGGCGTTTCCTATCTGCCCCCAATCTGAATTATATCCTCTTTTTGTGGGTGCATTTCAGTTTTAGGAAAAATCGGCGGTTGGGATGACCGCACCGGGCTAAAGACCAATGGCTGTAGCCCACAGCTACAGGGCAACGCCGGATAAATCCGGCTTAGAAACGGTCTGCTCATTTCTGCGAAAGCCCCGTTCAGGGGGCGTAGTTCGGTAGCCGGGCTACTTCAGAGTAGCCGGTGTCTTTAGCGCCGGGCGGCACGGACGATTCCACCTCGCCCTAAAAGCTGATTTACACCCTCTTTTTGTGCGTCGGTTGCTCTGGCTGTCTGGGAAAGATATAATGGCTGTATGACACGCTACGTTGTGATTGGCACCAGCGGCTCTGGCAAGACGACACTGGCCCGGCAGATCGCCGAGCGACTGGCGATTCCCCATATCGAACTGGACGCGCTGCATTGGGGGCCGAACTGGGCCGGTGCCACGCGGGAGGTGATGCGAGAACGGGTGGCCGCTGCCACAGCCGGTCCCACCTGGGCGCTGGACGGCAACTACAGCAAATCCCGGGATGTCGCCTGGTCACGGGCCACCCATCTGATCTGGCTGGACTACTCCTTTCCGCTGGTCTTCTGGCGCGTATTTTCCCGAACCCTGCGCCGGGCGATTCTGCGGGAAGAACTGTGGAACGGCAACCGGGAAAATCCCCGCAAAATGTTTCGGCGGGATGGCATTCTGTGGTGGGCGGTATCGACCTATCACCGGCGCAGACGCGAATACCCGGAACTGCTCGCTCGACCGGAGTATAGCCACCTGACGGTCTTCCGTTTCCGCACGCCGAAGGAGGCGGAGCGGTGGCTGGGTGGATTGGGTAATGCATAGGGTGACGAAGCCACAAATCTTGTGTGTAGATTGGATCAGTGAGCGCTGATTGAGTAACCGAGTCTTCGAGGCGTATCGAAATCAAGCGAACAGGTGAAACGACTAATCTTTCCACCCGCTTGGTTTCGATACGGCGGGAAACAGCACCCGCCTACTCAACCGGCGCTGGTCTTGCGTCGTTAACCAAAGTCGTAAGTCTACAAACCCGCCTGTTCGGAGCATTGACACTTGCCTTCCCTCATCCGTTCCATCGACGCCCTATCCGCGGCCCTGTCCGAAAACAGTTACATCGCCGACCGCAGTCTGGCGACGGCCATCTTTCTGGCCCTGAAATTGCAGCGCCCCCTCTTTCTGGAAGGGGAAGCGGGCGTGGGCAAGACCGAAGTGGCGAAGGTACTCAGCCGCCTGTTGGATCGTCCGCTGATTCGCCTGCAATGCTACGAGGGGCTGGACGTGAGCACGGCGGTCTACGAATGGAATTATACCCGGCAGATGTTGCAGATTCGCCTGATGGAGGCAGCGGGCACAGCCAGGGATCACAACGCAGTGCAGGAACTCTTCAGCGACGAATTTCTGCTGCGCCGCCCTCTGCTGCAAGCCATCGATAGCCGCAACGGTACGCCGCCGGTTTTGCTCATCGACGAACTGGACCGGGCCGACGAGGAGTTTGAGGCATTTCTGTTGGAAGTCCTCTCCGACTTTCAGATTACTGTTCCGGAGATCGGGACAATCCGGGCTGACGAGCCGCCGGTGGTGATCGTCACCTCCAACCGCACACGGGAGGTCCACGACGCGCTCAAACGGCGCTGTCTCTACCACTGGATCGACTATCCCAGCTTCGAGAAAGAGTACGGAATTGTCCTGGCGAAAGTGCCCGGTGCGCCGGAACAGTTGGCCTGGCAGGTGGTGGCTTTTGTCCAGGAACTGCGCGCATCCGAACTCTACAAACTGCCTGGCGTGGCCGAAACACTGGATTGGATCAACGCGCTGGTGGCGCTGGATCAGGAGGAATTGCACGAGGAAGTGGTCAACGAAACCCTCGGCGTTCTGCTCAAATACCGGGACGACATTCAGAAGGTCCAGGGTGAGAGCGTGCGCCAGATTATTGACCGGCTGCGTAAGGAATATCAGTCGGAAAGATAGGAACGCAGATTGCACAAACCGCAGATTTCCGCAGATAAAATCCGTGTTCCCTTTCATCCGTGTATACAGTCCCCTATCAGACCAGTGATATAAAACGTGACAGCGCCACTGCCCACTATCCAATACCCAATATCTCCCTCCGGCCACATCCTCCCCAATATCGTCCACTTTGGCCGCCTGCTGCGCGCCCTGGGCATTCCCGTGACACCGGCTCAGATGCTCGACTTTGTGGCCGCACTCGAAATTGTCGATCTGCGTCGCCGGGAGGATGTGCAGGAGAGCGCACGAGCGATTTTTGTCAGCCGCCACGAGCATCTGGCCCTCTTTGACCAAGCCTTCGCCCTCTTCTGGCGGGCCAGACCCACCAGTCAGATGCCCCGCATCGACCTGGGCAATCTCCTCAAAAAGCGACCGAACGCGCAGGAGCAGTACCGACTGATCTCCCGCAGCGCGGCGGAGAGCCAGCCCGGATCCGAAGACGACGAGCCGTTTGTGGACAAACTCTTCACGGCCACTGATCGGGAAGTGCTGCGCCACAAAGACTTTGCCCAGATGAGCGAATACGAACTGGCCCAAGTCAAGGAATTTATGCAGGAAATCCCCTGGCAGCCACCTCTGCGCCGCAGCCATCGCCGCCGTCCCAATGGCCGGGGGGATCAGCTGGACCTGCGCCGCACTTTCCGCCACAATCTGCGCTACGGCGGGGAAGCGCTGCACCTGGCCCGCCGCCAGCGCACGACCAAACGGCGGCGGCTGGTCGTCATCTGCGACATCAGCGGCTCGATGGACCGATATGCCCGTGTTCTGTTACAATTCCTCTACGGGTTGAGCCATTCCCTGGATCAGGTAGAAGCCTTTGTCTTCAGCACTCGGCTAACCCGGATCACCCGCCCGTTGCAGCGGCGCAGTATTGACGAAGCTGTGGAGCAGGCGGCCAAAACCGTCCACGACTGGGCGGGCGGAACCCGCATCGGCGAGGCCATCCGCGCCTTCAACTACGACTGGGGACGGCGGGTGCTGGGACAGGGCGCGGTGGTGCTCGTTATCAGCGACGGCTGGGACCGGGGCGATCCGGACCAACTGGACGGGGAGATGGCGCGGCTGCATCGAAGTTGCCACCGGCTGATCTGGCTGAACCCCCTGCTCGGCTCGCCCACCTACCAGCCGTTGACCCGGGGCATTCAGGCCGCGCTGCCCCACGTGGACGATTTTCTGCCCGTCCACAATCTGGTCAGCCTGGAGCAGTTGGCACAGATACTGGCAGGAAAAGCAGGGAGGGAACACAGATTGCCACAGATTTAATCCGTGTGAATCTTTGACATCCGTGTCCATCCGTGTACTTTTTTAGGCAGGAGACAATGCGCGAAATACTACCCGACATCCAACGCTGGACCGGCGAGGGCAAGAGTGTGGCCCTGGCGACGGTCGTCAAAGTCTACGGCTCCGCGCCCCGGCCCCTGGGCGCAAAGATGGCCGTCTCCTCTGCCGGGGAGATGAGCGGCTCGGTCAGCGGCGGCTGTGTGGAAGGGGCTGTCGTGCAGGAGGCCCTGGACATCCTCAAGAGCCGAGCGCCGAAGCTGGTCGCCTTTGGCATCAGCAACGAAAGCGCCTGGGATGTGGGACTGGCCTGTGGCGGCAACATTGAAGTCTACATTGAACCCATTAGCTGAACGGTTTTTTGAGCCACCGATGAACACTGATAAACTCTGATGTTTTTCTCGGTTCAAAGGGCTTTCGGCAGTTGAGTCATCCACTGGCAAGGCCAGGAAAGGAGTGACGAAGGATGAGTGCACGCAAGAAGGACAATGACGAAAAACCCACGGCAGGCCACCGCCGAGCCGGGCGTCCCGTCTCCCCTCGCAAGCAGGCAGAAGAGCCGGACGAATTGCCTCCCATCGGTTTCAGCCGCCTGGAGATGGAACAGCAGATGGCCGATCTGGGCAAACTGATGGCCGAACAGGATTTTGAGAATATCGACGAAGCCAACGACTTCTTGCGCAGTCTGCTGGAAGGCAGCGGCGGCCAGATTCCCCACCGGGAGCCGGAAACGCCTGCCGAAAAGGCCCAGGCGTTGATCTTCCAGGCCATCGACGCCCCCGAACGCCGGGCACGCAAGCTGATCAAAGATGCGCTGAAGCTGGACCCCGACTGCGTGGATGCCTATATTCTGCTGGGCGAAATGGCCAACAATCTGCCCGACGCCATCGACCAATTCCGCAAGGCCGTGACCGCGGGCGCGCGCAGCCTGGGTAACGATATGTTCGATGAGAACCAGGGACATTTCTGGGGGCTGATCGAGACCCGGCCCTATATGCGTGCCGTCCAAAATCTGGCATCCTCTCTCTGGAACTACGGCGAAGTGGATGAGGCTGTCGAACTCTATCAGGCGATGCTGGCGTTGAACCCGGGGGACAACCAGGGCGTACGCTACGCGCTGCTGGATGCGCTTCTGCTCCTGCGCCGCCACGACGAGGCCACCGAACTGTTGGATCAGTTTGACGACGGCATGGCCCACTGGGCTTACAACGAAGCGCTGCTCCTTTTCCGCACAGAAGGGCGCAGCGAGAACGCCATCGAAGCCCTGGAAACTGCTCTGGAAGTCAATGAGTTTGTCCCCGACTATCTCCTCGGCTATGCGCCCATGCCCGATCCCGACGATATGCCGGAGTTTATTTCCTTTGGGGATGAATCGGAGGCGATCTCCTACGTTTTTGGAGCGTTCCCTCTGTGGGCGGCCACCCCCGGCGCGCAATATTGGCTGAACGAACACGCCGAGTAGGCTGAGATGACCCCGACCCTGCACGCGCTTCTGATGGCAGAAATTCAGGCCGAACGGCTGGTAGCGACGGCTACACTGCTGGCCGGGCCGGGCATTGGCGCGAAAGTGCGAAGCGGCGCAAAGATGCTCGTCTGGCCGGAGCGACACGCGGGCAGTCTGGGCAATCGCGAACTGGACGGGGAAGTGTTGCGGGTAGCCGCGGGTGCGTTAACCAACCAGCAATCCGAACGCTTCGTCTTTCGTCAGGGCGAGAGCGAATGGGATGTCTTTGTGGATGTCTTTCCGCCGCCGCCCCAACTGGTGATTGTGGGCGCAGTACACATCGCCATCCCGCTGGTGACATTTGCCAAGGCCCTGGGCTTCCGCACGATTGTGGTGGATGCCCGGCGGGCCTTTGCCACAACCGAACGCTTTGCCCACGCCGACCAGTTGCTGATCGGCTGGCCGGGCGACATCCTGCCCACCCTCAATCTCAACGAGTCCACCTGTCTGGTGACACTGACCCACGACGAGAAGTTGGACAATCCGGCCCTGCTCGTAGCGCTGAACAGCCCGGTCCGCTACATCGGCGCGCTGGGATCGAGAAGAACCCACACGGCGCGGGTGGCGGCGTTGCAAGCGGAAGGAGCCACCGACGCCCAGATCGCCCGCATCCACGCACCCATCGGCCTGGACCTGGGCGGGCGCAGACCGGAGGAGATCGCGGTGGCGATTATTGCCCAAATTGTGCAGGTTACGAATGAGAAATTGATGGTGGGATGATGGCAATCCATCATCCCACCATCCCATCCCAATTGATAGGATTGACCCAATGCACCCGCTTCTGACTGAACTTTCCCACATCTTCCCACCGGAGCGTCTGCTCACCCAACCGGCCCAATTGAAGGCCTATGAATCCGACGCACTGACCGCATTTAAGGCAAAGGCCGCGGGTGTCGTCATCCCCCACAACCGGGAGGAAGTGATCGCAGCCGTGCGCCTCTGCCACCAGCACGGCGTTCCCTTTGTGGCCCGGGGCAGCGGGACCAGCCTCTCCGGCGGCTCTCTTCCCATTGAAGATGGCATTGTCATCGCCCTCAACCGGATGAACCGCATCCTGCGCCTGGACCCGGACGAACGCATCGCCGTTGTGGAGCCGGGGGTAATCAATCTGGCCGTCTCCCAGGCCGCAGCGCCCTTCGGCCTCTACTACGCGCCGGACCCGTCCAGCCAGGCCATCTGCACAATCGGCGGCAATGTGGCCTTCAACTCCGGCGGCGCACACTGCCTAAAATATGGGATGACAAGCAATCACGTCCTGGGGATGACCGTCGTGCTGCCCGACGGCGAGGTGGTGGAGATGGGCGGCGAGAGTCTGGAAGGGGTCGGCCCGGATGTGGGCGGCTTCTTTGTGGGCAGCGAAGGGCTTTTCGGTGTGGCTGTGGAGATTACCCTGCGCCTGCTGCCCATTCCCCAACTCTACCGCACAGTCCTGGCCGCCTACGACAGTCTGCAAGCCGCGGGGGATGCGGTCTCGGCGGTGGTCGCGTCGGGTCTGCTGCCCGGAGCGATGGAGATTATGGACAAACTCGCCATCAAAGCCGCTGAAGTGGGCGCGAAGGCGGGCTATCCCCAGGACGCGGCCGCGCTGCTGATTGTGGAGTTGGAGGGCGAGAGTGTGGCTGTCGAAGCCGAATTTGCCCACCTGCTGCAAATTATGGACGGAACCGGCGCGACGGAAGTGCGCATCGCCCAGAACGCGGACGAGCGTGCCCGTATCTGGAAGGGGCGCAAGTCCGCCTTCTCCGCGGTGGGGCGGCTGGCCCCGGACTATATTGTGCAGGATGGGGTTGTGCCCCGCAGCAAACTGGGCGAGGCGTTGGCCGCCATCGGAGCGCTGAGCCGTAAGTACAGCATCGACGTGGCGAACGTCTTCCACGCGGGGGACGGCAATCTGCACCCGCTGATTCTTTTTGACGGGCGGGAGGAGGGTGCGCTGGAAAAGGCCGAGGAACTGGCCGGCGAAATCCTCGAACTCTGCATCGCCCTGGGCGGCTCCATCACCGGTGAGCACGGGGTGGGCGTGGAGAAGCGGGCCTATCTGCCCCATCTCTTCAGCCCAGTGGATATGCAGCAGATGGAGCGTATGCGTCGCACGGTGGACGGCAAAGAGTTGGGCAACCGGGGCAAAATGCTGGTGGTCGAAGGCGCTGGTTAAATGTCTGACCGGCTGGTATAATTCTTTTCGTACAGTTCCTTGTCCGTTTGAAACCCCAGTAACCACTCCCAGCGAAACCGGCAATGACCCCTAACCTGACAGCTTCACCATCCACAGCCGCCGACATCCAGGAAATTGTGCGCCAAGAGCCGCGCCTGCACGTGCGCGGCGGCGGCAGCAAACCGGCCCTTTCCACCCCACCCGCCGACAGCCTGCTGCTCGACCTTTCCGGGCTGTCTGGGCTGGTGGAATACGAGCCTGCCGAGTACACCTTCACCGCCCAGGCTGGCACGCCCGTGGCCGACATCCAGGCCGTGCTGGCGAAGGAAGGACAATACCTGCCCTTCGACCCGCCACTGGCCAAAGCGGGCGCAACGCTGGGCGGAATCGTCGCGGCGGGGACGAGCGGAGCGGGCCGGGTGCGCTACGGCGGCGTGCGGGACTTTCTGATCGGAACCCGCTTTGTGGATGGTCGGGGCGAATTCCTGCGCGGGGGCGGCAAAGTCGTCAAAAACGCGGCGGGTTTTGACTATCCCAAATTGCTGGTGGGTAGTCTGGGACGGCTGGGGGTGCTGACCGAAGTCACCTTCAAAGTCTTCCCGGAGCCGCCCGCCTACGCCACCCTCGCCATCGCCTGCACGGACCTCTCTGCTGCGCTGGGCTACATCACCGGCCTGAACCGCAGCAAATTCGACATCAACGGGCTGGACTGCGGGCTGACCCAGAACGGCTGGACGGTCTGGGTGCGCCTGGGCGGTTTCGCAGCCGCGCTCGATGAACGGATGGCCGCGCTTCAGGCGCAGGTGAGCGGCCAGATAGGCGGCGGTGAAATTCTGACCGGCGACGCCGACGCCACCTTCTGGCAGGGCGCCAACAATTTCGATTGGCTGTCTGCCGATGCCGGGCTGGTCAAAGTGCCGGTCACGCCAGGGCGTATCGCAGGACTGGAAAAGGCGCTGCCGTCTGAGATCGCCCGCCGCTACAGCGTAGGCGGCAATCTGCTCTGGCTGGGCTGGGACCGTCCTGTCGCCGAGTTGGACGCTCTCCTCACCAGCCACGGACTCAGCGGGCTGCGCCTGCGCGGCACATCAGATTCCCCCTGGCTGGGCAAGCGTCCCGGCGGCGCGTTCCTGGACCGGGTCAAAAATGCGCTGGACCCGGACGGAAAGTTCGGAACGATTTGAATTTGCTGCTTGCTGCGTACTGCGTAGGTAGTGGCGTTGCCGCGGTGTCTGAAAACCCTGCCCTCACTGCCCCGTAATTATCCAGACGAGTCATAAAAACCGCTGCTTGCACAGCACGCAGTACGCAGCCACAAACCGCTCGCAAATCTCTACTCTCAATTTCTCAATCTAGCGGAGGTAACCCAATGAAAGCAATCAGAATCCACGAAACCGGCGACCCGGACGTTCTGAAGTATGAAGACACAGCGATGCCCGAACCCGGCCCAGGCCAGGTGCGAGTGAAAGTGAAGGCCGCGGGCGTCAACTTCATCGACACCTACCACCGCCGGGGCTGGTATCCCCTCGCCACACCCTTTACCCCCGGCGTGGAAGCCGCAGGTGTCGTCGATGCCCTCGGCCCGGATGTCACGGGCATCGCCGTGGGCGACCGGGTGGCCTACGGGCTGACGACTGGTTCCTACGCCGAATACGCGCTGGTCTCGGTGGACGTCGTTGTCCCCCTGCCCGACGGCGTGAGCTTTGAAGAGGGCGCGGCCGCAATGATCCAGGGCATGACCGCCCACTATCTGGCCTGCTCCACCTATCCCCTGCAACCCGACGACACCTGTCTGATCCACGCCGCTGCGGGCGGAACCGGCGCCATTCTGGTGCAGATTGCCAAAATCCGCGGGGCGCGGGTCATCGGCACCGTCTCCACCGCCGAGAAAGAGGCCATCGCGCGGGAATCCGGCGCGGATGAGGTGATCCGCTATACGGAAAAAGATTTCGAGGAGGAGGTCAAGCGGCTGACCGACGGCAAAGGGGTAAACGTCGTCTACGATTCGGTGGGGCTGACGACCTTTGACAAGAGCCTGAACTGTCTGCGCCCCCGGGGCTATATGGTTCTCTTCGGCCAGGCCAGCGGCATTGTGCCCCCGGTCGATCCCCAGACCCTCAATCAGAAGGGTTCCCTCTTCCTGACCCGGCCTGTGCTGGGCGCGTACACTCTCACTCGCGAGGAATTGCTGGGTCGGGCGTCGGATGTCTTCGGATGGATCGCGGATGGCCGCCTAAAAATTCGTCAGGACCAGACCTTCCCGCTCTCCCAGGCCCAGGCCGCCCACGAATATCTGGAAGGACGGCAGACGAAGGGGAAAGTGTTGCTGATTCCGTAAAGCGACAGGAACAATCCATCTGTCTCTACGAAATGTGCTGCGTGCTGCGTGAGATCGCCGTATCTTCTCACGCAGCACGCAGCACATTCTTATCGTACATCAAATGGTTTTCCCAGTTGGATACCTCCCGACGACTATACACACAGTGAAAGTCCCAAAAATGCCCGAACAACCCATCATCGCCTTCGCCACCGCCGAGGAGTTTCGCCACTGGCTCGCCCAGCATCACGCCGACCATCCGGGCATCTGGCTCAAGATTGCCAAGAAAGCCAGCGGCATTGCCTCAGTGACCTATGCGGAAGCACTGGACGAGGCGATCTGTTTTGGCTGGATCGACGGCCAGAAGAAATCCTTCGATGCAACGGCCTTCCTGCAAAAGTTCACCCGGCGCGGCAAACGCAGTATCTGGTCAAAGATCAATGTCGGCCACGTGGCACGCCTTGAAAAAGAAGGGCGCATGACACCCGCCGGACTTGCCGCTGTCGATGCCGCCAAAGCCGATGGCCGCTGGGAAGCCGCCTATCACAGTTCCAGCACAGCGGAAATGCCGGAGGATTTTCTCACCGCGCTGGCCCAAGAACCCGACGCCGAAGCGTTCTTCGCAACCCTCACCAAAAGCCAACGCTACGGCTTTTTCTTCCGTATCACCACTGCAAAAAAGGCCGAAACCCGCAGCAGGCGAATCGCTAATTTTGTGGCGATGCTGAAGCGCGGCGAAAAGCTGCCTTGACAATAGCCACTGATGAACGCTGATAAACACGGATAAAATCTGTGTCTTCTGCGCCCCTCTTTTCAGTTCTGGCTCGCGGCTACCCGTTCCCAATCGCCGCCATCACTACATCCGGCACGTCGGAGATAATCACATCCACGCCCAGCCCAGCCAGCCGCCGGGCCTCGTCCGGGTCGTTGACTGTCCAGGTGTTGACGTAGTGGCCCTGGCTGCGTGCCCAGGCCATATATGCCTCGTCGATCTGTGTGTAGTGGGGGTGCAGGGCTTCCGGCGCAATCAGCGGCCCCAGCCAGGCCCGGCGCAAAAAGATGGGGAGTTCTTTAGAATAGAGCAAACCGAGCGCAATGGACGGATCGGCCCAGCGCACTTTCATCAGGGCAATGGGGTTGAAACTGGAGACGATCACCTGATCGTGGAGCTTGCGCCGCTGGATCATCGCCACCAGCAGATCCACCTCTGGACCGCCGTCCCAGTCCGCATTTTTGATCTCCACATTGACCCGGCAGCGGTCGCCGACCGTATCGAAGACCTGTTCCAGTGTCGGGATGGGCGTCCCCGCAAAGGACTCGTGGAAGTGGATACCCGCGTCCACCCCCTGCAACTGGGCCAGGGTGTGCTCCCGCAGGGGGCCGTTGCCAGTGGTGGTCCGTTCCAGATTGAAGTCGTGGAGGACAATCAAATGGCCGTCGGCGGTGGCCTGGGTGTCCAGTTCGATGCCAGCCGCGCCCAGTTCGATGGCTTTTTCAAAGGCGGGCAGGGTATTTTCCGGCGCGACTGCTTTGGCCCCCCGGTGGGCGTAGACCTGTGTGCGGTGTGGCATAGGGTAGTTCTTTTCAGCCTCCCAAAGTATGTGACCGGTGATATTATTGTGTACACACGGATGAGAAGAAACACTGATAAGATACAAAACTATCCGTGTTCTTTCCTATCCGTGTATACACATCTCCTTTGCCATCATCCCCCAAAGATGCGGGACAACAGCCCTTTTTTCTTCTTGACCGGCGGGGGCGGGGGCGGCAGTTCAATCTTCAGTTCCGGCTCCTCCTCGCCGATGCCCAGTTGAGCCTTCAGTTCCGGTGTCATCATCTCCGGCGTCCACATGGGTTCCCAGACGATATTCACATCGACTGAGGCCGCGCCCTCGGCTGTGATGACTTTCTGCACATTCTCGATGATTTCCGGTCCCATCGGACAGTGGGGGGTGGTGAGGGTCATCGTCACCCGGGCCTGATCTTCGGGCAGCACCTCCACGCCATAGACCAATCCCAGATCGACGATATTCTCAAAAATCTCCGGGTCGATCACCTGTTTCAACGATTCCATCAGGCGGTCCGGCTGCAATGCTTCACTCATATTTGCTTCTTTCATCCAATTCATTCACGGCACAGTTTGTCCATTCTACCCGAAAAATAGAGGGCCGGGAAACCGCGTGATATGCCCCGATTGACTTCCCTCCTCGACAGGTCTATCATACCCCTAGAATCTGTATCCATTCCCTCTGTTTTTGGAGCCAAGCACTTATGTCCCCCTTTCCCATTCGCACCGTCCAGGCTGAACGCTACGTCACACCCCTGCGCCAGGGCGGCTCCCTGCCCGCGGTGGTCGAAGCCGACGACGGCCAACAGTATGTGATGAAATTTGCCGGCGCAGGCCAGGGGCGCAAGGCCCTCATCGCCGAACTGCTCTCCGGCGAGATCGGCCGCGCCCTGGGCCTGACCGTCCCGGAGATCGTCCTGATGCGCATGGACGAGAACTTTGGCCGCTCCGAGCCGGACCCGGAGATTCAGGATTTGCTGCGGGGCAGTGTAGGGCTGAATCTGGGCATGGCCTATCTCTCCGGCGCGGTGGAGTACAGCCCGATGCTCAAGTTTCCTGTGGAACGGGAGGACGCCGCGCGCATCGTCTGGTTCGACGCGCTGGTGACAAATGTAGACCGCACCCCCCGCAATGTGAATATGCTCATCTGGCAGGAGAAGCTCTGGCTTATCGATCACGGCGCATCCCTCTACTTTCATCACAGTTGGCCGGGCTACGTCGAGCGGGCCGCCAGCGCCTTTCCGATGAGCCGTCAGCACGTGCTGTTGGCCCGCTCTGGCAAACTGGCCGAGGCCGACAGCCAGTCCAAAGCGCGGCTGGCGGGGATGGATTGGGCGGGATTAGTGGCAGCCATCCCTGACGAATGGCTGGGAGGCGAAGAGATTTTCCCGGATGTGGCAGCCCAGCGCCAGGGCTATGTGGACTATCTGACTGCCCGGTTGGACGCGTCGGCTGTCTTTGTGCAGGAGGCGGAGAAGGGCCGGACAGGCAATGGCTGACGGCATCGCCACCTACGATTATGCAATGCTGCGGGTAGTGCCCAGAGTAGAACGCGGCGAGTTTCTCAACGGGGGCGTCATCCTTTTCTGCCGCACCAAACGCTTTCTGGCCGCTGCCGTCGAACTGGACCGGGCGCGGCTGGCGGCTCTTGCCCCCCCTGGCTTTGCCATTGACGACGCCGAGGAAGCCCTGGCGACGATTCCCGCCATCTGCGCGGGGGAAGGCCCCATCGGCACGTTACCCCAGGCCGAGCGCTTTCACTGGATTGTAGCGCCCCACAGCACAATCATCCAGGCGTCGCCGGTCCACTGCGGGCGCTGCATCGACCCCGCAGCCGCGCTGGAACATCTGCTGGCTATGCTGGTCAGGAGGTAGAAAGACGGTACGCTACCTTCTCACCAGCGGGAGGGAAATCTATGCAACCGAGAGAACGCTTTATCGCCGCGCTTGAACGCCGTCCGCTGACCGGACGCGTGCCCCACTTCGAGTTGGTCTTTTTTCTCACAATGGAAGCCTTTGGCAAAGTCCATCCCAGCCACCGCAACTACGGCCAGTGGATGCAGATGGAGGAGCAGGAGCGCAATCTGCACCGGGACGAGATGGCCGACATCTTCATCCGCACGGCAGAGCGTTTCGAGCAGAGTGCGATTTTCATGCACCCCAACCCGAATACCGTCGAGGAGGACATTCACCTCATCGACCGCATCCGGGAGCGCACCGGGGATCGCTACTTTCTCATGCGCCACGGCGACGCCACCTTCAGCATCCCCGACGGCACACAGATGACCGATTTTGTCTACCGGCTCTACGACGAACCGGAGAAAGTGAAGGCCGAGGCCCAGCAGCGGGTGGATGAGGCCCTGGAACGGGCGCAGACGCTGGCCCGTCACGGCGGGCTGGATGGCTTCGCTCTCTGCGCCGACTACTGCTTCAATTCCGGCCCCTTCCTCAGTCCCGCCCAGTTTTCCGAGTTCATCACCCCGTATCTGGTCCAACTGATCGCAGGCTACCGCGCTCTGGGCTTCTATGTGATCAAACACACCGACGGCAATATCATGCCCATCCTCGACCAGTTGCTGGAGGCCAACCCCCACGCACTCCACTCTCTGGACCCACAGGGCGGCGTGGATATCGCCGAAGTCAAGCGGCTCTGCGGCAACCGGGTCTGCCTGATCGGCAACGTCAACTGCGGGCTGCTCGACACCGGGACAGATGAACAGGTGGTCGAGTCGGTCCGCTACGCCCTCACCCACGGCATGCCCGGCGGCGGCTATATCTTTTCCACAAGCAACTGCATTTACACCGGTATGCGTCTGGCCCGCTACGAGCTGATGCTGGACGTCTGGCGGCGTGAAGGCAACTATCCTGCGTAAACCCCAACCGATGCTCTTCGCCGATCCGTGACCGGTGGTCGGGGCACGGACTACGCCCAGAGCATAGCGATCTACTGATTTTTCACCCACCCACACCAGAGAGGGAGAGCTATGACAACCGAAGAAATTTTGGACAGCATTTATGACGGCGTATTGCGCGGTGACACAAAGGCGGTGGTGGCCGGTGTCCAGGCGGGTCTGGCCGCGGGTCTCAACCCCCAGGAACTGCTAGACGACGCAATGGTGGAGGCGATGGAGGAGATCGGCCACCGCTTTGAGAACAACGAATGCTTTGTGCCAGAGATGCTCATCGCTGCGCGCGCGATGAAAGAGGGGGTGACCGTACTCTCGCCCCATCTGATCGAGGCGGGCGTCAAATCTCTGGGCAAAGTCATCATCGGGACCGTGCGCGGCGATGTCCACGACATCGGCAAAAATCTGGTGCGGATTATGATGGAAAGCTCCGGCTGGGAAGTGATCGATCTGGGCGTGGATGTATCCCCGGAGCGCTATGTGGCCGCGGTGAAGGAACACCAGCCCCGGATTGTGGGGATGAGCGCGCTGCTTACAACCACAATGCCCAATATGAAGCTGATTGTCGATGCACTGCAAGACGCGGGCGTGCGAGATCAGGTGAAGGTGATGGTGGGCGGTGCGCCGGTCACCCAGGCCTATTCCCAGCAGATCGGGGCGGACCTCTACGCGCTGGACGCGGCAGCCGCCACGGAGGTTGTCAAAGTGCTGGCCGCCTGATTTCCCACTCTGGAGGTTCCCCGATGAATGATCGGCAACGATTCTACGCCACAATGCACTATCAGCCCCGGGACCGCTCCCCGCTGATGGACTTCGGCTTCTGGGACGAAACCCTGCCCATCTGGCACGAGCAGGGCCTGCCCGCGTCGGTCAACCGGCTGACCAGCGACGACTTTTTTGGGATGGATTCGGGCATTGAAGCTGGCGGACGGGCCGTTGGGGTGAGCAGCGGTCTGGCCCCCGGCTTTGAAGAAAAGGTACTGGAAGATCGGGGCGAATATGAACTGCGCCAGCAGGCCGACGGGGTCCAGGTCCTGCGCCGCAAGTTTCTCAGTTCCATTCCCCTGCCCGTCAGCCACAAACTGACCGACCGGGCCAGTTGGAAAGAGCACTTCGCGCCCCGGCTCGACCCGGACAATCCTGCACGCTATCCCGCGGATTGGGACGAACGGGTGCAGGCGTGGACAGATCCCAACCGGGAAACCCTGGCCGTGCTGCCCGGCGGCAGTCTCTACGGCTGGCTGCGCAATTGGATGGGGGTGGAAAATCTGTCCCTGGTGGTCTACGACGATCCGGCCTGGTTTGGGGAGATGATCGAGACCGTCGCCGACTGTATCGTCGGCACGCTGACCCGCATTCTGGAGACCGGCGGCCACTTCGATGCCTGCGGGATGTGGGAGGATATGGCCTACAACGCGGGTCCGCTCCTCAGCCCCCAACACTTCAAGCAATATATGGTTCCCCACTACCGGCGCATCACCGATCTGCTCCACCGCTACGGCGTGGATGTGGTCTGGGTGGACTGCGACGGCAAGATCGATCTCCTCGTCCCCCACTGGCTGGACGCGGGGGTGAACTGTATGTTTCCTCTGGAAGTGGGCACGTGGGGGACCGACCCCATCGCCTACCGGGACAAATTCGGCAAGGAGTTGCTGATGATGGGCGGCTTTGACAAGCACATCCTGGCCCGGACAAAAGAGGAGATCGCGCAGGAAGTACACCGGCTGCTGCCGCTGGCGGAAGAAGGCGGCTACGTCGGCTTCTGCGATCACCGGGTTCCGCCCGACGTGCCCCTGGACAACTATCTCTTCTATTTGGAGACCGTACGGGAGGTCTGGGGGCAGGGGATCGATCTGAAGCCGATGGGTTGATTAAAAAAGAAAGGTGAAACGTGAGATCGGACGGCGATCTCACGTTTCACCTTTCTGCAGAGAAGTTTTGTCTCGCGGTTTCGCGTGTCTACGCCTTTACCAGCGCCTCGGCGTACAGCCCCTGATAGCCTCGCTGCCGCTCGCTCTCGCTCAGTTCAGCGTTGACTTCCTCGTCATACCTTCCGGCCAGCAGTTCCCGATAGAAGCCGTAATCCACGCCCATCACCTTCTCGTCGTCCGGGAAGCGGTGGTAGTTGTCCTTGCTCATCCGGCTCTTGCCTTCAGCGATGAGCTGGTTGCCCAGCGCGGAGCCGGGATAGGGCGCGTAGTAGGAAATCGACGGGAAGACCCGCTTCATCCGTTTGAGCATACGCATTGTCTTGAATGCGTCTTCCGGCAACTCGCCGGGGATGCCCAGCATAATATTCGACCAGAACTTGGGTGGCTCTTTGCCTTCGGCCACCATTTCGTCCCCGATGCGGTTGAGCAGATCGATGGCGAAATAGTTGTCCTCTTCGCTGCACTCTTTGTTGAGCAGGCGCAAAATGCGGTCGCTACCCGACTCAAAGCCAATCGAAATCAGATTCCAGTTGGTCTCTCGGATCAGCGCCTCAAATAGCTCCGGCCACTGGCGCACAGTGTCCGCCCGGCCCGCAGCCCAGTAGGGCCAGACTTTGTTAGCCCGCTTGGGATACTTTTCGATCCACTCCTTCAGCCAGGTGGGATTCTGGAAAAACATCGAGTCGTGGATGACCACCGAGCCGACGCCGTACTTCTCGTCCAGCGCGTTGAGTTCGTCGATGACCATATCCACCGGGCGGCGGCCCATATTGGGGATGTACGACGCTTCGTTGCAGAAGACGCATTGCCAGGGACAGACCCGACTGGTGATAATCGTCGCCACCGGCGGAGGACCCCAGCCGCATTCCGGCTCCATAGGCCAGTTGAATTTGCGGGCGGTCTTCCAGGCGTTGAGGGTTGTGCGCGGCTTGCCTTTGAGGGCTGGTCGCAGCCAACCACCCGGTTTCGGCCACATCTCCCGGTTGATGGCAGGCCAGTCGGCCATCGAGCGCGCGCCCTTCCCCTGGAAAAGACGGGGGTAATTGTCCGGGTTGCGCACCAGATCGACGATTGTCTCTTCGCCCGGTCCCTGGCAGACTTTGTCGAACTCCGGCACTTCCAGCATCTCGTCGGGCGCGACGGTAGCGTGCATCCCACCGGCCATCACCAGCCCGTCCGGGTTGACTGATTTGAAGACCTGCGCGGCCTTCAGCCCAGCAGGGAAGGTGTAGCTACGCACATTCATCAGCGCCATCCGGTAGCCGCTCAGTTGCTTCGCCAACTGCTCCCAACTGGTCACAGCCCGGGTGGAGACGACATCAGTTTTGATGCCGTTGTTGTCCAGAATCGTGCGCAGCAGCCCCAGTCCGTGGTCCTGCCACTGCTCGTGGGGGCCGTTCGGGTGGACCAGATCGCCCAGATCGCCCAGATCGATCCACACAATATCGCTGGTTCGTTTGTGATTCCAGGGCCAGTTGAAGTTCACTGTCTACTCCTCCGTTTACAGAAGTAATCAGTGAACAGTAATCAGTTGCCAGTACGGAGTCTAGACTGGTAACTGATTACTGTTCACTGTCTCACTACGTCTAGCGCCACCTTCGCCACTGTGGGCGGATGGAGCAGCATATTCGCATAATTTGCATTCGCCATAGGGCAGGCACACTCTTTGCGCTTGATACTGCCCCGCAGTTCCTCCATCGCGGCGCTGCGCCAGATGGGGGTGATGTCGTAGTTGTGTTCGCGCAGGTTGCCCACCGGCTCGGCCCGGATGCAGCAACTCCACAGGTCGCCGTTGGGCGCAATGTGAGCGCTGGCCCAGCCTGCATAGCAGGGGATAATCTGGTCCCGCTCGTGGAGCACCCGTTTCGCCATCTGGTAATACTGGGCGCGAAAAGCCTGGGTGAATTTGGCGATGCCTTTGGCCGGTGTCTGCCGGGCCTGCTGGCTGAGAAAGTCGGCGATCTCGTCGTAGTCGTCTGGGCGGGGGGTGATGCCCCAGCCCATTGTGTCCAGCTCTACCCGCTCTTCGGCCACTTCGGTGATGTAACTGTCCGGCTCCAGAAACTTCAGTCCTTCCTGGATGGCCCGGAAGCGGTGGGCGTTGAAGCGGCTGATGACTGTGTGAACGGTCAGCACCAGATTGCTGTGCTGCTTCTGGAGTTCCTTCAACTGTCGCCAGGTCTCCATCGACAGGTCCCAGTTGCCCTCCACCCCCCGGATGTCGTCGTGCTCGTCGCCGATCCCGTCCAGGCTCAGGTTGATGCCGATGCTGCTAGTGGGACATTCCCGGCACATGCGCTCGGTCATAGCCAGCACCCGGTCGGTGAGCATCCCGTTGGTGGGAATCGTAATCACCTCCGGCTTGCAGTGGCGGTAGGCGCTGATGACCATCTCGTCCAGGTCCTTGCGCAGAAAGGGTTCGCCGCCAGTGAATGTGATGTAAAAGGGGCTTGTGCCCAGGTGCTGGA
The DNA here is from genome assembly GCA_030432295.1 of Anaerolineae bacterium. Taxonomy (GTDB): domain Bacteria; phylum Chloroflexota; class Anaerolineae; order Caldilineales; family Caldilineaceae; genus JACQGT01. The sequence goes on along the minus strand of JAUIHI010000047.1, from coordinate 13,641 downwards.
AAGTTTTATCCCACTCCTCCACAGTCATATCGTCGTTAGGCTTGCGCCAGACATCGCAGGTGCGGCACTTGCTGTTGCAGCGATAGCTGATGCTGACCACAACCGAAAAGGGCTTGACCGCGGGCCAGCCGAATTTGCGAAAAGCCCAGTAGAGGGGGAGCTTCGGGATGAGTCCGATCATTCGGGTTGCTCTGCTTCGTTTGGATGACTCTCTGGATTGTCTGTCTGCATACCTTCAGCTTGGGCTGCGCGCAGCATCTGCTTATCGGCGCTGATAAAGGTCAATGCGACAAACATTTGCTGGACAGCAATAGCGGTGGCAATCTGGACCGCGTCATACCCTTTTACAGGACGACGGAGCGCCAATTCCGCGGCATCAGTCAACATCGCATCCTCGACCGGAATTCGTTGAAAAGTGACACGCAAATCTTCCTGGAAACTCTGATAGCTCTGGCGTAAGAATCGCTTGCCAAAGAGACCTTCCCGCTGTCTTCGAGCCAGCGCTGAAGTCACTTCGGGCAGTGCAATCGCAGAGACGAGAGTAACGTTTTGGGAATCGTCTACCAATGAACGAATCCACACAGAACCCTGCTCGGTCACATAGTATTTGACCAGTGCGCTGCTGTCCAGAAAAATCAACATCAGCGTCGTCCCTTAAGAACGGCTGTAGCTCCTGGTGATCCAACAAACCGCAGCGCTTTTCGTTCCGCCAGATGTCGGCGTTTCTCTGTCTGCGGAAGGTCTCGCCAAGCTTTGGCCGCCGGGCTATCCAGCGTACCCGGTTCACAGATCAATCCAGCCTGCACCAGATCGCTGATCACCTGCTCACGCGTCGGCTGAGGAGATGCCTGGTTTCGGGCCTTCTCCCCGAACATATCCTCCAAAACAGCAACTATCACCTCTTGGACCGGTCGTTCCTGCCTCGCCAGTTTTGCCATCAAAGCATCGGGGACTTCGATTGTCAGTGTTGTCATTAGAGTCTCCTACTTAGAATAAAAACGGCCCACCCGCTACCAGCGCAGGCGGGCCGTCTCGATGGCATTGCATTTCAGCGACAAAACTACGCCAATACCGCCTTTTTGGTCGAGCCGCCGATGGCATCTTCGGCCACCGCGTGCTGGTCTTTATTGCCGATAAAGAAGCGCTTGACCTGGGCGAAGGTATTGGGCAGATTCGTCCAATTCTCTTTCATCAGCATCTTTTCCATCACCCGTTCGGGCCGGTAGAGATAGAAACGCCGGTAGGCTTCCCGCCACTTTTTCAGCACCAAGTCCGAATCGTAATTCTCGTTCATCTTGAAGCGGGCCTTCTGCTCGTGGATGGCGTAGTCGCCCCAATTGTCGGCGAAAATCTCTCCGCCATCTTTGATCATATCGTACATGGCCGTGCCGGGGAAAGGCGCCGCCAGCAAGAAGTTCGCCAGCTTCGGGTCCAGGTCCAGGGCCAGTTGAATCGTCTTTTCCATCGTCTCTTCGTTGTCGCCGGGCATCCCAAAGATGAAGAAGCCCATTGTCTGCAAGCCCGCTGCTTTGGCATTTTTGAAGGCTTCCCGCACCATATCCACGGTCTGCCCCTTGCGGATGACGTTGCGCAGCATCTGCTCGTCGCCATTTTCCACGCCGAAGCCGACGCGCAGGCAACCAGCGGCTTTCATCAACTGGAAGAGTTCCAGGTCCGAATGGTTGACTTTCATGCCGTGGACTGTCACCCAGGGCACGTGATTCAGCCCCTCTTCCACCAGACGGCGGCAGAGTTCTTTGGCCCGGGGCAATTTCAGATTCCAGATGTCGTCGGTAACGCCGATTTCCGTCGCGCCCAGGCCGTTGACCAGCCACTTCCACTCCTGCACCACACTCTCCACCGAGCGGGCACGCCAGGTGTCGCCAGTGACCGGCTTGGAGCAGAAGGTACATTTGTAGGGGCAGCCCCGGCTAGTCAGAATGGTGAAGCTGCGGGCCTGAGTATCCAGCCCGTCGGTGAGGGGCTGAAGATTCGTGTACCTGTCAATTTTGAACAGATCGTGGGCCGGGAAGGGCAGTGAGTCCAGGTCCGGGATCATCGGGCTTTCCGGGCTGACGATAAATTCGTTGCCCCGCTTGAAATGAATACCCGGAATCACACCCGGCTCTTTGCCCGCTTCCAAGGTGTTGACCAGTTCCAGAAAGCTGTACTCGGCCTCGCCTTTGAACGCGTAGTCCACGTAGGCGTCGTGGGGAACCTGAAAGGACTCTTCGGGCATAATTGTCAGGTGCGGCCCGCCCAGGACGGTAATCAGTCCCCGCCGCTTGCAGACTTCCGCCATCTCCCAGGCATCCTGAATCAGGGGTGTTGTAGCCGTAACCCCGATCAGATTGTAGGGCTTGCCCTGCTCCTCAGCCAGGTCGATGTAGTATTCGACGGTCACATCTTCGATGGCCGCGTCGTAGAGCATCACATCGTGGCCACCCTCGCGCAGGACAGCGGCCAGATAGCCCAGTCCCAGAGGGATGTGCTTGCGTGCGCTCCAGACTTTGGCTTCCGGGCTGGCTAGAATAATCCGCATTAAATTGCTCCCTCGGCTTCCATCTGTTTGCGCAGCCCGGTCTTTTCCTTGCTGGGCAGGAATGTACGCATGGCAATGCGCACATTGCGGGGCAGATTGAACCAAAAATCTTTGGTCTTCAAACGGCGGATGATGGGGGAAGGTCGCAGATAATACTGACGATAGGCCTTGCGGTACATCTCCTCCACCAGTTCGGCGGTCATATCGCCCAGTTCGTAGCGGGCCTGCTGATCAAAAAAGACGTAATCTTCCCAGTCGTTGATCAGGAAACGGCCCTGGCGCTTGACAATCTCATAGACTTTTGTGCCCGGATAGGGCGTCATCATCGAGAAGTTGGCGATAATCGGGTCGAGTTCGATGGCAAAATCAATCGTCTTCTGCATCGTCTCCCGGGTTTCGCCGGGCAGCCCGATAATCATAAAGGCGATGGTTTCTAGATCGATGGCCTTGGCGTTCTTGAAAGCCTGGCGGATGGTGTCGTGATCGACTTTCTTGTCGATGGTGAGCAGAATGTCCTCGTCGCCGGTCTCCACGCCAAAGGCTACCCGGCGCAGACCCGCCTGCTTGAGCAGCGTGAGCAGTTCCAAACTGGCCAGATTGGCCCGAATACCGTTGACAAAAATCCAGGGCACGTGATTCAGCTTATTCTCGATGAGCAGATGGGCCAATTCTTCCAGCCGCTTGACACGGATGTTGGCACTGTCGTCCAGAATACCGATCTCCTGCGCGCCCATATCCTCCACCAGATGCCGCCATTCCAGCAGCACATTTTCCGGGCTGCGGCTGCGCCATTTGATGGGCATAATCGATTGGGAGCAGAAAGTACAGCGATAGGGGCAGCCCCGGCTGGTCATAATACTGAAGCTGCGCGCCCCATCCACGTGATCCGTGGCGGGCTGGAGATTTGTGTACTTTTCCATCCGAAAGAGATGGTAGGCGGGCCAGGGCAGGCCGTCCAGGTCAGCGATAGGAGTGCGGTCCGGGTTGTTGTGAATCTGCCCGTCGGTGGTCTTGTAGGTCAGCCCCTCGCAGTCGACGAAAATTTCATTTTCCGAGTGCATAAAGGCTTCTGTACTGTAGGGCTGATCTTTTAGAAACGCCTCCAGCCGGTTGCTGATGTCAATCCAGGCATCCTCGCCCTCGCCACGCACGACAATATCCACGTAGGGCTTCTCGCAGCTCTCTTCAGGCAGCACAGAGACGTGAGGACCACCCAGCACAATTGGGCAGTCGTAGACTTCTTTGATGTCCCGGGCTGTGCGCCAGGCCTGCTTCACCTGTGGGGTGTTAGCCGTAATGCCCACAATATGCGGACGAAACTCCTGCACGAACTCTGCCACGGATTTGCGTTCCACATCCGCGTCAAAAATAATCACCTCGTCGCCCCGCTTCTCGCTGACCGCGGCGAGATAGGCCAAGCCCAGATGGGGTGTGGTGCGGGTGTCAATGGGTAGACGAAAGCGTGGATTGATGAGAGCTACACGCATAGTTGTCTCCTCCTCTTGCAGAAGAATGGAACTATTCACGAGAATAGGACGGATCGGACGGTTGCCCGCGGACCCAAAACGAATTTCAGTGTATCATAGCGGGCAAGAGCGCCCAAATTATTCTAAGACTTTTGATAAAAATTAGCTGGTCTGGTTTCGGACGCTTGTCATACGGAGCAAAAGTTGCGAGGGATGAATTGCGAATTGAACGCATAATTCGCAATTCGCCCCTCACAATTCGCTCAATACATCCCCACGCCCGGGTCGATCTGCTTGGCCCAGGCGTCGATGCCCCCGGCCATACTCAGCACATTCGTCCAGCCCTGGTCCTTCAGCCACATTGTTACCTGGGCGCTGCGCACGCCTCTGTGACAAAAGGCGACGATCTCCGCGTCTTTGTCCAGCAGCGCAGGCGTGAGCGCGTCCAGCCTTTTCTGGGCCAGTTCACTCAGAGGGACGATCTCAAATGTGCCATCGGCAAAGGATGCCTGGGCCAACTCCTGGCGTTCGCGCACATCGAGCAGAACAAACTTTTCGCCCTTGTCGAGTTTATCGGAGACTTCTTGCGCGCTGATCTCCGGCGCGCCGTAGGGATTAGGCATAAGTGAACCTCAAATTATGCAACGGGTGCGGGTCGGTTATAGAGCGCCGAAATATCCAGATCGGTGATGGCGTTGACACCGGTAATTTCGGCAAAATTTTCTTTGAGCAGGCGCTGAATGCCCAGCTTCATTGTGAGCAGGCTGATGGGGCAATCGATACACGCGCCCAGCATTTTGACGTGAGCCACGCCATTTTCATCCACCTTCAGCAGTTGCACATCGCCCCCGTCCCGATAAAGGGTCGGGCGATAGTCGTCCAATACCTGCTGGATGCGCTCGTTGAGAGGCGCAGAAATAGTCATCAGAACAGTCCTTTATCCCCGAAGAAACGTGAGGTGTGAAACGTGAAAAAGGTCGGCGATCTCACGTCTTATGTCTCACTCAACTTGGGGCAATTACACATTTCACGCGTCAAAATCATCATCCCGAATCCGCTGCCGTCCGGCAAAACCGGCCTGAATGTCGTGCCACCAGGCCAGTTCATCCTCGCCATACCGCCAGCAGATGTAGACTTCTTTGCCCCTGCGTCGGGCCAGAAAATCGACCAGACCGGAGTCGGGGTCTTTCACCAGCACACCCAATTGACCGATGCCTTTGACACCCGCTTCCAGCCGGGCAAAATGGGCCAGCAGTTGACCCGCAGCCACATTACCCCCGTTGCCCGCGGCTTTGCGCAGGGCGGGCCAGGCTTCCGGGCGCAGACGCAATATCTCCGCCCGCGCCGACTGCACTTCCCCCATCAACCGGCGAACCCGGGGCAGTGCCTTGCGTGCTTCGGTTAGGGTATAGACGCGTGTTGGCATACACTACTCTGCAAAAAACGGACACGGATTTGCTATCTGCCCATTCCGCATACCGTTTTTCATCTCACGGGACAAAAGGAAGGCGAGGGCAAACGCTGGCCCTCGCCTCCTGTATTCTCTCTACTTCAACCGGTCGATTTAGTGACCACAACCGCTGCCACAACCGCCGCCGGCTGCTGCTTCGGGTGCGCCTGCCGTGCGGAAGCTGCTTCCGCAGCCACAGGAGCTGACCGCGTTCGGATTCTCGATGTGGAAGCCGCCACCCATCAGGTTGTCGATGTAGTCGATGCTGGCCCCGTTGATGTAGAACATACTCGTCGGGTCCACCACCACACGCATCCCGAATTGGGTGTATACTTCGTCGCTCTCCTGCACATTGTCGTCAAAGGTCATGCCGTACTGCATACCGCCGCAGCCACCACCCTTGACAAAAACACGCAGTGCGTGGGTATCTTTCACGCCCTTCTGATCCAAAATCACACCCAACTTTTGGGCAGCCGTCTCGGTCAATGTAATGCCGGTCTGGACTTCAGTCATAACCAATTCCATTGTTTTGTCTCCTCGAAAAAACTTGAAAAAGAATAGGTGGCAAAATTATACCAGTTGATTGTCGATTTGTTCAAGCCGCTTTTTAGCCGCCGATCTGGTTCATCGCCCGATTGTGGGCAAAATTGCCGTCCGCCAGACCGTGACCCCAGGGCTTGTGAAACGCGCCTTCCCGCATCAGTTCCCGCATCTCGTCAAACGTGGCTCCCTGACGCAAGGGCGTGAGCAGGTCCACTTCGTCGTCCCGCAGCAGACAGAGACGCAGCTTGCCGTCAGCGGTCAGACGCACCCGGCCACAGCCCTGGCAAAAAGGTTCCGTCACACTGCTGATAAAGCCCAGCGTACCCTTTGCGCCGGCGATGCGGAAGGGGCGACTGGGGTCCACAAAGTCGTAGCTGGCCTCTTCCAACGGGCCAAACTCGGCCTCGACCGTATCCCGAATCTCTTTGTACGTCACCACATTCGTCTGCTGGAAGTCGGAGACTTCGCCAAAGGGCATCATCTCAATAAAGCGCACTTCCCAATCCCGCTCCAGCGTCAAGCGGGCCAAATCCACCACATCCTGGCCGTCGTTGAAGTTACGGGTGACGACGGCGTTCAATTTGATGGGAAGTAGACCAGCGGCCTCGGCAGCGTAAATCCCCTTCCACACATCTTCGATGTGACCCCAGCGGGTGATGCTGTGGAATTTGTCCGCATCCATTGTGTCGATGCTGATGTTCACCCGGCGCAGACCCGCGTCGGCCAGAGGCTGGGCCAGTTCGTCCAGCAGCAGGGCATTCGTCGTCATCGCAATGTCCCGGATGCCGGGGACGGCTGCAATGCCCCGCACCAGTTCCACCACACCGGGACGGATAGACGGCTCGCCGCCGGTCAGCCGGATTTTCTCCACACCCAGGCTGGCCCCCACTTTGACCAGATGCAGAATCTCTTCGTCGCTCATCAACTCGTGGCGGGGACGAAAAGTCATATTTTCCGGCATACAGTAGACGCAGCGCAGATTGCAGGCGTCGGTCAGGCTGATACGCAGATAGTGGATGCGTCGCCCGTAGCTGTCGTGCATCTGCTCAATCGGGAAATGGGCCGGCGCGGGCGAAATATCCACCTGGCCGTAGCCCGTGCGCTGGGAGCGATGCTTCACCGCCGGGCGGGTGTCCAGGGGAATGTCAGCCCCGTTATTTTCTGTGTCCAAACGCCGTACAATCGTCGGCATAATTTTCGTTGCCCCCAGAGGAAGCGGTTGTGAGAAGTTGAACTTCTTCGGCTCAATAAGAAAATTCGATTTTACTGCCTACCCGCTCTAACACGCCTTCACCCATTAGAAAGCGATACGTACAGGCATTGCCCTCTTCGGCCAGAGAAAAAACCCGTTCGCACTGCTTGCCGGTCAGGTTCTGCATCAGTTCCAGGTCCATCGCGCAGAGTTCCCGGTGCTGGTCGGCCACCCCTGCATAGGGGCAGTTGGACGTATGCAGCAGCGCGCTTTGGCCGCTCGGCTCCTCTTCCCAACGGGCAAAATAGCCCCGCTCGTTGAGGAAGTCCACCACCCGGTTCATACGCCGGGAGAGGCTTTCGTCGTTTGCAGATGGGCCGGACAACTCCCGGGCCATCTCCTGGGCCATGCAACAGAAGGCCGATTGCACCTGTTCCGCGGGCAGCAGACCCTTCATTTGACGCAACAGACCGCTGGTCAACCCGGCAAAATTATCGGGGAAATGGTCGGCGGCCTCGCCGGTCAGCATATAGACCTGCTTGGGCCGTCCGACGCTGCCTTCCCGCTGGACTTTGCCTACTTCGATCAGATTGTCGCCCTGCAAAATGTCCAAATGGTAGCGCACGGAAACCGGGGCCATATCCAACTGGCGCGCCAGTTCACCGACTGTCGCCTGCTTGCGCCGCTTTAGAATGTCCAGAATGTGCTTGCGAACCATCTGTCACGCCTTAAGACCAGCCACTGATGAACACTAATAACTACGGATGGCAGTATAGCACAGGCGGCGGAACGGTGTCAATTATTATAAAAAATATAAGAAAAATGGAAATGGTTGAACGGTTGAATAGTTGATTGGGGACGCGTACTCTTCATCCCAATCAACTATTCAACCGTTCAACTAAACTTTTACCCTCCGCAGCCGCAGGGCATTGGTGACAACGCTGATACTGCTGAAGGCCATCGCGCCCGCAGCCAAAATCGGATGCAACTGCTGCAGAAAGTCTGGCGCCCAGGCGAACGGGGCCAGAATCCCCGCGGCGATGGGGATGAGGGCGATATTGTAGCCAAAGGCCCAGCCCAGATTCTGACGGATGTTGCGCATCGTCGCTTTGGAGAGGGCAATGGCCTGGGACACGCTGCGCAGGTCGCCCCGCATCAGTGTGACATCGGCGGTCTCCATCGCCACGTCCGTGCCTGTGCCGATGGCAATACCCACATCGGCCTGGGCCAGGGCCGGAGCGTCGTTGATACCGTCACCCACCATCGCCACCCGGTAGCCTTCCTTCTGCAGCGCGGCCACGTGCTGGGCTTTGTCGCCGGGCAGCACTTCGGCAAAGACCCGATCGATACCCACTTCAGCGGCGATGGCGTTGGCCGTGGCCTGGTTGTCGCCGGTGACCATTGCCACCTGCAAGCCCAATTTGTGCATGGCCGCAATCGCCTCTTTCGACCCCTCTTTAATCGTATCCGCCACGCCGATCAGCGCGCTGGCTTGACCGTCCACCGCCAGCCACATGACCGTCTTGGCCTCTTCCTGCAATTTCGTTGCTTTGGGTCCGAGACCGTTCAGCCCGACTTTCTCCTGCTCCATCAGGCGCAGATTGCCCAACAGCACTGCGTGGCCGTCCACCTGGGCGCCGATGCCGTGACCGGCGATGGCCTGGAATCCGCTCGGCTCGGCCAGGGCCAATCCCTGCGCTTTGGCCGCCCGCACAATCGCCTCCCCCAGGGGATGTTCCGAACCGCGCTCAGCCGAAGCGGCCAGGCGCAGCAACTGCTCACCGTTCACTGCTGACTGTTCACTGCTCACCACATCGGTGACCGACGGCTCACCCCGGGTAATCGTGCCCGTCTTGTCCAGCACAATTACTTGCAGCTTATGGGCCTGTTCCAGGGCCGCGCTGTTTTTGAAGAGGATGCCATTCTCTGCACCTTTGCCCACACCCACCATTATGGAAGTTGGTGTCGCCAGCCCCATCGCGCAGGGGCAGGCGATGACCAGCACCGCAATCAGCCGCAGGAGCGCAGGTACGAAGCCAGCCCCGGCAAAGTACCAGACGACAAATGTGAGCACCGCCAGCCCGATCACAGCGGGCACAAAGTAGGCAGAGACCTGATCCACCACCCGCTGGATGGGTGCTTTGCTACCCTGGGCCTGCTCCACCAGTTTGACGATCTGGGCCAGGGCGGTCTGACGCCCCACAGCCGTCGCTTCAAATTGGAGCAACCCCTGCTTGTTCAGCGTGGCACCGATGACTTTATCGCCCTCAGCTTTGGAGACGGGCAGACTCTCGCCGGTGAGCATACTCTCGTCCACCGACGACCCACCGGAGACGACGACCCCATCCACAGGAATCTTCTCGCCGGGGCGCACAATCACCCGGTCGCCGACAATTACATTGGCGATGGGAATGTCCATCTCCTCGCCGCCGCGCACCACCCGGGCCGTCTTGGCCTGCAAGCCCATCAGTTTTTTGATGGCCGCGCTGGTCTGGCCTTTGGCCTGGGCTTCCAGCAGTTTGCCCAGCACAATCAGTGTGATAATCACCGCGGAAGTCTCGAAGTAGACGTGATCGCCCAGCGCGCTACTTCCCAGAGTTTTGGCGATGAGGACGGCCACACTGTAAAGATAAGCGACCGACGATCCCATCGCCACCAGCACGTCCATATTGGCGCTGCCGTTGCGCAGGCTCTTGTATGCCCCGGTGTAGTAGTCCCAGCCCACGTAGAATTGCACGGGCGTGGCCAGGATCAGGAAGAGCCAGTTCACCCAGGCGTCGTGCGCCCAGTGACCGAGAAAGCCCAAATCTCTGGACATACTAAAGAGGAAGAGAGGCAGGCTGAAAATAATGCCCACAATCAGCCGGGTCTGCTGGTGGCGGATTTCGGCGGCACGAGCCGCGGCCTCCGCGTCTTCGGCCTCTTCACCCTCGGCTGCTTCCACCACATCGTAGCCCGCCTTGCGCACAGCCGCGGCCATTTCGCCCCGGTCGATTGTGCCGGGAATGTAGCGCACGCTGGCCTTTTCGCTGGCAAAGTTGACCGTCGCTTCCACCACCCCGTCCAGCCGGTTGAGGGTGCGCTCGACTGTCGCCACACAGTTGGCGCAGGTCATCCCGGTGATGGGCAGGTCAATCTCCGCGACGGGGATGGTATAGCCCGCCTTTTCCACCCGCGCCATCACATCGACCAGCACCTCTTTGGGTTTCTGGATGGCCGGGTCGTAGCTGATGGTCAGCTTTTCGCTGGCAAAATTGACCGCAGCATCGGCCACGCCGCTGGCCTTTTTGCTGTTGCGCTCCACCGACGCGACGCAGTTGGCGCAGGTCATCCCGATAACGGGAACGGTGAGTTGACGGGTTGTTGACATACAAATCCTCCTGAAATGCGGAGATGTCTGGTTATTGGGTATTAGGTATTGGATATTTCGTTGGGAAAATCTTGCCAACGAAATATCCAATACCTAATACCCTTATAGGGGCGTTAAGCCGCTGGCGCGTAGTTGATCTCTTTCAGCAATGCTTCAATCTTCGCCCAATCCGCGGGCGCGTCCCAGGCGACTGTGACCTCTTTGGTTTCGGCGTCGGCGGCCACAGACTGGACACCAGCCAGATCGCCCACTTCCGTCTTGACGGTGTGGACGCAATGGTTGCAACTAATGTTGGGAACGGTGAAGGTTTTGGTGGTCATTGGAGTGATCCTTTCGTGAAAATTGGTTGTTGTGCTGACCGCGGACGGCGGACCGCAGACCGCGATAGCGCCGGACCGCGCCGTCTGTCGTCCGCGGTCTGCCGTCAGTTCGTCAATTCAAACACACTGGTAATCTCGTGCAGCACAGCTTCCCGCTCGGCTGCGTCATCACCCTGGATGGCCGCGGTGACGCAGGTGCGCAGGTGGTTGTCCAGAATAAGCGCGCTGACTTTGTTGAGCGCAGCCTGCACAGCCTGAATCTGTTTGATGACGTCGATGCAGTAGGTGTCTTCCTCCACCATCCGCTCGATGCCTTTTACGTGGCCCGCCGCGCTTGCCAGGCGGCGGGTGACTGCTGTGCGGGTTGCGCTGTCCAATGCTCGTCCTTTCTGGTTCTGCCCGTTCGTGCTAATCCCCACCCCCCTGGGGGGGGTATACAAAAATTGTACATCCGATCCCATTGCTCTGTCAAATAAGAAGAGTCACAATCACAGGGCAATCGCGAGTAGGTGGTAGTGAGGACCGACGCCGGCTGAGTGCCGCCTTCAGGCGGTGTATCGAAGCCCAGTCGGGCCGAACGGTCGCAAATCCTGGATTTCGATACGGCGATGGGACCTGAGTTCTCAGGGAAAATAGCCTTATCGCCTACTCAATCGGCGGATTCACTCCCTTACTTCCCAACTCGCGATTGCCCTGGTCACAATCACAGATTGCCTACCACCGCTCGCCAATGTATACTCAACCAATCAACTGTTCAACCACCCCCACCGCCCAATGCCCAGCAAACTCCTTTCCATGCACGACGCCATCGCCGCCCACGTCCACGACGGGGAGAGCGTTGCCATTGAGGGCTTCACCGCCTTCATCTGCTTCGCCGCGGGCCACGAGATCATCCGCCAGGGCCGCCGGGAGCTGACGCTGATTCGCATGACGCCAGACCTGCTCTACGATCAGATGATTGCGGCGGGGGTGGCCCGCGGGCTGGTCTTCGCCTATCTGGGCAATCCGGGCGTGGGTTCGCTCCATTGCATCCGCCGGGCCGTGGAGAAGGGGATTCCCCGTCCCCTGGAACTGGAGGAGTATTCCCACTTCGGGCTGGTGGCCCGCTATCTGGCCGGCGCGTCGAACCTGCCCTTCTATCCCCTGCGCAGCTACGCGGGGAGCGATCTGCCCAGCGTGAATCCCCGCATACGTACCATCGACGACCCCTACGGCTCCGGGCCGATTGCGGTTGTGCCCGCCATCCACCCGGATGTGGCGATTGTCCACGTGCAGCGGGCCGACGCCCAGGGCAATGCCCATCTCTGGGGGCTGGTGGGGATGCAAAAGGAAGTGGCCTTTGCCGCGGATCGGGTGATCGTGGTGGCCGAGGAGATTGTGGACGAGGCAGTGATCCGGGCCGATCCCAACCGCACCCTCATCCCCGGCCTGATTGTGGACGCAGTGGTCTGCGAACCCTACGGTTGTCATCCATCCTACGTCCAGGGCTATCACGACCGGGACAACGACGCCTATCTGGAATGGGACGCCATCTCGCGAGAGCAGGCCAGCACCGACGCCTGGCTGGACGAATGGGTCTTCGGCGTGGCAGACCGAGCCGAATATCTGGCGAAACTGGGCGAGGAGCGACTGGAGAAATTGCGTCCCCGTCCCGCTCTGGCCGGGCCAGTGGACTACGGCGCATACGGATGACCGCGGACGAAGGACGATAGACGAACGAAAAGTTTATCCTATCGTTCGTCTATCGTCCTTCGTCAATCGTCTTGGTTCAGATAATAGGTAGGGAATAACCCAGATGACTCCAAACACCTACAGCCCCTCAGAAATGATGATTGTCGTGGCCGCGCGCCAACTGGCCGGGGCGCGCACGGTCTTTGTGGGCGTGGGGCTGCCCAACAGCGCCTGCAACCTGGCCCGCTACACCGTCGCGCCGGAACTGGAGCTAATCTACGAAGCCGGGGTCTACGGCGCACGCCCGGCCCGACTGCCCCTTTCCATCGGCGACCCGTCCCTGGTAACCGGCGCGCTGGCCGCGGTTTCGATGGCCGATCTCTTCGGTCTCTATTTGCAGCGGGGGTTGGTGGATGTGGCTCTGCTGGGCGGCGCGCAGATCGACCGCTTCGGCAATCTGAACACAACTGTCGTCGGCGACTACGCCAGCCCCAAAGTGCGTCTGCCCGGCAGCGGCGGCGCCTGTGAAATTGCCACCAACGCCCGCAGCGTTTTGATGATTATGCGTCTGTCGAAGCGGGCTTTTGTAAGAAAGTTGGACTTTCAAACCAGCCCCGGCCATCTGACCGGCGGCGACGCGCGTGCCCGACTGGGGCTGCCCGGCGGTGGACCGCAAACGGTCATCACCGACAAAGCACTCTTCGACTTCGCCAACCCGCAGCGGGAGATGCAACTGATCGAATGCTATCCCGGCATCTCCCCAGCGGATGTGCAGGCAGAGGTGGGCTGGCCTCTACGCATGGCGGAAATAGTGGGTGAAACCCCTGCGCCGTCCGCCGAAGAGCTACGACTGATTCGGGAAGAGTTGGACCCGCAAGGGTTGTATCGTTGACACTCTTGCAAAAAGCCTTTGAGCCACTGATGAACGCTGATAAACACGGATGAAATCTGCGAAATCTTAGTAGAGCCGAGAAAGTTTTTAGATTTCTGGCAGTTGATGGCATACTGAAGGAATGCCAAAACAACTGAAGTATCAACTGAACGAAACCGAATTGAAGCAAATCGAGCAGGCGATCAAAAGCGCACC